>CP091280.1:0-656646 GCA_029203615.1 Mycoplasma sp. | reverse complement strand
TGGTCTGTTTGATTTTTAGCAATTAAATAACCATTAGTATTATTTCCTTTTCAAACATAATGATCATTATTTTCAAAATTAATAGTTTCTAAAGAACAATCTCAAAAAGCTCTATCTCCAATAGAAGTTATTGTGCCAGGAAGTGTAACACTAACTAAAGATGTGCAAGTATAAAACGCTTCAATGCCAATTGTAGTAAAACTTGTATTTTCTTCAAAACTAACGCTTCTTAAATTTTTACATCCTGAAAAAGCGCTAGCACCAAAAGTTCCTCCTAAAATTCCTTTAACAACTTTTTCACCAACCTTAGCCGGAATAACAATATCCCCTTCAACTTGAGTTTTATCGTGTGGTTTAATCAAACCATTATTATCAACATCTCAAGTGATATCATTACTTGTTTTGTTTAAATTTTTGTTATTGTTAGAATTTGTAGTTTGTGAAAAATTTATACCTAAAGGAATAATAGCTGGAGTAACTAATAAACCAGTTAATAATTTAAATTTCATACTATTTTTATTTTATTTTAATTTATTTATTTGTGTTTTCATCTATATAAAACAATTCCACCAGCTATTAATCCAATTAAAATAATTCCTCCAAACACTCCACCTAATACAGGACCAAGAATATTATTAGATGGTGGGACAAATTCATCTGCATTAATTTCAAATGGGTTACTACTGCTTGCGCCAATAAAACTAAATTCAATATCTTTCTTCACTTTGCCATCAAACTCTTGAGTTAAAGTAATATGGTAAGTGTATCTTGGATTAATATCACTTGATAAATTAGTTACACGTTGATAAGTTAAAGTGTAAGTTTCATCATCATGTTGATATTGGAATTTATAAACTCCTTCTTCAGGAGGGAACGAGTCTCAAGTTCAAGTAGATTCACCTTCGCCTTTATAAACAAACTTTAATTGATAATTAATTGATCATCATTTTGTGGTTTTAACACTTCAGGAATTGTTAAATCAAAACTAGCAGTATCACCTTTATCACGTAAAGATTTTTGATCTGCACCAGTATATGTTAGATTTGTTGTTGTAATATCAGTACTTGATGCACCTAATGTTACTGTTAGACTAGGTAAAGTAATGTCTTGTCTAATAACAGTAGATCCATTCATAATTTTTAGTTTTAAACCAGCAACATTAATACTTGTTTGTTCAGGTACTGCTTTAGTTTGGGTAACGCTAACTTGTAATGTGTTAGAGTTAACATCAAATCTTGGATTAGAATCAATACTAATATAGTCGTTAGTAAAGTTAGTTAAGCTTAAGGTATAACCTTTACTAATTGCTCACTTACATGTATTAGTATTACCTAAGTTTTTAAATTCAGTTTGATCACTATCATTTCAAACAATCGCTCCAGTTCGTTCTCCACTAGTTAAGTTAAGATTGTTAGCTCTAAAGTTATTATAGTTTGGATCAAATTGGTTTTTATCACAAGTATTGATAGTAAATAAATGACCTGAGCTACTAGGAGCGTTCTTTAAATCAAAAGTAATGGTTTGATTTAATAGTTGATAATCAACTGAATCAGGAACACTAAATCATAATTTAATTAAATAACTATTTGGATTAGTATCTTGGTCTACTCCCGTTACTGTCATTTGGCCAATTTTTGGGTTAGTGTAAATATTGGTGTTATTAGCGTGATTGAATTGATAAGTTTGTCCATTACCACTAACATTAATATATTCGTTAAAGTTATTTTTAATGTAATTAGGGCTATTTCAGTTTTGGCCAAAATAAGCTTTGTTAACAACTATTCTTGTATCATATGTATCACCGTTAATTCATAAACCGTTTCGATTGTTAGATATTTCAGTTGATTTATTTAAAGTATTTTTGTTAATACTATGGTTATCATTTTTAGATGCATTAACATTAAATGTTGGTAAGTTAAACTCAATATTAGCAAATCCTGATTTATAAGCAATTACTTTTAATCCACTAACATTTAAATTAACTGCATTAATGTTTGGTGTTTTTAAGTTAACACTAACACTAAATTGAGTTTTATCTGTATTTAATCTTAAATCACTACCAATACCAATGAATTGGTTATTAAATCTACTAGAGTCAATTCTAAATGAATAACCTTGTTGTTGATATCAGTCAAAATCATTTTTAGCAATTTGACTATCAAATGTTTGGTTATCTAAATTTCAAGTAGTTCTTTGAGTTTGATTATTTAGAGATAAGTTAACATTACTTCCATTGCCACTAAATGTAATGTTTGGTTTAAACTTATTCGCACTATAAGTTTTAATGCTAAATATTGGTGTGTTTTCAGTTCTAGGTTTTAAATAACAATTAATATTTTGATCAATAAGAGTAGCAATATTATTGTCTCTACCTTTTTGAATACTAAAACGAACGTTATAAGTTGTTTCATTTGCTTCAGTAATATCAACACTTATTGCTCCTAATTGATTATTAAATCAATAATCATTGTTTTTAGTTAATGGTAATTCATCACCAGAATTATTAGTGAATTTAAAGTATGTAGATAAATTATTTTTAATGTTATTAACATTATTTCAATCATCACCGAAATAGGCCTTATTAATTTGTGTAGTTGTTGTATAAGCATCATTACCAAATCATAAAGCATTATCGCGGTTAACATTTATACGGTTATCTTTATTGAATACTGGTTCATGACTAACAATATTATCATTAGGAGATAAAGTAATATTTACAGGTTTAAGACTAATAGTTTGCGTTGAATTATTGCTACTATCAGTTAAAACTAGCTTAGGAGTAATGGTTACAGTTTTTCTACTAATATTAAGGCTTGAGCTAGTGTTTTGTCTTAAAGTAGTAGAGAATGATAAATTATCACTATTAAGTGTTCCAGTTGCATTAATACTGTTATCACTAGTTGTATATTGAAGACTAATGTTTCTAGTGCTACTAGCATCTTTTCATGTTTTAAAACCGTCACCTAATGTTGTTTCATATTGTTGATTTAAACCGTAAATATTTAATTCTCCAGCTGGACTTTGAGGGTTGGAATCATATCAAGTTGACAACGCACTTGAGCCTAAAGTACCAAAATTATCAAACTTTTCAAGATAATCTCATTTTAATCTTTCAGCTTGTCCATAGTTAGCATGATCTAAATCTTGATGAATGTAAACTTTTTGTAGTCGAGATTGACCAAATATATTTCCTTGTACAGTAAATGTATCTGGATTAGAGTTATTGAAAACAACAGTTTGTAAACCAGTATTAAGAAAACAGTTTTCGCCAAAAACTATTGTTTTTCTAGGAATAATTATATTTTGAAGTTTTGTATTTGAAAAAGCAGTGGAACCTATGTTGTTCAATGTGTCAGGTAGTGTTACATTTGTTAAATTAATACATTCTGAAAAAGCACCAAAATTAATTGTATTAACTTTACTACCTTTAGCAAAACTAACACTATTGATGTTAGTTTCTCTTTGAAAGCCTAATCATCTTATACCTACTACATCCTTACCATCAACTTGAAGTGGAATAACAAGGTTATTAGGAAGTGTTGTTCCTTCACGATGGAAAATATATCCATTATCAGTGATATCAAATGGCTTATCATCCTCAACGTTAACAGTTAAACTAGCAGCAGCTTTATGATTAAACTTTGCGTAATATGCATTAAACAAAGCGTCATGTTGATTGTATGTTGGGTTTTTAGCATTAATAGTAAGATTTACGTCATCGAATACATTATTAGTAAATATATCTAACCCCTTAACTTGATCTAAGCTTCAATTAGCATTAATAACTAAAGGATAATCGTTAATGTATGAAAATGCATTAGGGTCAATTGAAGTAACAGATGATGGAAGCCCTATACTTGTAAAACTTGAATTTCTAAAAGCACTATAACCTATTGTTTGTAATCCTGTATTTTCTAATCCAGTTATAGGAGTTTTTTGTGTTAATTTATTTCCATTAAAAGCATTAGAGCTAATTTGTCTAAAATTAGGATTAGCAGCAAAACCAATACCATTTAAAGAAATTTTACCACTAGCAAAAACACCATCATCAATACCAACAACAGGATGATTTTCATTATCTCTTGCAGGAACTCATAAATATTGATCTCCTGGTTGACTTCGAAATCCATTAATTCACGCATTTCCGCTTGGATCAACACGATAAGTTAAATCAACACTAGTGACATTGCTTGGAATTTTATTTTCAACCCCTGAAACATCTTTATTTAATGAAAAATGATTATCTTGTTTATTAGTTAGTAAAGGATAAAAAACTAATCCTGAACTAACAACTAAACCACTTAAAACTAGTTTCAAATTCTTTAATTTCATAAGTAAGTTTATAAAGTAAATTAATACTAATATATATATATATATATATGAAAATAAGCAACATTTAGGGCTTATTTTTTTAATAATAAGGTCTTAAAATTTGCACGACTTTCAAAAAATACACTGGGACAAAAAAGTGGACACCATTGTATACCCAGAAAAATATCTAGGAGGTAATAAATGGAAATCTACTTTTCTTTATTCAATATTAATCTATTGCTTATTTTAGTCCTATTCGTAATATTAAGTGATAAATAAAAATACCCTTATAGTCTATTTACTAGGCATATAGGATATTTTCTAATACTTTTAATTAAGCTTTTAACTTGCTTGCAGCAGGAATATCAATAATAACTGTAACATCTTTGTGTTTTTGTAAGAAACTAGCAGGACAATCACTAGTTACTGGACCTTCAATCATCGCTTTAATCGCATCAGCTTTATGTTCTCCGTTAGCTAATAAAATAATTTTTTTAGCTTTCATGATTGATCCTACTCCCATTGAAATAGCTGTTTTAGGAACATCTTTTTCATCATCAAAGTAAATTTTATTGCTATCAATTGTACTTTGGGTTAATTTAACTTCACGGGTTGCTTCATCAATTTTACTTCCTGGTTCATTAAAAGCAATATGACCATTAGTTCCTAAACCTAGAATCATGAGGTCGATTCCACCTTTTTTAGCAATTAAAGCTTCATAATCTTTAGCATTCTTTTTAATGTCCCCAATTCCATTAGGAAGATTAATATTTTCTTTCTTAATATTAATGTGATTAAAAAGAACATCATACATGAAATAATGATAAGAACATTTATTGTTTTTATCTAATCCCACGTATTCATCTAAGTTAAAAGAAGTTACTTGGCTAAAATCAACTTTTTTAGCTTTATTTAACTTAATTAATTCTTTATACATTCCAACAGGGCTTGATCCGGTAGCAAAACACATTACTAAATTATGTTTTTTATTAATTGCTTGACGAATAATATCAGCTCCTGTAGTTGATATTTCTTGGTAATCTTTAACTTTAATAATCTTAATCATATTTATTTATTGTCTTTCTATTTTTCTTCCATCTACATATACATCTAATAAATCAAGTGTTTCTGGGTTTATTACTAGTAAATCAGCAACATAACCTTCTTTAATTTGCGCCATATCATTTAACTTACAGTTAACTGAAGCATTATATGAAGTTACTTTAACAATATCTTGTCAAGAGAATCTAAATTTGTTTCTTAAGATTTTTAATGAATCATATAAACAAATTCCGCTACCTGCAATAGTATTAGTTCCTTTAACATAAATTGTTAATCCCCGTTTTTCTACTTCCATTCCTCCAGAAGTATTAGCTCCGTCTGGTGTATTAGCTGGACGAATTGCATCACTAACACACATTACTTTATTAATATCTTTATTTTTAAAAGTAAATAACACTGATTCATAACATACATGGTATAAATCAAGGATAATTTCCACAAACGCTTCTTCACGCATTAATGCTGCCATTAATAAACCAGGAGATCGGCTATCAATTCCACTCATGGCATTTCATAAATGACATGTAGTATCAGCTCCAGCATCATATCCTTCCATGGCTCTTTGATAACCACAAATAGTATGACCTAACATCCCAATAATTCCTTGATCAACTACATAAGTAATTAGTTCATCAGTAAACATGGTTGGGTCAATAGTAATCTTTTTTAATTTACCTTGGGATGCTTCTATTGCTTGATCAATTAATTCTTTAGTCGCTTCTCTTAAACATTCTAGTTTATGAGCTCCTCTTCGTTTTGGTCCAAAGAACGGTCCTTCTAAATGAATTCCAATATTCTTTGCTCCTTGGTAGTTAGCGGTTGCTACTTCTTTTAAAGAACGCAGAATATGGTCTCATTCACTAGTCATGACTGTTGGCATAAAAGCCGTTGTACCTTGTTCAGCTAGTTTTTTACTAATAATTTCAACAGCTTCTTGACTATCCATACAGTCATGATTAGCAAAACCATGAATATGAACATCAATTAGTCCCGGAATTACTAGGTTATTTCCTTTACCAGGTAATCGTTCTACTTTGGTAATTCGGTTGTTTTCAATATAAACGTTAGCATTATCAATAAATTCATTATGATTTGCTACTTGCACGTTTTTAATAATCATAAATAATTGCTATAAAAATTATATTTAATTAAATATAACTCAAACACTAATGGTTAAAAAGTTACGATGTAATCAAAGTTATTTTAATTTTTGTAGCTAAATTTAAAGAAAAATCTTTAAATTTAATTTCTGGTTAAAAATTTTTCCATTCCAAAATTAAAAAAGTTCTTTGATTGGATCGATAAAATTCTAACTTATTAGAAAAAATAAGTTAAAACAGCTGTTTTTTGGTTAGAATATTTGCTGACACATAAGGAGGCAAATTTATGCAATCAAATTTAAATCACATCGCTTACAAAGTTACTTATCTTAAACCAGAAGACAAAGTTTGTCCAACTTGTGGTTCAAGTCACATTCAAAATGTGAGCCGAATCACTGGCTATCTTTCACTAGATGAAAGATTTGGTGGTGGTAAGGTTGCTGAACGTGCTGACCGTGTTTGCCACAACAACTGTGCGCACTCTAAGGTTTACAAGTAAGTTTTGTTTCTTTGTGTTAAATAGAAAAGACCTCGTGGCGGGGTCTTTTTCTTTTATTGATTAACTATATATACCTATTTAGTTTTATTTAATTCAATAAGCTTATGAAATACATGATCTTGAATTAAAACACCTTTAATTTGATCGGTATCACGATATTGCTTTTTAATTTCATCAATTGATTTTTGTTGCATTAAAGCTAAATCATGATAAGCGTTTTCAATTTCTTGATGACCAATTTCAATTTTTAATTCTTCTTTTAATTGATCTAAACTAAACATTAACAAAATATTATTTTTAGCTTGAATTTCAATTAATTCTTTTAGTTTTTCAACTGTCTTTATTGTTTTATCAAATTCAACATATTTTTCTAAGCTAAAACCTTGTTCTTTAGCTTTTTGTTCATACTGATATAAAAAATATTGTTTTTGTTGGTCTAAAATCTTTTTAGGAATGTAATCTAAACTACATTGTTCAACAATTTGTTTTACAATTTGGTCCCGAGCTTTAGTAAACTCAATATTTTTCTTTTGGTTTGAGATAAATTTCTTAAAGTATTCTTTTAAGTCTTTAGTGGTTAAAATACCAGGTAGATTTAATGATTTAACTACTTGATCATTAATTTCAATCTTTTGCACTTTATCAATGTACTTTAGTTCCACATGATATAAAGCCGTTTTATTAGCTAATTCATGATCAAAATAATCACTAGGGAATTTAACTTCAAAGTCTTTAATGGTATTGACTCTAGAACCAATAATTTGTTTATTAAACCCAGGAACCATTTCATCTTTAGTTAAAACTAAGGAATAATTCTTTCCTTCTGAACCACTAAATGGTTTATTATCAATCATAGCATGAAAATCAATTGTAATCCGATCACCCAATTGCACTACTGCTTCTGGATCAATATCTGGTTTAAAGTTAGTTTTAGCTTTAACTAACATTTGTAGTTGATTTTCTACTTCTTGATCAGTTACATTTGGTTCAAGATAATTAATCTTTAGTTTTTTGTAATCAAATAATTTAACTTTAGGGCTAATAGCAAATTTAAAATCAACTTCTAAATTGTTTGGTTCTACTTTTAAGATGTTAGCTTCATATACATCTTCGATAATATCGTGTTCATCTAGTTGTTTGCTATTAATAATTTCTTTATATAAAACAGTAATATATTTTTCAATTGCTCGTTGAAAAATAGCATTTTTATTTAAATATTTAATAGCAATGTTTGGCGGAACTTTACCAGCTCTAAAACCTTTTAACTTTAATTTAGTAGCTAAAAAATTAACAGCATTATTTTGTGCTTTTTTTCATTCAATTTCATTAGCTTTAACTTGAAAGTGAAGCAGATGTTCACCTTCATTACGATTAACTTTAACAATTTCCATGTTTTATCTAATTATATAGAATATAGTTCATATGAAAAAGCACTTAATTAGTGTCATTATTCCTGTCTATGATATTGAGCAAGAATACTTAGCTACTTGTTTTAAATCAATTATTGAAAATGGTTATGACAACTATGAGGTGCTAGTTGTAAATGATTCATCTAAAAATTTCAATACCAGAAAGTTTTTAAATGAATTTATAAACAATAATAAGCAATTTAAGTTAATTAATTTAACTGGGCTAAATAAGGGTCCTGGACATGCTCGTAATGTTGGTTTAGAACAAGCAAGTGGAGAAATCATTATTTATATTGATGGCGATGATTATGTTCTATCTGGTATGTTTAACCGGGTTAATGAAATTTTTAATCAATATCCAAATTTAGATATTTTTAGTTTTGCTAATAAAATGTTAATGATTAATGGCATGATTAATCAAACTAATCACTTTATTTTCAATACTAATGAACCTGTCAGTGTTGATACCTGACCAGACGCTTTAAAAGATAAACCTTCTGTGTGAGCCAAAGCTTATGCTAAAAGTTTTTTAGTTAATAACAAAATTAAGTTTATTAACGAAGATACTTACATGGAAGATTTATGTTATTTCTTTTTAACTTTTGCTTATGCTAAAAACATTATGTTTAAAAATGAAGTTTTTTATATTTTAAGAGAAAACATTAATAGTCGAGCATTAAGTGCTTTTAGTTTTAATAAACTTAAATCTTTATTTCTTGGTTTAATGAAAACTTATGAACAAATCAAGCATTTAGAGAGTTATATCACTAAAAACTATGGCATGATTTTTAATGAATTATGAAAAAAATATTCATCAATGGTTGAACATGATGAACAATTTAATCAATTTAGTTTATTAGTTAATAAATTTAAACAACAAATTAAATAATTTTTCGGTTGATATAAGCTTTATCTGGTTCATTTAATTTGATCTTTTTGTGTTTAGCTAATTGATGTTTTTGCTTAATTAAATCTGCAACTTTTTTGCTAGTTTTTTTACCATCTAAATATTTATCAATATCAAGATATTTTAAACCCATGTCTTCTTCATCAGTTTGACCACTATATAAAGAAGCTGAAGGTTTACGATTAATAATAATTGGTGGAACATTAAGTTCTTTAGCCATATTAAACACTTCTTGCTTAATCATTTTTGATAATAAAGCAAGGTCACATGCTCCATCACCATATTTAGTGTAATAACCTAAATATAGTTCATCTAAATTACTAGTACCTAATACTAAAGCATTGTGTTCTTGTGCTAAAGCGTATAAACTTAACATTCTTAGTCGTGGTTTAATATTGCTTTTAGCTAATGAATTTTTAAGTTTTGTTTTCTTAACTATTTTTAAATATTCATCTTTTAAATTAATTTTTGGAATTTTAATTTTGTAGTGTTTTTCTAATGCTTTAATGCATTGCTTATCTAAAGTCGAATTTTCAATATCTAAAAAGTATGGATAAACCTTAACTTTTTTCGATAAAAAACAAATTGCTAAAGCTAAAGCTGAATCAATTCCACCACTAATACCAATAACAACTGCTTTTTTATTAGCTTGTTTTAAATAATCATTTAATCATTTATTTAAATATAAAGCGTATTGCTTTAAAGAAGAAAAATTAGTTTTCATCTTATTCCACCACCAATTCATTTGTATAGATTAGTAAAGTATCGTTTTTTACTCCACCTAGTTTTTTAATTTTTTCTTCAATCCCTACATGTTTTAGTTTCATGTTATAACGCATAATATTATCTGCTGTTGTTAATGGGATTCGATTTGTTCAATATTTTAGATATTGACCAGTTGCTCTTCATGTGTGATCATCAACTTTTTCAATTTGAATATCACTTTCATAATCTGGTTCTTTTTGTACCTTAATTACTTTAATTGGTTTTTGGTTTTTTAATAGTTCAGCTTGTTTTTGTTTTTCAATTTGATCTAATTTAAATACTTCATTTAATAATTCATCTAAATTAGTTTTATTTAAAGCACTAATTAAAAAGATTTTTTCTTTTTTAAGTACTTTTTTTAATTTAGCTAGTTGTTTATCTGCATTAGGCAAATCACATTTATTACCAACTAAGACAATTGGCTTATCTAATAATTCTTTTTTATAAACCTTTAATTCATTTCTAATGGTTTGATAAGCATCAAGAATATCTTCATGATCTTCAGGGTTTAATGAAATGACATGTAATAATATTGAACAACGTTCAATATGTTTTAAAAATTCATGCCCTAGTCCTTTACCTTCACTTGCGCCTTCAATTAAACCAGGGATATCAGCAAATACTAGTTTTTGATGATGGTATACACAAATTCCTAAAACTGGTTCAAGTGTAGTAAATTGATAATTTGCTACTTTAGGTTTAGCTGATGTGACACTGCCTACTAAAGTTGATTTACCAGCATTTGGTAAACCAACCATTCCAACATCAGCCATATATTTAATAACAATTTTTACTTTTAATGGTTCAGTAACATCACCGTTTTCATAAATACTAGGTACTTTATTTGCTGGAGTTTTAAAGTAGGCGTTACCATGTCCACCTAATCCCCCATAACAAATAATATAACGTTGATTATGATGTAAGATTTCAGTTATTTTTTTATTAGTATTAGCATCATAAATTACTGAACCTAAGGGAACTTTAACTTCTTTATCTAAACCATTTTTACCAAATTGATTACGGTTATAACCTTTTTCTCCATCTTCTGCTTGAATAATCTTATGGTTTCTTAAATGTAATAAGGTATTAGTGTTTTGATCACCGACTAAAACAACATTTCCTCCATTGCCACCATCTCCTCCAGATGGTCCACCATAAGGGTTAAATTTTTCTCGTCTTCAAGAAACAATTCCGTTTCCCCCATTACCAGCTTTTAGTTCAACAATACATTCATCAATAAAATGCATATTACTTATTAACCTTTACTAAAATCCCAGTAATGTTGTCGTTAGATCTATTTTGTAAAGCTTCATTACATAGTGTTCTTGATAATTCACTAAATTGTTCTTCAGTTAAATAAGAAGTACGATTATAGATATGTTGCACATCAATATAGTTGTATAAACCATCAGTTGCTAAGAAAAACATATCTCCTTTTTTAGCTTTGATTTTATAGTAATCAAAATTCATGTTTTCTTTAGTTGATGAATCAATATATCTAGTTAAAGCTAATAGGTTCTTTTTATTTTTAATAAAAACTGCTTGGGGTGCATTTAAATGTTCTAGGTGATTGTATAAGTTATGGTCTTTAGTAATTTGTTCAACATTTTGAAATTCAGTTGAAACATGATATAAGCGTGAATCACCAATATTAAAAATATGTACTTTTTTATTACTAATAATCGCTAATACTAAAGTGGTTCCTACTGAAACATGCTCCTGTAAAGCTTTTTCTTTTAAGATGTTATAAGCTTTATTTAAATGCGATTTAACTCAAGAATTGAATCACATCACTTTATGCGTTTTTTCAAACTCTTGTTGGAAATAATCAACAATCGTTTTTGATGCTAATTCACTACCTTTTTCTGAACTAATCCCATCACAAACAATTGCTAGACATTGACCAGAATGGTTAAAACCAACTCAAGCATCATCTTCATTAATGGGCTTGATTCCTTTTATTGAACAAATTGAATAACTATATTGTTGGTTATTTTTCATATCTCGCTCTTAGTTGACCACAAGCTGCGTCAATCTTGCTTCCTCGTTCTAATCGTAACGTTGTTTTTATATTATACTTCGATAATTCTTGATAGAAATGGTTAATTCTTTTGGAACATTTAAAGTTTGTTTGATCAACTGCGTTATAAGCAATCAGATTAACATAACACAATCGATCTTTAGTTAATTTAATTAATTGCTTTAAACACTCATCAGTGTCATTAACATTATCAATCATGATGTATTCAAAACTAATCCGACCATTCGTAATCTTAATGTATTCATCAATTGCCTTAAATAAAACATTTAAAGGGTAGGCTTGATTAATTGGCATTAGTTTGTTTCTAACTTCATCGTTTGGTGCATGAAGTGAAATCGCCAAATTCGCTTGTGGTTGATCTTGAGCAAACTGGATAATTTTATCTGGTAAACCACATGTGCTAACAGTAATTTTTCTTTTTCCTAATCCAATACCAAAGGGATTGTTAATAATCTTAATAGCCTTAAGTAAATTGTCGTAGTTATCAAAAGGTTCACCAATGCCCATAACCACAATATTACCAACCTTAATGTTTTTTAATTTCATTAAGTAGTCATTAGCCATTACATACTGTAAAACAATTTCCCCAGCTGTTAGTTTTCTTTTTAGTTTAAGTTGTCCACTAGCACAAAACTTACATCCCATGGCACAACCAATTTCACTTGAAATACAAACACTATATCCCCAGTTAAATTTCATTAAGACTGTTTCAATAAATTCACCATCATTTAATTGAAATAAAAACTTTGTTGTTTCGTCTTCTGGGTCAATTAAAGTTTTAATTACTTTAAATGGTTTAATTTCTAAGACATTAGCTAATAAAGGAATGGAGTTTTTAGCAATGTTAGTCATTTGCTTAAAGTCATAAACTTGTTTTTGATAAACTCATTCAAACATTTGTTGGGCATTAAATTTCTTGGCACCAACTTCCACACAAAGATTAGCTAGTTCTTCTTGTGTTAAATCAAAGAAGTTAACTACTCTTTTCATAAACCTCGATTTTTTAGTTCGGTAGCAAAAATATTAAATAGTTCTTTTGTTGCTTGCTCACTTTGACCAGTGCGGTTACAAATAACATATTTAAACTTGTTAATTTGTGTTAATTCTCACTCTGATTGTTTAATGCGTTTTTCAATAACTTCGTCGCATTCCGTACTACGGTTCTTTAAACGATTTCTTAAATCTTCAAGGCTTTCTGGTTTAATGAAAATTGAAACTAATCCATCGTCTTGACATTTCTTACATAAATCAATAACAAAAAGTGCACCTTGTCCTTCAATTTCCAGCATTACATTTTTGCCTTCGTTTCTTAATTTTTCAACAAATGCTTTAGGTGTCCCATAATAGTTATTAGCATAAGTTGCATATTCTAATAGCTCATTATTTTTAATGGCTAATTCAAATTGTTCTTTAGTTTTAAAAAAATAATCAACACCTTCAATTTCACCAGGACGCATTGGTCTGGTGGTCATCGAAATACTGAAGCAAATATTTAAACGCGGATCTTTAATAATGGGTTGTCATATTGTTTTTTTACCAACTCCACTAGGACCAACTAAAAGAAATAATAAACCTTTTTTATTACTCATTTTTGCTTATCCAATCTTCACATCTTCAGTTGGGTAAAGAATGTCTTTTGATTTAGACATCTTTTTAAATCAAACTAATAAAGCAGTTGAAACACCTAATTGACCAATGAACATGTTAATAATTAAGATTGCTTTACCAATTGCTCCAATCTTATAAGTTAACCCCATTGATAATCCTACTGTTCCAAAGGCACTAGTAACTTCATAAATTGTTTCTAGTAGACTAACATTTTGATCACGAATCAAAGTGGTTCCATCATAAGCTGGAGAATAATCAATTGCAATACTACTTACAATAACTAAAATTAAGGCCACAAAACAAACAATAAATGATGTTTTAACTGTTGAACTTGGAATAGTTTTTTTAAATAGCGTTACATTTCGGTGTCCTCTAATTAAGTGCCAAATTGAAACAAATACAATTGCTAACGTTGTGGTTCTAATTCCTCCTCCCGTTGAAGAAGGGTTAGCACCAATAAACATCATGATGGAATAGTTTGTTTGGGTTGCCTTAGTTAAGATATATTGATCAAAAGTACTAAATCCTGCGCTTCTAGTTGAAACAGTATTAAAGAATACAGCAAAGATCTTATTGAATAAAACATTATGACCTCATTGTCCATCATGACATTCAATACCAACTAAAGTATTCTTATCAGCTGCGCCAAACTCAAATCCATAAGAAATACCTAATCCAACTAATAAAACTAAGAAATAAGAAACTAAACAAATCTTGGTAAATAAAGTAAATTTATGTTTTACACCTTTTTTCTTTAGTCTTATCTTTTCATAAACATCAAAGATTAATGGATAACCAATTCCCCCAAAGATAATAAGAATCACAACCATCATTTGGAAGAAAATGTTTCAATCATTTCGAAATGCTGCTAATGAGAACGGTTCTTTTAATAAATCAAATCCAGCATTATTCATTGCACTAACTGAAAAGAACATTCCTTGCCATAAAGCATCAATATAGTTGCCATGACCAACAATAAATTTATCAGGATCAAAGCCAGTAATTGGGTTATTATCAATCACTTTAACTTCATGAACTGGAAAAAAGCAAATTCAACAGCTCATGATAAAACCAAATAAGATTTCAACTAAGATGATGAAAATTACACAAAATCTAATTGATTTAAATGATGTGGAATATTTATTGCTACCTCGTTCCGATTGCAATAAAACTAAATGGTTAATTCGAACTTCAGTATTTTTCTTAAAGAAGTTTCAAACTACGTAAAATAGTGAAACAATTCCAATTCCACCAAGCCCAATTAATGTAAAAACAACAAATTGACCAAAGGTATTATAAAAGTTCTTTACATCTAATGGTGTTAATCCCGTGTTACTAAAAGCACTACAAGAAACAAATAATGCATCCCAAAATGTATAAACATGTTCTTCAGTAACACTAGTTCCTGCATCATATGTTCATTCACTATGAGTTCAACTGCTTCATAGTAAAACCGCACCTAGTAGAACAATTAAAATATAAATCCGTAAAAAAACTTGTAATAGGTTTTTACCAATTACAATTTGTTTTAACTTCTTGAAGAATCTTCTTCAAGTAAAGTGTGGTTTAGGATTTAACGCCATGTTCTAAAAGAGCTAATTTAGCCCATTTAATAACTTAATATTATATATAGAAATATCTTATAAATATATAATAAACGCTAATATATAAACTATGAACAAAAGTGATTATTTCATTATTGGTTACGGTAAATTTGGACGCCGTGTGGCCAAAACATTAATTGAAAAAGGAAATAACGTTGTCATCATTGATGCTAACAAAGAAATTGTTGATAAAGTTGATGCCAATATTAGTTATGCTATGTGTGTTGATGCCACTGATATTGATGCTTTAAAAGAAACCGGTGTTATTAATGCTAAGTGTGTGATTGTAGCAATGAGTAGTGTTCAAGAATCAATTCTTACTTGTGCTAACCTAGTTGAATTAGGGGCAAAAGGAAATATTATTGCTCGTGCACAAAACGGAATGCATAAACGTGTGTTAAAAACAATTGGTATTGAACATATTTCTGTCCCAGAAGAAGAAGTAGCACACCGTGTGGCATTACAAGCCATGTATCACTTTGGTGAAAGTATTCATAGTTTAACAGAAGGATTTGTTTGATTACGTTTAATTGTGTCAAACCATAAATGTATTGCTAAGCCAGTACAAGAATTAAATATTCGTGAAAATGTTGGTGCTTCAATTCTTTTCATTAAAAAGAATGGTGAAGTTGTTTTCCCAATTTTAGCTGATACCCAATTAGCTCTAGGTGATGTTGTTTACATCCTAACATCGGAAAAGATGTTATCGAAAACTATTGATTTCTTTACTGATCCAATGTTTAGAGCAGTAAATAGCAGTGAAGAAACTAAAGAAAATAAACCTTTAGCACCAAGAGTAAAATTTAAAAAACATTTAAAGAAAATTAACAAAATTACTAAGAAAACTAAAAAAGCAAAATAACATGAGTAAAAGTCATAAATTAGAAGTTTCCATCTTAGCATTTGATACATCTAGTAATAAGAAATTTACTAATCAACTAAGATTGATGAAAAAAAGCGGAATTAAAATTGTTCATTACGATGTAATGGATCATATTTTTGTTCCTAATAGTGCTTATGGAACTGAATATTTACGTCAGTTATTTTTAATGAACTTTGAAGTTAATATTCACTTTATGGTTGCTGATCCATGAAAATGGGTTAAAGAATTTTTATATTTTCCCAATAATGCTATTACTTTCCATCCAGAACCCGTTTCAAAATTATCAGCTTATTTTTTAATTCGTAAAATTCAAAAAGCAAAACGTTTGGCTGGATTAGCATTTCGACCTGAAACTGATTTAACTAAATATAAATGGTTATTAAAAAAGTCTGATATTGTTACAATCATGGGTGTAAATCCTGGGTTTGGTGGACAAAAATTCATGACTGATATAACCTTAAAAAACTTAAAAGTTTTAAACGAAATCAAACGTCGTTATAACCCAGAACTAATTGTCCAATTAGATGGTGGGGTTAACTATCAAGTTATGGGATTAACTAAAGATTATGTTGATAACTTTATCTCTGGTTCATTCTTAGTTAAACAACCAAAACCAGCTGAAGTATTAAAGTTTGTTAAAAACTTATAGTTATGAAACTCATTGTTGGTTTAGGTAATTATCCTCGTGAATATCATGAAACTCGTCATAACGCTGGATTCATGGTTATTGATTATTGGTTAAACCAACACCACTTAACTTTAAAAGAAAATAAATTTAATGGTTGATTTATTAAAACCAATATTAATAATCAACAAGTAATTATTGCTAAACCATACACTTATATGAACCTAAGTGGACAGTTTGTGCGTGATATCATGAACTTCTACAAAATTAGTATCAATGACTTGCTTGTTATTGCTGATGATGTTGATACACCAATTGGTTCAATTCGGATTAAAACAACAGGTAGTAGTGCTGGCCAAAAAGGAATCCAAAATATTATTGATTTATTAGGTACTAAAGATTTTAAACGAATTCGTGTCGGAATTGATAAACCTGCTGATAAAAGTCAAATGATTAGTTTTGTGACTGGTAAATTTACTAGACAAGAAAGAACGTTATTAGATCCAATGATTGAAAAATCAGCTTCAGCCATTGATACATGACTTGAAACTGATGATTTTAATCTTGTTTTAAATAAATTTAATTAGTTTTTAACCGTTGTAGTGTACAGTATCATAAACTGTAGCATTAAACTGATCTCATCCAGTAGTAATTGTTAAATTATTAATAGTAATTGGAAAATTACCTTGTTCTTTTTGGTTAATTGTATAACGGTAAAAACCTAACATTGGCTCAGTTGATGTTTGATTAACTTGATTAAAAGAAATTAGACTATTAAAATTATTACTTGAAGTTTCACTAGTTAATAATTTTAATTCAAATAAATAGTTATCAGGATTTTTATTATCTCAAGCTTCAAAAACATATTGTAAAAAATCTTGTTTTTTAAAGTCTTTATATAAACCAACACTAGGTCCATCTTCTAAAAATAAAACACCAAAATTAATTCTGAATTGAAAACGTAAATAAGCTTGAACTTGGTTATTAACAGTTTCAAATTGTCAACCATTAGGATCAAGTTGAACTTGATCAGTAATAACTTCTATTTCTACTTTATTTTCTTCTTCTAATGTAAGTAAATCTTTGCCTTTTTCTTCTCCTGTTTTATTATCGACTTCTTGTAGTTTTTTAAAAAAGAAGTTGATTAATTCATTATTAATTGATTTTTGATCAGGATATTTAACTTTTACTAAATCATGAATAGCTTTAGATTGGGTTCCATTTCCTTCTTTATGAATAATAACTCTATCACGACTGGTATCATGAATAGGGTTTTTTAATAACACTTCTTTTACTGCTTGAAAATTATTAACTGTTCCACATGTAGTTAATATTGGGGCAACAACTGCAGGAATTGAAAGTAATGCACCAAACTTTAAAAATCTTTTCATATTAAATAAATTATAAAACTAAGAAATTACTTACTTAATTCTTCAATAATTTTTCTAGCAACAAAAACACCAGAAGCTGAAGCATGACTTAAAGAATGTGTAACTCCTGAACAATCACCAATACAATATAAACCTTTATGACAAGTTTCTAAGTTGTTATTTACATCAACTTCGTTGTTGTAGAACTTAACTTCTACTCCATATAACAAAGTATCATCATTAGCTGTTCCGGGAGCAACTTTATCTAAGGCATAAATCATTTCAATAATATCATCAAGAATTCTTTTTGGTAGAACTAATGATAAATCTCCAGGGGTTGCTTTAAGTGTTGGAATCATAAACATTTTTTCAATTCTTCCATTGGTTGATCGTCTTCCATTAATTAAATCCCCAAATGTTTGCATAATTACTCCTCCACCAAGCATATTACTTAATCGAGCAATACTTTCACCATACTCATTACTATTCTTAAATGGTTCTGTAAAAGTTTGCGAAACTAATAAAGCAAAGTTAGTGTTTCCACTAGATAAATTAGCATCTTCATAACTATGGCCATTAGCAGTTAATAATCCATCAGTGTCTTCTTGAACAACATATCCTTTTGGATTCATACAAAAAGTTCTAACTTTATCACCATATTCTTTTGTTTGATAAACTAACTTTGATTCATATAAAGCATCAGTTAATTCAGCAAATACTTCGTATGGTAATTCAACTCTTACCCCAATATCAACTTTATTAGATTTAGTACTAATATTTAATTTTTTTGATATTTGGTCCATTCATTTTGAACCAGATCGGCCAACTGAAATAATACATTTAGTCCCAAAGTATTCTTGTTTACTTTGGTCAATTGCAATATATCCATCTTGAGTTTTATTTAAGTCTTCAACGGTTGAATCAAAATGAAACTCAACTTTATTCTTTAATAAAAACTCACATAAGTTTTTTAATACCACTTGGTTTTTGTCTGTTCCTAAGTGTCTAACTTTAGCACCTAATAAATGTAAATCGTTTTTTAAACACAAAGCTTTTAATGATGTATTAATATTGGTAAAGAATTTAGTGTCTTTTCCACCATATTGACAATTAAGCTCATCAACATATTCCATTAATTCAATCGCTTTAGCTTTACCAATATATTCATATAGATTACCACCAAATTCATTGGTAATGTTATATTTTCCATCACTAAAAGCTCCAGCACCACCAAACCCATTCATAATTGATCTTTTTTCATTAATTCGGGTTTGTAAATCTGCTCCTTTTTCAATTACACCAATTTTTAATCCTGGTTTTTTTAGACATAGTTCTAATGCACTAAAAATTCCTCCAGGTCCAGCACCAATAATTAAGATATCGTATTGTTTCATTTTTAAAGAACAATAAATATTAACAATAAAAAAGTTATTTTTAAATAAAAATAAACAGCATTAAGATAACTTAACACTGTTTATTAATCAATAGTAATTTTTTAGGCTTTATTATCACTACCACACAACTTAATTTTTTCAATGATACAAGCTTTTAATGCATTGATTGGTTCAACCATATATTTTCTTGGATCATAGTTCTTTTTTAGTTGTGGATATTGTTTTGAAAAGTATTCATTTAATGCTTTAGAATAAACAACTAATGTTTCAGTTCCCACATTTAACTTATAAACACCTAAACTAATCGCTTTTTTAATTTGATCAGTTGGAATACCAGTTCCACCATGAAGAACTAATGGCATTTGGTTTAAACGGTTATGAATCTCAGTTAATCGATCAAATCTTAAACCTTTTCAGTTTGGTGGATAAATGCCATGGATGTTACCAATTCCAGCTGCTAGTAATGTGATTCCTAATTTAGAGATTTTTTCACATTCATTAACATCGGCTAATTCTCCGTCACCTCCATCAATGTTATCTTCTTTTCCACCGATTGGACCAACTTCAGCTTCAATACAACAACCATATTGATCAGCTAAAGCTACCACTTCTTTAGTTTTTTGGTAGTTTTCTTCAAAAGGCATATGACTACCATCAAACATAACTAAGTTAAATCCAGCTTTAATTGCACTTAATGCTGATTCGTATGAACCATGATCTAAATGCGCAACTACTGGAATAGTAATATGATTAGCTTTAATTGCACTATGAATTAGTTCTAAATAAGACTTATGGGTACCAAAGTATTTAAGTGCACTATCACTAACCGCTAAAATGATTGGACTTTTTGCCTCTTGCGCAGCAACTAATGCAGTTTTAATTCAATCATAATTAATGCAGTTGATATGCAAGATACAAAATTTTTCTTTTTTGGCTTTAGCAATTAATTGCTTAAAATCAACTAAACCATATTTTTCGTATAAACGTTCCATTATTTTTTACCTAATTCCTTCATCACAAAATCAGCAGCTGCTAATTTATCTTTAGTCATTTCAATATATTCTCGTCCTCTAAAGCAATGTAATTTAAATCCTTTAGCTTCGCTTAATGATTGCATTCCTTTAGCATGAATACCCATTTGTGGAGATAATAGTACTAAATCAACATCATCTAAAGCAGCTTCATGTGAACCTCAAGCATAAGCATTAGATTCAACATTAGTAATACCTTTAGCTCTTAATCCATCGTGGATCGTGTTAGCTAATACAGCTGAACTTCCAGCTCCTAAACAAATAACAATGACATTGTATTTTTTATTCTTATCAAAACCAGTTACAATAGCTTTTGTTTTCTTGCTAGGCAATTTAGAAATTTTATTAGATGTTTTAGTTTCTTTTTTATTTGAAGTTATTTCAAGCGAATAACTTCAAGGAATAGTTCCGTTAGCTAAAGAAGCTTTATCACTAGTTATTAAGTTTTGGTTTTTAGTTTCTAGTGATTTAAATTTTTTGTCAAATTCAGTTTGAATTTTTGCTACATCACTATAAGCTTTAGCATATTGTTTATATTCTTTACTAAACTTTAAATATTTTTTGTATTTAGTTTTAAATGAATTAATGGCATGAGCAATCGCGATTTGTGCTTTAAATTCCGCTTGTAAAACTTTAGTGTTGTAAATTACTTGTGGATCTTTTTGTAATTTTAAACTTGGTTTTAAAGCTTTAACTTTTTCAATCTTAATACTTAAAGATTTAATTTTCTTTTCAAAACGATTAATTAAATTATTTGCATGTAGTCATGATCAAGATTTTGGCTTAGATTCTAACTTAATAGTTTCCATATCAGCTTTTTTATCTTGATAAATACCTAATTTAGCTTCTAATTTATTTAATGGTTTTAAAATTTTATCTTGTTTACTCTTTAAGCTATCTTGATAAATTCCCACCATTCGTTCACGTTTTTCTTTTGCTAATTTAACACGGTTGTTTTTTAGTGTTTTTTCAAATTCAATCGCATTAGCTAAGATATCAGTATAACGTTTAATAAATTTAGCTTTAGCTTCTTTACGTTTTTGGTTTTCTAATTTTTTCTTTAGTTTTAATAAAGCTTGTTTTTGTTTTGCAATAAATTTATTTAATGCTTCTTTAGTTGGTTTTGATTCAATAAATTTATTTAATTCCACTTTTTGTTGTTTAGCAAATTCTTTGTAAGCTAAAGCAAATGATTTCTTTCATTGACGGTATGAACGTTTAGCAACTGGATCAATACCAAAAGCTTTTCTTTGAATAATATCCATTCAAGTAACTGGTTTAAAGTTAATTGCTTCACTACCTAATTTAGCTAATTCTTCTTTCATGTAAATCTTATCTTGAATAATTAAGAATGGGATATACATTACACTAGCAATGAATAAAGCAATAAACACCATTAAGTATGGTTGTCATGAAGTTGGTGTTCCTAGAGTTGTTACTAAGAAGAATGGTGCAGATCAAGGTAGATATAATGAACCAGCTTGGAATGGAAATAATTTTCAAATGGTTAAGAATATCATGTTGTTAATTCATCCTGTTAATAAGAATGGAATTGCAAAGATTGGGTTAAGAATTAAAGGTACACCAAATAAAGCTGGTTCATTTACTTGGAAAACAATTGGTAATACAGCGGTTTTACCAGTAATTCTTAGTTTTGTTGAACGGCAGAATAATAAACATAATAGTGGTACCATTAAAGTTGTTCCACTTCCACCCATGGCAGCAAATCCATAAGCATATGGTTCAGTAAATAAATGACCAAATGCTCCTGGAGCTAAATGAGCGTTTTGATTAATGTTTTCAAATCAGAAAGCTGCACGCATTACGGCATGAACAGGTTCTGGATGTACTCCTAAGAATCAGAAACCACTTTCCATAAATGAGTAAATAGTAAATAATCCATAAGAGTCATTAATTTGTTGATTGTTTGTTAGTGCAAATTTAATTTGGTCAAACAATCAGAATAATACTGGTTCTTGTAAATATCTTTGTAATCAAAAAGCAATTGAACCATAAACTAAATAAACCACTAATAAAGGTACGATTGCTAAGAACGCTTGAGAAATTGTTTGTGGTACTTGTTTTGGCAAACGAATTGTTCAATTGTATTTATATCCTCAATAGAAGAAATAAGGCATTGTTAATCCAACAATTAGACCAGGTAGAATTCCTTGTGCAGCCATACCATCAACGAAGATTGCTCTTCCTGTGTGGTTAACTAATTGTGATCAACTATCATCAACTGTAAAAGTAATTACTGAAAGCATTAAATAAACAGTAATTGCCGCAAAGAATACAGTTTGTTCATTTACTCTTCGGGCTAATGGTAATTTTTGGTTTAGGGCAATAATCATGTTTCGGGCTAACGCCGCAGTAACAAAGACCCCCAAAATTCCCATTGATCAATTCGAGATTACTCCAGTTCAATCTTGTAAAACTGTTAATCAATCAGCTTTAAAGTCTGGGTTTGACAGTTTAGCAAACATTTCTGGTAATGCCCCAATTAAAGTAAAAATGGATGCCGCAATAATAATTGGCATCGCACTAATAAAGGCATTAACAATAGCTACCATTGGAGTTGATTGGGTAAATTTCTTAATCCCATTTGCAAACCCTTGTAGGTAGTAACGGCCAAACGTCATTTGTTGTTTTTCAACTTGTTTTTCCATATTGTTAATTGTTATTTTTTCTTACTAAATGTTTTTGGTAACGGTACTTTCTTTTCTTTTTTATTTCCGGTATATTTACCTGATTCTCATTTTTTAATTAATAAGTCAAACTGTTTTGTGTTGTAATTTGGTTTTCTTAAAACACTATCAATTTTTTTAATATCAGCTTTATGAGATCCGTCGTATTTAGCATTTAAGAATGCTTTTACAATTTCGGTAATTAATCCCATACCACTAATTCGTGCGCCAACACCAATAATGTTTGCGTTGTAATATTTTCTAGCAGCAACTGCACAAGCAACATCACGAGTTAAACAACATCTTGCTCCATATGTTTTATTTGCAGAATTAGTAATTCCTACTCCGGTTCCACATAAAACAACACCTAAATTAGCTTTTTTTAAACCAACTTGACGAGCTACTTCAAAACCATAGATAGTATAGTGGGTTCTTGTATCATCATAAGTTCCACAGTCAATAACTTTATGACCTCATGAAACTAAAATATCTTTTAGTTCATCTTTTTGCTTAGTAGCAATATGATCACATCCGATTGCAATTTTCATAACTTAGCATCCACATCCTTCCACTAATTTTTCCATCATATCAATTCGTACTTTATGTCTTGCTCCTTCATAAGTTGAGTTAACAAAGTAGATAATGATATTTTTCATTTGATCAACTGTTGTTATCTTACTACCTAATGAAATAACATTTGAATTGTTATGTAATGTTGTCATGTAAGCTGAATGTTCATCGTTGATTTCAGCAACAACTAAATGTGGAAATTTAGCTAAATACATAAAAGCAGCAATTCCTCATTCATCGATACAAACTAAACGATCAAGTTTTTTCGTGTTTAATAAATTAACAGCATGATCACAGTTATCTAAGATACTGTTAGCATTAGCTTTTTTATTAACAACACTTAGTTTAACTTTTGGTAGTTTAAGTTTTGCTCACTTCACTAAATCTTTAGCTATTTTTTCGTGATTCTTATCAGTAATTAATCCAATTTTTAACATGATTAAACTTCTTTCATTATTTCTTGTCTGTTAACAATGAAATAAATGTTTCAATTAAATCATTTAATAAGATTGTTGTCATTAAATGGTCTTGAGCATGAACTACTAAGTAAGTAAATTCACTCTTAGCACCTTTAGCTTCAGCTTGTAATAGTCCTGTTTGTTTAACATGACATTCATCTAGTAAGCCTTGTGCTTCTTTTACTTGTTTAGTAACTGAAGTTAAGATTTTCTTTTGTTGCGCACTTGATGCTTTTTTATAACCTTGAAGTTCTTTTAAAACACTTAAAAGAATTGTTCTAGCATCACCTGCTAAAGCAACGATTTCAAATCCAATTTCATATGGAGTTGATGTTTTTGCACTTGATTTTTTCATAATAATTTATATCTATATTATATATAGATATTAGCTGCTAAAGCGTTTAGCATTCTTATAAAAAATCTTTTTTAAATGGTTCAAATATTTCTAATCCATTAAAGTCTTGGGTTTCGATATATTTATAAGCTAACATCGCTACACAGTTTGATAAATTTAAAGCCCTAATTTTATCAGTTGTTGGAATTCGAATAGTTCTATCTAAATTTTGTTTTAAAATTGCTTTATCAATTCCAGTTGATTCTTTACCAAAAACTAAATAAATTTCTTCATCATGGAAGTTAATTTCTTTAGTTGTTTTTTTACCATATCTAGTAATGAAATAAATGTTTGTTTGTTGATTAATCTTGTTTTGGCTAACAAAATCATCTCATGAATCATATTCATGTAAATTTAGGTACTGTCAGTAATTAACTGTAGATCTTTTCATTCGTTTATCATTTAAGAAAAAACCATATGGACGAATTAAATGTAAACGACAATTAAAACCAACACAAGTTCTGGCAATATTGCCAGTATTTTCCGGAATTTCTGGTTGATATAAAACAATATTTAACATAGGCATTTAATAGTCAAATAACGACATTTGATTTTCATCTTTTAAATCATTTAGAATACCAAGTTTTTCTAAATGTTCAAGAACGTTAGCTTGAACTCTTCCTCTTTGAATTAAATCTTCTTTAGAAATAAATGGTTTAGTACGGTATGCATTAACAATATCTTTTGCCCCCACAAATCCAAGATCTGGTAAAGAGGCAAACGGTGGAATAATACTATTGTTTTCTTCATTAACAGTAAATCTTACAGATCGTGATTTCTCAAAAGAAATATTATCAAACTTAATGCCTCTTGAAAATGCTTCTAGCATTACTTCATATACTGGAATTTTATCTTGTTCTTTTTTTGGCACAGCATAAGAGTTATTTTTTAAAGCATAACGAATGTTTTGTAATTTATTTAACACTGTTTCTTTCCCTTGAATTGCCGATAAAACATCAAATGATTCAACTTGGGTTGAAAAATATGATGAATAAAAATGTAGAGGTTTATAAATTTTGTATCAAGCAATTCTTCAAGCATTAATAACATAAGCCGTTGCATGCGCTTTAGGGAATAAATAAGCAATTTTTTGCATTGAACCAATATATCATTCAGGTACTTTATTTTCTTTTAGTAGCTTAATGTATTCTTCTTTTAAACCTTTACCTTTTCGCACATCTTCCATGATGTTAAATGCTTTTTTATCTTCAACACCATAAGAGATTAAGGTTTTCATAATATCATCTCTACAGGCAACTACTTGGTTTAGTTTTAAATGATTTTTAGTAATTAAGTCTTTTGAATTACCTAATCAAACGTTCGTTCCATGGCTTAATCCTGAAATTCGAATTAAGTCAGCAAAGCTACTAGGTTTAGAATCTACTAAAATTTGTCTAACAAATTCAGTTCCAAATTCAGGTAAAGCAATTGCTCCAGTTGTTTCGCCTCCAACCATATCGGGAGTTAGATTTAAAGCAGAAATATCACTAAAGACATCAAGAATCTTTTTATCATGGAACGAAATTTCTTTTGGATCTACTTTAGTTTCACGATGCAATATTCTTAATTTGGTTGGATCATCATGACCTAGAATATCAAACTTTAATAAGTTTTCGTGTAAATCATCATATGTAAAGTGTGATGTATATCAATCTTGTTTTTTATCAGCTGGATAGTTATAAGGAGTAAAATCAAAGATTGACATATTGTTTGGAACAACAATAATTCCTCCCGGGTGTTGGCCTGTTGTTCTTTTTACGTTAACACATTTAGAAGCTAATCAATCAATTACTGTTTTCGGAACATCTAATCCTTGTTCTTTAGGATTAAAGTCAGGATTTTTTCTTTTGGCTTCTTTTTCTAAATGGTTTTTAACAAAACCAAATGCTGTTTTTTCAGCTACTGTGGCAACTGTTCCACTACGTAAAACATATTTTTCACCAAACATTCTTTTAATAAACTCATGGGCTCGGTGTTGATATTCTCCTGAAAAGTTTAAATCAATATCGGGAATTTTTTCACCATAAAATCCTAAGAATGTTTCAAACGGAATATCATGTCCATCACCATACATAATATTGCCACAATGTGGACACTTCTTTGGTGGTAAGTCAAATCCATCATCAGCTTCTACATCAAAATCAACATGGTGGCAGTGATTACAAATATAGTGCGGTTGAAGTGGATTCACTTCAGAAATATTTAATAAATAAGCAGCAAAACTTGAACCAACTGAACCACGTGAACCTACAATATAACCATTTTTTAAAGAATCAGCAACTAATAAATGGCTAATTCAATAAACAATGGCATAGCCATGTTTAATAATGGAATTAACTTCTTTATCAATTCGTTTTTGAATAATTTCATGAACATTATCACCATAAAGTTCTTTTTTTCTTTGGTTGATAAAGTCCAACATTTTTTGCTCAGCATTTTCAATAAATGGTGGATATAGTTTTGTTGGTAATGGATTTAAATCATTATCTAAACTATCAGCAAATTTATGAGTGTTAGTAATTACAATTGTTTTTGCTAATTCTTCATCATTTAAGAAACTAAATTCATTTAGTAAAGTTTTAGTTGTTCTTAAATGATTGTCTGGTAATACACCGGTGCTATTAAAATCATTAGCAAGACGGTGAATTCCCCCTTCTAATAATTTTGAATCGACATAAACTTTACGACCAATTTCATCTCACGGATTTAAATAATAAGCATCACTAACAGCAATTGGTAATTTATTTAAAACAATTGCTTTATTAATAATTTTCTTAATGATTTCACAACACTCTTTATTTGTAAAGTGTTTGCCTTCAATCCGATGTTTTAAATGTTTAGGACTTGGAATAAAAATATAGTCATATTTATTAATAGCTTCTGTTAATTCTTGATCAGTACCATTTCACGCATAATCAAAAACATCAGATTCAGTTGGATGATTACATAGAACAAAGTGTTCACGATATTTATTTATTTCGTCATCAAATACTCTTGGGTTTTTATACAAGTTGGTTGTATGCGATAAACTAATTAATTGATATAAATGTTTAAAGGATTCTTGATGTTTAACATAGGTAATAACAAAATTATCTGCTCTTTGACGGTGATATAAAGCGCTATTTTTAGCTTTTGCTAAGTTTAGAAGATTATCAATCTTTTTGTTTTCTAATGTATTTAAAAAAGCCGTAAATACTTGATATAAAACATCAGTATCATAATCAGCACGGTGGGCATCAGTTTCGTTATATTCAATTTTTAATGATTTACAAACAGCACCTAGATTATGTGCTCCTTGCTTTTCGTTTAAATAACGTGATAACTGCATGGTGTCAATTAATGGATTCTTAATTAATTCCATGTTGTTTTGTTCAAGTTTTTTATTTAAAAATCTTAAGTCAAAATCAATCCCATTATGAGCTACTAAAACTGCATCACCAATTCATTCTTTAATTTTTCTTAATGCTTCTTTAACATTAATTCCCTCTTTTTTAAGAACTTCATTAGTAATATTGGTTTTTTGAGCAATAAAATCACTAATTGGTTTTAATGGTTTAACAAAAAATCCTAGTTGATCAACAACAACGTTATTTTTAACTTTTTTACCAGCAAATTCAATTAAATCATCATATTCATTGTAAAGCCCTGATGTTTCAATATCAAACACAACATATTCGGCTGTTTTTAGAGATTGATTTCTGGGATTTTTAACTATTAAATTTTCGCGGTTTAAAACATTTAATTCAACACCATAAAGAACTTTAATGTTATTCTTTTTACCGTTATTAAAATTAGTTGGAAAGTTATGAACGTTATATCGATCGGCAATTCCAATTGCTGATCATTTGTTTTGTTTAGCTTGTTTTATTAAATCACTTGATGAAATTGTTCCATCAAAAGCACTCATGTTAGTATGAGCTAGTAATTCAATTCGCTTATTTGGTTCTTCATCAAGGTATCTAAACGCTTTTGGTGGTTCACTTAACTTAATAATTTTTTGAATTCTTCCAACAATATCACCAGTAAATTTATCGCGTTCAAAAAAACATTTAACACGAACTCAATCACCTGTTTTAAAAGTTTTTAAATATGCTTCTGATAAGTTATCTTCTTGTTTTCCATATCGAAAGCGGTTTGATTGAAAAGAACTAGAAAACACTAAGCATCTAATGGCTGATTTTTCGTCATTAATATTGAAAACGAAAAGTCTGCTATTGTTTTTAAGAACCTTCATTTCTGGTTCTTTAAAAATTTGTCCTTCAATTGCTCCTTCATTGATTTCATCATAAGCTTCACTAATGGGTATAACTTCGTTTTTGTCAACTTTGTTTAAAGCAATGGCTTTATTCATTTCAAAATTAACTTCTTTGCTCTTAGCAATAGAACGACTAATATCTTCATTTCGTTTTTTAATTGTTAAAGCATATTCTTGACGACTTTTATCTAATTCAAAATAAATATCGTCAAAATAAAAACAACAATCACGATAGAATTTAACAATCTCTTCTTTTAGTTGTTGTAATAACTCTAGTTCACTGCTAGTAAAGTAATAAAAAACTATACTGTCATTTTTCTTTTCAATTTGTTTAGAGTTAATAATATGCGAGAATGTTCTTGAAGCTAGTTTTTGTTTTTCACAAAAATAGTTAAAGTAATCAACTAATTCATCTTTGGCATAATCTTTACATCCACCAGTAAATTCCACTTTAACAGTATTAAAACCACTTTCTTGTTGACGAATAACTAGTTGATAATAAATCTTTTTAAATAATTCAACTGGTAATACTGATTGAATATCAATTATTAAACGATAAGAAAAAGTATCAACATCTCTGGTTAAATCGCCACCGATTTTTTGATAGATAATTTCTAGTTCTTCTGGACTAAATCCTTTAAATCCAGAAAAAAATTTATGGATGATATTATTCATGCAACAACCTAAAAACTATTTTTCTTATATTTATAAATATAAGTTTATAGCATTTTAATTATTTGCCTACACAGAAATTCTTAAATAATTCATCGATAAATGAGTATGAACCATTTAAACCTAACAAATCATTAATATGGTTTAAAATTTCATGTAAGTCTTCGACTAATAAATCTAATGGTGTTTGTTTTTTAAACTCATCACCAATCTTATTTAAAACATTAATGCAAGATTTAATTTTGCTAATCGCATTTTCGCTTGGTAAAATTAACGAATCTTTAAGATCAAAGTCTAATACTTCTTTTTTAATTGCTTTAATTAATGCTTTAACATCTTTCTGTTTAGCTGAAACGTTAATTCCTTTAAATTGATTTTGTTTAGATGCTAAATCAGATTTATTAAGAACAATTAAATGTTTTTTGTTTTTAATTAAATTAAAAATTTTTAAATCTTCTGTGGTAACTTTTTTTGAATTATCAATAATAAATAAAACTAAATCAGCTTCATTAATTGCTTGCTTAGATTTCCCAACTCCAATTTTCTCAATTTTATTTTTGGTTTTTCTAATTCCGGCAGTATCAATAAAGTTTAATGTTATTCCATCAATAATAACTGAATGTTCAATTGTATCTCTAGTTGTTCCTGAAACATTTGAAACAATAGCTTTGTCTTGATTTAATAATGCGTTTAATAATGAAGATTTTCCGGCATTTGGTTTACCAACAATTGCTACTTTAATTCCTTTCATGATTGGTAAAACACGAGTAGAATTATTTGCTAATTTATTTAAAAATAAATTAATTTCATTTAGCTTATTTTCAATCTGGTTGTTGTTAATGTCGGGAACATCATCAAATTCTGGATAGTCAATATTAACTTCAATTTGACCAATAATCTTAAATAATGTTTTTTGGACATTAATTAATTGTTGGTGTAGTTTTTTATCAATTGGGTTTCGGGCAATAGATAAAGAAATTTCGCTTGAAGCATTAATAATATTGTTAATTGCTTCAGCTTGTAATAAATTTAATTTGTTATTAAAATACGCTCTTTTGGTAAATTCACCACGGTCTGCTAATACTGCACCATGACTAGTTAATAAATCAATAATTTTTTGGGCAATAAAAACACTTCCATGACAATTAATCTCAACCATATCCTCGCCAGTGTAAGATTTGGGACTAACAAATTTACTAATTAAAACATCATCAACAATTTCTTGATTATTAACAATGTTTACATATTGCAATTTGAAACCTTCTTTTTTTATTTCTTTATCAGTAATCTTATTAATAATTGCAAAAGTGTCTGGACCTGATAAACGAATTAAATGAATTGCTGATTTAATTGGTGGTGTGCTTAAAGCAACAATAGTAGTTAATTTACTCATAAATTAAATAATCATTTTTCACATTTCATTAAAAATTAAAGTTTTTGACGGATACAAACTTAAGTGATTAATTAGTTCAATTATTTTGTCTTGGTGTTTTTGAATTCTTACTCTTAAAAATAACAAGATCTTATTAATTTGATAGTATTCAAAACTTTTAAACTGTGTTTGTAGTTGTTTAATTCCTTTAATGCTATGAATATTAGCAATTAAACTTTCAATAAAATTAATTGATTCATCAAATAAACCTGAATTTAAGTCTTTTTTAAATTCTTCTATATTGAAATAGCTTTGGTAAATGTAATTAGTTTTATCTTCATCAAAGTTTAGTTTCTTTAGTTCTTGTTTTACTAACTCTGTTTCACTTTTTAAGTAAATAACATGACAACGGCTTCTAATGGTTGGTAGAACTTTAGCAATGTTTCTCGTGGTTAAAACACAATAAACATCTTCTTGTGGCTCTTCAATATACTTTAATAATGAATTCATAGCTTCATTATTAGTAACTTCTATCCCCTGAATAACATAAAATCTTTTCTTAGATTTTTCAAATGGGGTATTAGCAAAGCGATTTTGGATATTTAAAATATCTTGTTTCTTAATACCATTAATATAACCGTTAATTTCCACTAAATCAACATATGATTTTTTAACAATTCTTAGTTTGTCTTCTGGATCATCTAAGAATGATTTTAAATATTCATTGATGTAGTGATCTAAATTACTAAAACGGGCTTCAACGAAAATTAAAGCTTGTGTTTTATTTTTTGTTTTTAGTAATTTTTCAATCATTTCTATTTAATTAATTGTTTAATTTTTTCTAAAACTTCTTTAGCAACATTATCAATTGAATTTTCGCCATTAATTACAACCAAGTTTTCAGGCATTTGTTTTATTAGTTTTAAATAGCCTTGATAAACTTTTTCATGTAGTTCTTCTTCTTGATCTAATCGATCTACTTTATCACTACGATGTTGTTTAATTCGTGATCAACAAGTTTCAGGGTCTGCCATAATTAAGATAACTAAATCTGGCATTGTGTTTTGAATCGCAAATTTATTAATTGCTAACACGTTTTCAAAACCTAATTCACGGGTAAAACCTTGATAAACTAATGACGAATGAATATATCGGTCACATAAAACAATATGGTTTTGTTTTAAATTAGGAATAATAAAGTCACTAACATGTTGGGCACGGGAAGCAGCAAATAATAACGCTTCAGAACGATAATCAATTTTGTAGTCTAAATGGTTTAGTAATACACGACGAATATCTTCAGCAATAATGTTGTTTTTCCCTCCAGGTTCACGAGTAAAAACAACTTGATCTGGATATTGTTTAGCTAATTCTTCATATACTTTTTGAGCTACTGATGTTTTTCCACATCCATCAGGACCTTCAAAAGTAATAAAGAATCCTTTACTTAATGTATTCTTGGCCATCAAAATACTTTCTTAGTGCTTTAGGAATTAAAATTGATCCGTCTTTTTGTTGGTAGTTTTCAACTACTGCCGCTCATAAACGGTCAATAGCTAAACCAGAACCATTTAACGTATGGCAATATTTTGTATTGCCTTCTTTATCTTTATAACGTAGCATCATGTTTCGGGCTTGAAAATCAATACAGTTAGAGCATGAACTAATTTCTTTATAAGCATTGTAAGAAGGTAATCATACTTCTAGATCATAAGTTTTACTAGCACCAAACCCCATATCTCCAGTACATAGTAATAATCTACGGTATGGTAATTCTAAGGCTTCAAGAATTTTTTCAGCATTACGTGTCATGAATTCATGTTGATTTCATGAATCTTCTTCTTTAGCAATAATGACCATTTCGGTTTTATAAAACTGGTGTTGACGAATTACTCCTTTAGTATCTTTACCAGCACTTCCAGCTTCTGATCTAAAGCATCCCGTGTTACAAGTAAATAAATATGGTAATTTATTACCATCAACAATTTCGTTAGCAAAGAAATTTGTCATTTGCACTTCACCAGTTGGCGATAAATATTCACCTTCTCTTAATTTGTATAAGTCTTCATCAAACTTAGGTAATTGTCCTGTTCCATATAAGGCTTCTGGTTTAACAATTACTGGTGGAAGTAATTCATAAAATCCATTAGCAATATTAAAGTCTAATGTAAAACTTTGTAGAGCACGAATTAATTTCGCTCCAGCTCCAGTATAAATGTTGTATCGTGAACCAGAAATTTTAATTGCTCGTTCAACATCAAATAACTTTAAACTTTCAGCTAAATCTCAATGTGCTTTAGGAGTAAAGTCAAATTTACGGACGCTTCCTCATCGGTGCATTTCTTTGTTATCATTTTCATCTTTACCAACAACAACTGATTCGTGTGGTAAGTTTGGAATTGACAACATGATATCTTGAATTTGTTTTTCAAGTTCTTTTACTTTTACTTCGTTAGTTTCAATTTCTTTTTTTAGTTCTTTAACTTTATCTTGAATTTGACTAACTTCTGCTTTTTTACTAGCATCTTTAATTAGTCCACCAATTTTCTTAGATTCTGTATTACGAATGTTATTTAAATTCTGAATTTGTGTTAATAAAGCACGGTGCTTTTTATCTAGTTCGACAAATTCATCTAATTGCGGGAATTTTTTATTTCTTTTCTCAAGTTTTTTCTTTGTATTTTCAAAGTCATTACGTAATAGTTTTATATCAATCATAAGCTTTATCCTAAAGGCCGTATATAATAAAATTTATTATATATTTATACTATATAAACAAGACTATCTAAAGCGATTATGACGACAAAGAAAAAAACGATTGAAATTAATGAACAAGTCTATAGTAAAGCTAAAGAATTTTTTGATAAAAATAAAGAAGCAATGAAGGCAAAATTTCCATTAATGGGAGACGGAAGTTTTGAAGAATTTATTGAACATTGTATTAATGAAACAATTAATAGCCTAGGACTTATTCTAAAGAGCAAATCGTTATTTGATAATTTACCAAATCCAGAAGCTCTTAAAGATCTATTTAAGAACTTTGAAGGTTTTGATTTAGATGAAGCAACTAAAGAATTATTTGGTAAAAATAAACAAGAAAACAAAACCGAAACTAAAGAAAAAGTAATAGATCAATCAAAAATTAAGAACTAGTTAATATGCATTTAACAATTGTTTACCATTTATATCGTGGATATGAGCATTCAGCCAAATCACTTGAAAGTATTTTAAAGCAAACTGATAAAAACTTTGAATTAATTTTTGTTGCTGATTCAATTGATAAAAAAGTTAAAAAAGTTTTTAAGGATATTGATTTTTATAAAGATTTTGCTAACGCTCGTTTTGTTTCAATGAGTACGTATGTTGGACACTCATACAGCTATAACTATGTAACCAAAATAACTAAAACACCTTATATTTATTTTGCCTCAGGATCTTGTGTTTATGAACCTGATTTTGTGAAAAAAATTAACCAAGAAATTGAACAAAATAATCCTGATTTTATTGTTTTAGATGGTAATGGTAAACGTCATGATCAAGATCTAAAATACCTTAAAAAAGATAACTATCTAGATTATCTATATGTCTTATTAGATTCATCGCATTTGAATAAAGTATTTAACATTGATTTTTTAAATAAAAACAAAATTCATTGAGTTAATTTTAAACATTATCCAGCTGTTTATCTATTTGAACTATACCGTAGTGCTAAAAAAATTGGCTTAGTAACTGACAAATTGTTTTCCCATCATATTTCTAAAAATCCAACATTCAATGTTGGTGATCTTGTATACCAATTTGAATATTTAAATGAAAATTTTGAAAACGATTCTTTTTATCAAAAACATTTTGATCAAATTCAATATTTATTTATTCGTACTCTAACATTTAGTTATCTTGAAAAAATTTATTGAAGATGATTATCTGTTAAACACGATCATTTTAAGAGCGCTGTAGAGTTTGTTACTAACTATTTAGAAGAAAATTTAGCTGATTGAAAAGCAAACAAAACACTAAATAGTCCAACAAATGTAGATAGCAAAAAATTAATTGATTACATTAAGAATTTTACTAACACACGTAAAACAATAAACACTTTTTTAACTTTAGTTGATAATGGAGAAAAAAAGTAAGGTTAATAACTCTAAAGCAAGATATAAACTAGCTAAAGCTTCTGATCGAATCTTAGCTCGTATTATTGACCTTATCGTAGTGTTTGTTATTAATATTGGTTTTGGAGCTTTAATCTTTTTAACTGATCCTAGTTTTAAAGGAACACTAGAGGGATTTATTGTTAGTGAACCATATCGATACTTGTTATTCGGTCTAATTTCTTGAGGTGTTTTCTTTTTATACTTTGTTATTCTTCCTTATTATTGAAAAGGACAAACGTTGGGACTAAAATTATTTAAATTAGGAATTTATAACCAACTACTTTTAGGTTTTTTGTTCAACATCATTAAAAAAGAAGTTTTTGTTTGGATGATTGCAATTACAGTTGGATTATTATTTAGTGTTGTCTTGTTTATTGTTGGTTCGGCTGATAATCCTGACGCTGCTTGAAAAGTATTGCTTTCATTATTAACATTTAAAAAAGATAGTGATGGTCCTTATCAATGAATTAGTGTTACTTTTTCTTCTTTTTATACATTAGATGCTTTAATCTTATTAGTTGTTTTAATTAACACAATCATGCGTTCAGAAAAAACAACTTTAATTGATAATTGAAGTAATACTGTAGTTGTTAAATTAAAAGATATCAACAGTTCAAAACAAAACAATAATTTAAATAAGATTAAAACAACAAAAAGAAAAAATTATTCTCTTCCTGGGGTTATTCTTGAAAATCCAAATGAAGAAATTGATTCATTAAATTAAATTTATGCCAATCAACTTTGATAAATTAAATAAACAACAAATTAAGGCTGTTAAACATGTTGAAGGCCCAATTTTAGTTGTTGCGGGAGCTGGTAGTGGAAAAACAATGGTTTTAACTAACCGGATTGCTTATCTAATTAATGAAATTGGTATTCAAGATAAAAAGATTTTAGGAATTACTTTTACTAATTATGCTGCTAATGAAATGCGTAATCGTGTTGCTAGTTTACTAAACCGTGGCACTGAAGTTAATTTACTAACATATCACTCTTTGTGTGCCCGAATTTTAAGAGAAGATATTAGTTTTATTGGTGGTAAAAAAGATTTTAAAATTCTTGATGAAGAAGATCAATTATCAATTATTAACCAAATCTATGAAGATCTAAAACTAAAGAAAACTGATTTTGAAAAGAAGTTTAAAAATAAAGCAGCTTTAGGCTTAATTTATGCAATTCAAGCCGAGTCTTTTGAAAATAGTAATGACATTTATGATTTAAAAGCAGAAGAACCACAAATCATTAGTGACATGATTAAAAAAGCTAGACTAAATTTAAATAGTCTAAAAACACTAGAAACTATCTACAAAGAATATATTCGCCGTAAAAAAGAAAGTAATTTATTAGATTTCAATGACTTAATTTTAGGTGTTTATAAACTTTTTAATTCTTTTGGTGAAGTTCGAGATAAATGAAGCAAAAAATTTGATTATGTTTTAGTTGATGAGTTTCAAGATACCGATTATGTTCAGTTCCAAATCTTGAAATGATTAGTTGAATCACATCGTAATGTGTTTGCTGTTGGTGATCCTGATCAAACAATTTATGAATGACGGGGTGCTTATGCTGAAATCTTTGATGATTATCGCGAACAATTTCATCCTGTAAAAATGGTTGTTTTAGAAAAAAATTATCGTTCAAGTCCAGAAATTCTTAGTGTTGCTAACGCTTTAATTGAAAATAATTTTAATCGCATTCCTAAGGTATTAAATACTGATCGAAACAAAGAAAAAGAAGTTATTTATTATGAAGGAGAAGGACAAAACACTGAAGGTAATTTTATTGCTGAAGAAATTAAAAAGTTAGTTGATTCTAAACAATATCAATATAAAGATATTGTGGTTTTATACCGTTCTAACTATTTATCGCGATATATTGAAAAAGCCTTGATTGACCACAATATTCCCTACTATATTTATGGTGGAACTAAGTTTTATCAAAGAAAAGAAATTAAAGATGTTTTAGCTTATTTAAGATTAGTAAATGATTTTAATGATGATTTATCTTTAAGAAGGATTATTAATATCCCTAAACGAGGAATTGGTCCAACTACTATTAGTACGATTAATGATTACATTTATCGACACCAAATTTCGTTTGCTGATGCATTAAGAATAACTGATCAAAGTAAAGTATTATGAAAAGTAGAAAACATTAAAAACTTTGTCAAAGAGATTGAAGAACTTAAAAAAGGTGTTGATCCTAAAAGTATTAGTAACACACTAAAATTTATTATCAAGAAAATTAATTATGAAGAATATTTAAGATCTTGATTTTATGAAGAAGAAGCAATTAATCGTTTACAAAACATTAATGAATTAATTCAATCAATTAAAGAATTTGAACTAAATAATGAAAACCCAACAATTGCTAGTTATTTAGAGTCAATTAGTCTATATACTGATTTATCAGAAGAAAAAGTTCGTGATCAAAATGCTATTTCTTTAATGACTGTCCACTATGCTAAGGGTAGTGAAAGAGATGTTGTTTTCTTATCCGGTTTATATGAAAATGTTTTTCCAGTAGCCCGTAGTAAAATTGAAGGTGGTATTGAAGAAGAACGGCGAATTTGTTTTGTGGGAATTACTAGAGCTAAGAAATTACTTTATTTAACTAGCTGCTCTGGTGGATTTACTAATTATTTTCCTTCAAGTTTTATTAAAGAAATGGGTGAAAAGAATTTTAAAAAAGTTAAAAGTAGTTTTAAATCTATTTCTAGTTTTGATCTTGATTGATATGACTCTAATAAAAATGTTGATTACAAAAATATGTATGAAGAAAAAGCAGTTAAATTCTCAACTGGTGATATTGTTTCACACACTGTTTTTGGTATGGGAACAGTTTTAGAAGTTGTTGATAATCTTTTAACTATTGCCTTTAAACCGCCTTATGGTAAAAAGACATTAGTCGCAACTCATAAGTCACTAAAACGTGTAAAAAATTAAATATAGAATATTTAAACTAATGAAAATTTTAATTATTGGTGATGTTTTTAGTAAATCTGGTCGTAAGGCCATTGCTAATGAATTACCACAACTAATTAAAAAAGAAAAAATTGATTTTACAATTGCTAATGTGGAAAATTGTACACATGGGCGAAGTATTAACTTACGTCATTATTTGTACTTAAAATCATTGGGTGTAAATTTTTTCACTTTTGGAAATCACACTTGAGAACAAGAACAAATTTACGATATCTTAAATCAAGAAGATACCGTAAGACCTTTAAATATTAAAAGTGATCATGTTTATAGTAAATATGGTGTTGGTTCAAGAGTAGTTGAAATTAAAAAAAGAAAAATTCGGATTACTAATTTATTAGGTAGTAGTGTGAATATGAAAAATATTCAATCTAATCCTTTTTTATGTTTAGATCGATTTCTAGTTGATCATAAAAAAGAATTAGCTAAAGAAATTCATATTATTGATCTACATGCTAATGCTACTAGTGAAAAAAACGCTTTTATTTGTGCTTATAAAAATAAAGTATCAGCTATTGTTGGAACCCACACTCATGTTCAAACAGCCGATGAAAGAATAGTTGGTAAAACTGCTTATATTACTGATATCGGTATGACCGGACCACATGAAGGTGTAATTGGTACTGATCCAACTACTGTTTTAGAAATGTATCGTGGTCAAAGAGTTAATTTTAAACTAGATCCTTTAGAAGGTAAATACCAATTTTGTGCTGTTTTATTAACATTTAAATCCGATTCTATTTATCCAAACAAGATAAAGCGAATTTATCTTGTTCAAAAATAGGTTTTAAATATATAGTAAATCAACTATGTTTAGTGTAGACAAAGAATTATCTTATCGTAAGATAAAAATTGCCAATGCTGTAGTTGTTGGTGGAATGATTGCTCTAGGAAAAACAACGCTTGCCCAAAGTATTGTTAAAGCTTTTCCTAATGCATCATTTTGTCCTGAGTTAGATGATGACGATGAACTATGGCCAATCTTATTAAAAAAGATGTACGAACGAAGTGATGATAACCTTTATTCATCATTATTTCAACTTTACTTTGTCATTAAACGTTTTTATGCTTATAAAGCTCATATTAATCAAAATCATTTAACTGTTTTTGATCGTAGTATTTTTGAAGACTGGTTATTTGCTAAAGAAAACTTAAATAACTCATTCTTATTTAATTACTACAAAGGAACATATATGGGTATTTGCAACCAAACCATTTACGAAGTTGGGGTTCCTAAACTATATGTTATTCTTTCTGGTGATTTAGAATTGTTTAAACAGCGATTGTTTAAACGTAATCGTCAAGTAGAAATTGAAAACTATGAAAAGAATAAAATTTATTTTGCAAGATTACTAGAACAATATGAATCATTTATGGTTAATACTTGTAAAAACTTTGGTATTGAATATTTAATTGTTGATGCTAAATTACCTGGTGAAGTTAAAACCAAGATGGTTTTAGATAAACTAAAAGAAATTGATAGTCGTAAATAATCTTGTTAGGGGTTTAGTTTAACGGTAGAATTAAGGTCTCCAAAACCTCAGGTGAGGGTTCGATTCCTTCAACCCCTGCCATATTAGTCAACCTTGTTGGGTTGATTTTTTTATAATTATTAATAATTTATGAAACTTAAAACTCTATTTAAATGTTTAGGTGGATTAGCTATTTGTTCTAGTTTAATCCCGGTAGGGATGAGTTTTAATAATAAAGCTCTCTCTCTCTCTCTCTAAGTAACCAAAATGTTGGTAACTTAAAGAGCGATTACATTGATTGAGAAATTGTTGGTGATGGTTTAATTAAACCAAAAGACAAGTCTAGGGTAAGTGGTAATATTGTTATTCCTGCCAAAGTAGGAGATCAGGTTGTCAAAGGAATTTATTCTGATCAAGAACATTTCATTGGAGCTTTTCAAGATTGTGTAAATTTAACTGGCTTGTCTTTTGAAGAAGGAACACAAATAACAACAATTCCTTATAATGCTTTTGCTGCTTGCAGAAATTTACAAAATGTTACTCTACCCAATAATTTACTAACTATCGAAGAACAAGCTTTTGCTCAATGCGGTTTTAGTAATATTATTCTTCCAAGTAAATTAAACTCTATTGGGAGAGTTGCTTTTGGTGCTTGTTCTAGTCTAACCAACATAACAATACCTATATCTGTTTCTAAAATGCTTGATGGTGCTTTTTGTAATAATAATAACCTAAATGAAATTCATTTAAATTGGAATTCTTCAGCTCAGTTAGATACTTTATTTTTTAATAGTTTTGATCCTCAACAATCTCCAAATGTTCACTTATGAGGTATTTTTGGTTTTTTTAAAGGAAAGACTAATGATACTTTTATAGATAATGATAATCCTAATCTAAAAGTATTTTTACCTAAAGAAATATCTCATGAAACATATTTAAAATACCGACAATATTTTGGTCCTATAGAAATAAAAGAAAATACAGCAAAATATGCAGGATTAAAATTAAGAGATGATCAATGAATTATTGGTGATTTACCTTCAAGTAATAGTTTACCTGCAATTTTAGGTGGAGTATTTGGTTCAATTGCAGCTATTGGATTAATAGCTGGTGGAATTACCATTTACAAAAAAAAGAAATAACTAATATTAAAAACAAAAAATACACCTACAACAATTAAATAAAATTTAATTACCGCTTAATGGTGTATTTTTATATTAGAGCAAAACTATAAAAACATGATCTCTACAGCTTTACCTCTAAAGCTAATTTTATCGTTAACTTAAGATTCTTATCCTTTGCCCTTTTGCTCTTAGTTCTTTTAGAAGTGCTAGGAGTGGCTAAAGGATAAACTAGATAGGCTCGGGGCCTATTTTTACGTTTTATTTTATTCATAGCATAGTTAGAGCGTTAAAAAACAACACTCATAATCATTATAAAAAATATTAATTTTGAAATGAATATAAAGAAAAAACCCAGGCCCCGAGCCTGGACAAAAAGTAATCTTTTTAAACTATACTACGTAAATATATTATACAAATAAAAAACCCAGGCCCCGAGCCTGGACAAAAAAGTAATCTTTTTAAACTTTTACTTATATAGATATTCTACAAACAAAATTGTTTTTAGCACTGTCTATTTCTTTAATCCGGTTCCGGCTGGGATTAATCGACCTAACATAACGTTTTCTTTTAATCCTAGTAAGTAGTCACTTTGACTTCTAATCGCAGCATCAGTCAAGACTTTCTTGGTGTCTTGGAATGAAGCGGCAGATAAGAAACTTTCTGAGTGACTTGGAATTTCGTCTAAACCAAAGATTAAGTTAGATGCAGTAATTGGTGCTTGGTTTTGTAGTAATAATTCTTTGTTAACAGCAATGTAATCATTAATACTAATAATTTGACCAATAAAGTATTGTGAATCACCAGGGTTAAGGACTTTCATTTTATTTGTCATTTGACGGATAATAATTTCAATATACTTATCACTAATTTCAATCCCTTGTAAACGGTATACTTTTTGCACTTCTTTTAATAAGTAATCTCGTGCTGCTTTAACACCACAAATACGTGATAACTTATTAATATCAATTGATCCTTCAGTAATCTTATCACCAATCTTAACAACATCATTAACTTTAGCTCTAAATACTGCATTAAATGGTGCGTTGTAAGTAATGCTTTCATCTAATTCTTCATTAACAATTTCCACAACATAACCAGTGTCACTTAAACTAATTGATTTAACTGTTCCATTAATTTCACTAATAATTGCTTGTTCAAATGATTTTGGTGGAATCATGTCAAATAGTTGTTTTAAACGTTCAAACCCTTGGGCAATGTTTCCCCCTTCTGAACCACTTGCTCCACCAGTATGGAATGTACGTAAGTTTAATTGCGTACCAGGTTCACCGATTGATTGTGCCGCAACAACTCCAATCGCACTACCAATTTCAATTGGTTTGTTAGTTGTTAAGTCATTACCAAAACAGTGTTGACAAATACCATTTTTAGCTTTACAATGTAATACAGAACGAACTGTTACTTTAGTAATTCCCACACGTTCAATTTCAGCAGCAATTTCTGGCGTAATAATTTCATTCTTACCAACTAATTTAGTTGTTGTATCAGGAATAAAGATGTCTTCCATACTATAACGGTTAGCGATTCTTTCAGCTAATGTTTCAATTACGTTATTTTCATTAGTATCAATAATTGCACTAACTTCAATTCCACGAGTTGTTCCACAGTCTTCTTCAGTGACAATCACTTCTTGTGCCGCATCAACTAACTTACGGGTCATATAACCTGATTTAGATGTTTTCATTGCCGTATCAGCCATACCCTTACGTGCTCCATAAGAAGAGTTGTAATATTCATGAATTGTTAGTCCATCTAAGAACGAATCTTTAATTGGTACTTCAATTGTATCACGAATTACAAACGAATCACTCTTACGTTCATAGTTATAAGAACGGTTCATTAATCCCCGCATTCCTAATAATTGGGTAAATTGTGAAACATTACCACGTGCTCCAGAATTAACCATGATGATTACTGAGTTATTTTTATTTGCTGGGTCATTCATGATTTTTTCTACGTCACTAGTTACTTTATCTTTTACGCCACTTCATAGGTTAATAACTTTTACATAACGTTCATCATCAGTCAATAAACCTTTTTTGTATTGTTTTGTAAATTTATTAATCTTTTCATCAGCTTCAGCAAAGTATTCGTATTTTTTGTCGTATTTTGGTAAATCAAATACAGACATTGTTACACCTGATTTAGTTGAATACTTAAAGCCTAAGTTTTTCACTAAATCCATGGTCTTAGCAATTTGATTAACTGAATATTGTTTGTATAACAACATAATAATGTTGCTAATTGTTTTCTTCGCTAATGATTTTTGTGGTTCATGGTTTTTAACTGCTTCTTGGAAGTTAGTTCCAAACGGAATAATATCAGTATCAGTTAATTTACAACTTGTGTTATTAATATAAACAAAGTCTTCTGGGAAAGCTTCATTCATAATAATTTTTCCCACTGTTGTTAAAATCAATCCTGCTTTTGGAAATTGCTTTTTAGGATAAGCCGTTGTTGGAATTCCCACTAAAGCATGTAAAGCAACTGAACCCATTTCGTAGTATTTAATTGCTTGATTAGGAGAACTGAATACAGTTGTTTCACCTTTTAGGTCTTTTGCTTCAGTTGAAACATGGTATAAACCAATAACCATATCTTGAGTTGGCGTAATAATTGGTTTACCATCCTTAGGGCCTAAAATGTGATTTGCCGCTAATAATTCATTACGCGCTTCAGCAACTGCAGCATCCGTAATTGGTAAGTGAACAGCCATTTGGTCCCCGTCAAAGTCCGCGTTAAATGCCGTACAAGCTAAAGCATGTAAACGAATTGCTTTTCCATCAACTAATTTAGGTTCAAATGCTTGAATCCCTAAACGGTGAAGGGTTGGGGCACGGTTTAATAATACTGGACGCGTTTTAATTACTTTTTCAACAATTGGTCAAATTTCATCATCTTCTTTTAAGATCATTTGTTCGGCAATTTTGACATTAGCAGCAATTGGTTTCATTTCATTACCGTAATCATCTACCTTACGCATTAATTCATGCACGATAAATGGTTTAAATAACTTTAATACCATTTGGGCTGGAATTCCTGCTTGATCTAGATTTAAATCAGGACCAACAACGATTACTGATCGACCAGAATAATCAACCCGTTTACCTAATAAGTTTTGACGGAATAAACCTTGTTTACCCTTTAAGTGATCAGTTAATGATTTTAATGGGTGACGGTCTTTACTTACGATTGGTTTAGAACGAGAAGCATTATCAATTAAAGCATCAACTGATTCTTGTAACATACGCTTTTCGTTGTTCAGAATAATGGTTGGCGCATTTAATGACATTAAGTGTTTTAATCGTTCGTTACGAATAATAATCTTACGGTAGAAGTTATTAATATCACTAGTAGTGAATTTACCACCATCTAATTGCACGATTGGACGTGTGTCTGGTGGAGTTACTGGAATTACAGTTAATACCATTCATTCAGGTTTATTGTTTGATTCGATAAATCATTTAACCGTTTCTAGTCTTCTTGTTAATTTTCTAAATTCAGGTGTATGTGGATCAGACTTCTTTAATCCATCTTCAATCTTCTTCACTTCTTGATTTAGATCTAGTTCTTTTAATAATTGGTAAATGGCTTCTGCTCCAATACCAAAACGAACTCCAGTATGTTTAGTAATAAAGTTAAATACTTCTTCAATACTAAAAGGTAATGATGAATCTTTAAGTCGCGCAAAATAGTTTTGGGCACGAATCATGTCAATTGAACCTTTTTCCAATTTTTTCATGATTTCACTTAATATTGAACGTAGTTTACCACGTGAATTTTTTGAAGTTTTTGAGTTGTTTAAGTCAATTACTTCTTTATCTCTAAATTCTTTACATCCGTTTGCTGAAAGAATAATGTAGTTAACAAAGTAAACAACTTGTTCAACTTCTTTATAAGAGATATTTAGTAATAACGAAATTTTTGAAGGATTTGGTAATTCCTTAATCATTCATGAGTGCGCAATTGGGGTTGCTAACTCAATATGACCCATACGTTCACGACGCACAATTGATTCAGTAATTTCCACACCACACTTTTCACAAATCTTCCCACGGTATTTTACTTTCTTATATTTACCACAAGAACATTCATAATCTTTAATTGGTCCAAAAATAACTTCATCAAATAATCCACCCTTTTCTGGTTTTAGGGTTTTATAGTTAATGGTTTCGCTCTTAGTTACTTCTCCATGCGATCATTCACGAACTCGGTCGGGAGAAGCAATTCCAATTTTTAATGCTTCAATGCTATTAATTTTAATTGCCATAGTTTATTAATCCTTCCTAATTAAAAGTTATCTTCAAAATCAATTGTTTCAACGTTAGTAAAGACAGTGTTGTCTTCTTCTACTGGTTGGACGTTTTCATCTTCACTTACAGATGAGTAAGTGTTAATGTCAACACTTGTTCCGTCTTTATAAACAGCGTCAACTGTTAATCCTAAACCTTGAAGTTGTTTAGTTAATAATTTAAATGTTTCTGGTAAACCTGGAGTTGGTAATGGTGCTCCACGTACGATTGCGTTATATGTTTGGTTTCGGCCTTTAACATCATCTGACTTAATGGTCAAGATTTCTTGCAAGTTGTGAGCTGTACCATAAGCTTCAAGTGCTCAAACTTCCATTTCCCCAAATCTTTGTCCACCGTTTTGACTCTTACCACCAAGTGGTTGTTGTGTAATCTTACTGTAAGGACCAACAGCTCGAGCATGAATCTTGTCATCAACCATATGGTCTAGTTTCATCATGTACATTACCCCAACTGTTGTTAAACCATCAAATGGTTCACCAGTTTTACCATCAAATAATTGCATCTTACCAAGTCTTGATAAGTTAGATGTTTCGTTATTAGCTTCTTTTAGATTTTCTAATACTTCATCCATGGTAGCTCCACTAAATACTGGCGTTGCCGCTTTAAAGTTTAGCGCTTCAATATCTAATCCAGCTTGTTTTAACATTAAGAATACATCGTTGTAACCAATTTTTTCTTTTGCTTCAGCTAATGAAGTAATCTTGTTTTGGTTACAGTAGTTCTTAATTACTTTGATTAGGACTTTAGCTTTTTCTGGTTTTAAACCAAAGTTAGCAACAAAGTTTTCAACACATTCTTTTTCGTTTTTAGCTTTAAAAACAAATTCAATGGCTTTTTGTTGTCCTAATTGACGCATTGATAAACCAAGGTTAATTTCTAACACTTGACCAATATTCATCCGTGAAGGAACACCAAGTGGATTTAAACAAATATCAACTGGTGTACCATCAGCTAAGAAAGGCATGTCAGCTGCTGGAGCCACAATTGAAATACATCCTTTGTTTCCGTGTCGCCCTGACATCTTATCCCCAATTTGAATCTTACGTTTTTGGGCAATAAAGATTTTTACTAGTTCAATTACATCGTCTTCTAATTCGTCGTTATTAGAAATGCTAAATCTTTGAACCTTAGCAACAATTCCACCCCCACCATTAGGAACTTTAAGTGATGATTCACGGAAATTCTTCGCTTTTGAAGAGAAAATTGCTTGTAATAATTTTTCTTCAGGAGAGAAATCACTTTGACCTCTTGGAGTCATCTTACCAACAAGGATATCACCTTCTTTAACTTCGGCCCCAACCATGATGATTCCGTCTTCATCTAAGTGACGTTTAGCTTCTTCACTAACATTTAATAAATCACGAGTAATTTCTTCATCACCATTTTTAGTTCTTAAACATTTGATGGTGTGTTCTTCAATTGCAATTGAAGTATAAACATCATCTTTAACTAAACGATCAGAAATAACAATCGCGTCTTCATAGTTATAACCATTTCATGTAGTGAAAGCAACTAATGGGTTACGACCTAAAGCTAATTCACCATTATACATTGCTGGACCATCAGTCAATGTTTCACCAACACTAACTTTTTGACCTAAGTCAACAATTGGTGTTTGGTTAATACATGTATCTTGGTTTGACTTACGATATTTAATTAAGTTATATCGGTCTAGTTTATTGTCTTCATTACGAACAATAATTTGGTTAGCATCAACTTTTTCAATTGTTCCTGGGTTTTTTGCAACTAATGTTAATCCAGAGTCATGGGCAATTTTGTATTCACTGCCAGTACCAACAATTGGTGCATATGGGTGAATTAATGGAACAGCTTGACGTTGCATGTTAGCCCCCATTAACGCACGAGTAGTATCATCATGTTCTAGGAATGGAATCACACTAGCCGCAATTGATACAGCTTGACGTGGCGCAATGTCAATAAAGTCAATTTTATTAACATCAAATTCTTGCTGGTTACCACGGTAACGACATACTGTTTTTTCTGCTAGAATTTTTCCATTCTTATCTTGTGGAACACTTGATTCACAAATAATATATTCATTTTCTTTTAATGGTGGAAGTCAAACAACTTCTTTTTGTACTACACCTTTAATTACTTTGTGGTATGGAGAAATTAAGAAACCATTAGGATCAATTCTAGTGAATGAAGCTAATGACATAATTAACCCAATGTTCATCCCTTCTGGAGTTTCAATTGGACAAATTCTTCCGTAATGTGAATAATGAATATCACGAATATCTAGATTTGGGTCTTCTCTTGAAATACCACCATCTCCCATCGCACTAATTCTTCGTTTGTTTGATAATTCTGATAATGGGTTTTGTTGGTCAACGAATTGCGTTAATTGGTTAGTATTAAAGAAATTCTTCACCATTAATTGGAATGGTTTAGTATTAACCATGGTTTTAACAGTTGTTCGTGAAGCAACTTTAGCTTGTTGTTCATCATTAGCTGTAGCAATTGAAATTGACGCTAATTTATCTTTAATGTGTTTTTCCACACGCGCCATTCCGATTTGTAATTTTTGTTTTAATTGTTCATCAATTAGACGTAAACGTTTGTTTCCTAAATGATCAATGTCATCATATTGACCAATACCATGTGGTAAGTTGATCGTATATGACATACAGCAAATAAAGTCAACTAAAGTCAATGATAAAGATTGGGTTGCTAATGTACTACTTTCACCAATGATTGGTGTTGTTAAATCTTGTTCATCATTGTCAGTGTAAACTAAAACTGATTCAATGAAATTAGCGTTTTGGCTTAAAGTTTTAGTTGTTGTATTTAAGTTAACTTCTTCAAAGATTTTTAATTCGTCGTGTTGTGCTGCATCTTTAAATCGGTCCAGTTCATCTTTTAAAACCAGTGTTCCTTTAGGCATGAAGACATTACCGTTTTTGTAAAGAATATCTTCTGCTAATACACGTTGGTATAAACGATCAGAAATATGTAACTTGTGTTGTGTACGGTGTCGTCCAGCACCAGTTAAATCATATTTACGGTTTTCCATGAAGTGGCTTGTAATAACTTCTTGGTAACAAATTGGGTTTTTCTTACTTGAAGAATAAGATTCAATGGCTCTAGTTGAAATACCTAATTGACCAATTAAATCCTTAGCTGCTTTTTCAGTAATGATAACGTCAAGAATATCACGCATCTTCTTGTCAATTTTTTGTAATTGTTCAAGTAGACGGTAAGATTCTTTTTGTAAACTAGCAATTTTATTTTTAACACTTGGTTTATCTTTTTCACTAGCTTCTTTTAATTCTTTTCTTAAGATTTCGTTTTGGTTATAAATCTTATCGTATTCACGTTGATACTTAGCATAAAGTTCTTCACGTTTAATTTTTAAGTCTTCGTAATCAACAATTGCTCTTTTTAATTTTGCATCAATTGGCGAACCTTTAGCATTGTCTTTTGTTTCACGTAATTTATTAACATCATTACGGTAACCAACAATTTCAAAATCTTGCAGAATGTTAGTGTGGTTGTAAGTTTCAGTATAAAGTGTATTTAAAATAAACACATTGTCTTTAAACACACGACGGATTTCGTCTTGTGTCATTCCAAACGCTTTAAGTATTTGCGTAGCTGGGAAACTTGGAGCATTGTCTCCAACTGAGTTACGCATAATAACTTTAATTGTTTGGTTTTGTTCATCAATTCAGAAGTTGATTAACGTTCCCTTGTTTGGTAACATTTCACAAATGTAACCATGGTTGATCTTTTTCTTGTTGTTTAACTTAATTTGTGATTTATTAAGAATATAAATCCCAGGAGCACGAACAATTTGACTAATAACAAACTTTTCAATTCCGTTGATAATGAAAGTTCCTTTTTCAGTCATAATTGGGATATTGGCAAAAAACACCCCTTTTGATAAGTTGCTTGCTGTTTTCTTAACTCGTTTAACTTCACCAGTTTCGTTGTTAATTAAAGATAAATCAGCATATAAAGCTCGTTCATATGTTTTTTCTTCATTACGACACTTTTCTTCATCGTGTAATGGTTCAGTAAAACTAATTCCTTTAAAGTGAATTTCGTATTTGTTGTTTTTTGCATGCTTAACAGGGAAATAATTTCCAATTAAACCTTCTAGTTTATTTTCTAGAAAGTTCTTGTAAGATGCTTTTTGCATTTCTAGTAAGTCTGGCTCACTAAAATTAGTGTCAATCTTGCTAAAGCTACGACGATTAGCTAAACGCGAATATGACACATTTTTATAACTTAAGTTTTTTGTCATTACAGGCCTTTATAATAAAAAAGTATTTAAAATTATATATATAAAAGAAAATTTTAGGGAATAAGTTTTATTTTTCTTGATTTAATCAAAGAAATTTAGGCATTTTATATCTTTTTATTCACTATCTCTACTTTTAATTAAAAGTAAGGACTATGAATGAAAAAAATATAATAAATATAGTTTTTGTCTGGAAGGAAAAATTTATGGGATTAGAAACAAGAGTTGTTAATGATTCAAACTCATGAGATGCACTAGTGATTGGTGGTGGTCCTGCTGCTTTTAGTGCTTGTATTTATTTATCAAGAGCTGGTTTTAAAACTGCTTATATTGAAAAAAACGTGCCTGGAGGAAGACTAGTAAACATTGCTTTAATTGAAAACTATGCTGGTTTTTCTAGTATTTCTGGGGCTGATTTAGCTTTAAAGATGTATCAACAAGCTGAAGGATTAGGTATTCAACCAATTTTTGGTGAAGTTGATAGTATTGATCGTTATGAAGATTATCATGTTGTTCATACAACTGATGGTGTAACGCGTTACTGTAAAGTTTTAATTATTGCTACAGGAACTATTAGTAATAAATTACCAGCTATAGATGCTGAAAAATATGAAAATAAAGGTGTTTCATATTGTGCTAAATGTGATGGTGCTTTAGCTAAAGGAAAAGAAGTTTATGTTGTTGGTGGAGGCGACTCAGCTGTTACTAATGCAATCTACTTATCAAAAATTTGTAAGAAGGTAACTTTAGTCCACCTTCGTGGTGATTTTAGAGCCCAAAAAGAATATGTTGAACAATTAAAGAAATTACCTAATTGTGAAATCATTACTTGTGATGAAATTACTAAAGTTTATGGTGATGGTGAAAAAGTTACTGATATTGATGTAACTTGTAAACAAGAAAACGTAACAACTAAATATAAATGCGATTACATCTTTGTTTATATTGGTTCTAAACCTTCAACTAACTTTATTAAAGATCCAAAATTATTGGGTGAAGCTGGCTATGTAAAACACGACTGTTATATGGCAACTGAAGTGCCTGGTTTATATGCAGTGGGGGATGTATCAGGTAGTGATTATCAACAAATTTCAGTAGCTGTTGGTCAAGGTACTATGGCCGCACTTAATGCCATTAAATATTTAAACTCTAAACATTCGCATTAATGAGCACTTTTTCCGAAAGCGTTAAAGAAGAATTGTGTCATAACAATTATGATCTTGCTAGTCAAAAAGCAATCGTTTTTGGGTTTATTGCTAACAAATTAAAAATCGTTTTAACTAACAATAAACAAGAATGATATTTAGAGTCAAATTTTAACTTTATCATTCGTTTTATTGGTCATTGTTTAAAACATGTTTTTAAGATTGATGGTCACTATGCTTATAGTGATATTAATAGTTTTTCGAAACGTCGAACTTTTCGTTTAACAATTACTGATTGAAAGTTTGTTAATGTTTTAGAAGAAATGGATTTTTATCTTAATTCTTACCTTATTAAAAAAGGTTGTGAAAATGATAAAAAAAGCTTTTTAATCGGCGCTTTTTTAGGTAGTGGTAGTATTGCTGAACCAAACAAACCAATATACCATCTTGAAATTAGAAGTCATCAAAATACTTATTTAAGATTAATTCAAACAATCATGAGTGAATTTAATCTAAGTCCAGCAATTTTACAACGTAAATACATTAGTATTATTTACCTTAAAAAGGCTATTGCTATTTCTGATTTTTTAAAGGTTGTTGGTGCAACTAATAACATGTTAAATCTTGAAGATATTATTATTGCTCGTGATTTTTCTAACCAAACAAACCGTTTAAATAATTTAGATATTTCTAACTTAAATAAAACAGTTGAATCTGGATATAAACAAGTAGAAATGATTAAAAAGGTTATGAATAACTATAAAAACTCTAAACAAATAACAAATAAATTTAGAGTATTTTGTGAAATAAGAACTTTATATCCAAGTAAATCATTAAACGAGTTAGTTAACGAGTTTGCTACTCGTAAAATAAAAATTACTAAGTCAGGAATTAATCACTTAGTAATTAAATTAAAAGAATTATATTCACAAATTAATTAGAATATCGTTTAATTTCTCGTTGTGCATCACGAGTCTTAATATCTTCTCGTTTATCACTCTTGTTTTTTGATTTACACAAACAAATTTCCACTTTAATTTTGTTATTTTTTAAATAAACAATTGAAGGAACACAAGCTAAGTGTTCTTTTTTTATTTTTTGTTCTAATTTAATTACTTCGTTTTTATGTAAAAGCAGTTTACGGTTTCGGTCGGGATCTACTTTAACATTAGTAGCTAAATTATATGGAGCAATATGCATGTTAATAATTCAGCATTCACCTTGTTTAAAAATAATAAAAGCTTGATCAATAGTAGCATTTGCTACTACTAACGATTTAACTTCAAAACCTTTTAATTCAATTCCAGCTTCTATTCTTTCTTGGATATGATAGTTGAAGTTAATTTTTTTATTTTTAAACAAAATATGCATAAAAACTATTTCACTAGACTAACAAAGTCAAAATTAATTTGTCTTGATTCTTTGTTAGAACTTAATACTTTTATTTTAACCCTTGTTCCTAAACTAAAAACAATTGTTTGATGTTTGTTATAAATCATTTTTCTTTTTTCATCAAAAACAAAGTAGCCTTTGGCATATAAATTCTTAACAGATATAAAACCATTAATAGTGTTTTCTAATTCAACAAAAATACCAAATTTAGTAATTCCTGATACATAACCAACATATTCTTTATTTAGATGTTGTTCCATGTATTCAGCAAACTTCATGTTATTAACATCGCGTTCACAATCACTGGCTACTAATTCTGTTGCTGAACAAATTTCACATAATTGATTTAAGTCTTTTTTTAATTTATTTCTTTCTTTATCAGTATAAGACTTATGATCAAAAATGTTCATTCATAAAATTTGTCCAACAATTAAATCGCTTAAACGCCGAATTGGCGAAGTAAAATGAGTGTAGTCTTTTAAAGCTAAACCAAAATGCCCAATATCTTTAGTCTTATATTCTGCTTTAGCCATTGTTCTTAATAGTAATAAATTAATTAATTCTTGGTTTGGGTTTCCTTTATTCTTTTCTATTCATCTAGAAATATCTTGTGGTTTAATGTTGTTTAAATCACTATCAATTTTAAAGTCTAGTTTTTTGGCTTCAATTCGTAAATTAGCGATTTTTTCAGGACTTGGAACATCATGAACACGATAAATAAAGTCTAATTTATGTTTTTTGGCAAACTTAGTAACAACTTCATTGGCACTAACCATAAAGTCTTCAATCATTTCTTGAGCTTCACCATGCTCTCTTAACTTAATGTCAATGGCTTTACCAGTTTCATCCAAGATAATTTGTGGTTCATTAAGATTAAACTTAACATATCCCCTTTTTAATTTAGCTTGATCTAAAATATGATGTAATTCTCTAGCATCATTTAACATTTGAATAACACTTTTTTTATCTTTAGCTAATTTACTTTTACCTTTAAAGTATTGGTTTACTTCATCATAACTAAATCTACGGTGTGATTTGATATATGAAGGATAAACATCGTATTTAACAATTTTTCCTAATTTATCAAATTCAATTTCCGCTGTCATTGTTAAACGAATAACGTTATAGTTCAATGAACATAAGTCATCTGATAAAATAGACGGTAACATTGGAATTACTCGATCGGCTAAATAAATTGAAGTTCCACGTTCAATTGCGTTATCATTTAATATTGAACCTCTTCTTACATAATGTGCTACATCTGCAATACAAACAATTAATTGGTAATTGCCGTTATCTAGTTTCTTGACATAAATAGCATCATCAAAATCTTTTGATGTAGCTGGATCAATAGTACAAATAGGTAACTTAGTTAAATCTCTTCTTATCTTTTTTTGGTAAAAATCAAGGTTTAGTTCTAACTTATCTGCTGCTTGTAAAACTTCTTTGCTAAATTCAGGATGAACGCCTTTATCTAATACGGCCGATAAAATATCAATACCTAAATCTGTTTTATCACCAATTATTCTAGCGATTGTTCCATATAATGCTTCGGTTGTAATTTTGTTAATTTTTACAAGAACTTTTTGTCCTTCTTTTAAATTAGAACAATTTTCAACTATGATTGGTTTTCTTAATTTTGTGTCATCTGGAACAAGAGTTAATTTGTCTTCAACTTGTTTGTATTCACAAACATAAAACGTTTTATCGCGATTAATAACGTCAGTGATAGTTACATATTCTAACCCCTCTGGGGTAAATATTTTTTCATTATTAAAAGTAGTATCTAATAATTGAAATTCAACAGTGTCGTGATGTAAGGCGTTATTTAGTTGAGAAGCATGAACAAAATATTTTCTTTCTTTATCTCCATCTTTTAATATTTCAGCTCCCATCCATCCTTTCATAAAGACTTTTCCTTTATAAGTCTTATTTGTCAATTTAGGAAAGTAAGGATAATAAATTAAAGTAACAACGATATTTTGTTCTTTATCTACTTTAATATTCAAAAAAGATTTGTTTTTTAAATTAATTAAAGCATGAACAAATTCATTTCGCCCATAAAATGATTCTGTTTTTTTATCAATAAAATACTTAGTACCTATAACATGTCACAAGTTATCAATATTTATTTTTTTAAAAATTTTAATAGGGTATAAAGTTTGAAGAATAATTTCTTCAAATTCTTTTACTTTTACTCTTTTTTTGTTTGTATAGGCTTTTTGTTTTTTTACCCAGTTGTCAAGAATTTCTTGATAAGTATTTTCTTTTTTTTCCATGACTTTAAGCAACAAGTTTATGGACAATTAAGATGACAATAACAATAAACAAAATAACGAACATGACCATTTGCATTACTTTAACAAAACCACGGTCTTTGGTTTTTTTAAATAACTCTAAGTCTTGTCCGGCCATTGCACTTAATCCGCTTGTTGATCCACTACTTGATAGTAATAAACCAACAATTAGGGCAATTACCCCAATAACGATTAATACAATTGTTGCTCAGTCCATAAGTGTTTCTATATTTTATATTATTTAGATATTAATAAAGATGAATCAATTGTAAATTGGAAATTATTATCTTTTTTAGTTGAAGCAATTGAAATTAAATATCCGTTTTCTTTTTTATCTTGAATTGGTTTGGTATATAAGTAATATTTTTTATTGTTTATTGTTTGTTCATAATCAATTACACTGAAACTAAAGATTGTTGACTTCTTATCATTAATAGCTTTAAATAACGCTTCTTTACGACTTCAAAGAAAATGAAATTTAACAAGGCTGTCAACAAACTTTTTTTCATTTTCAAAAAAGTGATAGTTAACTATATCTTGATAATTTACGTTTTCAATTTTTTGAAAATCTAAGCCTATTTCTTGATCACTAATCACATAACAGAAAAATTCATCATTATCACTAAAAGAAGCAAACAAGTTGTTTTGTTGTATATAGTCATTAACAACTTTTTTTATTGCTTCTTTTTCATTTAGATTTGTTAAATAAACTTTATCTATTCCAAAACTAGTTTTCATGACTAATTTCGTTTAGTTTTTCCACAATAGATTTGTTAATTTCTTTTGAGTTATTTTTAGAAATATTACGGTAAACTGATAATGTTTTTTCGCAGTTTCCAGCAACAATTCCATCTAATGGATTTACTTTATATCCATTTTGAATCATATTTAAAACCATGAATCCGTTATTAAGTGCTCCGGCAACTTTATATGTACAAGACATTTTTGCTCCATCACAAATAACTCCGGCGTATTGGCATAGTAATGCTTCAAATAATGATTCAAGTTGTTCAATTGTAAATTTAAGTTGTACACCCATTCCCATAAATGCTCCGGTTGCTGCAGCAACTACTGAACCACACATTGAACTTAATGCTCCGATGTTATATTTAATTTTTCAAGTAATTAAATTAGCTAAACATAAGCCTCTTAAAAACAAGATTGGATCATTATGGTTTAGAATATGGTAAATATATTGTGGAATTGATAATGTTAATCCGTGGTCTCCTGAACCACAAGAAGACATAACGGGCATGCTAGCTCCTGACATACGTGCATCAATTGCAGCACATGTTTTATAAATTACTTCTTGTTTTCATGTTCTTGGACGTGGGAATGATTTATCGAATGTTTCTGTAAATGAACCTGGAATAGCGTTTTTTACACCATAAGAACTAATTTGTTGGTTAATATAAAAGACTTTTTCTAAAAACGATAAATCATCGTAATCAAATTGCATTACAATGTCATATAAATCTCTAACTGTAAAATCATCAGCTGTATATGTGCCTTTTTCATTAGTGTTTGTTGATTGTTCAGTTTCTTCTTTATGACCGAAGTCACCAACTTCTTTATCATTAACTTTTAAATAAATAACTTGTTCATGACCTTTTTCAATTAAACATTCAGCATTATCACCGCTGGTCATTGTCATCTTCACATGGCAATAAACTGGATCACAATCATTTTTTACTTTTACGGTCACTTTATTTTCATCAACAAGTTTTTTACCTTGTGCTTTTTCTTCTTCAGTTACTGAAGAGAAAAGTTCAAGTTTACGTTCTGGTTTACAAATATAAGCACCAACTGCCGTCATCATTGGAATTCCACATTGACCTAGATTAGGAACTCCAACTCGTGAAGCGTTCTTAAATACGAAAGGTGACATTTCAATTTCAATTGATTTAATTTCACCTTTACCTTTTAATTGTTCATAACATAAAGCACAAGGATAACCAATTACCCCGATTTCAGTACACCCGTAAGCTGAAACAACTAATTCACCAATTAGCTTTTTAATAAAGTCTTTTTTTTGCATAGATAATAATTATTTATTTTTATTATTATATATCTTATAACAACATGAAAACATATCGTTTTTGTCCTTTGATTTTAATTAATAAATCTTCTTTTTTGCCATTAATAAATTGACTTAAAACTAGTCAATTTAAAAAACCAATAATCATTGATTTTAATCACCAAAATAATTGGTTTAATAAATTAAGATTAAGAAGTGGTTTAATTACTAAAGGTGTATTGCATAGATACATTAACATCAATAAGATTAAAGATTTAAATAAGCTAAAAAATTTAAGTCCTTCTTGTATTATTGGTTTCGGTAATAAAGAACAAATGGATGCAATTAAATATTTGTTTCCTAAAAGTACTTTAGGCTTTATTGAAACATCAGTAGATTCTTTAAGCAGCATGTCAATACTTGGTTATTATCAAAACAAATCATTTGTTAATGAACATAATATCCCAAGTTTTGTTATGTCTAAAAACACAAACAAGACAATAAAGAAAATTAATCAAGATATTTTGCTTTCGATTTATAAAAACATCACAATTGGTTGTCATGCTTATTATGCTAGTGGTGATTTGTTTTTACAAACACAAGCTTCTGGTGTTTTAAAAGAAACTTATTTGCTGTTAAAACAATTTTTAAAGCAACCTAAATTAAAAAGTAAACAAAGAAAATTATGAATTAATGATTTATTAAATGTTGAATTGATGGCTTTTAATGTTTATAACAACATCCCAATTACACTCTGCAAAATTATGAACGGTTTTATAAAACAAGCTAAAGGCCGTGATCAACTTTATGAAATAATGGCAAAAAATTGAGAAACAGAGTTTACAAAATTTGATTCTTGTTGCAAAGATAAACGTTATATTCTTAATAAGGTTATTAAAAACATTGATCGTAGAGACATGTTAAAAACATTTAAAGATTTTTATGCTATTTACGCTATTTAATCAATTTTTCTTCTATTTTTTAAGAAATAACATTATTGTTTTTAAGTTTGTTTTATTTTTCTTCATGAGTTTTAATTGAGGAAGAAAAATTTTATACATTGCTTCTAAATTTTCCTTTGTTAGGTTTTTTATTCCATTTTTTAAAATTTTTTATTTTTCACGTCATGGGTATTATTTTCCAGAAAAGCATTTTCATGGTGAAGATTCTTGTTTTGAAGCAATTAAATTTATTGTTAAAGAAAATAAAAATTTAAATGTCTATTGAATAGAACAAAGTAATAGTTTGCTCGATACAAAACATTATCAAAAATTATTAGAAAAAAATAAAGTTAATTTTTATCTTAATAACTTAAAAATGCCGTTTATATCGCAAAAAAATATTGATCAATGAGAAATTGAAGCGGGTATTTTTAATATTAGTTCCTTATTTGTTTTTGGTGATGATTTTGTTCAAAGCCAATCGCGTTCGTTTAATACACAATATGGCTCAAAAAAACCTTATGTTTATTATGAATTGTGAAATCTAATTAAAAATAAACTTCCTTCACACTTTGCTTTTAATTTAGGCGTTTCTGATGGAAATTTATTCTCAAAACAATCTGTCATTTTTCATAAGAATAAAATAACTGTTTTATCAGATTCAAAATTAATCCCTAAATATTCTGTTTTAGATCCATCATTATTAACAAATAATGAAATAGTAAATAAACAAAAAGTTTGTTCGTTATTAGTTAACGCTATTGAATGTTATTTATCTTTTAAAAATCCAAACCCTTTTGTTAAAACACAAATTATTGGTTCAATTGAAGTTTTATTAAAAAACTTAAAACAAAAAGAATTAAACCTTTATGAAATAAACACTTGTTCTTTAATGATTGGTAACGCTATAACTCATACTAATCTTGGATGAATTGACATTATTTCTTATAGTGTTTTTTCATTAACTAAAACACCAACCCATGAAGTTAAACCAACATTGTTTTTACACTTTTTAAGAACAATAATTAATCAAAAAAATCAAACAGAAATTTATTACTATCTTCAATACCTTTTAGATGAAGTTTTTGAAAAAGAAAAAACTACTGTTGAGGACTTTTATAGCCAAATTTTAAAAATATTTAAATCTTGTGATATATCAGACATTATTGTTAATAATAGTTCTATTAACTTTAATCAGCGCATGGCTAGAAGAATTATCAAAGATTCTTTCCGTTATTTTCCATCATTATTTTCCCAAAATTATCATGATGTGAAAAAAGCAGATATTCGTTCAATAATTTATAGTAGTTTTAAAAAGAATTTATATAAATAGCCCCTATTTTTATAGTGCTTGCTTATTATTTATATTTATTAATTATTAATATAATAGGCGAATATGAAACCGGCAAAGCTTAAAAAACTTGTTATTACTGCCGCTGGAAAAGGTACTAGATTATTGCCTTTAACGCAGTTTCAAAGTAAAGAAACATTACCGATTTTAAACGTTCCTGCTATCTTTTATTTAGTTAATGAAGCTGTTGATGCTGGAATTGAAGAAATTTACATTGTCGTTAATAGTTTAAAAAACCAATTAACTAAATACTTTAATGACCTAGATGCTGTTATTAAAACATTACAAAAGCATAATCAAACTTTTGAAGCTGAATTACTAATAAAAGCAAAAAAAGTCAAAATTGCTTTTGTTGTACAAAAAAAATATAAGGGAATTGGTGCAGCGTTATTGTCTGCTAAATCTTATTTAAAAAATAAACCGTTTGCTTTGTTTTTAGGCGATGAAGTTTTTTTAAGCAATGAACCACAAATTAGTAAGTGTGTTGATTTATTTAATAATTTAAATCAATCCGTTGTTGGTCTTTGTCCGGTTAATATTAAAGATGTTAATAAATACGGTATTGCTGAAGTTGATAGCCAAAATAACTTAGTGTTAGTTGAAGAAAAACCACATAGCGTTAATACAAATGAACCGTTATCAGTTTGTGGTCGTTATGTTTTTACTAGCAATATCTTTAGCTACTTGAAACCATTAAATGACATTGTTTGTTTAACTAAAGCAATGAACGCTATGAGTAAAGTAGAGAAAATCAATACTGTTAAGCTTGATCCAACATCTCGTTGTGATTTAGGATCGATTGCTGGAATCTTAAAAGCTAACCAGATGGCTAGCAAAAGATTTGTTGATTTGGAGGATTAAATAACTTATGAAAAAGTGATTTAAATTACTCTTTAATACTTCTTTACTAACGGCTGTTACTCCTGCAATTTTAATTGGAGCTACATCTTGTGCTTCTGATGATTATTTTGAAGAAGGAAAGATGGTTGAAATCAAACCGCGTCTTATTGTTGATAAAAACGATAAAGACAAAGATTTTCAATTCCCTTGATATGCTACTCCTAGCTTTAAAAACGAAGGAAACCATTCTAAAAGAATTTATCCCCCATATCTAAGACTTTGGGCTGAACTGTTTCCTGATGAACAAGGTCTAACTGAAGATAAATTAGATGCTAATCATATTTGACCTAAAACCGTAACATCTGGTACAGGGCTAATTACTTATTCTGAGTTCTTTTTAGATCCTCATGGAGATGTTTGTAAGGCATTAGGTTTAAATCCACAAGAAGATTTTAAAAACATTAACCAATTAATTAAAGATTCAAATATCCCTCATGATGAACAAGGAAATATTACTCAACCATTTAATTTAAATCTTTATCAAGCATATCTCCACAACGAATTTGCAGATGAGGCTATTAAGGTTTGATTAAACCCAATTTTTATCCAAAATCTAAAATCTGAAAATAATACATCATTTTGAGATTATGTTTCTAATTTAGATTTATCAAATAATAACCTTTGATATCTGCCACTTATTGGTTACAATGATGCTGGTAATTCTGAAGATGATAAGTTTGCAAGATTTAAAAAGACTAATGCTTTAGAAAATTTAAACTCTATTAATTTAAGCAATAACCAATTAACTTGTTTACCACATATTACCTCAAAATCAAAACTAGAGAAATATGACTTAACAAAGTGTGTAAAAAAGATTGGTGAAAAAGATCCGTCTATAAACCTCGTTGGTAACTGTGTTGGTTATTTCCTTGGTTATGCATTAAGCAAAAATCTTAGTTATTCAAATAATAAGGTAATTGATCTCGGAAATTTTCAATATGATCCTGTTCATGAAGTTCTTCGACAATCAATAGCTTTTTATTCAAACTTTAGTTTAATTGATTCAGATGTTAAATTATGATTGGGACAAGCTGTTAGTAAGAACCATGAGAAGGTTGATGAAAATTATTTAAAAGATCATATTGATTTAGATTCTCAACCTGATGAAAAAAATATTTCTGGTTTTGATCCAATTTTGGATAAAACATTTAAATCTTTAGATGACGCTAAAGACGACACATGGGGTTCTGTTCTTCTTTATTATTCAGATGAATTAATAAATCAAAACTTTTTATCGTCTTCATATATTCATTGTTCATTGGATTATAACGCTCCTCCTGCTGTTTTACAATTCCTAGAAGGGTCTTACTACATGTACGACTATGCTTTTGTTGAGTCTGAAAAATGAGAAATGTCTCACTCAATTGAAGTTCCTTTTCCACAAACATATGATTTTGATAAAAACTCTATTAAACACCTTGATGGTGAAAAATTAGTTTTTGGCTATGATATTTCTTATCCTTATGCTTCTAAAATTTTAACTGTTTTATTTTCTTCTGTTTTTGGTTTTAGTGGTTTATTTATTAGTTGAATTTGATTATATTATGGATGGTTAAGAAAAATCATTGCTAACAAAAGAAAAAAAGCAAATCTTATATGCCTTATTGGACAAAAAGAAAAGGAAGATAAATAGTTTTATGCGTGCTCTATTTAGAATTTATAACAAAGGTTATTGGTTTTCTGTTTTTGGACCAATATTAACTTTTATTATTCCTCTTTTGTACGTTTTATTCATTTCTAATGTTTATATTTTCTTAAACAATTATGAATTAATTCCTTTGTTTTTGGCTGTATATCCAACATTGATTTGAACAATTCCTTATCTTATCATGTTATTAATTTTGCCACAAGCAATTTTTGAAATTAGAGACTCTGTTTTAATAAAACAACTTAAATCGTCTTCAGTTAAATTATGACAAGTTGTTTTAGTTGGATTAATTTTTTATTCTGGGGTAACGATTGTTTCTTTTTTTGATGGCTTTATTAGTGCTTACTTTTTATTGTTTACTCAACCAAAAATTTCTAGTAGTGTTTTATGAATGTATAACCAAATTAACTTTTGAGAATTACTTTATGTAATTTTTGCAAATTTATTAATGGGATTATCTTTTGGTGGTTTATTAGGAACTGTATTTAAAAAATCATCAATATCTAACTTGATTGGTTTATCACTTGTTTTCTTTTCTATTGTATTAGCTGGCTTTGCAACACCAATTACATTAGCAAGAGAACAGTTGCCATTAATTTGGTTTATTTCATATTTTGACTTTATTCGTTATGGTTCGACCATGACTTTTGAAGCAATTTACTCACATAAATGTGCTTACAATTTATTGGGTTCTGGAATTTTTGACTTTGATCGTCAATATAAAACACTAATTTCAGTTTTAGTTGATATTCCATTTAATGTATTTAATAAGTTGGATAAGATATTAAATTTCGTTGTTCCATATGGAATAGCTTTTGGTTCAATAATATCAACATTAGTGTTTATGAAAGGAAAATAATATGGCGTTATTATCTGTTAATAAAGTAATTAAAAAGATTAATGCTATGGAAAAAGATGAAGTTAAAAGTCTTCCTGCTTTTAACCATATCTATGCTTATAACCCAAGCGACAAAGACAAAATCTTACTAAGAATGAATAATGTTGTTAAACGTTTTAGAAATGGCTTTAAAAGCTATAAATATGTTTTAAAAGATTTTAATTTTACTCTTTACAAAAAAAATCACGTTGCTTTGATTGGTGCTAATGGTGCTGGAAAAACAACTTTATTAGAAATTATTTGTGGTGTACAAAAAGCTAATGGCGGAGAGATTGGTTTTGGTTTCCCTTTTGTTTATACTCCTTTTGAAAAAGTTTCAATTCAATTCCAAGCTAATCGTTATCCTAGTGGATTAAGTGTAAACGATATTATTATCTTCTTAAAAAGTGTTCGTAAAGGTGTGTTTATAAAACAAAACGAATTAAATGAAATGTTAGAGGCTTTTAATCTTAAATCTTTACTTTATAAAGAAGCTAATTCTTTATCTGGTGGGCAAAAACAAAGACTTAATGTCATGATTAGTCTTTTATCAAACCCAAAATTATTATTGTTAGATGAGTTAACAACAGGATTAGATGTTTATAGCCAAAAACAAGTTTTAGGTTATTTAAAAAAATATCTAGATAAACATGAAACAACTTTAATTTGTGTTTCTCATAATGTTTTAGAAATTGAAGAGTTAGCAGACCGAATTGTGTTATTAAGACAAGGGCAAATTGTTGTTGATGCTGATAAATATAAATTATTGGAACATAAACAAAATCTACAAGAGTTTGTTGCTCAGTATTTAGTATAGGGGATAAAAATGAAAACAAAATTAAAAGTTTATTTTAAATGGTTTTTACTTGGTTGTTTGTTTACAACAATTTCTACTGCTTTATCAATAAATTGTAAATCTAGTAACACACATAATCTTTCTTCTTTTTATGATCATCCATATGAATCGTTAGAGAGTAAATATCGTGATTTATATTATTTTGATATTAATCGAGAAGAAATTAACCTCCAAAAACAAATTGAAGCAGCTAATAAAAATTCTGGTTTGCCATGAACTGAAAGATTTAGTAACGTTTATTATCATGATGATACATGGGTTGATGTTTATCGACTAAACACTAATGATAATGGCATTGCTAAATGTACTAGAACATTATGACAATCACAAAACGGTTTTGCCCATATAGCAGAAAACGATAATGATCCTCATGTTAATACTTGAGAGCAAGTATTCGCATATAACGATGATGTTGCTGCATACTTTTCTGGTGGAGTTAATCATATTCATGATAAATGTACAAAATCATCAATTGCTGAGTTTATAACAAAAAGAATGAAGGACCATACAATTAATTTATCTGGTTTATTTGTTAATGATATGGATCGAGATAACAGTGTTATTTCATTATTAAATCCGTCATTAATGGAATATTTAATTGCTCCAAGTTTGCAAAGTAGTGAATATAAGATTGACACTATTAATTTAAGTAATAATTTATTGCGCGCTGTTCCTAACTGGGCTTCAATTGCTAACAAAACTCAAGTAAGTAATGATCTTGATCCTAGTGAATCTGAAAAGTCAGCTAACTGGTTCTTTAATGATTCAAGTTTGGTGGGTAATTATCGAATGAGTGATGGAAGAGAGAAAACTTCAATGAATCGTAACGATGGTTATTTTGAAGGTATTAATTTAACTCATAATCAATTAAGTTATTTAAATCTTCGTGCCTATAATGAGTTTTTAAATCCTAAAAATGATAAATGAATTTCTTCACGTCAATCACCTAAACACATAGTCTACAACGACCCAAATTCTGAACAAGGTATAGAAGTTTCTGTTGATAAAATTAAAAGTACTAATCCAGGGTTACCTACATTAGTTAAATTCTTTTATAAAAACCAAGACTATTATAAAGGTTTTTTACCAGTTTTTACAACTATACAGAAGCGTTTAAATGATGGGTTAATGATTGATTACAATTATTTGCCTCGTTTGTTATGATTTGCCGATAAAAATAATAAACAATATATTTGGTGAGAAGAACAACTAAATACTTATAAATGAGATAAACAAATTGCTTATGATTTGGGTTTGCTAATTCCCGCTCGTTATTCCACAATAATGGGTTATTTAAATTACAACATAGCTAATGCAAGTAATGAAATTGCAAACGATGCTGAGCGTGTTATTCTTCGTTGAGGTGTTCTTCAAAAAGATCAAACTATATTTGATCTGCGTGGTTTAGAAAACTTTATTAAACAAGAGAACCCAACTTGAAAAGACAAATACCCTAGTGAGATCTTTAACGATCACTTACATAGATTTTTAAAAAGTATTGATGATTATTCAATTATTTCACAATTTATGTCTCTGCCTCTTGAATCACAAATGATTACTCCTGGTTCTTTTGTTTTTGCTTCATTAGCTGGACGTGTAGCTAAAGATTTTTATACTCGTGCAAATCGAATTATTAACGATTCTTTTGGATATATAGAGGGTATTGTTCAATGACCAATGCATATTGATCGTTATTTTCCAGAAAACTTTAATTTAGATAAATTTGATAACTATAACAAATTAATTTCTGAACTTACATCATATTTTTCTATAGCAAAAACAGAGATAATTCAAGTTTTTGGTTTTAAAGCGAACTATTTTAATCAAAAAATTCTTGCTATTGTTTTTGGATCTTTAGGTTTATTTATTTTAAGCTGATTAGCGTATTTAATTTATGCTAACACTAAACACCGTATTGAATTAAAAAAAGCTTTAATGAGAAAGGCTAAAAAATAATGAAATTCTTTAATTTGTTTAAAAAGAAAACCATTAATGACAAACAAGTTGAAGTAGATCAAAAATTTTTAGATCTGGTTGAATCTTTTAATCATTTTCAAGAAACTCCACATCAAGAAAATGTAATTCTTGAAATTAAAGATTTAAAGAAATGGTTTGGTCCCAAAAAGAAACGTCATCACGCCTTACAAGGAATTAATCTAAAAATTTATGAAGGTGATCGAATTGCATTATTAGGAGCTAACGGAGCGGGAAAAACCACACTATTAGAAATTATTGCCGGAATTAATAAACCTTCAGAGGGAACAATTGATTACAACTTTAATTATCAAATTACTCCTCAGGAAAGAATTGGTATTCAATTTCAAGATGCTACATGCCCTTTTGGATTCACAGTTTATGACTTAATTCAACTACAAAACAATATTCTTATTCAACCTTTATCTAATAGTGATATTCTTAAATTAATTAAAGTGTTTAAATTAAAAGATTTGTTAAAAGTAAAGGCGGCTAGTTTATCTGGTGGACAACAACAACGTTTAAATGTGGCTTTAACATTTATGACCGATCCTAAGATTTTATTCTTAGATGAATTATCTACCGCTCTAGATATTGATATGCAACTTTATATCAACAAGATTGTTAAAGAATATGCTGATGAACACAACACTACGCTTGTATTATCATCACACAACATTAAAGAAATTCTTTTTCACACAACACGTTGTGTAATAATTAAGAAAGGGAAAGTTGTTTTAGATGTTCCTAATGAAGCGATCATTAAACACTTCAAGGATTTTGATCATTTCTTAACTAACTTTATTAATAACTTCTAATGACTAAACAAATTACTATTGCTTTTGATGTAATGGGCTTTGATAATCATATATCTGAAGCCATTATTGCTGCTCGTAAATTTAAAAAACAACATAAAAATCTAGAGATTATCTTAGTTGGTAATCAAAAAAAGATTGCTAAACATATTAAAACTAATGAATTTAATGTTCATCATGCTAATGGTGTAATTAATATGTGTGATACACCACTTACTGCATTAAGAAAACAAAATTCTTCAATGTTTCAAGCAGTTAAATTAGTTTCTGATAATAAAGCTGATGGAGTTTTATCTGCAGGTTGTACTCCTTGTTATGTAACATTACTATTCACATTAATTAAGATGGTTAAAAATGTTAAACTTCCTGGTTTTTGTCCAACCTTACCAACCATTAAAAACAAACCATTAATTATGTGTGATGTTGGTGCTAACATCAATTGCTCTAGTAATGATTTATATAACTTTGCTTTAATGGCAAATATTTATAGTTCAAATATTTACAAAGTAAAAAATCCTAAAATTGGAATTATTAACATTGGTACTGAAACTGGTAAAGGATTACCATTACAAAACGAAACATCAAATTTATTAATAAAAAGCAAGCTAAACTATGTTGGTTTTATTGAACCTCGTGATTTACTTGACGGTGTAGTTGATATTGCTATTTGTGATGGATATACCGGTAACCTTGTTTTAAAATCACTAGAATCAGGGCTAAAATCAGTTGCTAACGTTTTAAAACAAGAATATAAAAAACCGCAAAACTGATTTGGTGCAATAAGTTCTATTGGTGTTATTAAAAATGTAAAGAATCGTTTTGATTATAAGAACCATGCTGGTGCAGTTATTTTAGGTTTAAATAAACCTGCTGTTAAAACTCATGGATCAGCTGATACTAAACAATTTCTTTCAGCTTTAGATTGTTTATATCAACTAATTCAAAATGATTTAACATCAAAAGTAAAGAATGTTTTTGCTAAAAGAAAGTAAGTTATGGAAAACCAAAAAACCGCAATCTTGTCTTTATTAAAAAAACTAGATATTGAACCTAAAAATTATTCACTATATCTAGAAGCTTTTACTACTTCAAGTTATGCTAATGATAAACGTCTTCCATATAACTATGAAAAACTAGAGCTTTTAGGTGATTCAATAATTACTTTTGTTGTTACCCAATATCTATTTGATAAATACAAAAATTTATCGGTTGGGGAATTATCAGAATACCGTAGAACTATTGTTCAATCAAAATCAGAAATTTTAACAGCCAAAAAATTAAAACTAGAAGATTGCTTATATATTGGCCGTTCATTTGAATCTAATCACTCTAAAGATCGTTTTTTAGAAGATACATATGAATCGTTAATAGCTGCTATATATTTAGATGCTGGTTTTATAAAAGCAAAAGAAGTTATTATTAATACATTATTAAAAGACTTTAATTTCAAAAATATCAGCGATGATTTAACTGATTACAAAACTAAATTCCAAGAATTAATGAGAAAGTTTAGTAAAAAATCAATTCAATATAAAGTTGTTCAAGATATTCCTAACAACTTCAAAGTTGAATTATGATCAGATAAAATATGTTATGGTAAAGGATCTGGTAAAAAAATTAAAGAGGCTGAACAAAATGCTGCTAAAGAAGGTGTAAAGAAGTTTATTGGAAAGAAAAGAGTTAAATAATTATGATTTTTCTTAAAAAGTTTATTGCAAATGGTTTTAAATCTTTTGCTCATAAAGTTGAAATTGATTTTAAACATCAAATGTCTGGAATTGTTGGACCTAATGGTTCGGGTAAATCCAATATTATTGATGCAATTAAATGAGTCCTTGGTGAAAAATCCAACAAAATGCTTCGTGGTAAAGTTAGTGAGGATGTTATTTTTCACGGCTCAAATGGTCAAGATGCTTCTAAATATGCCGAAATCACTTTAGTTTTTGATAATAAAAATCGTAGTCTACATTATGATCTAGATGAAGTTAGCGTTACTAGACGTTTAACAAAAGGCGATGGTAATAATGAATATTTTTTAAATGGTGAGCCGTGCCGTTTAAAAGAAATTCTTGAAATGTTTTTAGATACCGGTTTATCTAAAGGATCGTTAGGAATTATTTCGCAGGGTACAGTTCAATGATTTGTTGATGCCAAACCAGAAGAAAGAAGAAACATTTTTGAAGACGCTGCTGGAATTGGATTATATGCCAAAAAAAGAGATGAAGCTGTTCGTAATTTAGAACATACACAAGAAAACCTAAATCGTTTAAGTGACATTTGTAATGAACTTGAAACCCAATTAAAGAAATTGCAAAAACAAGCTGACAAAGCTTTAATCTATGCTGAAAAACAAAAAGAACTAAAAAAACTAGATTTAACGATCATGGTAAAAGACTTAAAGTACTTTACCGAAAGATTAAAGGTTATTGATCAAAACCTAGTTGAAGCTAAAGATAAATTACAAGTTTTTGAACCAAATGTTAAAGAAATTACAAGTTCATTAAACTTTGCTAAGCAAAAACAAGAAACAGCGGAAAAAAATATTGATGTTTTAACACAAGAGTTTAATCAAATTATTGAAAAGATTAATCGTCTTGAAATTCGTAAATCTTCTTTAGATAGTCAGTTACAAACTGATTTATCAAGTGAAAATATTGAAACTAAACTTCAAGCATACAACGCTTTAATTAGTTCAACAAAATTTACAATTAATGAAGCTAAGAAAAATATTGATTCATTAACAACTAGTGTTAATACTTATAACGACATTATCAATGATTTAACTAAGAAGAAAGACCAATTAAATAATGAAGCTATTATTAAATCTAATAAGTTGGTTGAAATTCGAACCAAAATTAAACAAATTGTTGAATCAGTAAACGATCTAAATAGTCATAATATTGGTGTTAAAACCATTCTTGAAAACAAACAAGCAATTAATGGAATTATTGGTCCTGTTGCTGATTTTATTAAATATGACAATGAATATGAATTAGCTTATAAAGTTGCTTTAGGAAAAAGTGTTGAAAACATTATTGTTGAAAGAAATGCCGATGCTGAAAATGCTGTTGATTTTTTAAAACAAAATAAAGCTGGTAAAGCAACATTCTTACCACTTGAATCAATTCTTCCAAAATCATTAAAACCAGAACATTATGAGGCTATTCAAAATCAACCAGGATTTATTGGTATTGCTAACGAACTAGCAGAATACGAACAAAAATATAACGACGTTTTTGGTTTCTTATTAGGTAATGTTATTTTCTCTGATAACTTAGACCACGCTTTTAATTTATCTCGTTTAACTTATAAGCTATATAAGGTTGTAACACTTGATGGCGATTTGATTGCTCCAGGAGGAAGTGTTAGTGGTGGATATACAAATAAAAAGTCATTATCTAATGTTTCAAACCCTAAACAATTATTAGAAGAGTTAAATAAAGAATATCCTTTAGTTAATGATCAATATTTAAAAATTAAACAAGAACTTGATAAAGTTTCAAACGATTTAAATGAAGTATTAGCTAAGGCTTCTGAAAAGAAAATCTTGCTGTCACGTTATGAAGAATCACTGCGTACTAATGAAAACCAATTATTAAAGTATGAAACTGATTATCAACAATTGTTAAAAACTTCTAATTCACAAATAGAAGCCAATAAAGTTGATGTCTTGTCAATTGATGAAGAATTAACAAGATTAAATAATCGTAAAAACAAGATCAACGAAGATTTAAATGTTAACCGTAATTCTAAAGCAATCTTCAAATCACAAATTACCGATCAAGAAGCTAAATTAAATGAAATTAGATATCAAATTGATGCTGCTCGTGATGTAATTACTAAACATGAAGTAGAACGCGTTAAATGTGAAACATTAATTAATAATGCAAAAACAAGAATTAGTCAAGATTACCGTATGACTTTAGAATTTGCTATGGAAAATTATACGGAAGAATTACCAATGACTGATTCAGAAGCTAGAACAATCATTGATCGATTAAGAAATGAAATTGCTCGTCTTGGTCCTATTAATATGGAAGCTCTAAATGAAGTTGAAGTTAACAAAGAACGTTATAACTCAATGTTAACACAAAAACAAGATGTAGAAAAAGCTAAAGCTAGCATTGAACACACAATTGCAGAATTAGATAAAAAAGCAATTAATGATTTCAAGACTACTATTGATAAAGTTAATGAAACTCTACCAGAAGTATTTAAATATTTATTTGGTGGAGGAACTTGTCGTATTGAATACACTGATCCATCAAACATCTTAACTTCTGGTATTGATGTTTCGGTTGCCCCTTTTGGTAAAAACATTACAAGATTATCTTTATTATCTGGTGGAGAAAAATCACTAGTTGCGCTTTCAATCTTATTTACCATCTTAAAAATTAAATCATTCCCATTAGTAATTCTAGATGAAGCCGAATCAGCATTAGACCCTGCTAACGTAGAACGTTTTGCTAACATCATTCAAGAATCAAGTGATAATACCCAATTCTTAATTATTACTCACCGTCCAGGAACAATGGAACGATGTGATGTATTGTTTGGTGCAACAATGCAAAACAAAGGTGTAACTTCAATATATGAAGTTGAACTAAACCAAGCAAAAGAAGAATTTGCTAACGACGACATTAAACAAGGAGTAAATTAATGGGTCTTTGAAATCGCTTTAAAAACGTTTTTAAAAAAGATGTAGCTAAGAAAGTTGCTAAGGTTAATGAAGAAAAATCACACATTGCCCAAGCAAAGTTTGACCATGGTTTAAAAAAATCTAGTAATAGTTTATCAACAGCGATTAATAATTTAGCTAAAGAACATCACCAAATTAATGATGAATTGATTGAGGCTATTGAAGAAACAATCTTAACTTATGATATTGGTCCTAAATCAACGTCTAAAATCATGGATGCTATTGTTGAAGAAATTAAGTTTCAACGAATTACTGATCCAAAATTAATTAAAGAAATTGTTGTTGATAAACTTTTTGTTTATTACATTCAAAATACTGAAATTGAATCAGAAATTAATATTAAAAAAGATCAACTTAATGTTGTATTAATTACTGGGGCTAACGGTGTTGGTAAAACAACTTCAATTGCTAAATTAGCATATTTATATAAAGAAAAAGGTTATAAAATTTCTTTAGTTGCTGGTGACACATTTAGAGCTGGGGCAGTTGAACAATTAAAAACATGAGCTAATAAACTAGATGTACCAATCTTTACTCCTAATAAACCAAATCAAGATCCAGCTAGTGTTATTTACTCTGGTTTACAACACGCTAAAGAAAATAATGTTGAAATCGTTTTCTGTGATACATCAGGAAGACTGCAAAATAAAGTTAATTTAATGAATGAATTAAAAAAGATTGATCAAATTATTAAACGTTTTGATAAAACTCAGCCTTGTGAATCATTGTTAGTATTAGATGCCACAACCGGTCAAAGTGGTATTAACCAAGCTAAAGCTTTTAATGAAGTTACCAAAATTACTGGCATTGTTTTAACTAAAATGGATTCATCTTCAAAAGGTGGAATTGTTTTAGCAATTAAAGACGCTTTTAATTTACCAGTTAAATTTATTGGTTTGGGTGAAAAAATTAATGATCTTCAAGAATTTGATTTACAACAATTCATTCATTCACTAACAGAAGGAATTAATATTGAATAAATAAAATAAATGAAAGGTTATTATGGGAATTTTTTCAAATAATTCAAATCTATTAATTAATCAACAAAATCAAGTATTTAATAAGAAACAACTTACTATTTTCTCTAAGTCTTTACTTATTGCTGTGCTTGGTTTTATTGCTATTTGCATCATTTCTTTAATTAGTTATTTTGGAGTATTAAAAAACTATCAAAACAAAGGGCAAACTGAATCATTATTAATTGTGATGTTAGTAATGTTCTTTGTCTCTTTTATTTCAACAATGGCATGAAGTTGGTTTACTAAGCTAGATGGTAAATCATTTGTTGTTTGAGGTTATGTAGCTTGAATTTCTTATGTTATTTCACAAGGAATTGCGTTTGGAGCAGTATATACATTATTAAGTGGTGGAGAAATTGCTTCTATTTTCTCAGTGGCTGTTGCTATTTATGGTTCATTAGCTTTTATAGGAGCTAGAATTAAGGATAAAACTGCAGTAACATTAAGCAAGATATTAATGTGAACAATGGTTTTATGTTTTGCGTTCTTCTTTATTAGTTTAATTGCTTCTGTTGTTATTGGTTTAACAATTGGTGTTAACAGTCATGTTCAATTATTTGCTAGTATGGTTGGAATTGCATTATTTTCAGTTTTAATTCTTATTTCAGTTGTTTTAACTTTTAAACATTTATTTAGTGTTTCAGAATTTACTAAATTATCAGATTCTAGTCAAGCTAAACTAATTGAACGAAGATTAATTTGATTATTAGGATTTAATATCCTAGCACAATTTATTGCTTTATTATGACAAATAATTAGACTTTATTTAATCTTTGGCAAAAGATAAATAAACCAAAATAAAAAGAAAAGACCAGCACTTAATCTGATCTTTTTTTCTTTTGAATATATTTTGAATAGTGTTCGTCTTCAGAAATCTTTAATCGCTTTGCTGCTAACATATGTTTAGTTTTAAAAAAAATTAAAATTGCCCCGAGAATTCCGACTAAAACGTTAGAAACAATTACTGATAAACCGGCAGCAGAGGCCGCTAGTCATCCTTGGTCTTTTTCTAAATTTCAAATTAAATTTAAAATACCAACAGCTAATCAAACAAAACAACCAAATTCAAAAATTAAAAACATTTTTAAACTTAATGATCTTGTATCCTTTGTTTTAAATACTTTTATTACCCCCGGTAAGAAACTAATTGCAGCAATTGTAGCCCCAATAAAACCTAGAACAATTGATGCTATTTGTAGTGGATCTAGTGCTTTTTCCATAATTTTAAAATACTACATATTATAGTTGTATATCTTGATATCTATATAATTAACTTTATGAAAAAAATGTTTGGTAAGAAAGCGTTATTAGATCAATTAAAAATCGATTCTAATCAAATATCTTTAGTGCATCTTACCACTAATGCTCGTGAATTAATTAAACAGTTGAAGCAACAAAAAGTTAACTGTAAGATTCACCATGATAATTCTTTCTTTAATCAATTTAAAAATGTTAATCATCAATTTGTTGTAACTGAATTAAAAAGTAATAATAAAGATTCTGTTGATTTAAAAACATTTTTAACTAACAACAAGAAAGAAAAGTTGCTTTTTTTGATTGTTGATTCAATTCAAGATTCACATAATTTTGGTTCAATTTTAAGAACTGCTGAAGCTCATCAAGTTGATGGGGTTATTTATAAAAACTCTAATCAAGTGTTAGTTAATGAGGTTGTAGTTAAAACGGCAATGGGCGCTGTAAACAAATTAAATTTATTTAAAGTTGCTAATTTAACTAATACTGTTCAATTATTAAAAGAACACAATTTTTGAATTTATGCTTCAGTTTTAAATAAAAAAGCTAAACCAATTAATCAAGAAAAGTTTGCTAATCGTACAGCATTAATTGTTGGTAACGAATCAGAGGGTATTAGCAAAATACTAATTGATCATTCTGATATTAATGTTTTTGTTCCAATGTATGGAACAGTACAATCATTAAATGTGTCTGTTGCTACTGGCATCATGCTATATCAAATTAAGTTAAGCCAAAATGATAATTAATATTAACAACACTAATCTAGATTTAGAGTCTAAATTACCAATTTTAATTGGTTCTTTTGATGTAATTCATGATGGTCATTTATTATTATTTAACAAAGTTAAAAATAAACAATTTAATGTTTTGTTGGTTATTAATTCTCCTAACAAAACAAATTTTCTTAATTCGTTGGAAAATAGAATAACTGCAATTAAAAAGTTAGGTGCTAGAAATATTTATGTTTTTGATGTTAGTTTAAATAATTTAACAGCTAACGAATTTATAAAACAAGTATTATTAAAAATAAAACCAAGCAAAATTATTGTTGGTTCTGACTTTAAGTTTGGTAAAGATCAACAAGGAAGTCTAGAATTATTAAAACAACATTTTAACTTAGATATCGTTCAAGTAGATCACTCTTTTAAAACTAAAAATATTAAAGAGTTGTGATCTAGTGGCAAAATTGACCAAGCACAAAATATGATTAGAGTTCCTATTGTTTATCAATTAAAAATTATTAAAGGGAAACAATTATCAAGATTATGGGGTTTTCCAACATTAAATAGCGAATTAGATAATAATCTTTATCTTCCTCCTAAAGCTGGAAGTTATTTGTCTAAAGTTGTTGTTAATAACGAAACATATTTTGCTGCAACTTATGTAGGCAACCCAATTCAAAACAAACAAAGAATAGAGGTTCATGCGTTTGTTAATAATAAAAACAAATTAACAGATGATTTATATGGACAAAGTATGTCATTAACTTTATTAGATTATGTTAATGAACCATTTAACTGTAAATCTAAAGAAGAATTTAAAAAAGCTTTAATAACTAATGTTGAATTAGTTAAAAAAGCCTTAATGAAATACCAATAATTAATTAGTCTTTAACGTTTTTGATCATTTCATAAACCTGGTCTAAGTCTTTGTTTACAAAATGATTTTTACTTGGTCCAAAACTAAAACCTTCTTCTTTTCCGTATTTAGGGATTACATGCATATGAACATGCATGACAACTTGCCCAGCAATTGAACCTTGATTACATAAGTAATTAAATCCTCACGGTTTTAATTTACTTCGATCAATCTTATTAGCTACTTCTTTACATAGATTGATCATATCATCTAGTACTTCTTTAGGAGTTACCATTAAGTTTTCATAGTGTTGTTTGCTAATAATAACAGTATGTCCATCACTAAAAGGTGCAATATCTAAAAAAGCAAGGGCGTTTTTATTTTCACCAACAATTCTTGCTGGAATCTTCTTTTCAACAATTCCACAAAATACACAACTCATATAATAATAAATATTTATATATATTAATATATCTATATAATAGAGAAATATAATAAGTGTAATTAACCATGGCTAAATTAGAAACAACTGCTGCAGATATTCGTAAAATGTCTAAAGAAGAATGAAACGAATATCGTAAAAAATCTTGACTAAAGAAGCGTGCTTACTACGAACAAGACATGCCTGAATATTATTTACCTAGTCAAGACAGCTACGCTAACTTTTTAGAAAAGTTACAAAAAAGAATTACTCGTAATTCAAGCAAGTAGTTAAAAACACAGAAATTAATCTGTGTTTTTTTCTTCTCTATTAAAGTGAACTTTAATAAATTGTTCTATTTTATTTTCTGGAATCTTTTTAATATCATTAAGGATTTGTTTTTTATTGGTTGCACCTAATTCAATTTTTTTAATTCCGTATTGTTTTAGCTCTTTTTCTAATTCATTAGTTTGTTCTAGAAATAAAGTTCTTGCAATAATACTAGCAACGGCAACACCTAAATATTTATTTTCTGCTTTAGTAAAGAAATAATCAACTTTTTGTGTTTCTTCAACATAGTTATTAGTTATTTTTTTAGCATACTCTAAATGTTTTTCTGGACTACAATATTGATCCATTACTATTGGAATTCTTTTGTTGTTAGCTGCTAAATATTTATTTTGTAGTTTTTCAATGTTTTGGTTATGACCAAAAGTTTTAACAATATGTTCGTTTTGATATTGATCATATAGTTTGTTATATGTTTGTGGACTCATAACATAACTTGCATACTCAACAACATTCATTAGTTGTCTACCTAATTTAATGTTTTGCTCATTGGTTAATTTTTTGGAATCAGAAATATTGAAATTAACTAGTTTATTTCTTGTTGCTTCATTCATTACTACAGCAACAAAAACATTACCACCAAAATAATCACCAATACCAACTTCATCACAACCAATGTATTCATCTAGTTGTTTCTTATTTTCTGATTCACTTAATTTTTTAACTTGTCCGTATTGAACAAAAGGTAAGTCTAGTTGTTTACAAATACTAACAACATTTTTACCTTGAATAACAACGCTCTTGGTTTTATATAGATTAATTGTGTTGTTTTCATACTTAAAGACAACTACGTTATCGTTAATAATTGGTTCAACACCTTGAACTTTCATAAAATCTTTTAAAATTTCAACTTGATTATCTGAAAGTTTGGCACTATAGGTGTTTTTCGTATAAGTTGCCTTCATAATATTAGAATAGTATGTAATTATATAAAACGCTATGGACTACAATTTTGAAGAAAAAATTAACAAAATTTTAGATAAAAAATTTGCTTCTAAGATTCATTCAGGTTATGATCCTGAAGATGTTGATTTATTCTTTGACGATGTTATTGGCTATATTCGTCAAGTTTATAAACTTCAAAAAGGTATTAACGAAACTTTAGCTACTAAAGATAAAAAAATAAGTGAATTAGAACAGTTAATTAATCAACAAGATGAATTAATTAAAAAAATGAAAGCTGAACTAGATGAATACCATCAAGAAGGTTATTCTAGTTTAAAAGCTAAAACCAATTTTTATAACCAAGATAATTAGAAAAAGTTTGGAATTTTATTAGAAAGTTAACCAAACTTTTTTATTTATATTTTTCCATTATGAATTTTGCTTTTGTTATTGGGAAAATAGAAAAGATTGATGGTGGATTGATTTATATTAAAAATGAACCACCATTTTATGCAGATATGAAAATTGAAAAAGAATTTTGTTTACCAATTTGTGTTAATCCACAAATTTTCAAGCGAGATTATGAAATTTTTAAATCAGGTTTATTGGTTAGTATCAAGTGTCGAATTGAATTAGAAAATAGTTTAATTAAACTTGTTGCTGAGCGTATTAATTACTTTTAATTCTTGCTGGATCAAATCAACCACGAGATTGCATTGTTTTAATTTTTCAACTTAAGATATCGTCTGAAAAGTATTTCTTCATATATCAAATAGTTCAAATTAAGATAATTGTTGAAGAACAAAACATTACAAGTAATGGTGTTCATAAAAACAAATATTCATTAGATATTGAAATTGATATTCCCGCCATAACTAATGAAACTGGAATATTACAAAAGATTCCTTGCATTAAAGCACATACACACGAATTTACTGATCGGCTTGTTGCTTGGAAAATAACTTGTCCGCCAACTGTAAAAGCATAAACTGGTAGTTGTGCTAACATGATTAATAACATTAAACTAGCTATTTGGTTTTGTTTCTCACCTAAATCAATATTAAAGAATCCTAAGAAGTATTTATTTAATCCTATACCAATAATTAATAACACACTTAGACCATAAACAAAACCAATCATCATGGCTACTCAATATGCTTGTCTAAATCTTTTAAAATTACGTGCTCCGTGTAAATATGAACACATAATTCTTGATCCTTGAATTGTTCCTAATATAACTGGGAAGAATAAGTTATATATTGGGTTCACAGCTCCATAGAAATTGGTAATTGATGCAGCGGCTTGTCCACCAGTAGTTGCATAAGGAATTACTAAATGAGCAAACATGAATAGTTGTCATCATACTGCTATTCCCATTGAAACATTTCTTAAGAACGAAGCTAATCCATTAAAGAAAATTTGTTGGATTAGTTTTCAATCTCAATGTAATTTCTTGAAATTTAAATAACTAAAAGTAATACAAGTATCGTTCTTTTTGTTCATTAATCATATTTGTAATACATATCAAGAACAATTAAAACTTCATCCAATTACTGTTGCAATTGCTCCTCCAACCATTGCTAGTTGTGCATAGTAGATAAAAATAAAATCAAGAATAATATTTACTACATTTGATACAACTGCAGCAAATACAACCATCTTTTGTTTTCCTTCAGTAATAATCAATAATGAGAAAAACAAATCAAACATGTTAAATAGTAATCCACCAATTAAAATAAACGAAAAATTTCTTGCATATGAAAGAATTCAATTGTTGGCTTCACTATATAGGTTGTGAATGTTATTGTAGGTTTCTTGTCCTTTTACTTGAACAATTTTATCTTTCACTTGTTCAAGTTGTGCTAGTGGGTTTCCGTTTTCTAATTGAATGATTGGCACACATAATGCAAATAAACTAATCATGACAATTACTCCTCATGTTAAGTTTGAATAAAACCCGGTAGCTCAAACTTTTTGGGCTCTGTCTAAATCACCTTTACCGTTTGCACGCGAAAAATTAATTGATGTCCCATTACCAATTAAAAGTGTTGATGCTATTAAAAATACTGTAATTGGCGCACTATCTGCTACTGCGTTTCTAACAATAATTTTGGAATCATAAATTGTTAAATTAATTCCTGGAATTTTATTTAATTTAACCATTTCATTAATTAGATCACTATAGGTGATTGAAGAATGTTGATTAAAATAAGTCTCAAACTTATGAAATCCCGGAATTAAATTAGCCATCATGATTTGGTCACTAAAGGTATAAAGCGCCACCATTAACGACATAATCATTGAAGGTAATGAAATAATCATTACTGCTTTAACAATTGGTGTTCCTAGGAATAATTTAGCTAATCTTTGTTGTGTTTTTGCAGCAAAAACTTGTCCAGAAGTAGTTTTTCCCACTGGTTTTGTGTTATTTTTAACTTTGTTAATTCCTAACATTTTGCTGCTATTTTTAAGAAAAGTAAATATATTTTATATTTTTGTTCATTTTTATGCTATTATTTTGTTTCATTGTGCGTTTTTATACGATGATACGCACAGACTAGTTGTTAAGAAAATTGATAAGGAGAATTAATGCCAACTATTGCCCAACTTATTCGTAAAGAACGTAAGTCTAAGACATACAAGTCTAAGTCTCCCGCTCTTTCAAGAAACTACAACACCCTAAGTAATAAGGAAACTAAAAAAGCTAACCCATTACGTCGTGGTGTTTGTACCCGTGTCGGAACTATGACACCAAAAAAACCTAACTCTGCGTTACGTAAATACGCTAAGGTTAAATTAACTAATAAACAAGAAGTATTAGCTTACATTCCAGGAGAAGGACACAACTTACAAGAACACAGTATTGTTCTAGTTCGTGGTGGTCGTGTAAAGGACCTTCCAGGGGTTCGTTACCACATCGTTCGTGGTGTTTACGATACTCAAGGTGTAGCTAACCGTAAACAACAACGTTCTGCTTATGGTGCAAAGAAACCAAAAGCTGCTAAATAAGATGAAAGGAAATAACTATGCGTAAGAATCAAGCAAAGAAAAGAGAAGTATTACCTGATCCAATTTATAGTTCTAAATTAGTAACTAAAGCAATTAATATGTTAATGTGAGATGGTAAACGTGGTCAAGCACAAAACATCTTATATGGTGCTTTTGAAAAAGTAGAAGAAAAAACTAAAAAACCGGCTATGGAAGTTTTCAACCAAGCACTAGAAAACATTATGCCAACACTTGAACTTAAAGTTCGTCGTGTGGCTGGAGCTAACTATCAAGTTCCAACTGAAGTGTCACCAGAACGTAAAGTTTCATTAGGTTTAAGATGATTAATTCTTTACTCACGTAACCGTAGTGAAAAAACAATGTTAGAACGTTTAAGTAACGAAATTATTGATGCTGCTAATAATACTGGAGCAGCTGTTAAGAAAAAAGAAGATACACACAAAATGGCTGAAGCTAATAAAGCCTTTGCCAACCTTCGATTTTAATGGGATATTATATAGGAGAAATATTAATAAATTATGGCTAGACAATACCCAATGGAAAAATACCGTAACTTCGGTATCATGGCACATATTGATGCTGGTAAAACAACAACTTCTGAACGGATTTTATTCTTAACAAACCGAATTCATAAAATCGGTGAAGTTCATGATGGTGGAGCTACCATGGACTGAATGGAACAAGAAAAAGAACGTGGAATTACTATTACTTCAGCTGCAACTTACTGTACTTGAAGAGACCACGAGTTAAACTTAATTGACACCCCAGGTCACGTAGACTTTACCGTTGAAGTAGAACGTTCACTTCGTGTTCTAGATGGTGCTGTTGCTGTATTAGATGCTCAAAACAACGTTGAACCACAAACTGAAACTGTTTGACGTCAAGCTTCTAAATATAACGTACCACGAATTGTTTATGTAAACAAAATGGATAAAGTTGGTGCTGACTTTGAAGCAGCAGTAGTAGCAATGCAAGAACGATTAGGTGCTAAAGGGATTGCTATTCAATATCCAATTGGTGCTGAAAATGATTTCAAAGGTCTAATTGACCTATTAGAAATGAAAGCTTACTACTATTCAGGAGATGAAAAAGAAGTTCCTGAAATTAAAGACATTCCTGCTGACTTATTAGATAAAGCTAACCACTACCGTAACATCATGTTAGAAGAAATTGTTAACTATGATGATGCTTTAATGGAAAAATACTTAAATGGTGAAGAATTAACAGTTGAAGAAATGAAGAAATGTATCCGTAAAGGGACAATTTCATGTCAAATCTTCCCAATGATTTGTGGTTCATCATTTAAACATAAAGGTGTTGCTAAAATGATGGATGCAGTTGTTGATTATCTTCCAAGTCCACTTGATGTTCCACCAATTAAAGGTTATGATGATGCTGAAAACGAATTAATTATTAAACCTAGTGATGATGAAAAGTTTGTTGGTTTAGCATTTAAAGTTGCAACTGACCCATTTATTGGAAGACTAACGTTCATGCGTGTATATTCTGGTGTTTTAAAAGCTGGAAGTTATGTAATGAATACTAATAAAGATGTAAAAGAACGTATTTCACGTTTAGTAAAAATGAGTTCAAACTCACGTGAAGAAATTAGTGAAATCCGTGCAGGAGACATCTGTGCTGTAATTGGTTTAAAATCTTCAACAACTGGAGACACTTTAGCTGATGAAGGTTTAGAAGTTAAACTTGAATCAATGAAGTTTGCTGAACCTGTAATTAGTTTAGCGGTTGAACCAAAAACTAAAGCTGACCAAGAAAAAATGTCAATTGCTCTTGGTAAATTAGCTGAAGAAGACCCAACATTCAAAACTTATACTAACGAAGAAACTGGTCAAACCATTATTTCAGGTATGGGTGAATTACACTTGGATATTATTGTTGACCGTATGCGTCGTGAATTTAACGTTCAAGTTAATGTTGGTGCACCACAAGTTGCTTACCGTGAAACATTTACTAAAGTTGGAACTGCCGAAGGAAAATATATTAAACAATCTGGTGGTCGTGGACAATATGGTCATGTAATTGTTAAATATGAACCAAACCCAACTAAAGGTGTTGAATTCGTTGATGCTATTGTTGGTGGTAAAATTCCTAAGGAATACATTAAGTCAATTAACAACGGTATTGTCGAAGCAACTAAGACTGGTCCTTTAGCTGGATATCCATTAATTGATATTAAAGCAACATTATTTGATGGTTCATACCACGAAGTTGACTCAAGTGATATGGCCTTTAAAATTGCCGCTAGTATGTCATTAAAAGAAGCAGCTAAAACTTGTGGATTAGTTTTACTTGAACCAATTATGAAGGTTGATGTTACTGTTCCTGAACAATATTTCGGAGATACTATGGGAGATATTTCTTCTCGTCGTGGTAATATTATTGGAACAGAACAAAAAGCTAATACCCAAATTATTAAGGCTGAAGTTCCTTTAAAAGAAATGTTTGGTTATGCTACTGATTTAAGATCATTCACTCAAGGCCGAGGAAACTATGTAATGCAATTTGGACATTATGCTCAAGCACCTAAGAGTGTAACTGAAGAAGTAGTTAAATCAAAAACCGGAAATAAGTAATTAAATACTTATATTAAATATGAGAACCTAACTAATTTGTTGGGTTTTCTTTTTTTTTATAATTTAATTACTTTTTATAAATCATGTTGCGCACGAGAGAGATTAATTGCAAGACTTTCGTCTTGCCAAAAAGAAATCTAGGTATTGAATTTTTAAGAATTTTTGCCATATTGTTCGTTATCGCACAGCATGTCTTTCAATTTGTTTTAGTTGGAGTTGCTTTGTTCTTTGGTATTACGGGAACATTTATAAAACCAGATAAACAATCAATTAAGAAACAAATTTATAAACTACTTTTTTATCTAATTTTTTATTTACCTGTATTTATTATCATTAGAATTGCTATCTGATATGGTTTGGGTGAACCAAAAGGAATTCTAGATCCTTGATCTTGATTTATAAGTTTTCAAATTCCGGCAGATGGAAAATCTAACTGGTGGTATTTGTTTGCTATTATTGTGGTTTATTAATTCACTATTTAACAATTGAAAAATACACTGAACAAAATAAATGAACTATTTTTATTTTCTTGTGTGTTAGTTTCTTTCTTAGTCTTAGTGTCTTTGCTTTTTTAGGACATGAAATAACTCATATATTAACTTATAAATACTTTAATCCATTTATGATATTTACGGCTTGAAGTTTTACTGGGTTTTTCTTATGAATAAAAAAGTATTATTGGTTTAAAATAAGTAATTTAAAACATCAGACAGTTCTATTAATTGCATTTACTTTTATTTCTATTGCAATTATGGTTGGGGTTGTATTGTGTAATATTTTATATGCAAACAATAAAGTAAATAACGGAGAAGAAAGTGTCCCTAATTATTGGGTGTGGGCTCTAAGCAACGATTGATATACAATTTATAATTTACCAATGGCTTTTATGGCTATATATGTTTGCTATTGAACATATCAAAAGATTATTAAAACTTCATTTTATCAAAAACATTATTCATGATTTAGTTGATTAAACAAATTAATTGTTACTTTAACGAATTCAATGTTAGCAATCTATTTGTTCCATTCAACCATTCTTGAACTTCTTGATAATTCTTATTTACAAAACCATCGTATATTATTGTTAATTATTGTTTTTATTGCTGCTTCTGTTTTTGGATTTCTGATCACTTTAGTAGCAAACTATTGTCAAAAAAAGTGATTAAATTGATTAAATAAAAAGAAGAGATAAATAATTTATATCCAAATTTAATTCTTCATATATATAATATTCAGGCACAAATCAGCAAGTTAATATTGTTTGATAATTAGTTAGTCAAGGTTAACTAGTCTTAGTAAGTATGCTGAGTATCCTGAAAAGATTAAGACTAAATAAAACAAATAAGAATTAGCTAACGTTTGTGTAAATAAAACATAGTTTTATTTCTCTATTAAATTAATAATTTTTTTGTAATACTTTTTAATTTTTTGTAATGTCAAGATATACAGGTAGTATAAACCGTAAATCACGTCGTCTTAAATTTTCTTTATTAGAAAATAATAAAGAATTCTTAAAAGGGCGTAAACGTGAATATGTTCCAGGTCAACATGGACCTACAGCTCGTATCAAATTATCAGGATATGGGCAACAATTAGCTGAAAAGCAAAAACTTGCTTTACTATATGGAATGAATAATCGTCAATTTGCACGAATTTTCCGTTTAGCAAAGAAAATGAAGGGTTCAACTTCATTAAACTTATTAATCTTATTAGAATCAAGACTTGATAGTTTAGTTTACCGTATGGGTTTTGCTAACACTCGTCGTGCTGCTCGTCAACTAGTTAACCACGGGCACATTCTAGTAGATGGTAAAAAAGTAGATATTCCAAGTTCTATTATTAATGTTGGTCAAGAAATCAGTGTTAAAGAAAAATCTCGTAAGTTACCAGTAGTAACTGCCGGACTAGAACTTGAACCACTAAAATTCGTTTCAGTTTCTAAAAACGAATTTAAAGGTAAATATGTTCGTTTCCCTGAACGTCAAGAGTTAAACCAAGACATCAATGAAACTTACGTAGTTGAATGATTCAGCCAAATTGTTAAGTAATTTTTTATTCAATTTAAGATTAACCGCAGGTTTCCCTGTGGTTTTTCTTTTATATTGGACGCGTGAATTGTAGCGATTATTATTTAAAAACAAAAAAACAAACGCTATAGATTGAGGAAAGTACGTAAATTGTAACGTTTATATGTTAAAAAAATGTTAGTGAACGTTATAGAATGCGTAAATTACGTGAATTGTAACATTTAAACTGTAAAAATTAATATGGAAACATTATAAATTACGTAAATTACGTAAATTGTAACGTTCAAATTTCAAGAAATAATAAAAATTACTTTTGCTTATCAAAGATAAATTCTGCATATCCTTTGATTACAGCGTTATGAACATGATAAACGTCATATTTATCTTTGTAATCATCGTTTAAATGGATCTTAATTTGATTTCCACCAGTAATACAAAGCTTAGAGAATTTATATTTTTTATAAAAGTAACTGCAAATATTTGTAGTTAACCCTTCATAAACATGGTTAATCCCTGACAATAAAGCGTCATGTGTATTAGTTCCATATTCAAAGTATAGTGGATCATATTGAACTCGATTTAATTTAATTAGTTCGGTTTTTTCAACTGTACTTTTAATTCCTCTTTCAATATAAGGAACAATAATTGCTCCTAATACTTTTTTATTATCTACGCCAACAGAAAATAAGGCAGTACCATAGCAAATTCCAATTGCTTTCTTTTGCTGTTTTCTTAAGTAATAAGCAAACCCAACAATATCAATCCCAATTTCGTTTAAATCAAATTTCTTTAAATCTAAAACATCAACAAAGTCTTTAACTTCTAAAAACTTTGGTTTTATTTTTAGTTCTTTAATAATTTGTTTTTCAACTTTATTATTAACACTTGGAGCAACAGAACCAATATAACATTGTTCAACTTTTGCTTTTTCATTAAATTTCTTAAAGAACAAATTATTAGTTTCTTTCGTTCTGATTTGGTCTTCAAAAATTATTTCTTGGTTTTTGTTATAAATACTAGCTTTTAAATAAGTATTTCCAATATCAATGATTAAAATCATAATTAGCCTTTATTTTTAATTTTCTTAATTTGTTCTTTAACTAAACGAATGTTTGTTGAAGATTTTTTTCTTAAATCTTTTTCAGCAACAAATAACACTGTTTCAATAGTTTTATCTAAATAATAATTGGCTCTAGCAATGTCTAATTCATATTCAACATCACTTGCACTTCTAAATGAACGAATAATATATTTTGCTTTATGTTTTTTTGCAAAATCAATAGTTAGTCCGTCGTTAATAGCTACTTTAACGTTTCTAAGCTTTAGTTTTTTAATTGCTTTGCTAACTTGTTCTTTTCTTGATTTTAATTGTGATTGTTTTGTTTTTTCTGGGTTAATTGAAACAACAACAAATAGTTGATCAAACAATTTACTTGCTCTTTTAATAATATCAAGATGTCCAACATGAATTGGATCAAAAGAACCAGGGAAAATAGCTATTTTTTTCATTGTTACTATTTAGTAAATAAATATATATAACTATATATTATTAAACAATCAACTTTATGAACTTATTCGATGAAATAAAAGCACGAATTTTAAAGTCAAATAAAGCAGTAAGCATTGTATTTCCAGAAGGTTGAAACAAGAGTATTGTTAATGCTGCTGTATTAGTGCAAAATGAATCTAATAATTTAATTAATCCAATTCTTATTTTCCACAAAAAAGAGGAAATTCCTGCTAATTTACCTAAATCAATTAAAAGAGTTGTTATTGAATCAGATGATTTAAAAAAATATGCTGAATTAATTCACCAAATTCGTAAGGATAAAGGTGTTGATTTAGATAAAGCAAAAGAATTATCTAAACAACCTAACTTCTTAGCTTCTGCAATGGTTGCTGCCGGTGATGCTGACGCAGAAATTTGTGGTATTGAATACACAACTGGAGATACATTAAGAGGGGCTTTACAAATTGTTAAACCAGCTAAAGGTGTAAAAACTGTTTCTAGTGCTTTCATTATGGAAAGAAATAATGAAAGATTAGTGTTTGGTGATTGTTCAGTAAATATTTATCCTAGCGCTGAAGAATTATGTTCAATTGCTAAATCATTAGCTGTATTTGCTAATACAGTTGCTAACTTAAAAGCTGTGCGTATGGCTTTATTAAGTTATTCAACTGCTGGAAGCGGTAAAGGTGAATCGGTTGATAAGGTTTCTCAAGCTTATAAACTTATTACTATTGATGAAGAATTCACTAAAAAATATAGTGTTTATGGTGAAATTCAATTTGATGCTGCTTATGATGTTAGAGTAATGCAAAAGAAGGCAAAAGACATTACATGAAATGAATCAGCAAATGTTTTCTGCTTCCCAAATATTGATGCTGCTAACATTGGTTATAAAATTGCTCAACGTCTTGGCGGGTACCAAGCCATTGGTCCAATTGTCTTAGGTTTAGCTAAACCAGTTAATGATTTATCTCGTGGTGCTACAACAGACGACGTTGTTAAATTAGCTTATATTACAGCTAGTCAAGTTTTAGCTGCAGATAATAATTAATAGCTTATATAAGAAAAAACAGGAGTTTGGTATAAAACCTTCTCCTGTTTTTCTTTCTAGATAAATTCTTATCTAATTCCGTTGCTTAATTTAACTTTATTTCCAATTCAATCAAAACCTTTTTCAATTTGTTTTGCTGATCAAATATAGAAAGGGAATGTTAATAAACAACCAACAAATGTAATTGATGTAACAACAAAGAATTTTTCTAATGTTAATCCATCGCTTCCACCTAAATTTAATAATGTTGGATTTAACTTAATAAACTCATAAACAAGTCCATGGAATAAATAAATTAATAATACTGTTTCTCCTAATCACATTGATTGTTTGTGTAAGTGTTCATGAATTCTATTGTTTTCTTTAAACTTAATCATTTGGAATAGTTGTACTAAAGCAATAGAAGCTAATACCGAAGGAATAGAAGTAAATTGTGTTGTGTCAACAGCAAAATTTGTTTTCTTACCATCAACGATTGGACAAATTTGTTTGTTATATACACACATTACAATTCATCCACCAATAATTAATAAATATACTGGAACTGTATAGTAAGCTTTTAAATTATTTAGCTTATCTCTAAAGTTGTGAGAGAATCATCCTCCAACTGCATATAAAGAAATTGCTAATAAAACATCTCCGATTGTAAATAATGAGAATAATCTGTCTGTTTTACCTGCTCCAATTTCTACTTCATATGCATAAGTAATTAAATATAGAAAGAAGATTGCTCCTAATGTTAATCATTGGTTATATCTAACTAATAATTTATTAATTAGTGGGCAGAACAAGAATAAGATTAATAAAACAAACAAGAATCATCAAGTTGAATAATGGTCCTTAATAAAATTAAATTCAGTAATAATTTTTAATGGATCTCAAATTTTATAAGGTATTTCAGAATCAACAACAGGACTCATGTGGTGCGGTGATACGTTATATAAAACTGTATAAAGTATTACTCCAACAACCATATAAATAATTGAACTTGCAAATAGATTCTTAAAAATTGTTTTCTTACTTACAAAACAATAACCAGTTAAGATTAAGAAGCAGGGAACAGCAATATCAAATGTGATGATATTTTTAGAGTGATCTGGATTTCTAAATTCAGTTCACATAATTAAGAAAATTAGAATGAATCTTAAAAATTCAATTCCTGCTATTTCTCAAGCATCTCTTGGTTTTTTAGTAGTTTTTGATTGAAATTTTTGTTTTTTAAATTTCATAATTTATTGAAACTCTTCTTTATTTTACTTATATAAGTTTCTTTTTATTGATAACTTCGTGGTGACTTCGACATCTAGCTTCGTAAGCTTCAGTATCACCGACTTGAATTAATGGATCATCATATTTGGCTGGCTTCCCATTAATTAACCTTTGTGTTCGATTAGCTTCTGCACCACAAACTGTACAAATCGCAGTTAATTTAGTAACCACATCTGCATATGCTAACAATTCCTTCATAGACGGAAACGGTTCACCACGGAAATCTAAGTCTAATCCTGCTACATAAACAACATAGCCACGGTTAGCTAATTCGTTACAAACTTTTCCTAGTTCTTCATCTAAAAATTGAGCTTCATCTATTGCTACAGCGTCATATAAACGATCACATCTTTTTTCTGCTCTTAGATGTTCAATAATGTCAGTTGATTTACTAACTTCTATTGCTCTAACTCTTTTACCATCTCTAGATTTAGCTTCAGATTTGCTTCTAGTATCAATTTTAGGTTTAAAAACTAAATAGGAAATATCAGCATATTTAAAACGATTAACACGTCTAATTAATTCTTCTGATTTTCCAGCACACATTGGTCCACATATAACTTCAACTCAACCTTTGTGTTTGTTAAAAGCGTTTAATTTCATACGCTAAGTTATACAAAAGATAAATAAATCAGTGAAATAAATTTTATTTATTTCAAAAAGGATCAAATTCACTAACTTCTTTTGGTGTTCCTAGACAAACCAAACTTGATAATTTAATATTGTGAATAAAAACTTCATAATCATTATCAATTAGATATTGATACATAGGACAAATATAAAATTCTTTGTATTTTTTAATTACTTCTTCTTTAGAATTCTTGTATGCTTCTTTAAATAATCTTCATTCTTTAAAGTAATACATACCTACACTAGCATTTTCAGAAATTCTAACTTTTTCACTCACTTCAATAACTCTATTGTTTTTATTTGTTTTTGCAAACGATCAATGCTCTCCTTTTGCTTTTGTTGTGACAATAATTCCATCTTTATTAAATGTAGAGAGGCTAATTTCGTCTGGATTAATGTAAGTGTCAATATTAAAAATTAAAACGTCGTCTTTTTCATTAATTAATGAATCTGCTAATAGCGCTGTTGTTGCTTGCCCGTCAGTTCTCTTGTCAATAAGAATTAGTTTTCATTTACTAATCCCTAAATCTTTTAATTGTTTTTCAACGAATTCTTTTCTATAGGTATCTTTATGAAAAATAAAAATAAAATCTTCGTTAAATAAATTTTTTAACGAATTTAAAGATCAATAAAAAATTGGTTTGTTACGAACAACAATTTCGTATTTTTCTTCTTTAATGCCAATTTCTTTAAATCTTGATCCAAGGCCTGCTGCTGTAATAATTATTTTCATGTTTCTTTAACTAAATCACAAAAGTGTGTAATGCCTGTACAAATCATTACAGTTTGTCTTCTTGGTTTGTCTTTGTGATATGGTGGCATATTTAAAAATTGTAGTGCTTCAATCAAGAAAATAATGTTGGTTTTAGATTTGGGGAATGTCTTTATAATTTCTTTTTTATATTTGCTTAGTTTAGGTGATTTAATTTTGTAATTAACTTTGTTTTTATTTACTTGTAAATAAAATTCATCTTCAATAATAAAGTCATATAAACCATTGATACATTGTCATATTTTTGCATAGTCATAATATTTATCACCATATTTTTTAGATGTATCAAAAGATCCTCTGGCATCAATTAATTTAAGTTGGTTTTTAGTATCTAAGAACATGTTAGAAAAAACCATATCTAAGTGAGAAAAACAAATTCTGTTTTTTTCTAATTGGATTAAATCTTTAAATATTCCTGTTTGTTTTTTCTTTTGCTTATTTAAGAAATCTCTAATTGTTTTTAAAGAAGGATATTTTTTGTTGTTGATATAAATAAACTCATTTGTAAAAAAAATTAAATTTTTGTTGTTTTTTGTTACTTTAACTTCTTTTTCTAATCTGTCAATTTGACTAATTGTTCGATCAATATAAAATTTTTTAATTTTTAGTTGTCATTTATCCTTTAATATTTCTTTGTCTGTTGGACTAATCTTTTGACATTTGTTAAAGTGTTTTTTTAAAACTTTAACTAATTTAGTTCAATTAATTTTTTCTTTACTAATTAAACAATCATGAATTGTATCCTTTTGGATTTTGACATACTTAACAAATAAATTATTTTTATTTGTTGAATAATCAATTACTTTGGGAACACAATAAGGAATAATTTTTTGAGCAGCAACAAGCCATTCAATTTCATTTTTAAACTTTTCTTGATAATAAAAATCAGATGAATTACATACTTTTGTAACAGTATCTTTATTCATTTTAATGTGATTGAAAAAACGAATATTGAATTTTCTTTTTTTCATATTAATTAACGAAACATTTGACTTTTTGGGATATTTCTATTTTTCTTGTAGAACTTTTTATTTACATCAAGAAGCATGTCTCGTTTGTTAGATCAATTTATATTGACTAGGTCGTCACTATATTTTTTATTTGTGTTGATTATTCCGGTTATCATGAAGATAATTTCAAACAGAGTTGCTAAATATAAAACTCCTGAAGGTATTACAATAAATGAAAACAATAAAAATAATCATTGATTTTCAATTGCTTTTGTTAGAACAAACAATGTTATTGTTCCGGCAATAACAGCTGCTAAAATTAAGTTTCAAATAATGTCTGGTATAACAAAAAGTCAAAGTTTTTTTCTAGTTGATGCCATTTGTTTCCCTGATTTTATTGAAGAAGAAAACTCTTCATATTTAGATTTAAAGAAAGCATCAATAAATGTTTTCATAAATCTTGGAACAATTGCAAGTAACATTCCAATTACAAAAAACACAGAAAAAATTCTTTTTAATATTGATTTCGTATCAGCTCTAATAGCTAGATAAATTCAATTAATTATTAAAAAGACAACAATAAGCCCGCTTACAACACAAATAGGAATAAATAGTGTTGTAATACTAAATATTGTGTTTCAATATGAGTAAAAAACTCAAAACGCTAATGGAAAAACTAAGAAAATTAAGATGGCTGATAACAACGGTACAAAACTAACTGCTGTTGTTGCCATTTCATCGCTTGAATATCTTTCATTAAAATTTTTAAACTTCTTTTCTTTTTCATATTTCATAAGTCAATTAGCAATTCTAACTTGTCTTTTTTGAAATACCATTGGGTTTTCATCAAATTTTTCTCTAGCAACACAAAGTAAATTAATTATTCCATGTCATCCGGCTCTATTAGCATCAATTTCTAAGTATCAATCTTCTAAAGAACCATCTGGAAATTTAAGTTGTTTGGGATTTTGTTCATCAATTAAAACTTCTTTTTTAATTAAGCAACAAGCACTATAAAAATTAGTTCTAGAGTTTGGAGAAAATCATTTAACTCCGTCAAAAACTTGTCTTAATCCATCTCAACCGATTCTAAACATTTCACTAAATATTGATTTTCCACGGTATGTATAGATACAAGGAGAGATGTATCCTAATTTATTTGAATAATTGTTTTTGCTATAGAAAAATCTTAAACTTGATTCAATAAATCTTTCAGGAATGATAACATCAGGATCTTGAATCATTAAATAATCAAATTTAGCTCCACTATATTTAAGGAATCTATTTAAGTTATCCCCTTTATTTTTACTTGGAGAAGATAATCGATAGTAATTAATTCCGTTTTTTAATGCAAATTCTTTAGCAAATTTTTTGTTTTCTGGTTTTTCAGATCCATCAGAAATTCAAATTTCTATGTTTTTATATGTTTGTTTTTTTAAATGTAAAACTTTAGCCGGAAATAAATCATCGTGTATTGTATAAACACAAACTACTTTTGGTTTATCTTTAGGTAGTTTTGTAGAATGATAAATTTCTAATTCTTCATATTTAGCTAATTTTTTTAAATAAATATCATAAAAGAATCGATAAAGAATTTGGCCAACAATTCATCCTGCTGAAAACCCTAAAGAAAAAATAGTTGAAGCAATAATAAGTTCAGGTTGGTTGCTTCCGTTAGCTACATAGACACCAAAAAGCGAAACACCAATAATATTAACTACGATTAATATTACTCATGTAAGAATGTTTAGAATATAGTTAAGTTTGTTTTTTTTGTCTCGTGCTTTTAAGCGGAACATAGCTGTATTTATAAATTCTTTCTATTATATTTTTAAATATATATTAATAGAAGAATGAAGATTTTGTTCATTAGACACCCTAAAACCCAAAGTAATATTAGTAATCTTTGGTGTGGAAGAAGAGAATGTCAAATATCTGATATTGGACATGATCAGATTAATCAACTAATCGATTCATTAAAAAAGAATCAAACTTTAGTTAATGAAATAACTAAGATTTATTCATCACCTATTCAAAGAGCTTTGTTTTTAGCTGAAAAAATAGCTTTTGTTTGTAATAAAAAACCAATTATTGATGATCGATTATTAGAAAGAGAACTAGGGAAATTAGATAAAAAAGAAGCAAAAGCGGAAGACAAGGTTGCTCTTGCTGATTTTGAACTAAATACAGATTTTGGCTTGGGTGTAGAAAAAATTAAAGACATGTATAACAAGCGCGTAAAACCATTCTTAAATGAAATTATTAAAAATAGTAACAAGAATGATGTTATTGTTGTTGTTTCACATTCTTGGGTTGGTAGGTTGTTTGCTTTTTATTTTTCTAAAGAAAAAGATTTTTTGGTTATTACTAAAGCACCAGAACACTGCAAAATTTACGAATATAACGTTTAATTAAACATTAAATCTAAATAGACATACGTCTCCGTCTTTCATGATGTAGTCTTTTCCTTCAACATGCATTTTTCCTTTTTCTTTAACGGCGTTTTCAGACTTTAATTCAATTAAGTCTTGATATGAGTAAACTTCTGCACGAATAAACCCTTTTTCAAAGTCACTGTGAATAATTCCTGCACATTGAGGGGCACTCATTCCGTTTTTAAATGTTCAGGCTTTTGTTTCTTTTTTACCAAAGGTAAAGAATGTTTTTAAACCTAATAAATCATAGGTTGTCTTAATTAATTTATCAATTCCAATTTCTTTAACACCTAAATCATTAATAAATGATTGTTTGTCTTCTTCATTTAATAATGAAATTTCAAATTCCATACTAACTGAAATAGGTAAAAGTTTATCGTTAGAATTTTTAGCAATAAATTCTTTTAGTTTTAAATAATGTCGGTTGTTGTCGGGGTTATTAATATCGTCGGCATTAATGTTGGCAATATATAAAGTGGGTTTAATTGTTAATAAGTTATAGTTCTTTAAAATTTGTTTTTCTTCTTTATCCCATTCTAAAGTTTTCGCTAGTTTATTAGCTTCTAGTGTTTCTTTTAGTTTAGTCAAAACATTAATTTCTACTTCTAGGCTTTTATCTCCTGATTTATATTTAGGCAAAACCCGTGAATAACGTTTAGTAACTAAATCAAGATCTGACATTATTAACTCTAGATTAATAATTTCCATGTCTCTGATTGGGTCTACCGTATCATAAACATGAGTGATTTCCTTATCTTCAAAACATCTTACTACATGACATATCGCATCTACTTCAGAGATGTTAGCCAAGAATTGGTTTCCTAGTCCTTCTCCTTTACTTGCACCTTTAACTAATCCGGCAATATCAACAAATGTACATGTAGCAAATGTTAATTTTTCTGGATCAATTAGTTTACCAAGTTCAATTAATCTTTGGTCTTTAACTTTAACTACACCAACATTCGGTTGAATAGTAGCAAACGGATAATTTGCCGCTTCTACTTTTAGGTTAGTAATAGTGTTAAATAGAGTTGATTTTCCTACGTTTGGTAAACCAACAATTCCAGCTGATAAACTCATAGTTTAATTATTTTATATTTGGATAAGTTCTTTAATTTTGTTAATCGTAATATCTTTATTAACGGCTCATTCAATACTATTAATTCTCATTGTTTTATAGTTTCGATCTTCATAGTATTTTTGACGATCCATACTTTGAACCATTGTTGGTCGATTTTTAACATATTCATCAACTTTGGTTTTATCATCAATAACTAATAAAACTTTAATTTGATTTGTTTCTTTATTTTTGATAACAACATCAATTTTGTTTGTTCCAATTTTTTGATTAGTTAAAAATTCAATGTTTGAATAATCATTAAATTCATTTCTAATTAAGTCAACTAAATTATTAGATTCAGTAATGTTTTGCTCTTGACTAATAGATTCAGAAATAATGTTGCTATTAACTTGAAGTTGTTCAATATATTGAATGAAATCATGGAGAACCTTGGTGTTTAGGTTTTCAACATTAGTAATATCATTAGCCTTCATTGATTTAATGACAATCATTTGATCTTTGGCTCTGGTAATCATTACATTAATTCGGTTCATCCCACCAAATTGGTTTACTGGACCAAAGTTTTGAATAAATTTACCATTGTTGTCTTTTCCAAATGTTGAAGAAATAATAACTAAATCTCCTTCGTCTCCTTGAACGTTTTCTAGTGATCTAATCTTTATTTGTCGTTTATCAATTAATTGTCTTAAATTATTATTTACATTACATAAAACAGTAATATGGTCAGCTTGTTTTTGGTTAAATGTAATAACAATAATTTTTTTGTATTTTTCAATATTGTCAACTAGATATTTAACAACTAAATTTGCTTCTTTTTCATTTATCCCTTTTTCTCGATTATAAATTCCTTCTGCTTCAACAGTAATAATTGATTTTTGATTGTTATGATTCTTAGTAATACAAATTAATTTTTTGTCATAAAAGTAATAGTTTGAGAAATAAATTAATTCCTCATAAATTGAACGATAATGATTCATTAAAGTAAAACTCATTCAGTTTGATGTTTTGGCTTTATCTAATAATGAATCAACATTATCTAGATGACCTTCATATTCTTCACCAAGTTCAGTAACTTTTTGAAAGAAATCGGTTGGTTTTAATTGTTTATCATCTCCTGAAATAATTGATGATTTACAACGATAAATAAGTGGCAATCCTTTTTCTACTCTCATTTGTGATGATTCATCAAAAACACCTATATCAAATTCACCTTTATTAAGCGGAAGAATTGAAGCAGCTGAATCTGGAGATAATAACCAAATCGGAAAAACAATTCTTAATAAATCGTAATGGTTTTTAATTATTCTGTTAATTGATGGTTTTTTTTGTAAGTTTGCTTTTCTAATTAATTCAGTTCAGCTTTTATCAAGTTCTCTTGACTTAATCATTTCTTGTTTAAGATTGAAAGTGTAGAAGTCTAATAAGATTTTGTCTAACTTACTGGCAAATGATTGTTTTTTATTTCAATAATCATGTAATAGATTATTGATTGTTATTTTTTTATTAATTAAGTTGATAAAATTCTTAAGTTTTGTTTTCGTTGTTCAATTGTAATAACTTAAATATTCTTTGTGGTTAGAACAATTTTCAAAGAATAATTTAATTTCACTTACATTAGAAATATAGTTAATGTTATTTTCTTTGATACTTTCTAATAAACTCTTTAGTTCATTAATATCAATGTCTTTTTCTTCTTTATAGTGTTTATTAAAGAACCCTTTTTTTTCAACAATGTTTCCTGTTTTAATGAAATGACAAAGAATAAATTCTTGATCTTTTTCATTTTCTAGATTTTTAAGAACTTCATTGATTTTTTCTTTATTGAAAATATTTTTGTTAGTTTCTTTTACCTGAAATAAATTTTGAATTTTATCTCTTATTTCAATAAACGAATAAATTTTTTCAACTAATTGTTCATAGCTGATTTCTTTGTTTTGATTTTTAAGTTCCATTAATCTTTTAATTGTTAATAGATATTTAGTAAATAGTTCTTCTTTAATTTCTTTTGACTTATCAATAATTTCCTCTGCTGAATTACCAAAAACATCATTAAATTTATTTAATTCATCTAATACTAAGAAATAGCTATAGAGTTCATTATAACCGGCTTCTTGATTAGGTAAGTTGACCATGTTAGAATAAAGAATTTTTTGGTTGATATTTAGAATTCTTTGATAAAAAACTTCTTTTGTTTTATTATCAAAAGCGGACATTACTAAATTATTTAAATTTCCTAAACGTTCATCAATAACATCTAAAGCTGCTCTTTTTTCACTAACTACTAGTGTTGTTTTACGTCTAGCAATCGCATTAGCAATTAATGAGGTAACAACTTCAGATTTTCCCGTTCCTGGAGGCCCATAAATTAAAACGTTTTTATCAAATGAATTAACTACTGCTAGTTTTTGTGATAAATTAAGTGTTCTATTTAATTCTCAAACACTATCTTTTTCATAGATTAAATTGTTTAAATTGCTAGTAAAAATTGAATCAACAACAGGAAATTGATAATCTTCACTTAATAGTTGATCATAATCTCTTAAAATTTTTCCACCTAGTGGATTAATTAAAGAAATAACAAATTTCTTATCAATAAATAAATTATGACCTAAATCCCTAGCCAGTTTTTCTTTAGAAACTTTAGTGTAATGTGGTAAATATTCTTTAAATGTTGTGTTAGGAAAAATTGTTGTAAATAAATTTAAATATTCATTAATAACATATTCTTTTTCGTTGTTTTTTGTATTAAAAAATTCATTTAGATTAGAAACAATTTCATATTGTGATTCTAAAGTGTTAATTAGAATTTCGTTAGCAATTAAAGTTCCTTCGTCTCTTTTAGAAATTTTTAAACTGCCGTCATCTGTTTTTTCAACATTAATTTCAATATTTATTAACGGTGCTCTTAAATATAAAAGATCTTTATTTGTGTATTCTGAAACACCAGTTAAAATTCCATAACTTAAAAATAATTTTCAAATTGAATTTTCAAAATAATCAAATTGTGAAAAACTTTGTAAATTAGTTAATTCATCAAGAATTTTAAATTTTTGATCAATTATCTTTTTAGAAATTTTTTCTTTTAAATCTTCTAATTCGGCTGGTGTATAATTTTCTGGAAAATTAGTGAATGTGTAATTTTGTAGTTCAGTAAATTTCTTTAAATCATCTAATGTGTCAATAGCATTAATTTGATTTTTGATATTAGAAGATAAACTTCCTTTTTGAATAATAATGGAATTAATATCTTTAAATAAAAAATCTTCTAGAGTTTTTTGATCTAGAATTTCCAAAATATTAATAAATTTTGAATTTAAATAAATCTCATTAGTATTCTTGTTTTGATTTAATAAATTCTTTCTTTTTTCAATTAAAACTGATTTATCCATATTAGAAACGGATTGGGAAAATTAAATATTTAGATTCTTTGTTGTTTGTTTCTACTACTTTAATTGCACCATTTTCACTAGTAAATTCAAAAGTAATAGTTTCATTATTAACAGCCTTTAAAATATGACTTAAATATCTAATATTTAGAACAAATGTTGTCTTATTATCAACATTAGAGTTTTGAATTTTAATACTTTGTCTGCTTGTTCCTGATTCAATACTTCTTGCACTTAAACTTAATTCGTCATTTTCAATAATAAATTGAATTAAAGGTCTTTTCTCGCTTGATGAAAGTACAGATGCTAAATCAATTGATTCCATTAATTCATTTTTATTAACATCAAAATGATATTTATTTTCAATATCAAAGAATTTATTGAAAGATGGATATTGTCCATTAATTAAAGTTGAAGAGAAAATATCACCGTCAACTTCAAAAATTATTTTTTGATCATTAATATAGAAATCAACATTTATTTGTTTTTCTCTGATTAATCCACTAATGAATCTTAAAATTTGTGGGCTTACAATAATTTTAAATTTTTCATTTTCATTATTTTCATAATTGTATGAAGCTAAATGAAATGAGTCAGTTGCTGCGACAGTAATTTTTCCTTCAACTGATTCAGAATCTAATAAAACTCCAGAAATAGGAACAATCTTTTCTGAATTAGATGAAACAAAGTTAATCATTTTATTAATAATTGAATTAATTGTTTTTGCTGAAAAATTAATTTTATTTCAATTAATGTGTTCAAAATTAATAACTGGAAAGGTATTAACATCCATTAAATTAAGTTCACAAGAAAAATTATCTGTTTTAATTAATAAACTAGATTCCTCAACATTTTCTAACAAAACTTCTTTAGCTTTAATTTTGTTAATAATTTCATATAAAGTTTTACCTTTTACTAAAACTTTTCCTTGAACAGATTCTTTAACACCTTCTTTAATATGAGTTAAAGTTGAGATTGAACCATTTGAACTGGTTAATTGAATATTATCACTATTAACATCGATTAGAATACCACTTAAAGCAGGGTTTATGTTTAATGCATCAATGGTAGAAACACATATTTGCAATTTTTCTCTTAACTTCTTTGTTTCAATTATTAATTTCATAAGTTTATCTTATTTTAAATATTTAATAGAGATAAAAGAAACGTTTATCTAAAAATATTTAGTTTATTTAATTAAATTTAATTTAACTATTAATTATTAGCAATGTTTGTTTGTTGGTTAATGTTGGAAACTTTAAATTAATTGAATGAATCTAACAGTAAAGAATTAATTTTTAACATAGTTAACAACAAGGAAATTAGATATTTTTATAAATATTTTCTACAAATTCCTTAGCTTTTGGGTCCTTAATAAATAAATTTTCCACTTTTTTAATTGCTTCCATAATTGTTGAATGGTTACGATTTGAAAAATATTTACCAATATCATTAAATTTCATATTAAATTTATTTCTTAAAGCATACATACAAACATTTCGGCAATTAACGATTGACTGAACCCTAGATTTTGATTTAGTATCTTTTGGATTAATTCCATAAGCATATGAAATTTGTTCAATAACGATATTTGGATCAACATCAAAACCGCGATAAACAATTTCTTCTTGATCAGAAACTTTAGTTGCTTTTTGAACGATATCGACAGTAATAATTGCCCCAGGAGAAAGATTATTTAAAGCATAAAAATGAACAACATTTAAATATCCTTGAAGTTTACGGATATCATCATGTTTTCTTCTAGCAATATAGTTAATAGTTTCTTTAGGAAAAATAAATTGTGGTTGAAGTTTTTTAACTTTTTCTTCCAAAATTGAAACAATCATTTCAACCGAAGGTTTTTTTATTTCAATATACAAACCAGAATTAAATCTCGACTTCATTCTTGATTGAAAATTTTCAAGTTGATCAGGAGCTTTATCACTACTCATAATAATGATTTTTCCCTTAGAAACATTATGGTTGAAAATTGTAAAGAAGATTTCATTAATTTTTTCTTTTTTAGCTAGAAATTGAATATCATCAATTAATAACAAATCACAAGCACAATATTTATCTTTTAAAGCTTCAATTTCTTTATTATTTCCACTGCTTAATGCTTTATAAAATTCATGAATAAAATCATCACAAGAAATGAATAAAACATTACTATTTGGGTATTTTTTAATAAATTCATTACCCACAGCATTTAATAAATGAGTTTTTCCTAAACCAACACCACCACTAACAAAAATCGGGTTTCAATTACGGTTATTAAAAACACTTTGAACAGCATTATAAGCGGCTTTATTAAAAGGACCAACAATATAATTTTCAAATAAAAACAAAGTATTAGTATTAGCCTTTGAAAAGAAAGAAATTACTTGTTGATTTTTATTATTTTTTTCTTCTCTTTCAACCATTTCTTCGTTAGTTAAAAAAACTAAATCAAAATTTGTTTTTAAAACTTGATTAAAAATAGTTTTTAGTGTGTTTTCATAGTTACTTAGAATAGTATTTTTAATAAACTTATTAGGTACTAATAAAACAACTTCATTTTGTTCTAAAGCATATAACAAAATACCTTTAATAAATTCGTTATAAACTTTATCATCATTTATTACTTTTTTAATTTCTTCTTTAATCTTGTTGAAGTTATTTTTAATAATTTGAAAATCGTAGTTAGTAACCATGAAAATAATAAAAAATGAGCTTTTTTAGCTTATTTATTATAATACATATACTATTAAAATATATGAAACGAACATTTCAACCAAACAAGCGAAAAAGAGCTAAAGTGTCTGGTTTTAGAAAACGTACTAAAACTTCTAAAGGACGTAAATTGTTAGCTAAAAGACGTCTAAAAGGAAGAGCAAAACTTTCATCTGCTGATGAAAAGTAATTTTTTTTGTTCATTAAAACAGAAAAAAGATTTTAAACGTTTAAGTTTAAAAGGTAAAAAACTTTCTAACTCACTCTTTCTGTTAATCTTTTTAAAAAACGACAATCTCGGATTTCAATACGCGATTAGTGTTAATAAGAAAAACTTTAGAACTGCAGTAATTAGAAACAAAATAAAACGCCAAATAAGAAACGTTATCAAAGAATTAGACAGTTATAAAAACATTGATTGTTTAATTGTGATTAAAAAAGAATATTTGGATAAAGACTACAAAACGATCAAAAATAAATTCAAAGAAATCTATCAAAAAATTAGAAATGAGTAAAAAACCACTTTTTAGATTAAAAGTTGATCACTCAGGAAACCACAATCCTGATGTTTTTAGTCCATTTTGAGTTAAACCAAAAAATAAAACAAGTAAATTAATTAATATTGCTAAACAAATTTGGAAATGATCTAAGATCTTTGTTTTATTATTCTTTTTTGTTATGGGAATGTGAGGATGTTTTCAAACTTCTTTTGATCCTTCAGTAGCATCAAGTCAAGCAATTGGTTCTGGTCTAGAATTTGGTTTTTCATTTGGAACAACAAATTTATGAGCTTACGATTTATCAAGCTCGCCACTACAAGAATATCACACATTTAATAGATGGTCAATGCAATACGGCCCTTTTTATGGATGGTTTGTTTGACCAGGAGCTTGATTAACACTAAACATTACTTGAGCAGGACACGCATGATGAGGTGGATTAAACGGATTATTAGGAATCTTAGTTTTAATTATTATCATCCGGATTTTAACAATGTTAGCTACTGTTAAATCAACTTTACAAAACGAAAAAATGAGTGAAGTTAATGGTAAGTTATCAGAAATTAATGCTAAGTATAAAGGTTTAAAAGATAGTCAATCAAAACAGATGAAGCAACAAGAAATAATGGATTTATATAAGAAAAACAATATCCACCCTTTTGCTGCTTTTGAACAAATTTTAATTACCTTACCAATTTTCTTAATTATTTATCGGGTAGTAACAATATTAAGACCATTAAAAGCGACAGTATTATTTAATATTTGAAACTTCTCATATACACCAACAACACAACTATTCAGCAACTTTATTGATGGTGGATGAACTTATTTATTCTTCTTAATTATTGTTATTCCAGTTCAATTCCTTTCTACTTGATTACCAACTAGATGAGCTAAACACCGTAACCGGCAAGCCCAAACCGCATCAAGCAAAGGTAAAAAAGAAAATAAAAAACGAATGATGTTCCAATATGTGTTTACAGGAGCAATGAGTTTAATCGTGGCCTTTACACCTACCGGAGTAGGGGTATACTGATTCTTTAATGCTTTATTCTCAATTCTTCAATCTTACATCATGCATGTAATTATCTTGAAACAAAGAGAAAAGAAGTTTAAATCATCTGTTGGAAGAATTGAATTAAGCTAATGAAATTTATTAACCCAAGTAAATTTATTAAACAAGAAAAGTTTTTTCCTAGCCGTAAGTTAGGTCAAAACTTTTTAGTTAATGAAGATATTCTTGATTTAATTATTGAATCATTGGATTTAAATGAGATAGATGCTATTGTCGAAATTGGCCCAGGATTAGGAGCACTAACACAAAGACTTTTAAAATTAAATAAAAAACTTTATTTAATTGAATTAGATAAAAGATTATTTGATTATTTAAATGAAAGATTAATAGAAACTAAAAATATTGAAATTTTTAATGCTAACGTTTTAGATTTTGACTTTAATCAAATTACAAAAAAGCATAAAAAAGTTATTATTGTAGCCAACCTACCATATTCAATAAGTTCATTAATCATCATTAAGTTTTTAGCTGACAAGAATATTAATACTATGTATTGTATGCTTCAAAAAGAAGTTGTACAAAGACTAGTTGCTAAACCAAAACACAAAACATACAACTCATTTAGTGTTACATTTCAAAATCAAGCAGAATGTACTGAGTTATTAAATGTACCTAGCAAATGTTTTGAACCAGCCCCAGAAGTTGATTCAGAATTTGTTAAATTAGAAAAACAAAATAATAACTTTGACGAAAACTTTAGTCGGTTTTTAAAATTAATCTTTTTAGCAAAAAGAAAAACACTAAAAAATAATTTAAAAAGCACTCAATATAAAGATAAAGTAGAAGAATTATTTAAAAAGTTTAAATTAACTGAAACCGTTAGATCTGAAGAATTAGATCATAAAACAATTAAGAAAATTTATCAATGAATTACAAAATAATTACTTATTTTGTAGTTTAGTTAACTGTACTAAATTTTTCATTAACATTGCCACTGTCATTGGACCAACCCCTCCAGGGACCGGAGTTATTTTTGATGTTAAACTTTTAACATTTTCAAAATCAACATCACCACAAATTTTTCCTTCTTCGTTTCGATTGATTCCCACATCTACTACAACAGCGCCTTGCTTAATAAAATCTTTTTTAATAAATTTACTAATTCCAACAGCAGAAACAAGTACATCTGCTTTTTTACAAATGTTAGCTAAATCTTTAGATCGGGAATGACAAATAGTTACTGTTGCGTTTTCTAATAAAAACAAAGCACCTAATGGTTTACCAACAATGTTGCTTCGACCAACAATTACTACATCCTTACCACTTAACTCAACATTACTTCTTTTTAGTAATTCAATAATTCCTGCTGGAGTACAAGGTTTAATTACTAAATTGTCTTTTTTAGCTGTTCATAGTTTACCGATGTTAATTAACGAAAAACAATCAACATCTTTGTTTGGATTAATTTTATTAATCACATCATTTTCATTAATGTGCTTAGGCAAAGGTAATTGCACAAACAAACCATGAATAGATTGATCATTATTTATTTCACCAATCTTTTCTAATAATGTTTGATTATCTATATTTTCATTGAATTGAAAGTGGATAAATTTAATACCAATATCTTCTGCGGCTTTCTTTTTATTACGAATATAAACATTGCTCGCATGAACATCCCCAATTTGAATTACCGCTAAAGTTGGAATAACACCTTTATTTTTTAGTGCTAATACTTCATCTTTTAATTCGTTCTTTATTTGGCTAGATATTAATTTACCATCGATAATCAAACTCATAATAATTAAATTCTATTTAATTAATTAATAAACAAATAATAAAAAAATCAGACCTGTTATCTTTGGTCTGATAATGAGGAATTTGTTGATGGTGGTTTCAGACAGAATTGCACTGTCGACACAAGGATTTTCAGTCCTTTGCTCTACTGACTGAGCTATGAAACCTAAATATGGCGGTCCAGACGGGAATCGAACCCGCAATCTCCTCTGTGACAGAGAGGCATGTTAACCGGTACACCACTGGACCAATGGTTGCGGAGGTTGGATTTGAACCAACGACCCTCAGATTATGAGACTGATGAGCTACCAAGCTGCTCTACTCCGCGATAATGATGGCGGATGCTAAGGGATTCGAACCCCTGCGTGAGTTTCCCCACCTTTCGGTTTTCAAGACCGATCCCTTCAACCAGACTTGGGTAAGCATCCACAAAACATTGTATGGTTGAGCGTTAATTATACAATGTTTTTCTATCTTATGGTGGAACTTATAGGACTCGAACCTATGACCAACCGATTATGAGTCGGGGGCTCTAACCAACTGAGCTAAAGTTCCTAAAGATATGGTAGCAGGGGTGAGATTCGAACTCACGACACCCCGGGTATGAGCCGAGTTCTCTAACCAACTGAGATACCCTGCCATTATGGTCGGGAAGACAGGATTCGAACCTGCGACCCCTTGGTCCCAAACCAAGTGCTCTACCAAGCTAAGCTACTTCCCGATTCTGGCGCGCCTTACAGGAGTTGAACCCATAGCCTTCTGGTCCGTAGCCAGACGCTCTATCCAATTGAGCTAAAGGCGCACTATGCGTTGATTAGACAATATTCAATTATATAAAAAATAAATATAATAGAGACTACGGTTAATTTTTAGATTAACATCAAGTTGTTTAATTTCACAATGAAATTTAATAAAAATTTAATTTTATCCGACAAGGACAAACGTTTACGTTGTCATTGTTTACCACTTGATGTTAAAAACATTAGTCCTGAAGAAGATAAACTCATCAAACAAATGCAACAATACATTGATATTTGTTATGCTGATCAAGCTGATGAATACGGAATAACTAGTGGAATTGCAGTAGCTGGACCCCAAGTTGGGTTAATGAAACAAGTTATTTATATTCATTTTCATGATGGGGAACACGAATATCAATATTTATTAGCTAATCCTGTGATTAAAGCTAAATCAGTAGCGATAAGCTATATTGGTATTGGTGAAGGTTGTTTATCAGTTAAGGATAAAGTCGAAGGCATTACTCCAAGACATGCCAGAATCATTGTTGATGCTTATGATTTAATTAATCATCAAGACATAACAATAGATGCTTCAGGACTATTAAGTATTTGTTTACAACATGAAATTGATCATTTAAGTGGTGTTTTGTATTATGACCATATTAATCAACAAAACCCATATATGACGAAACCAGAATGAATAAAGATATAGAAATTGATTATGCATCAAGACAACAACCAATTTATTAAAAAATTATTTGAGGAAGAAAAACAAGAAGCTATTCAAGCTCAAGAAGACGAAATTAAAGAAATCTATGGTGAACCTACGAAGTGATGATCACTTGGAGGAGTAGATGAAATTGGGAAAAACATGTATGTTTTTCAACAAGATGATGAAATCTACATTATTGACTGTGGAATTAAATTTGCTGATAATGAATATCCTGGAGTTAATGGTTTAATTTGTCCGTTTGATTCTTTAATTGAAAATCAAGACAAGGTAAAAGCCTTAATTATTACCCATGGACATGAAGATCATATTGGTGGAGTTCCTTATTTATTAAGTCAAGTTCATATTCCGAAAATCTATGGACCACAACTAGCACTTGAATTAATTAAAAAAAGAGCACGTGAATTTCCCGATGTTAAATTACCAGAACTATCATTAATTGACGACAACACTAAGATTATTACCCCACGATTTAAATTTGAATTTTATCGTGTATGTCACTCTATTCCGCATGCATTTGGTGTTTATATTGAAACTAAAAACGCCAAGATTATTCACTCTGGAGACTTTAAATTCGACTTTTCAACTAATGGGGATGAATTTGATATTTTAAAAGTTGCTGAAATGGGACGAAGAAATATTGATGTCCTATTCTGTGAATCAACTAATGCTGAAACTCCTGGATTTGCCCCTAGTGAAAAATATGTTATTGAAGAATTACGTAACTTAATTGAAAATTGTCCAGGAAGAGTGTTTGTTGCTACTTTTGCAAGTAACTTACAACGGATTGAAGAAATTATTGAAATTGGGTTAAGAAATAAACGAAAGATTTGTTTATATGGACGAAGCATGAATGATAACGTGCGGATTGCCATGGAAATTGGTTTATTAAATGTTTCTAAAGAAGAATTTATTGACTCTGACGAATTAAGCCAATATCAAGATAATGAAATCATGATTATTTGTACTGGTTCACAAGGTGAAGAAATGGCCGCGCTTAATAATATGGCTAATGGTAAGAACAAAAACATTACCTTTAAACCAACTGACACTGTTTTATTATCTTCTTCTCCAATTCCAGGAAACTTTGAAGCTGTAGAACGATTAGTAAATAAATTGTTTATGGCTGGAGTTAATGTAAAAACCAACAGTAAAGAAACTAAACTTCATACCTCTGGTCACGCAACGCAAATGGAACAACAACTATTAATGAAATTAACCAACCCACAATATGTTGTTCCTATTCATGGTGAATACAAGATGTTAAGAGCTTTGAAACAAAACGCAGTTGATGCTGGAATTCACCCAGATAATGTTACTCAAGTTGCCCGAGGCCAAATCTTAGAAATTTATAACCACAGATTAATTGAAACCCAAAATTTTGTGGAAATGTATGATGTTTTTGTTAATAATAACAAAATTGATACTGACTCAACTAGCACATTAAAATATCGTAAAGCTTTAAGTCATGATGGAATTTTTAATGTCACTATCTTAATTAATACAAAAACTAGAAAAGTTGCTAGTTTACCAACTATTAATTCTAAAGGTTCATTCTTTGTTAAAGAATCACAACCTTTATTATCAAAGATTGCTTATACAATTAGAGATAAAGTTAATAATTTATTAGCTAAATCTAATGGAATTAACCGTAATGCGATTCGTAAAATAATTCAAAGTACATCGTTATTCTACGTATGATCTAGTAAAAAGAAAAAACCATACGTATTTACCACAATCTTTGAAATTAATGACTAATAAAAAAACTCCTTATGAACCACAATAGTTTAAAGGAGTTTATTTTTTTTAAATAAAGATATTTATTTGCTTTTGTTGTTTTTCTTTTTCTTATAAACAGCAATTCCACCAGCGATTAAACCAATTACAACAATTCCACCAAACACACCACCTAAGATAGGAACAAGAATACTGTTGTTAGTTTTAAAATGAAGTGTTCCTGATTGCAAGTAAACATATTTATCAATCACATTAGTGATATCAACAAAGTGTAATTTAGGAGTAAAAGTAATAGAACTATCACTAATTTCTTCGGTAGCTTTAAAATTAGTAATTATTTTAGTGAAATCACTATTAAAATGTGCCGTGCCAACAATCTTATTATTGCTAGTTTCACATTCAACAGAAATTACTCTTGTATCTCTTGATACATCTTTTCAAGCTTTAAAACCATTACCAATAATTGTTTCAACATCAATATTTAGATTATGAATATCTAAAGCTTCTGTTGGTGATTTTGTAGTGCTATCAAATCAAGTAGAATATTCAGGATTTGTTGTTACTCCAGAACCATTAAATTTTTCTTTAAAAGCATTAACTAATTCAGTTTTTGGTTTTGTATCAATGTGGTCTAGATCTTGATTAAGAATAATTTTTTTCAAACGATTTGTATTAGTAAATGAATTGTTTCTAAATTCAATATTATCAGCACTTGATTTGTTTAAGGTAATTTCATTTAAAGAATAACAGTCGGTAAATGAATTTCCTTCAATTCTAACAATACTACTATCAATATTTACTTTAGTAATTCCACCACAACCTTTAAATGCACTACCAGAAATATAGTTAATGTTACCTTGAGCAGTTAAGTTAATTTCACCAAAAGCTAAACAACCACCTCAGGTACCTAATTTATTATTTCAACTTTTACCTACTAATCATCCACCTTTATCGGTATGATTCATTCACATTCAATTAGTATTGTTTTCATTAATTCTAATTTCTTTTAAATGTGTATTGTAAAGAACACCTTCACTAATACTATTTCCCAAGTTATTAGGAACGTTAACACTAGCTAAATTAACATCATTATAAAATGCTCTATTAGGTAATCTAGTTAAATTGTCTGAAAGTGTAACCTCTGTTATTCCATAACAATATGCAAAAATATTTTGAGCGTCATTAAAATTATCTATGTTACTTAAGTCAATTTCTCCAAACGCTAATCCCGTTGCACAAGTGAATTTTTCAGAGATATCCTTTCTTTCAATTCATCCACCTTTATTAGTATGATTCACCCATTGATATGAATCGTTATCAGAAAAGCTAATAGTAGTTAATGGGCAACCATGAAAAGCACCACCACCAATTTTTGTTACAGAACTAGGAATATTAATACTAGTTAATGAAGCGCAATTATCAAAAGCACCGTCATTAATACTAGTTACACTGTTTGGAATATTAATACTAGCTAGATATGCACAACCATAAAAAGCAGAAGTACCAATAATTTTTATACTATTGGGAATAGTAATACTTTTTAATGATTCACAATTAGAAAAAGCCCTAGCATCTATTCCGATTACGGTTTTATCACCAACTTTTGTTGGAATAATTACAGATTCACCAACTTGACTTTTATCATGTGGACTAATATATCCACTATCATCAATATCCCATGTAACTTCATTACTTTGATCTAAGTTACCAACATTTTGGTTACTTAGAGAGAGAGAGAGAGAGAGCTTTATTATTAAAACTCATCCCTACCGGGATTAAACTAGAACAAATAGCTAATCCACCTAAGCATTTAAATAAAGTTTTAAGTTTCATATATATGTAAATAATTATAAATTAAGCATTTTAAAAAATTCGGTAGCTTTATTATCAAAGTAATAATCAACTATTTCACTAGTAAAACTAGATTTAGAAGGATTAACTTCAATAACAACAGGATTATTTTGTTGTTTAGCCATGATTGGTAAATAGTTACCAGGCATTACTTGACCGCTAGTTCCAATAATGAGAATAACATCTGCTTTTAATATTTCTTTAATAGCAGATTGATATACATCATTCTTAATCCCTTCACCATAAAAAACAAAGTCTGGTTTAAGTAAACCACCACACTTTTTACATTTAGGTGGAAGAATATTTAAACCAATTTCAGATGTTTCATACTTTGTATGACATTTGGTACAACTAATAGTTTTAGTTGTTCCATGAAACTCAATTACATTACTACATCCACCCTTTTGGTGTAGATGATCAATGTTTTGGGTAATAACAGTTTTAACTATTCCTTGTTTAAATCATTTACCAATTGTTAAATGAGCTAAATTAGGTTGAGCTTTATTTAACATATGATCATAAAAGATCTTTTTAATTTCTTGTCATGAATGATTAGGATGATTAAAGAAGTAAGATAATTCAATAAACTTAGGATCATATTTAGTTCATAAACCATGATTACCAGTAAAAACCGGAATACCAGATTCAACCGATATTCCAGCACCAGTAAATACAACCAAGTATTTAGCGTTCTTAATAATTTCTTTAACTTTTGTGTAATTATTAATATTAGACATTAGTATTTTTATACATCTAAAAACATAATAGTGGGATAAAATAAAAGCGCAGCGCATTTGACCTTGCGCCGCAAAAAGATTTATTTACTGTCTAATTTAATTAGTTTGACGATATCACGTTTATGTGATTTAATGTACTCATATAGACATAGTACTAAGCCACAAGAAGTGATTTCATCAGAATTTTCAATAATACGATTGCCGTATACAATGACTTCTTTACCAATTTTCTTGATTAGACGTTTATTAACACAAAAATTTTGACTATCTTTAGTCATGGTTTTCCTTTCATATAAAATAGATAATAATTTGTGTTTATGTTATTTCTACATAAACACAAGAAAATTATAAGAAAAAGACAAAATTTTCTATCTTTCTTACACATTTATAAAGAAAAAAGACGGATAAATTCCATCTTTTTTCCTATCTATTTTAAATTTGGGAAGACCAAATTTGTGTTAACGTTAGTATTATACAAAAAACAATTTTCAATTTTAAAAAAAAGTAGAAGAACTGCTTTTTATCTTGTTTTTTATGAAAGAGAAAGGAATTCTCTTTGTCTTTTATTTGACATAAACACAAAAGAATTATAAGAAAAAAAAGACAGATTTTATCTGTCTTTTCCTCAAACATTTGAACATAAGAAGTTTAATTACTTCTTTGCACGACGCTAGTATTATACAAAAAAAACAAACTTTATTATTAAGAAAAAAAGACAGAATTATCTGCCCTTTCTTCAAAACTTTAAAAAATAGAGGAAGTATAATTACTTCTTTGTAATAACGCTAGTATTATATAAAAAAATTATTTCTTTTTTTCAAATACTAGTTTTACAATCTTGTCTTTTTTCTTTTCTAAAGAATTACAAAAGGTAGTTAGTAGTTTTTGAGCTTCTTTATAAGTTTTAGTTTTTTGTAATTTTTCACCATAAAAACGTGATTCTTTACAAATTTCTTCTTTAAGTTTTTTAAGTTCTAGATCTTTATTAGTTGTTTTAGTAGCCATATCTATATATTAGTTTTATTTGGATTAAATTCGTGTTTTGGTTTTTGTCAAATCAATGCTTGTTTATTATGCTTATCATATTTCTTTAATAATAAGTCATTAATGAAAGGTAAGGTAAAGAATAAGACAACAGTTAATCAGAAGACAATTAAAGCTTCTCACATTAATAATTGACTACCACTAAAGAATAATCCTCATTCAGTAAATGGTGCATTTAAACCCTTAATAATTGGTTCAATAAAGAAAGTATAAACCATTACATAAAGTGAAACCGAAACACAGGCAATTGCTCCAATTGGTGCTGTAAAGATTTGTGATTTAGAGTGTTTTACTTCACTTTCAGGAACTTTACATCATCACTTTAATGAGAATAAAGGCACAATACCATAAATCACAAAGAAGAAGATAACTAAAGTATTACCCATTCCATCAATCACATTGTCAGTATTAAAGACAATTGATGGAATTCCTGCAACTAAGAACCAGAATAAGGTAATAAATGCACCTAATACTGCTCCACCAAACACATTAGATCTTTTACCATTAGCAATCTTCTTAAATCATCTTCAACCAAAAATAATTTCTTCTTCAATTACTGCTTGACAAGAATGTACACAACCTAAAACGTTTGAATTAGTTGAAGCAAATAAACTAATAAAGATTAGCATTGATACAAACAACACAAAACCATTAGCAGCTTGTAAATTATTAGCAAATAGTAATTGGAATACTAAATAAGGCGAAGCCACTCCAGCTAATAATTGAATCACAGCAATAATCATGTACATTGCTCCACAAATAATCATTGATAAAACAATTGATCATGGAACTGTTTTTTCTGGATTATTTACTTCTTTTCTTAAGTTACCAACAATTAAGAAACCATCAAAAGCAAACATAACTGCAGGAGCAGAGTTAATAATTCCTAATCCTGAGAATTGTCCACCTAAATCATCTTTATCTAAGAAAGGATCAACAGTAATATAGTTATTTCAATCAAACATGTTGTTAGTTGGCGATCTAAAGAACAATACTAATGCGGCAATCATGATGAATGATAAAGATCCAAACTTAACAAATGAAAAGTATTTAGAAATCTTTGCACTAGCCATTGATGATAATAAGTTAACAACCGTAAATAAAGCGACCAAAGCAAAACCAACAACTAATACTAAACCAAAGTTAGGTAAAAAGATTTTTCCTGGTAAATTAATATTAGTTCCCGGAATTAGTGTTGGGAACATATTAAAGAATGCTTCTCCAGCAAACACAGACAACACAACACTAAACAATCCGTAATAGAATAATGGATAAGCAAGTTTTAAGAATCTTGAAAAACGATACCCAATATATCGTTCAATTCATCCTGGAAGCCCACTATTATCAGATTTAGTTTTAACTTTAGAAATTTCTGCATAACTAAATGCCGTTGCTAAAGTTAATAAACCCACTAAACCTCAACTTAATAAAACTCCCCATGGATTACCATTATTATTTTGAAAAATACTCTTGTTTTTGAAAAAGACTCCAGTTCCAATAATTGAAGTAAATACAATAGCAATTGATCCAAAAAGACCAAACTTTGCTACTTTTTTAGCATTTGCTCCTTTAACTGGTTGACTAGTAGTTTTTCCAAATCGCTTCTGGTTAGTCATAAAAAAACAATAGGTTATATTATAAAAAAAGGACTGTATACACAGTCGCCTTTCTTTAATTTAACTTATTTAATTATCTTTGTCAAAGTAGTTTTTGGTTATATTTCTTGTTTGTTAATTTTAACATTCAGTCATTAGCAAAAGGTAACACAAAGAACAATAAAGCAGTTCCTCAGAAGACTAAAGCAGCGCCTCATTTAGGAATTAGAATTGCTTGTGCTTGTACTCCAGCAATACCGCTTCAGTTGAAATAGAACAACCCTCAAGGACTAAAACTATCATTTGGATGCATGATAATGTCAGCACCAAACGTGTAAAACATTGAATAGATAGCTACAAACACACAACCAATACATCCAATAGTTGCTGGAACAACTTGTCCTCTAGTATGTTTTACTTCACTTTCAGGAACTTTACATCATCATTTAAGTGAGAACATTGGTACCACACCATAAATGAAGAAGAAAAACACAACAACTAAGTTACTTAATCCATCAATAACTTGATCAGTATTAAGAACAATTGAAGGAATTCCACCGATAACAAACCAAGCAAAAGAGAAGATAGCACACAATATTGCTCCACCAAACAATGAAGATTTTTTACCATTAGATATTTTCTTAAATCATTGGTATCCAACAATAATTTCTTCATTAATAGCAGCTTGACAAGCACGAGTACCAGCAATAATTACTGAGTTACATACACCAATTAGTGATAAGAATAATAAGATAGCAATAATGATTGCTCCAACATTAGCACCAACAGATCCAGCACCAAATCAAGCATCAAATACTAGGTATGGACTTCCGCATCCAGAAATAATTTGACTAATTACAATGAATGCATATAGAATTCCACATAAACTCATTGATAAGATGATTGATAATGGAACGGTTTTAGTAGGGTTTTTAACTTGATTAGATACACTACCAACAATCAAGAAACTATCAAAAGCAAACATAATTGCTGGAAGTGAAGTTAAAATTCCAATAAAGTTAAAATCACCGGTTTCTCCTCCATCAGGAAAAACTTGTCCAGGATTAATGAAAATGTCATTTCCTCCATGGTTAACAACCGCAGCAGCAATTCCAGCAACCACAACCAATGTAATTGGTAAGAACTTAATTAATGATAATACACCAGACATCTTAGTTCCCACACTATCAGAAATCATGTTCATGATAATGAAGAAAGCAGCCATACCAGCACCAATTAATAAGACATAAACAAACGGAACTTTAGCTCCATCAATCATATGAGTGCCTCCAGTTCCTATTTGTGGAATAATATTTAAAAATGCTTCAGCAGCAAATGTAAACATGGCTACCACATAGATGGTGTAGTAGAACATTGGATAAACAAGTTTAACAAATCGACCTGTACGATATCCAATATATCGTTCAATTCATCCAGCTAATCCACTACCTTCAGTTTTGGTTTTTGCTTTAGAAACTTCGGCATAACTAAAAGCAGTAGAAAAAGCAATAATGAATACAACGATTCAAGAAATTAATACCCCTCAAGCATTACCGTTATTGTTTTTAAAAACACCACCGTTTTTAAAGAAGATACCAACACCGATAATTGCTCCAACAATAATACTGATTGCACCAAATAAACCAATTTTATTGGCGTTTTCAGTTTTCATTGTAATTTTAGGTCCTTTAGCTTTACTTAAAGGATTTGGAGTAGATTCTTTAGCAAATCTTTTTTGATTCGTCATATTACTACTCTTTATAAGCTACAACTTCAATTTCAACTAATGCATCTTTAGGTAAACGTGCAACTTGAAAACAACTTCTTGCAGGTTTATGGTTACCAAACATACGACCATAAACTTCGTTCATTGGGCCAAAGTTAGCCATATCTGATAAAAATACTGTTGTTTTAACAACATTACTTAAAGAGTATCCTTCAGCTTCAAGTACAGCTTGAACATTCTTTAATGATTGTTCAGTTTGTCCTTGAATACCTTCAGCAAACACACCTTTTTCAGGAATAACAGGAAGTTGTCCTGAAGTGTAAATAAAGTGACCCACTTTAATTCCGTGGCAGTAAGGCCCAATCGCAGCAGGAGCCTTTGATGAGTTAATTATTTTCATACGTTATTAAATTATTATAAGAATATAAATAAAAAACACCCAGATTAATGGGTGCTTCTCAATGAATAAAGTATTTTAGTTATTACTTATTAGCGTTAATAAATTCAATTACTTGTTGTTTTGGTTTAAAACCAACAAATTGGTTTACTGGTTTTCCATCAACAAAAACCATTGTTGTTGGGACAGTAGTTACTTTGTATTGACTTGCTAATGCTTCTTCTTGATCAATATCAACTGAACCAAAAGCAACATCATTAACTTCTTTACTAACTTCTTCTAATACTGGACCATACATTTTGCAAGGACCACATCATGTTGCAAAGAATTTAACAACAACAACTTTTTGTGACTTAATAAAATCATTAAAAGTTTGACTTGTAAGAATATTCATAAGTTATTTTCCTTTCAAAAATAAAACTATCTTTATTTTACTTTTTTCTTACTAGTTTTAGGTTTATTAGATGTTTTAATATCTTTAGTTTCTACTTTTTGTTTATCTTCAGGAAGTTTAAAGTTAGGTGGTAACTTACTAGGATCAATAGTTGCTAATGTATCTTTAATATCTTCTTTAGAAATATATTTACATTTTGGATAGTTAGTACAACCAACAAATAAACGTTTACCACGTTTAGCTTGACGAATTACTAAATCATGACCACATTCTGGACATTTTTTATCTAAAACAATTGGTTGTCATGAATTTGGAAATTCAGCATAGTTACATTCTGGATAATTTTCACAACCAATAAACTCTGATTTAGTTTTATATGAATACCGGTAAACAAGATCACTACCACATTTAGGACATTTACGACCTACTTTATTACCTTGAACTTTTACTTTTTTAATTGCATCTAATTCTTTTTTAAGAATTGGTTGGAATTCTTGAATCGGTTGTTTTCAATCAATTTCACCATTTGCTATTTCATCTAATTGTTCTTCCACTTTACTAGTAAATCCAACATCAGTAATAAAGTTAAAGTATTTAATTAAGAATTCAATCACATGGTAACCAAGGTGAGTCATATGATAAGCTCGTGATTCCATAGTTGCATAGCCTCGTTCTAAAGCCATGTCAGCCATTGAACGATAAGTAGAAGGACGACCAACCCCAGCATTATCTAATTCTTTAATTAATGATGCTTGGTTAAATCGAGCAGGTGGTTGAGTATTGTGTTCATTAATTTCGACGTTCTTAATAATAATTTCACTACCAACCTTTTTTAAGACTTTGGCTTCACGGGTTTTAGGTTCGTTTTCATCCATGTAAACTTTTTTAAAACCATCAAACTTTAAAGCTCTTGAGTAAGTATAGAAACGATTATCATTATTAATAATCCGAATAATGGTTGTTTCATAAATAGCGGCCTTCATGAATGCAGCAACGGTTCGACACCAAATTAAGTTATATAAAGCGTATTCTTCTGGTTTAACTTTACCTTTAATAGATTCAGGGGTAATATTAACGTCAATAACTCTAATTGCTTCGTGAGCGTTTTGTACATTCTTTTCGTTAGAACCTTTATTAACTAACTTATGTTCTTCATAATATTTTTCACCATAAGTTTTAATAATGAACTTCTTTAGTTTTTCTTTAAAGGTATCAGAAATTCGGACACTATCAGTACGTGGATAAGAAATTAAAGCTACATAGTCTTTATTTAACTTAACCCCTTCATATAGCTTTTGGGCTACGGAAGTAACTTTAGCAACGTTTCAACCTAATTTAGAAATTCCGTCTTGTTGTAGAGTTGAAGTTTTATAAGGTTCACGAGGATTAGACTTAAATTGTTTAGGTTCATCAACCGCATAAACCTTATATTTATCTGTTAATGAATCAACAACTTTTTTAGCTGAATCTTCATCATAGAAATTAACCCCAGAACCTTCAGCTTCACTTTCAATCTTTTCGTAATTAAGGTTTTTAAGTTTACTACTAACCTTTCTTAAGTTTAGTTGTTCATCGTTTTCAGTAACAGGGTTAACAGTTCATCATTTCTTAGAAATAAACTTTTCAATCTCTTTTTCACGATCATAGATCATTTTTAAAGCAACAGATTGAACTCTTCCAGCAGAATGACCACCTGTTTTTTGTTTTACGGCTTTAGAAACCTTAAAACCAACTAAACGGTCTAATATACGTCTAGCAAATTGGGATTCAACCCAAAGCATGTCAATATCACGTGGTTTTTCTAATGCTTTTTGAATTGCTTCTTCAGTAATTTCATTAAAAGTAATTCGTTTACACTTTTTTTGATCTTCTTTATTTAAGATTGATCAAACGTGTCATGAAATTGCTTCTCCTTCCCGGTCCGGGTCGGTAGCTAGATAGATTTCTTTAGCTTTATTAGCTAATTCCTTAATTTCTTTAATTATTGCTTCACGTGATTGACCTTTAATCCCCTTAGCTTTTTTAGGAATAATTCATTGTGGTTCTAATGTTTTTTCATTAAATCCTAATGAACGACTGGATAAATCACGAATATGACCCACAGTAGCGATAACAGCAAAATCTTTATTGTGGATATATTTTTGAATAGTCTTAATCTTGTTGGGAGACTCAATAATTAAAAGTTTATTCATTCGTAGCAAAATTATATAAGACGCAACTAATAGTAATAGCAATTAATAAATAAAAATTTAATTACTTTTTATAAAAAAAGTAAAAAGTTAAAAAAGTAATTATGTTTTTAAATGTTTTGGTGAATTTCATTTAAACCTTAAAGATTTATAATAAGTTTTATGAAAAATTACTCTTTGTATATAAATACAAAATATCACTTTGGACCTAATACAGTTAGTTTAAATTTAGTTAATGAACTAAAACAACGTAAATATAAGAAATGCTTAATCTTGTATGGTGGAGGTAGTATTAAGAAAAACGGCATCTATGATACAGTGATTAAATGTTTAAAACAAGCTAAATTAAGTTATGTTGAACACGCTGGAGTTCAACCTAATCCTTTGGATACTGATACTGATAAAGCAATTAAGTTAGGAAGAAAGAATAAAGTTGATTTAATTATTGCGGTTGGAGGAGGAAGTGTTATTGATGAAGCAAAAGTAGTAGCTGAATTAATTCCTAATCCTATTTATAAAAATGCTTGAAGCTATGTTCAAGACCAAAGTAAATTAAAAAATAAAGCAATTGATGTTTTTTCGATTATTACGATTGCTGCTACTGCTAGTGAAAACAACTATGGATCTGTTATTACTAATGAAAAAACACATGATAAATGAGGGGTAGTAAATAGAAATAGACCAGTAGTATGTTTATGGATCCAATATACACATTAACTGTTAATAAATGACAAACAGGATGTGGATGTTTTGATATCTTTAGTCATCAATTAGAGCAATATTATGAATTAGGCGAAAGTTTTAGTTGAGCTAAAGAATATTTATTAGCAAACATGAAAAACTTAATGAAGTATGCTAAAGGAGTAATGAAGAATCCTAAAGATCTAGAAGCACGAGCTAACATTCTTTGAACTAGTGCTTGATCATTAAATGGTTTAGCTAGTGTTGGTTCAGAACATCGAGGTGATTGAAAAGTTCATGGATTAGCCCATGCCATATCTGGTAAATGAGACGCTTCACATGGTGCTAGTCTTGCTTTAATTACACCTGTATACATTGAATACATGTGTAAAAAGAACAAAAAGTTTAAAGAATTATCTTTAGAAATAGCCAAAGAAGTATTTAAAGTAAAAACTATTAATGATTATCTAAAGAAGATTAAGGAATACATTAAACTTTGTGGTTTACCACAAAAATATACAGACTTTAATAACATTAAGAAAATTACCAAACAAGACTTAGAATGATTATCTAAAGCGTTTGATAAGTATATGGATAATCAACACCATAAGTTAGGTATTGATATTTATAACAAGATTAAAAAGTAATTAAATTCAAGCTGATACCCTATCGTTATCAACAATATTCTTTAAATAAGGTTTAACAATATCGAAATGTTCATCAAGCTTTTTCTTGAACAAGTTTCTTAAATCAGTTTTTAAAGGATATTTTGTTTTATCAAGAAACAAGCCTTGAAATTGAGAGTTTATAACAACATGTCCAAATTTTTGACAATTCAATAAATAGTGTTTAAATTTCTTTAAATCTAAAAAATTTGTTTTTGCAAAATTTTCTATTTCTTTGTCATAAGAAAGAGTGTTTTCTTTTACATTAGCAACAAAATCATCAATTAAAAGTTTATTATTATTATTTCCCTCTTCTTTAATAAAATCATGGGTATATTCAAGAACAGCACCATAATTTTTTTTGAATTTATCGTTTGTTTCTTTTTTGCCAATTTCATTTAAGAAAAGATCTATTTTTCTTAAATTTCGATCAAACTTACCAATAATTTGTCTAGCAATTTCTTCCTGTTCTTCTTTTGTGTTTGCTTCATTAATTTTTCTCTTAATATAGTCAATATTAATATCAACTTCAAAATAATCAAAGACAAAATCAAAAGCTCAAGAGTATTTTTCTTTACCTCTTTCTGTTTTATATTCTTCTCTTATATCTTTAATAATGCCACTATAAATTTCGTCGTATTTTAAATATTTTTGATAACTAAAAGAATACATTTCTTTATCAGCGTTTTTTACTTTTTCATCAAATTCAAAAAACGTAGTAATACATTTTTGTCATAAAGATCTTATGTCTTTAAACAACTTCATTAATTCTTCATTGTTTTTATCAATTCTTAATGTAAAGTTATTTGTTTTTTCTTTAAATATTTTTATACGTTCAAGCAATTGATGATAATAAAAATCAGGATCTACAACAACAGATACACCTTTGCGTGATTTTCCTGAAGCGTATTGTTTTAAAGCATTATCAAGATTTTCTTTTAATGGTCTAAAAGAACAAATCATTCCGTGTTTTTTTGAAGGAGTAAAAACACGATTAGTTCTAGAGAAGGCTTGGATTAGACCGTGATTTTCCATGTCGATATCAACAAATAAAGTATTTAAGCCTTCAGCATCAAAACCTGTTAACAACATTCTTGCAACTATTACTAAATCAAGTTCTCGATTAACAATTCTTTCGGCTACATTTGTAAAAAAGCCACTGATATCTTCAACACTATATTTACCACCAAACATTTCTTTATAATCATTTATAACAGCGGTAAAGAATTCTCTACTTTCAATACCTTCGGCTGTGTTGTTTGGGTTTTCATAACTATCACAATCAAGATCGGTATTATCAGTATTAATTGTGTCTTTAGCATTACAACTAAAAATTGTAGTAATATTTAGTTTTTTATTTTTATCTAGATTAGCTTGTGCATTTTTAAATAAGTTGTAATATTCTATAGCCTCTTTTCTGCCTCTTACAGCAAACAAAGCATTAAATCCTTTTTCACGAAGAATGTCAATATTTTCATCTTTTCATAATTTTCTTGTTGTCAACTTATTAAATTCTTTTAAAATTGTTTTAACAATAGCTTTTTTTCGTTCAATACTATTTAAAAAGTTTTTGTTTTCTTGCGTTTCTTTATTAACAAACAGTTCCTTATAAACAAATCCCAAAACATTTTCGTCTTCTATTGCATTTAATAAGTTATATTTATGTAGTTCTTTTCCAAAAACGTCTTCTGTTGTTTTATCTGAATCCTTTTTTCTAATAAAAATTGGAGTACCAGTAAAACCAAACAAAACACGATTCTTAATCTTTTGTTTTATTTTAATCAACATCTTACCAAGAGAACTACGGTGGCACTCATCAAAAACAATAACAAATTTTTTATCGTCTAATTTACTTAAATTTTGATTATTGGAATTTAATAAGTTGTATAGTTTTTGAATTGTTGTAATTACTACGTTTTTAGAATTAGATTTAAATAACTTTTCCTCTAATGCTTTTGTGTTATCTGTTGAATCTACCGATTTAAATCTCGCACCTTCTTCGTTAGCAACACGAGTGTATTCTTTAACGGTTTGAATATCTAAGTCATTTCTATCAACAACAAACAACACATGATCAATACCTCTTAATTTATTAAGAAGTTGTGTCGCAACAAAAGATGTTAATGTTTTACCACTACCAGTAGAATGTCATATATAACCACCAGCACTTACAGAATCTCTAGTATCAAAAGAATTATTATCAATAGCACTAATTGTTTTATTTAACATTTTTTCAATGGCAGCAATTTGGTATGGACGTAAAACAAGTAAAGAAGCATCGGTTTGATTAGCGTTTTCATTTTTCTTATCTTGTCTTAAAACACAATATTTATCAACAATATTCAAAATTGATGAAGGTTTTAAAAATGTTTTTGCAAAATCAAATAAGTCATTAATAGGAGTATTGTTTTGGTCTGATCAGCAAGATGTTTTTTCAAACGGGACTTGCTCTCTTCCGTTTCTTTCTCTTAACTTTTTTGGGTCATAACAAAGTTTTAATGCCGTATTAGCAAAATATCTTGTTTGTGAAAGTTTAGAAATAACAAAAACATGGACAAATTGAAATAAAGGATCAGCAAAAAAAGCTTCCTTTTGGTACATTTCAATATCTTCAAAAGCCTCTTTAATACTTCTTCTTTCTCTCTTTAGTTCCAAATGAACTAAAGGCAATCCGTTTATTAAAACAGTAACATCAAAACGCTTTGTTTTGTTCTCATTATTTTTAAAAATTTTAAAAATATATTGATTAATTACTTGGAGTTTATTTTTCTCTAAATTATTTGAATCAAATAAAATTAAATTAATATCTCTATTATTAGAATCTTTAATTGTAAATAGTTTTTCATTTCTAAAAATTCTTGTTTTTTCAATAATTTTGTTGTAATCAAAATCAACACTATCTTCTATTTCTATCTTCTTATTAATTTTTAAAAAGCTTTTAATTTGCTCTCATTCCTCGTTAACAAAATAATCACGATTTAAACGTTTAATTAGAGTTTCTCTATTTAATCTTTCTAATTGCTTTTTAAGATTTTCTGCAAGTAAAGAAAAATTATTAACTTTTTTTAGGTATTCATACCCCTGCTCTTCTAATAATTGAATAAATTTATTTTCAATTTGTTGTTCGTTTAAAACACTGAAATCTATAGCGTTACTAGGAATAAATTTTTCAATAACAGTATTAAACTTCTTATTCATATTGACCTCCGAAAGTTAGTAATTTATTTAAATAGTATTTGTAGCGTTTTTCGTTTAGTTCAATTAATCTAGGTAATCCGTTTTCAATATTTTTAATCATGGTGTCGAATTGATCCAAGATACCAACAATTTGGTTTTGGATATCTATTGATGGTAATGGAATATTAATATTGTTGATATCACTAGCATAAACATGTTTTACGACCGCCCCACGTGTTAGTTTATAAACATCTTCTTGAATGCTTTTTAAGTAATAATAAATGAACTTAATATTTACTTTTTCTGGATTAGTAGTTTTATAAACTAATGCATCATTAACAAAACTAGGTTCATTTCAAAACGAAATATATCCAGCACTACCACTTTTACTAATAGTAAAGTATTTACCATCAGTATTAAAAGTAGAACAATAAAAACTAGGTTTAACTCCGCCACTAATTAGTGGATATTTACCTGGTGAAAGTTGTTTTTTAGGAACTATTTTAACCGGAACAAGTTTACATAGTTCTCCTACTTTTTTTATTTCGTAGTCAAACTTACCAAGAATATGATTTTCATCACTAAAATCATTTATTTTTTGCGAGCAGTATTTATACTGCGAGCTTCTAGCGTCGAGCTCCGCTGACAGCTCCGCTGTATAAGAAGACAATTGATCCAAGATACCAACAATTTGGTTTTGGATATCAAGCGGGGGAAGGGGGATTTCAATATTACCAACAACAGAAAGAGTTAAACTTTCTATCACTGCAGATGTATTTACATAGTTTTTAAAAATAAAACCGCAAATAAAATAAAGATATCTAGTGTTTAATATATCTGGTCTTACATTTTTTAATAAAGCACAGTGTTGTGAAATATTAAATTTTTCATTACGATAAAATACCGTTCCAGCATATATACCATCTGTTGTTCATGAAACATATTCTCCATCAAAAGAATATGTATTAATATGGCCAATACAACCGTTATTTGATGTTTGTGAAGAATAAACAGGATAAGGTCCAGGGTTATTTTCAATATACTTTTTTGTATTTCCTGAACCTCTTTTAATCTCACAAATATCTTTAATCTTAACTAGCTTTACTTCTGCCATAAAAAAACCAAAAAAATAGATTACTTCTTAGCTGTAATCTTTTTAACTATTTCATTAATACTTTCTCTTAATGATTGAACTCTTGTTTCAATTTCATTAACTTCTTGATTTAATTTATCAATATCAATAACTTCTTGTTCTTGATTAGAAGCAACATAACGTTTAACAGATAAATTGAAATCACTCTCTTCAATTTCTTTATGGGAAACAACTTTAACTAATTTTGATTCTGGATCTTTATTTTGGTAAAGTTCAAGAATTTTGTTAATGTTTTGCTCTGATAATTTATTTTGTTTAGGTTGAGAAAGAAATTCGTTAGAAGCATCAACAAAAATAACTTCGTTTGATTTTTTGTTTTTATTTAAAACAAGGATGCAGGTGTCGATGCTTGTTCCATAGAATAAATTCTTTGGTAGCTGGATAACCGCTTCAACACTTTCCAACAAATAACTTCGAATTTTGGATTCGACCCCCCCCCTATAAAAAATTCCCGGGAAACAAACAATAGCTGCTATACCATTTTTATCTAGATGATATAAAGAGTGAAGAACAAAAGCCATGTCAGCCTTTGAATCTGGCGGAAGAACACCAACAGGACTAAATCTTGGATCGGTTTTTAATCATGGTTCTGTACTAGCTTTTCATTTTGTTGAATAAGGAGGATTCGAAACAATAATGTCAAATTTCTTCTTTTCAAATCTGTCATTAAATAATGTATCACCAATCTCAATATCAAACATGTCATACTGTACGTTATGTAAAAACATGTTAATACGACTTAGATTATATGTTGTATGGTTTATTTCTTGTCCATAGAAAGAGACATCAGATTTGTCTTTTAATTGTTTATATACTTGAATTAATAAAGAAGAACTACCACAAGCAGGGTCATAAACACTAAGATCATGATTAATATCTTCTTTAACATTTAGTAATGAAATTTTTGCTAATAATTTACTTACTTCTTGTGGAGTAAAGAATTCTCCTCCAGATTTACCGGCAGCACTAGCATATTGAGCCATTAGGAATTCATAAGCATCACCAAAGATATCAATTTCATGGTCAGAAAAACTTTTAAAGTTAATTCCATTAATGCTTTTTAAAATTCTTCTTAAGTATTCATTTTTTGATTTGGTTGTATTTCCTAATCTGTTATCATCTAAACGAATACTTTCAAAAATGCCTTTTAAACGTTCGTTAAAACTTTTGTTTATGTTTTCAAAGATATCAGCAATATCAGTATTTAAATTATCGTTATAATCACAGTTTTTAACTACATTAACAAATAATTGACTAGGTTTAATGAAATACCCTAAATCTTGTTCAAATGTTTCTTTATAGTCCTTTGTTGCTTCTTCATCAGAAAGGTTTAAGTAATTAACGTTGTATTGTAAACACTGATTAACAAACTTTTCACTTAAGAAACGATAAAACAGAAAAATTAAAACATATTGTTTAAAGTCCCAACCGTCTATTGACCCTCTTAGTTCATTTGCAATTTTTCAAATACCACGAAATAATTCATTTTTATGGTTTATTACTTGTTCTTTATTTTGGCTCATAAAAGTTTTCTTATATATTAAATTAATATTATAAAAACGTTTATATAAAATAAATAAACTATGAGTCGTAAAGATCAACTAACTGGTAGAGGACAAATGACTGGAAATTCACGTTCATTTGCTATGAACCACTCAAGAAGAACGTGAAAGATTAACTTACAACCAGCTAAGATTAAAACTGGTAAGAACTCTTCTAAACGTGTTATGGTTTCAACTAAAACTTTAAAAACACTTAAGAAGAACAATAAATTAGCTTAGTTTTAATTATTTATTAAAAAAAAGAACACGGCATATAATTTGCTGTGTTTTTTATCACTAAGATATTAATTTAATTTCTCCAATACCATCATCGGAGTCATTAGAACCCAAAGAAGTGTTATATAAGATATAGTTCTTTTTAAGAAAATATGCAATTAATTCTCTTTTTGTTCTCTTAACACTTCCTTCGTTTAATCTATCTTCTTGCAAAGGAACAAAATTATTATCTAAATCAAATTCAATAGGAATAATATAGATTGATACGTGATCACCATTAACAAGATCATTATGAAGTTTTTGATTAGAAGTTCTTTCACTCTCAAGATGTGTAATTATTCTTTTAAAAACATTATGGTCTGACTTTCCGATATAACATTTACCACGAGACTTGATTTTAAAATCTTGTGCATCTTTATTTACAAAAACATAATTTCCTGGTAAAGCACTAAAATCACCTGTCTTTTTTGAGTTAAATTCGTTTTCAAGATACTTTATACCATCAATAACATCTTGATGTTTTTTAATACAGTAACTTATTTCAATGATTTTTGGTGAATGTAATCATGTGTCATATTTAACTAATAGTTTATTATTAGGGTCAACATCATTAAGAAACTGAGCAAGAGTAGCCGAACGATAATATATTGGTTTTATTAGTCCGTTTTCTTTATTGAGTTTTTTGATTATTTTCATTCTCTCTAAATTATCGTTTCTTCTTTCTTCCTTTGCATAAAGACTATTAATTCCCTGGAAGCGTTTTACATCGTCTTCCTTATCGTATTTAAATTCTTTTGCTCTTACTTTAGACTGAAAGGCATAAATATCATTATTTAAATCTTTGATCCTTTTATTAATGTCTTTTATTTCATTTTTATTATTTCTTGCTTCGACTGCATTAAGAGGATTAGATGCCGCTTCAAGTCTACGAATACGAGCTTCATATAAAAGTATTTCTTTTTCTTGTTTTTTTTAAACCATATTCAGCGTATTGTCTTTCAAAATTTTTAAATTTAGTTCATGCTTCTTTAAAAGAACTTCAAAAAAACTTAAAAGCAACAAAGATAAATAACAACCCTAAAGGGCATCCAGCTAAACATCATAAAAAATTTTCGTCTGTTGTTAAGCCTACTGCAAAACCTATAGCAGAACAAGTTAAAAAAATAAAAAAACCAAAATAACAAAAAAGCATAAAAGGAAGCATTTTTTTCTGACATTCTTGTTTAATGATTGTTGTATATCGTCTCATATTACTGTTTTGTTAAACACTTTATAGCATTTATTTTTAATTGTTCTTTAAGAAACCCGTGTTCTACATTTAGCAATTCACAAACCTTATTAAATACATGTTTAACCATAGTAGGATTATTAGTTCTACCTCTAAACGGAACCGGTGTTAACCATGGAGCGTCTGTTTCTAATAATAAATGTTTATAACCAATTTCATTTACTAAAGCATCTATTAAATGTTCGTTTTTATTTTTAAAGGTAATAATCCCATTAATAGACAAATAACAACCTAGATCTATATATTGTTTAGCAATATATCTATCACCAGTAAAACAATGAATAATAATATTTAGACCTTGAGCATGTTCTTTTAAAATCTTTAAACAATCTTCATGCGCTTCACGAACATGAAGCATAATTGGTAAGCTATGTTTTTTAGCCAATCCAATTAGTTTAATAAATGTTGCTATTTGTTTGTCTTTAGGAACATCATAAGTGTAATCTAAACCTATTTCTCCTACTGCTAAAATAACATCTTTATTATTAGAGATTAATTCATCTAGTAATTGATAATGTTCTTCTGGAGATTTATCAGCAGCATAATCTGGATGAATGCCAACTATAGCTAACACATTTTCATATTGTTTAGCTTGATTTATAGCAATCTTTGCACTAGGAACATCTACACCAATCGTATTAGCCATTACGGATGAAGATTTCATTTGTTCTACTAACGAATCAACTTCATTTAATAATGGTTTTAGATTTAAATGACAGTGAGTGTCATAATAATCATAATGGTCTAAAAGTGATTTAAGTTTTTGATTCATATTAACTAATAACAGATTTAGTTTCTTTTCTATACTCTTCGATATAAATTTCTTCATTGTTATCGTTACTACCAAATGTTTCATTAAAATATTTAGTTTTCTTACGATAAAAATACTGAATTAATTCTCTTTCAGTACGGGATACATTTCCAAAATTTAGTAAACACTTTTTATCTTCATTATAGCGTCCGTAGCAATCAAGTTTTTGCGGAAGAATAATTAAAAGAAAATCATGATCTTCTTTTACTGCTTCTAATAAACCTTTATTAGATTTATCGCTTTTCTTATACAACATACAGTCTAAGTGTTGAATAATACGGTCAAATAAAGATTCTTTAGCTCTACCAACATAAACCTTGTATTTAAAGTCTTTATCGTTGCGTTTATATCTAAAATCCAAATCAATAAAAATGTAATTACCTTCTAACTTGTCGTTGGTCTTTAAATTAAGTTCTTTTCTAACTAACTTCTCTCTTTTAAGAAGTAAGTTTTCTAATTGAAGAATTTTGTCTCTTTTTAGAAAATAAGTAATAAGTTCAGAAGAATATAAAAACGAATCATAAACTAAAAAATCGTCTTTATTCAACTTTATTTTTTCAAGTACATCATTAATACTTATTTTGTCGTATAGTATATCCTCTTTTTTAACTTGTTTATTCTTGACGTTATAGAATCTTTGACTATTTGTTAATTCAACTACATCTTTAAAATAATACTTACGTAATTCTTCTACTTTACTTTTAAAGTTTTCAATAAATTCAGAATAACTTTGCTTATTCTTTTCTTTTTTATCAACGTATTCAATAACAGGAACTTCTACTATCTTCTCTTTTACTACTGGGACTTCAACTATCTTTTCTTCAACTACTGGAACTTTAACCTCTACTTCTTTAGGTTTAGTTCTTTTTAAATCATCATATTTAAAAGAAATAATCCCAATAACCGAGATTAAGATAACAATAATTGAAATTAATACGATAGTTCAGAACATAAACTGTTTTTGATACAACTATTTTAAATAAAAAAAAGAAGCAATAACAACTGCTTCAATCTCTTTATGGCGGAAACGATGGGACTCGAACCCATGCATCGCAGAACGACCTAACACCTTAGCAGGGTGTCCTCTTAACCACTTGAGTACGTTTCCTTACTTTTTAGGGTTTTAATTATAGCAATAGATTAAATCCCTAAAGTTTATTCAAAATCGTATTTAATTCTTGTTCTAATGATATTAGATAGTTGGTTAACTAACTCTTCAGGTTGTTTAGATAGTTGATATAACTCATCATTATGTGAATAAGTAATATCACCATTAGTTTCACTAACAACAAAAGCTAAACAATCATAATATTCACAAATTCCAAAGGCCGCACGGTGTCTAGCTCCATATTTAACTGGAACAACTTTCTTAGTCATTGGTAAATAAGAAGATAACGAAACAATCTTAAAGTTTCTTAGAATCATTGCCCCATCATGTAAAGGCGATTTATGGTTAGTGAATACTGATGTAACAAACTCAATAAAGAAATCAATATAAACTCGTTTGCCAGATTCAATATATCTATCCATATTATCACGGTTTTCAATAATGATAATCGCCCCAGTTTTATCGTAAGATAACTTAGCTAAAGCACTAGCAAACTTATTAATGAAATCATCAATATCTTCTTTTGATAGTTTTCTCGTTTTAATCTTTCTTGTTTTTTCAATAAAAGCTTGAATTCTTTTATTAAAGATCAAAACAAAGATTAATGAAACTAAAACTAATAAAGTAGCAAAAGTAATAATGAAAAGAATAATCTCTGCATTGTCTTGGAAAAAACCTGTTAATTGGCTATTATTCTTAAACATTATCTTCTCCTTTAGCTTCAGCATTTAGTTTCTTTAAATAAGCAATCATATCTTTAACCATTGCTTTTTGTTCTCTAAAGTTTCTTAAGGTAAAACCACTAGCTAGTTTATGCCCTCCACCATGATATTTTTCAGCAATATGGTTAATTGGAATGGTTCTGCTTCTCAATGAACCTCTTCACTTACGAACAGTATTATCGTAATAGAAAGTAGCTCATACTTCTAGTTCTTTAACATTGTTAAAGACATGAACCATACTCATTCTTAAATCAATATCATATTTATCATAAGCGTTTTTAGGAATAATGGCATAACCAAACTTTAAGTTCTTATATGACTTTAATAAAGACATGATATAAGACTCAAACTTAGATTGCTTTAATGACTTTAAATATAGTGAGTTATTTAACTTACTACGGTCAAAGTTTAATGAAATTAGTTTACTTGCTACTTCTAGTGTTTCTTTTCTGGTTGAAGGATAAAGAAATCGAGCCGTATCAGTAACTAATCCAGCATATAAATAACTAGCTGCTAGATTATCAATCGCTTCTGGGTCTCATTCTAATAGTAATAAAGAAACTAATTCACAAGTAGCACTAGCACTTTCATCAATCCATTCTAATTGGGCAAAAGATTCAATTTGCGGATGATGATCAATTCTAATTAGTTCTTTACAGTATTTATGTCTTCCGGTTCAAACTCGAGCTTCATTAGCAGTATCAAGAATAATTCCTAATGAACCAGAAATTGAACTATTAGGAATATGTTCTGGATTAAATTCAAAAAAGTTTTTTTCAAAAGCAGGATCAAGAACATCAAAACCAATAATTTCCACTTGTTTTTCAGGAAATTTGTTTTTGATAAAGCGTTTCATGGCAAAACATGAACCTAATGTATCAAAATCAGGAATTTCATGAAAGAATAAAGAAATCTTTTCATGTTCTGTAATCTTATCAATAATACTTTTTTGTAAGAAGTTCATATTGGAGTTAATCTATTATTTTAATAAATTTCTTTAATGTATCTCTATATATAGCTTCAACTAGGTCTAGTTCTTGTTCTAATTTAGTTGCTATTTCCTTATTTGGTTTAGTTGTTGGTTGTTTAGGAACAAACAAAGAACAACAATCTGCATAAGGAAGAATGGAGATATCATATGTTTGATAATATTTAGCTAATTTAATAATTTCTAACTTATCAAATGTTAGTAAAGGACGCAAAAGAATCGTTGAAGGATCGAGAACTGATTCAATTGTTTGCATACTTTGAATAGTTTGACTTGCTACTTGTCCTAATGATTCACCAGTAACAATACAATCATATTTATATTGCTTTAATAGTTCTTGAGCAATTCTTAGGAAATATCGTCGCATTAAAGTGATTTGGTATGAAGAATCACTTATATGACTTAATTCATGCTGAATATGGGTAAATTCACAAACAAATAACTTAGGTTTTTCAATTAATCCATTAAGTGTTACTTGTTTAACTAGTGATTTAACTTTTTCTAGCGATTTATCACTAGTATGAGGTGGAGTCATGAATGTTAAGAAATCCACATGCATTCCTTTTTTCATCATTAAAGCACTAGCTACTGGAGAATCAATACCACCAGAAATAAGCACTAATGCTTTACCACTAATGCCAACAGGAAAACCACCAATACCATTAATTGATTTAAAGTAATAAATAACTTCATTCTTTTTAATTTCGACATTAATTAAAAGTTCATAGTTATTCATTAAGACTTTTGATCCATTAAAGTTTTTTAGAATTACTCCTCCTAGTTGTTTAGAAAACTCCATTGAATTTAATGGATAAGTTTTATCTTGTCTTTTAGTATCAACTTTAAAAGTAGTAAATTTTTCATTTTTTAATGAATTAACTACTTGATTACTAACAGTATTAAAATCAGAAGAATCAACTAAATAAGCCGGAATAATTTTAAAGACTCCTGGAATAAATTTTAAAACTTCAATAATTGGAGTTAAATCTTGACTAGTTTCAATTAAGGTATGGTCAAAAGCTTTAGTTAACTTAACATCAAAATTAATTAGAGCTTTTTTAATATTAGTGAATAAACAATCAACAAAGTTAATCCGGTTTTTACCTTTTAATGTTAATTCACCATACTTGATATAAATAATTTGTTTAACCATTTAGTTTTAACTCACTTTTTAATCAATCAACATCTTTAATTGTTAGTTTAGGTGAAATACCTGTTTTAACATATTGTTCATGTCATTTACGGCCAAACTCAATTGCTTGGTTAAATTGCTCATTATCATTTAAATCCATATCAACTAATACAATTTGCCGTTTATTAGGATCAAATAACTCTGGATCTTTATAATCTTCTTTTTCTAAAAAAGCAATGGCAAATAAACCTTTATGCATATGACGTAAATGTAAATATAAAGATAATTGGCAAATATATTCATTAGGAACAACGATATTGTCATTTTGATCAAACCATTCTTTTTGTTTTCCGCCCTTTAGTTTAACAACAGGTAGACCTTGTTCATCAAACTTTAAATACATTTGGTTATCTTTCATACCATATTGAAACTTGTCAATACTAGTTGTTTTAATTTCTAAGATGGTTTTATCTTTAGGATCTAGATCATTAAAGATTTCTCCATCTGGAACTCCACCATATACCGGATCTTTAAAAGCATCATAACCAATCTTTTTCAAATCATGGGATTGAAAATTATTATTTGTTTTTTGGTTAACAAACGCTCTAATCTTAGGTTCAATGATGTTTCCAACCTTAGCTAATACCGGATCCATTTCTTCTTTATAAATACCAACAATACTAGCTCAAGTTTGCACTGGAGAACTATATTTATTTAAACCTAATACAGCAGCAAATCTTGTTCCGGTAATCTTTTTAAATCGTCAAGCATTTTTTTCTAAATACTCACGACTTAAAACAATTTGGTTATCTTTAATGACAAAATCAGTATTTAAGTTTTTAATGAATGGCATATATTAGATAAATAATATATTTATATATATCTATATAATAAATAACCTTGTTAAACGTAATAATGACTACTCAAGGATTAATAATTGTTGGATTAACATGATTCTTAGCTTTAAGTGTCTTTTTATTACATCCCTTTACTAAAAAACTAACTAACTCCTATATGTTCTTTTGAATTCCATGAGGAGTTTTTACCTCAGCATTATGTTTAGTGTTTCGTTATATTCCAGATTGGATAGAACATATCGAATCTTGAGCGACTAAAGGAAGTAATGTTGAATCAATTGATATTAGTCGAGTCTTTTTATTAGATGCTTGTCCAATGATTGGGGTTTTAAACATGGTTGCTTGTTTAATGCCAAACCGTAAGTTTGGACAAATCATGGCGCCAATTTCGATAGTGGCAGCATTATTAACAATTACCGCCTTTGGTTTAAATGGTGAATTTAGTCTTAATTTTTTAATTGTTGGCAAAGACCAAGCAAACCGAGGATTTTTTCTAATTCACTTTTTAAACTTAATTACTTCATGCTTATTTATTGTTTCTTGTCCTAAATATACATGAAAGGATTTTGGTAAAACCGCCATCTTTGCTTTAAGCTATTTAGCTTATGTTGGGTTTTGAATTACTGTTTTTGGTCCTGATAAATTAACTAGTAATGTTACTGGATTATTACCAGGAGATTGAGCTTCAACTGGTGAATACGGTTCATTTGCAGCGATGTTTAATTTACCATATCCATATGTTGCTTTTGTTAGTGCAATTATTTGCTATGCGGTATTAACATTATTATCAATGATTTTTATGTGATATGGTAAATTAAAAAAATGTCAAGTATTACAAGAAGTTAATCCTTGTTGATACTATCAATACTATAAATTACCAGCTAAAGCTTTTAAACCTAATGAGTTTTAAAAATTAGATTAAATGGTTGACCAACAACATATTGATCATCTAATTCAATAATTCCAGTTTCATTAAAACCAGTTATATTTAATTCTTTTTGCGAACACAACATCCCAAAAGAATCTAGGTTTTGTAATTTTCCTTGTTTAATGATTAAACCATTAGGCATAATGGCACCAATTTGGGCTAAAACAACTTTTAAACCTGCTCTAACGTTTTTAGCACCACAAATAATTTGTAGTTGTTCTTTACCATTATTAACTAAGCATTTAGATAAATGTGTTCCTTCAATTTTATTACATTCAACAACACCAGCAACAACAAAGTTATTTTGGTTAATGTATTGACTAAAGTCTCTACCAGTTAACTTAACAACTAAATCATTAATTTCTTTAGTATAAGCTAAATAACCACTAGGAAGCTTAATACTAGGATTTAAAATATTAATTCCCACCACTTCATCTTTAGCATTAAATCCAATTCAATAATCAACTGTTTTAGTTTCTCTAATGATTTCATCATTATTAAAGGCTAAAACAAGAGTATTAAGCAATGGTTTATGGTTATAAAAGACCCCAATCATCATATTGCTAAATTATATAATGTTTAGACCATGAAAAAAACCGCTTTTATTGTTGATTCTTCATCAGGAATAATGAATAAACAATATCAAGATGTTTATGTATTACCTTTAATTGTGACTGTTGGTGCTAATAGCACAATTAAAACATATAAGGATCAAGAAGAAATTAGTCCGAAAGAAGTGTGTGAATTAATTAATCAAGATAAAGATGTTAAAACATCACAAGCTTCTTTTGGTGAAATTATTAGTTTAATTGAAAAGATTTATGATCAATACGATCAAATCTTTGTTTTACCAATTCCAAGTAAGTTATCAAGCAGCTATAACTCTTGAAGAATGATTTCTGAAGACTATCCAAAAGTTAAAGTTTTTGATAATAAGGATGTTTCAATTGGAACACGTTGAACCATTGAACATTTATTAGAACTTGGTAAAAAGAAAGAACTTAATGAACAAGTTATTCAATCATATTTAGATGAAATTAAAGAACGAAGATTTGGAATTTTATTTGTTTATGATTTAAAACATTTAAAAAAAGGTGGAAGAGTTAATAATGTTAAAAGCGCTTTAGCTTCATGATTAGGTTTAAAAATTGCTATCTTCTTAGATGACCGAGGATTAAATCTATTTAGCTCATTTAAAACCTTTAATAAAGGTTTAACCGAATCAATCAAAGACTTTACTAACCGTCATTCTTCATTTGATATTAAAAAAGTTAGTAAATTAGGCATTATTAATACCACCGAGTCTTTAAATGATAATGATGTGAATGAAACTATTGAACATTTAAAAACATTAGTTAATATAAAAGATATTAAACAAGCAAAAGTTGAAATGCCAGGAGTTATTACAACCCATACTGGTCCAAAGATTTTTGCCATTTACTTTGAAGCGAACAAATAATGAAAAAGAAAGTAGCATTAATTACCGATTCTTCATCTGGTTATAAAACCCATGATAAACCAGATTTATATGTTATTCCTCTAATTGTTAATATCAATGTTAAAAAAGAGGATAAAAACGATTTAACATCAGTTAAGGATGTACATGAAATTGATCAAAAAAGAGTTTTAGAGTTAATTGAAGATCCAAAAATAACAGTTTCTACATCACAACCTAATATTGGTGAAATGTATCAACTAGTAGAACAACTATTAGAGGAGTATGAAGAAATCTATGTTGTTCCAGTAACTTCAACTGTTAGTGGTTCAATCAACTCTTGAAGATTAATAGCAGAAGACTATTCTCAAGTTAAAGTTATTACCCAACACATTGGTGGACCAATGATGAAGTGAATTATTGATGATGTTTATGAATTAACTCATTCAGCAAAAAACTATGATTTTGAATACATCCAAAACCATGTGAATGAACTAAAAAGCAAAATCTATGGCATGTTATTTGTTAGTGATTTAAAACAACTATCAAAAAGTGGTCGAGTAAGTAAACTAGCAACTAGCGTGATTGATTTCTTTCACCGTAGAGTATTAATCTCTTTAGATGAAAAAGGAATGAAGTTCTATGGGTTTTGTAAAAGTTTTAGTCAGGGAATAAGCAAAGTTATTGAATATCTAAAAACTAAAAACGAAAAGTTTAATGATAATTTAATTGAATCAATTATGTTTATTCCGACATACCAAACTAATGATCCAGAAAACGTTAAGGGAACAATTGAATTACTAAAACAAAGTTTTAAAGGCTATAAAAAACCATATTTAATGGAACAAATGCCTCCAGCATTAACTGCTCATCCTGGTAATAATTCGTTAGTAGTAATGTTTAAAACTAAATAGGTTAAATTATTATTAATTTAAATACTCCAAAAAATACTAAAATATCTCTTTGTTTAAAGAAGAATATGAGTCGTTTAATTGGTACAAGTGTGTTTGGACTAAGAGGTCCAATTGTTAATAAAGGTGATGACATTGCGACTATTGCTTTCAATGTATTAAAAGATAACATTGATCACAATAGTTTTTTAGTTCATGACCGTGATGTATTTGCGATTACTGAATCAGTAGTTGCAAGAAGTCAAGGAAATTATTGCAGCGTTGATGACATTAAAGAAGATTTAATGAAGAAATTTAAAGGTAAAGTTCATAACTTAGGCTTGGTATTTCCAATTTTAAGTCGTAATCGTTTTTCAATGATGCTTAAAGGATTTGCAAAAGCAGCTGAAAAAGTAACTATTCAATTTTCATATCCTAGTGATGAAGTTGGTAATCACTTAATTAGTCCAGAAATTATGGATAATGCCAACATTGATCCATATAAAAATGTATTTAATGAACAACAATGAGTAAGTAAGTTTGGCCGTCCTAAACACACTTTTACTGATGTTGATTATGTTTCTTATTACCGTGAATTGGTTGAAGCTGAAGGTGCTAAATTTGAAGCCATCTTTGCTAATGATCCACGAGAAATTTTAAAACATACCCAAACTGTTATTGCTTGTGATATTCACACAAGATTTAGAACTAAAGATAAACTATTAAAAGCTAAAGCTGAACAAGTTTATTTATTAAGTGATATCATGAATGAATCAATTAATGGTTCAGGATATAACGAAAAATATGGTCTATTAGGTTCTAATAAAGCTACTGAACAATTATTAAAACTATTCCCACATGATTGCCGTAATATGGTTGTAAAAGTTCAAGAACTTGTTAAAAAATATACTGGCAAAACAATTGAAGTAATGGTTTATGGAGACGGTGCATTTAAAGATCCAGTAGGAAAAATTTGAGAATTAGCTGACCCAGTTGTTTCTCCAAGTTATACTCCAGGGTTAGAAGGTCAACCTAATGAATTAAAACTTAAGTATTTAGCTGATCATGAATATGGAAATCTATCAGCTGAACAAAAGAAAGAAGCAATTATTAAAGCAATTGAAACTAAAGATGCAAATCTTAAGGGACAAATGAAAACTGAAGGAACTACACCTCGTGCTTTAACTGATTTATTAGGTTCATTATGTGACTTAACTAGTGGTTCAGGTGATAAAGGAACACCTTTCATCTACATTAAAGGTTACTTTGATAATTACGCTACTGAAAAGTAATTAAATAAACTTAAAGTGAATAAATTTTATTGGTTGATTAAGACCAATAAATTTTTTTTCATATTCTGTTTGAATAATATCTTCTGCTTTTACTTCAACATATAGATTGTTTGTATAGTTAAGGATCTTAATGTCTTTTCTTAACTTTAAGACTTCTAATGAATATTCATATAAACCAGTATTATCAGTTTTAAATTCTATTTCTCCATCTTTAACTAATAATTGTTTATAAAGATCTAGAAACTTAGGCGAAGTTAATCTTCTTTTTTCATGGCGCTTTTTTGGTCATGGATCAGAAAAGTTTAAAAAGATTTTAGTTACTGAATTAGGTTGAAGAAGATCTAAGATCTTTAAAACATTAATTGAACAAACTTTGATATTAGTTAATTGATATGATAATTTATCTAATTTCTTAATGGCTTTTAATAAAACCGTTGGATAACAATCAATACCTAAATAATTACGGTTTGGATAAGTTAAAGCGTGTTTAATGAGAAAATCACCTTTACCCATACCAACCTCTAAATATAAAGGTTGATGATTAATAAATTTATCATGAAAGTAATATTGTGAATTATTAACTAATTCAACATCATTCTTAATTCGTCTTAATCGACCCATTATTTTTTATCACTAAATTTACTAGCAAAGAAGTCTTCATCATTACTATTGTTTTCATCAAAACTCTTAGTAATGTCTGGCAACTCTTTAATTGATTTAATGCCAAATGTAGAGAAGAATTTAGGTGTTACATCATATAGATAAGGACAACCAGGAGTTGTTGCTCTACCAACGTTTTTAATTAAATCTAATTTAATTAATCGTTCAATTTGGTTAATGGCTGAATGACCTCTAATTTGTTCTACCTTACTTCCAGGACAAGGAGCATTATAAGCAATAATAGCTAGTGTTTCTAATAAAGAACTAGATAAAGGATTTTTAATTTTAACGTCAAACAATTTACTAATTAAATCCTTATTACTTGTTTTAGTTAATAAGAAATATTTATCACCATAATTATTAATAGTTAAACCACGATTAGGATTAGACTCATAATCTTTTTTCATGTCTTTTAAATAAGCTCTAATTTCATCAGACTTAATTTCTAAAACACGTTTAAGCTCACTGATTTCAATTCCGTCTTGTCCAGCAACGTATAGTAATGATTCAATAATTGATTTAATATTCTTTTCCATAGTTTTTATCCTTCAATACGATGAATGTAAATTTCTTGATCCTTAGGATCTTGAGTAATTGTAATGTGTTGATATTTAACTAGATCTAAGATTGCTAAAAATGTAGTTAGCATATATTGTTGCGTTAGTTTAAGTTCATCTAATTGTTTTAAATAATCAGTAAATGATATTTCAACAATAAAGTTATTAGTTAGAAATTGTCATAATTCTTCTTCAACTTCACTAACACTTAATTCTTGAACCAGAATCTTTCTTTTTGAATAAAGTAAAGATTCATATTTTTCAAAAGCACTATTAATTGCTAATCATAACTTTTGGGGACTAACATTATTTGGTAAAGATTCATGGATTAAACTCTCAGGTTTAAAGTCTTCAACATCATTAGTTGGTTTTGAATAATGATCTAGTCGTTTAATTCTTTTGTTTTCTAGTGCACTAGCTACTTCTTTATATTTACGGTATTCAATAATTCTTTGAATTAGTTTATCACGTTCATATTCAAAGTTATTTTCGTTACCAATAATATTTTCTACGGGAATCATCTTTTTTGATTTTAAAGTGATTAAATAGATAGCCATTTCTAGATATTCAGCTGCATCATTAATAGCAATCGTATCAATTTGACTATTAATAAAGTTATTGTATTGTTCAGCAATAAGTGAAACATCTAGATTCATAATATCTAGTTTGTGTTCTTTAACTAAAGTATTAATTAGATCTAACGGACCTTCAAAATCTTTAAGTTTTAAGCTGAATGTAGATGGTTCCATAGCTATTTATTTTTTTCGATTATATCAGTTAATAGTAAATAAATCATGCTTTTGTGATTTGACTTTATTAAAACTAGATAAATCTAGTTTCATATATAAATCACAATCATAAGCTTGATTTAAAGTAGAGATAACTAATTGATCGGCATAAGGTAAAAATAATTGATAAATATCTTTACCACCAATAATAATTAAGTCATGGTTTTGATAATCTTTTAAGATTTGTTGATAATCATGATAAACCTTAACTCGAGGATCAGGATGATAATCATGATTACGGGTTAAAACTAAATGAGTTCGGTTTGGTAAAGGTTTATTATTTAAACTTTCCATGGTTCTACGGCCAGAAACTAAAATATGTCCAGTAGTAAAACTACGGAAGTGATTCATTTCTTCTTTAATCTTTCATGGAATTTGGTTATTTTTACCAATACCATGATTTAGATCTTCACACCAAATCATTGTAATCATAATTAAACAGCCACCTTTGCTTTAATTGTTGGATAAGGATTATAATCAACAATTTCAAAATCACTAATTTGGAAGTCTTCAATATTCTTAGGTAAACGTTTAATAACTAATTTAGGAGTTGGTCTAGGGGTTCTGGTTAATTGTTCATTAACTTGATCTAAATGGTTAGTGTAAATATGTAAATCACCAAAGGTATGAACAAACTTACCTGGTTTTAAATTACAGTAAGCAGCTAAAATATAAGTTAATAAAGAATAAGAAGCAATATTAAATGGCACGCCTAAGAAAGCATCAGCGCTTCTTTGGTATAGTTGACAAGATAGTTTTCCGTCTTCGACATAAAATTGAAATAACGAATGACAAGGTGGAAGAGCCATTTGATCTACTTCAACTGGGTTTCAAGCAGAAATAATTAATCTTCTTGAATTAGGATTTGTTTTAATTTGTTCAATTAATTTTGCTAATTGATCAACACCATTAAAGTTTCGTCATTGTTTACCATAAACCGGACCTAAATTTCCTCATTTTTGAGCAAACTCATTACTTTCTTTAATTTTTAAAGCAAATTGTTTAATGTCTTCACCTTGATATTCTTTTGATTTTTTATAAACTTCAAAAGGTCAATCGTTTCAAATATTACAGTTGTTATCTACTAGGTATTTAATGTTGGTATCACCTTTAATAAATCAAAGCAGTTCGGCAACAATTCCATTTCAATAAACTTTTTTAGTTGTTAGTAATGGAAATGATTTAGAGATATCATAGCTAGTTTGATAGCCAAAATAAGAAATCGTATCAATTCCGGTACGATTATGTTTACGAGTTCCGTTTTTTAATACAAAACGTAATAAATCTAGATATTGTTGCATATTTTATTTTCTTTCATCCTTGTTAAACTTATCTACTTCATCAAATACTTTATTAGGGTTAGTAAATTGATTATTTACGATTTTTTTAATTCGTAAATATTCTTTAGTCATTAGTTCTTTTAAAGTATCGGCAAACTGAATTGTTTGAATAGTAATAAAATCAACTGGTTTAAATGGAGCAAGACAAGCTACAAAAATTTGTTTATTAATGTTTTTATATTCGGTTTTATCAGATTTTGATAAACCAACTGTTCCATACATTACTAACGGAGTAATTGCCACATTATTACGGTAAGCAATTTGTAAACTACCAGGCATAAAGTTACCTAGTTGATTTAAATCATAAACTCTTGTTCCTTCAATAAAGAGAATAATTGATCTTCGATCTTTAGCAATATTAATTTCGTTATAAGTTTTAAGGATTTCACGAACATTACTACGATCAATGTAAACCGTATCAACTAAAGTAAAAACATTTCGGAAAATATGTTTCTTATTTTCAATCTTAGAAACAAAACGGAAGTATGGTGTTTGTCGGGCCTCATACATTAGTTTAAAAATTACTAATGGATCAATAGCTGACTTATGATTAGCGATATATAAACTAGGAGCACCACTTGCTTTTTTAAATCCGCTTGAAGCAATTGAAATTCTTTTAATTCGTAAAGCTAATTTAACAAAACGATAAACAAAAAAGTATCGTTCTTCAGTTGTATATAGTGTAGGATCAACACTATAGTTTTTAGCCTTAACATTTATTCTTCATAAACGTAGACCAAAAAGAATTACCATAAACGGTAATGCAATTAAATAGCCAAGAGTTTTTAAAATTTTGTTCATAGTTATTTAGTTAATCGTAGATAGATTGGAGTTGATGTATTTACTTTGTGGTTTTGATAACGTGTTAAATTACTTAATTGATCTAATTTAACATCTTTTAAGTTAATGTTTAATTGTTTTAGTGCCATTAGTGTACCAGTTTTAAGGATTGGTGAAAGTAAAACTGATAAGTTAACAGCTAAAGACATAACAACATTTAAAAATAAGTTAAGTTCTTTAGTTTTATTTTCTTTAACTAAGTTTCATGGCTTAGTATCTTCAATATATTTATTTCCCATTGAAGCTAAGTTCATAATTTTTTCAATTAAAGTAATAAATTGGAAATCATGAACTAATTGTGGTAATTCTTTTAGTAAATCATCTGTTGCTTTACTAATTGCCAAAGAACTTTCATCTAATTTAGTTTCACATTTAGGAATAATTCCATTAGCATACTTATTAATCATTCCTAATGAACGAGAAACAAAATTACCATAGTTGTTTGCTAAATCAGCATTAAATGTTTCAATGAAGTGTTCATGAGCAAAGACTCCATCATTATCAATTGGAATAACTTTAGTTAAGTAATATCTTAATGCGTCTGATCCATATTGATCAATATATTGATTAGGATCAACAACATTACCTAAAGATTTAGACATCTTTCCTTCTTTAGTAACAATTCATCCGTGTGAGATTAATCGATTAGGTAATCGAACATTTAAACACTTTAAGATAATTGGTCAATATATGCCATGGAATCTAGTGATTTCTTTACCAATGACATGAACAATATCAGTGTTTTCATCTTTCCAAAATTCTTGATAAATATGATCATCTTTTTGACCATAACCCATAGCAGTTAAATAACACATTAAAGCATCAATTCAAACATAAAGAACATGGTTAGGATCTTCTTTAGTTGGCACACCCCAACTAATCTTAGTTCTTGTGATTGATAAATCTTCAATTCCTGGTTTAATAAAGTTATTAATCAATTCTTTAGAACGAGAAATTGGTGAAATAAAATGCGGGTGAGATTGATAATATTGTTCAATTCAAGTTTGAAACTTACTTAGTTTTAAGAAATAAGTTGCTTCTTTCTTTTCAGTAATTGGATGACCAACTTTACAATATCTTATTCCGTCTTTAACATAAGTATCACTTAAAGCATAGTTTTCTTCACATTGAACACAATATAAACCAGTTCATTCACCTTGGTATAGATAATTATTCTTTAATAAAGAACTAAATACATCTTGAATTACTTTTTCATGTTTTTTATCAGTAGTTCTGATAAATAATGTGTAATCAATATTTAGTTTTTTTCATAGTTGATCAAAATTTTTATAAATTTGATCAACAAATACTTGTGGTTCAAGTTTAGCACTTATGGCTTTTTCATAGATCTTTTGTCCGTGTTCGTCCATCCCAGCAGTAAACTGCACTTGGTTACCCATTAGTTTGTTATATCCACTAAAAGTATCAGCTAAGATAGTGGTATAAGCATGACCAATATGGGGGTTACCACTTGCATAATAAATGGGAACTGTAACGTAAACTTTTTTAGCCATAAGTTGGATTACTCTAAATTATAAAAATAATAAATATTAATAAATTTAAATTAAAGAACTTTATTATTTAAAACTAAATAAAAAAGCAAACACCTTTTACAGTGTCCACTCTTTTGAATTCTTTTAAACCTTATTTAGTTTTTCTATTTACATTCTTATTACGTTTTTTGAAGCGATAAGTAATTACACCAGCTCCAGTTAAAGCAGCAACACTACCAAGAGAAACACCTAAAGCTATTCCTAAACTTGAAGTTTCTGGTTCAATATTAATGATAATAGTTTTAGCACCGGTTTTTTCACTAGTAAAGATTGATTGAAGTTTTTTTAATAAAGCATCGTTTTCATTATTTTGACTTTTGACATTAATAGTAATTAAATCTAGACCAGTAAAAATATTGCTTTGAACATTTAATTGATCTAAATCAGCTAATGCTCAATTAGCATTTAATGCTTTTAATGAAGCACAGTTAGCAAACGCTAAATTACCAACATATGTAATTTGGTTAGAAAGATTAACGACAGTTAAATCTTTGCAATTACTAAAAGCACTATTAGCAATACCAGTTATTACATCATTGCTTGTTTTATCACCAATTGTAATTTCCCCATGTACTTGTGATTTGTCACTAGGACTTACATAACCATTATCATCAATCACTCAAAATAAGTTTTCTTGAACGTTATAGTTAACTATGGTTGCTCCACTATTAGCAAATCAAGCTTGATATTGAGCTAATAATTGATCATGTTGGTTATAAGGGTTTTTAACATTAACGTTAATATTGTGTGAAACATTTCCAAAAATATTATTTTCAATTTTAATCCGATTAGTATCATTAAGATCTCAACTAGTGTTAAATTCTCGTAAATTACTACATCAAGAAAACGCTAATTCTTTAATTAAATTAACAGATTTAGGAACATTAAATGTTGATAATGAAATACAAGATTCAAAAGCTTCTGATCCAATTGTTTGTAATTGGCTATCTTTATCAAACACAACACTAAATAATGAATCACAACTTTCAAATGCACCATCATTAATGGTTACTATGTTTTTAGGGATACTAATTGATTTTATAGCATTGCAATTACTAAATGCTCATTTACCAATTTCTTTTAAATTTTCAGGTAAAACAAAACTTATTAAACCACTACAGTTATAAAAAGCATATTCACCAATATTAGTTACACTATTTGGAATAGCAACATTTACTAATTTATTACAATTTTCAAAACTGTGAGAACCAATAGCAGTTAAGCTGTTTGGTAAATTAATCGTTGTTAAGCCAACACAACCTGAGAAAACGCCATCAGATAAAACACTTAATTTAATGTCTTCAGCAAAATTAACAGTTGCTAATTTATTACACTTAGCAAAAGCATTTTGTTCAATACTAGTAACAGTGTTTGGAATATTAATTGCTGTTAATTCACTACAGTTGTAAAAAGCAGAATTATTAATTTTAGTTAAACCATTAGGTAAATTAATTGTTGTTAGTTTACTACAGTTACTAAATGCATATTTACCGATAGAAGTAAGGCTTGTATTTGTTTCAAAACTAACACTTGTTAATTCACTACAGCCATCAAAAGCATTATCAGCAAATCCTGTCACTGTCTTTCCATTTATTTCGCTAGGAATTGTAATACTACCACGGATATATTGTTTATTTCTAGAAGTAATTAAACCATTTTCAAAAATTAAGAATGGTTGATCTGCCTCAACATCAATGTTAAAAGCAAAATAAGCGATAAATTTTAATTGATATGCTTTCACTAATTCATCATGGTGTAAAAGATCAGGGTTTTTAGCATCAATCTTAATTATTTGTGGATTTGAATAAAAAGCAGTTTCATCAACAGTTAATGTTTTTAATTGGCTTACACCCCAACTAGTCTTAATTTTTACTAAAGCAGGACAATTTTTAAATGCATTAGCACCAATGCTTGTAACATTAGTAGGAATAGTTACACCAGTTAAATTTGGAGTATCAGCAAATCCGTTTTCTTTAATTCCTTTAACTTCTTTACCTTCAACTACTCTTGGAATAACAATGTCACCAGATAGATCTTTTGTAACCCCACTAACTAAACCATCTTCATCAATATTAACAACTCTATTTTCTTCTACGCTAATCTTGATGTTTTTAACACCGATTGTGGTTGAATTAAATTTTTGTTGGTACGCTTTTAACAATTCATCATGTTGACGACCATCGTGGTTTTTAACATTGATTGTTAAATCGTCTATTCCTTTAAATGAATCAGGATATAAAGTTAATTCTTTAACATCAACAGCATTTCAATTACAGTTAATTGTGCTTAAGTTATAGCAATTAGCAAAAGCTTCAATACCAATTAATCTAACAGTATTAGATATTGTTACAGTTCCTAGAGAAAGAGAATCCTTAAATGATTGTGTACCAATTGTTTTTAAGTTTGAATTTTCAGTTGTTAACGATGTTATATTAACTGAGCCACTAAATCCTTGATCAGCAATTCCAGTAACAGTAACATCATATATATTGTTAGGGATAGAAACCTTTCCAGATAATGTTGCTTTATTATGAGCCTTAATTAAACCGTCATTAGTAATTTCAAACGGTTGATCATCTTCAACAATAAATGTAACTTTAGTTCCGGTATTAGCAAATAATGTTTGGTATTCTTCTAACAACTGATCATGATGGAAATGATCAGGGTTTTTAGCATAGATATTAATTGGTCCTTCACAATTTATAAAAATTTGATGACCAACACTAACATGATTTTTTAGTTCATCAAGTGTTCAACTTGTATAAATATTTCTTAAATCATCACACGAACTAAAAGATCCCTCACTAAAAATTGTTATTGAACTTGGGATTGTAACACTAACTAAATTACGAGCATTATCAAAAGCATAACCAAGAATACCTCTTACAGTTTTATGATTAACTTCAGTAGGAATAGTAAGATGACCAGAAGGTCTTTCTGCTTTTCAATAAGGTCTAATTAAACCTTGTTCATTGATTTCTCAATTAATATCAGGATCAACATTAACAGAAAGGTTTAATTCGCCTTTATTGTTAAATTTTTGGGTATATAGTTGTACCATGACATCGTGTTGATTTGATTGGTTTGTGCCATTAATAGTTAAATTTTGAACTTCATTAAAAGCATTATCTTGAACTTGAACGCTGAATAAGTCCCCGTAAGTCATGTTTGAAGTAAAAGTTATATTTCAATTACGATAAAAAGCATCTTTTTCAATTTTTTTAAGAGTAGTTGGTAAGTTTTTAAATGTTATATTATGACAACCAATAAATGCATGAGTAGCAATAGTTTCTAGTTGACAAGACGGTTCAAAAGTAATACTAGTTAATTCTGTAGCATCTTTAAAAGCATCACTTTGAAGTCCTAAAACAAGTTGTCCGTTAACTCATGTAGGGATTGTAACATTACCAACAGATTGATATCTATATATAGGAGTTATAAAACCTGAAGCATCAATAGTTCAACTATAGTCTTCATCGATAATAAGCTGAAAATGACCTAAATCTTGGTCAAATAATTCAGCATATTTTTTTTCTAATTCATAGTGACTATGTGCGTCAAGGTTTTTAGCGTGAAGCTTACAACCTTTGCCAGATCCTGAAAAAGGAGTAGGATGATATTCTTCGCCTTTATCACCAACATAATATGTCTTATTTAGATATAAAATATTATCTATTTCTTGTGGTGTTCAAGAAACATTGACTATAAAATCATTAACACCAGAAAAAAGTTCAGATCCGATATAAGTAACGGTATGAGGGATGTTAAGTTCATGCAAATTAACACAACCATCAAATGCATGTTGTTCAATACCCGTTAAATTTGTTAAATCTGTTATGTTTATTCGAACTAACTTTGTACATCCAGCAAAGGAGTTGTAGGCAATTGAATCAATACCAGGATTTAAATCCACTCTTTCTAAATTACTACATCCTTCAAAACAATGAGGAGGTATACGTGTAACTAAAGAATCTTCCTCTAAAACAACTTTTCCAAGATTATGTTGATTTTGAAACATGTAAGGAGCCAGTGATTTAACTTGTATTCCGTCAAGATAATTAGGAATATACATGTCAGGAGTAAGAAGACCAAAAATTTTGGCAGTATAACTAAGATCTATTTCCCCCTTGCTGTCGATGATATAATCAAGATCATTACTATCATTAATATTTGTTCGATTAACATCACTTTGATGTGTATTTACTTGCGAATTACTATTTGTGTTATTTAGACTAACTAATGCAACTGAACTACTAGCAAGAGTTAATCCACACAATAGTGTTAAAGCAGATTTAAGTTTCATAAATATATCTAGATTTATATTATAAACATAATATAAACCCATACAAATAAAAAGACCCTAACCACTATTGGTTAAGGTCCAAGGACTAAAATTTAAATTAATTAATAATCTTTACGGTTACGTTTAAAGTATGCTTTTGGGTGAGCACAAACTGGACATTTTTCTGGAGCATCTTTGTGTTTAACAATAGCACCACAGTTTTGACAAATTCATTCTTCACCTTCAGTTGATTTAAAGATTTGTCCAGCTTCTAATTTCTTTAATAATTCACGGTATCGAGCTTCGTGGTGAGCTTCAACTTTTCCTACACCTTCAAATAAACGTGCAATTTCATCAAAACCTTCTTCACGAGCTTCTTTAGCCATACGAACATACATGTCTGTAGTTTCGTAGTGTTCACCTTCTGCTGCAATCTTTAAAGCTTCAGCAGTTGAAGGAATTGATCCACCATGTAAAGCTTTAAATCAAAGTTTAGCATGTTCTCTTTCGTTCTTACTAGTTTCTTTAAAGATTTTGCTAATTTGAACGTATCCTTCTTTTTTTGCTTGTTTTGAAAAATAACCATATTTAACTCGCGCTTGGCTTTCACCAGCATAAGCTTCCATTAGGTTTTTTTCCGTTTTAGTACCTTTTAATGATTTCATGTATATATCTCCTTAAGAAAATCTACTTTTATTATACAAAAGGGATAAAACTAAATATCTAGGATATTTATATAGCGAAAAACAAGCTAAATAACTAAATAATACTTAGTTAACATGGGTTATATTATTTAGTTAAAAAAATATTTTTAAATCGCTAGAAAAATCACATAAAATAAATGCACTTATGAGCAAAAAAATAACTTACATAGTTAAAGACAATACAACCATTGAACTAAGTGAAAATGGATCTAAAGGTGATATTATTGATCTTAGAGACAATATTAAGATTGACACATCTTTTTTATCTAATGCAATTAGAGCAGAATATGAAAACCAAAAGAAGATTGATATTCAAAATGAATTGGATAAACAAAAAGAACAATTTGAAGATACTAAAAAAGAAATTATTAAAAGAGTATCTAGTGATGAAGAAGCAAAATATGCTAAAAAAATTACAGAAAAAGACGCTGAAATTACAAGACTTAATGAAAAAATTTCTTCATTTAATGAACAAGCCAATAAAGAAAAAACTATTGCAGTTGATAAAGCAAAAAACGATCTTCAAAGTGAACACAACAAAACTATCGGTGAACTATACAACACAATTAAACAATTAAATAATCAAATTCTTCAATTAGAAAGAATGCAATCTAACAAAAACGTTAAAAAAATTGGAGAAGATTTAGAACAATGATGTTTAGCCGAATTTAGAAAGTATCAAAATTGTGGCGCATTTAAAAACGCTTTATTTGAAAAAGATAACACCATAATTGATCGAACAAAAGCTGACTTTATTTTTAAAGTTTTTGATGATAAAAATAAAGAATTAGTTTCAGTTTGTCTAGAAATGAAAAGTGAAACAGGACATTCTTCTACACCACAAAAAAATGATAAATTCTTTGACAAATTAAATAAAGACCGTCTTAATAAAAAATGTGAATATGCAATTTTAGTTAGTGAATTAGAACCAGAAAATAATTTTATTTGATATGAAGTATCAAACTACAAAAAAATGTATGTTATTCGTCCTGTGTATTTATTCCAATTGTTGTCTTTACTATATAACCTAAATAAAAAATATGAAGAAGCTAACAAATTAATAGAACAAAAACTTAATGATGCGTCTTCTTTAGGTGAAAAAAATGAAATTCTTGAAAAATTTGCGGCATTTAAAAAAGTTATTATTGAACAAAGAATTAGAGAATTGTTTGACTCAACAGATGATATAACTAAATCAGCAGGAATGATTAAAAACCATGCTGATAAAATCATAAATAAATGTAATGTAACCATTACTAAAACAATTAATAGAATAACTTCTGAATTTACTAATTTTGATTTAAATTCAAATGTAAATAATTTAGTAAATAAAAAAGCAGGAGATGCAAATTATTCCCCTGCTTTCTTTAAGAAAAATAAAAACTAGTTATCACTTAGATAAGTAACAAAAGTTGAAGTTACTACATCATCAGTAGTATGTAAACTACTAGTGTTAATCGGAACAATATAAGTTGAAGTATTAATAATGCTATCAACTTTTTTTGTTTCACTAGCACTTAATTTAATTTGGACAAACTCATAAGTTCCAGCAGTTCCACCATTGCTTGTAAAGAACTCTATTTTTTGGTTGTTAGCCCCAGTTAATGTAACTTTGTATTTAACTTGATTTTTATTTCTAGCAAATTCAAGATTGCCAGTAACCGGAAAAGTTAAACCATTAAATCAAGATTCGTTTTGTCCACAAACAAAATGAAGAACATCTCATTTAATATGGTCATCAGTATACGTGCCATCTTTTAACATTTCGTTAAATTTAGTTGTGTACTCATCTTTAGACGGAAATCTTCAAGTTCAATCTTCATCAATAGATTTACCAATTGTGTTAAAAAAAGTGTTATCTGGATTTTCCGCTCGACTTGTACCAATTCTCGTAATGTTAAAAGTATTTGGACAACTAGGTAATGGATTACCAAACAAACTACAACTAGATAAAGTTGGAGCAATAGCAACTGCAGAACCAACCAAAGCAATTGGAGCAGATGCAACCTTTAAAAACTTATAAAATTTCATATTAACTATATTCTAGATTTATTAAAAAAAAACCACATAGAGATTAGTTTCTATGTGATTAATCTTTGTCATTTTAAACAAGTCTATTTTGCTTTAGCAACAATTTCAACCTTAGTTTTATCAGTACGGTATGGTGAATATTTAACAACACCATCAACTTTTGCAAATAATGTATGGTCTCTTCCGATGCCAACATGTTTACCAGGATAAATACGTGTTCCTCTTTGACGGTAGATGATTTGTCCAGCTTTTGCTTCTTGACCATCACCTAACTTCGCACCTAAATACTTAGGATTAGAGTCTCGACCGTTCTTAGTTGAACCTACTCCTTTTTTACTTGCAAAGAATTGCAGATTAATTTGTGAATAGAATTTTTTCATAATTAATTTTTGACAGATCTATTATCTTGTTTCTTACTTGGTTTATAGCTTGATTCATCTACAGTTAGCTTAATATCTTTAGGATAAGAATCAGCTAAAACTTGTAATTGTAAGTAAGCTAAATTTAATAATGAGATTGTTTCATTGTTAGCTTCTAATAAATTAATTTGAATAGTTGTTGTTTTTTCATCCACTTTAAACTCAATTTCATTTTGATGAAATCAAGCAGGAATGGTGTACATAATAGTACTTACCGCACAACAAACTAATTTATTATCAGCATGATCAACAACCTTAATACTTTTAGCAGGACAATAACAGATCTTAATCATTAGTGATTTGTTTATCCCTTAATTGCCTTTACTAATAGTTTTGTATAAGGTTGACGGTGACCGTATTTACGGGTGTGGTGTTTTTGACTAATGTGGTGAATCACATCAATTTTACGTTGTTTACCTTGTTTGATAACTTCGCATTCAACACTTGCACCTTCAACAACTGGTTTACCGATTTTGTTGTCTAGCATTAAGACTTGAGTAAATTTAACAATGTCACCAACTTTGTTTGGTAACTTTTCAACATAAATTTCATCATTAGTAGTAACACGATATTGTTTACTACCAATCATTACGATTGCTAACATATTTACTCCTATAAAATTCTTAAATAGACTCGTTTATCATTAGGTACACAATTTATTTATAAATTGTGTTTACAACCCAGATAAGACGGTTGAAACCAATTTTAGATAGGAATCAACGGAACTATTTTATATTTAATTTATTTATCTGATTATTTTTCTCTATGTATATATAATAAATTCACTATTTCTTATGAGTAAGAATTTATCTATTATTACTAGTGAAAGCGTTGGGATTGGTCATCCAGATAAGCTTTGTGATCAAATTGCTGATGCAATATTAACTAAGTGTTTAAAAAACGATCCTAATTCCCGAGTGGCTTGTGAAGTATTCGCTTCTAACCATTTAATTGTCATTGGGGGAGAAATATCAACTAAAGCTTATGTTGATGTGGTTAAAGAAGCATGAAATGTTTTATTACCACTAGGATATAAAGAAAACGACTTTACCATCCTAGCAAATATTAATCAACAATCTAATGAAATTAATAAGATGGTTAATAAGAAAAAATCGCTAGGAGCTGGAGATATTGGGGTGATGTATGGCTATGCCACTAATGAAACTGACCAATATCTACCTTTACCATTTTTATTTGCCACTAAAACATTATTTATGTTGAATAATTTAGTTAAAACTGGTAAATTACCAGAAGCTAAATATGATTCTAAATGCCAAGTTAGTGCTTATTATGATGAAAATAATCATCCTATTGGTATTGATAATGTGATTATTTCCTTACAACATACTAAAGAAGCTAATTTAAAACAATTAGCCCAAAAGATTAAAAAGCAAGTATTAACTCCATTAGTTAAAGAATTTAAAGTTAATAGTGATTTTGAATTCCATTTAAATCAAAACGGTTCATTCGTTGTTGGTGGTCCTTTTGGTGATACTGGATTAACAGGAAGAAAATTAATGGTTGATACCTATGGAACAATTGCTCATCATGGTGGAGGAGCTTTTAGTGGTAAAGACTACACCAAAGTTGATCGAACTGGGGCTTATCTAGCTAGATATATTGCTAAAAATTTAGTAGCTGCTAATGTGGCTGATCGGATTGAAATTCAATTAGCATATAACATTGGTGGTGAATTACCAGTTTCAATGTATGTTAATACATTTGGTACTGAAAAAATAGCAATTGCCAAAATCTATAAAATTATTAATCAAGTATTTAAGTTTAAGTTGACTGATATCATTAACCACTTTAACTTAAAAACCTTTGATTACACTAAATTATCAGTTTACGGACACTTTACTAACTTTAGTGGTGAAAAACCATGAGAAAAGTTAGATCTAGTATCTAAAATTAAGGCTTTAATTTAATAACTTTGAAAACGAAAATTTGTTCAGATTAGTAATAATCTGCTTTTTGTGTTCGTATAAAAACTAGTTTTTTGACTATTATATGAGCAAATTATGGCAAAGAGTAAGAATCCAAGGCTAATTGACTTGTTTAAAGACTTATTCCATAAGTATTCAATTTGCCAAGTCAAAATTAAAGCACTAAAACAAATTAATGATAACTCAGATGAAGTTAAAGAGTTAATCAACAAATACCAACGTTATATTGACTATGTTAATTTAATGATGGATCAACTAAAAGAAGAAGACCGTAAATTTATTGAAGCGGTTTGTTTTCATAAAAAGCAATATCATAGTTTAGGTTATTCTCAAAGCGGATACTACGCTAAATTAAATATGATAATGAAAAATATCATGGATTACTATGAAGGAGTTTTAATTCCATGATAAGTAGTGAAAGCGGTTATTACATTAAACCGGTTGTTTATAATCCAGTTAATGAAAACAAATATGTTTTCATGGGTGGGTTTGATGGGGAAGTTACTTTTGGTTTAAATCGTTGAATCTTAAACTTCAACATTTATTTAGACCATAATATTTTCTTACCATCCAACGTATTAATGATGAATGTTCATACAAGTATTGGGACAGTGGAAAACATTACATTAAATAAAACGAATAAAACTATTCTTCCTGAATATGTTAAAAACAAAGAAGAAGCTAGTCACTATACTTGTCAATGTATTTTAAATGTTGATAACTCTGAATATTTAAAACAAAAATTAACACATCATTTTATTCCGATTGATTTAACATTTAAAACCAACTCTGAATCTTTGAGTCATATTGATATTAAAGAATCAGAAGCATTAAACCAATTTGTTTCAGAATTTGAAAGTATGAGAGATAATAGCGGTTTTTATTTCACTAACTACACAGAACGTAATGATAGCGGTGAATTTAATATTGATCAAAAGTATTATTTTGTTAATCAAGAAGTTGTTGATAAAGAAAGCACACCATTTGAATTTATTACTTCTAATCAATTAGATTTAATTGATGAACCAATTGATAATTTATTAACCATTAGAAGTGAACAACCATTTTCCATTGTTGGTTATGAAATTAACTTTAATTATTCAATTAATAACAATCCAATTAAAACGCTAAAACATAAATTTAATAATAGTTTTTACTGTGACAAAATTCACACTTTTATTTATCCATATGAAACTGCGTTTGATGAAAATAAACAAGAAATAGTTGATTTAGTAGGTGATAACAAAGGTTTTTATTCACCAATTATTACTACTGGTTATTACGAAATCAAAGCCACAATTTTATTAGATACCACTTATATGAATATCAAGATTACTAAGGACTTTAGTTTTAGTGGTAAAACAATTGATAATCTTTTTAAAATTAATCCATTTTGAATCAATGATTTAACTAACTTTAAGGAACTAAGAGTTTAATGAAAAATAAAACAGTTATAAGTTTAATTAGTGGATTTTTATCATTATCAGTCATTGGTGCAACAACTTTAGTTGTTACTAATTTAATTAATAATGATTTAAATCACCATACAAATGATAAACCACTAAATCGTGGTGATAATTATGAACAATATAACTTAAGTAGTTATTTAGTCAAAGATGTTAATTTACGAAAAATTCTTAAAGCTACGTTAGAAGAAGGAAATAAAAAATATATTGATGAAGTTAAATTGCAATCATATTTAAGAACTGAATTTCGCGATGTCTTAGAAAAGATTCCTAAGTTTAAAAATAAAAAGGATCAATACCAATTTAAATTTCATTATTTAATTCACCCCAATAAACAATCTACTTTACTTGATGTTGTTTGATTTATTCCAAATACCGATTGATATTATTTTGATCAAATAAATATAAAACTAAAATAACAACCATATTTATTTTTTAATATTTATGGCTTTTGAGTTTCGTGGTGATTACACTTGAATTGTTATCGTCTTATTTTTTGTTTTAATGTTTGTCCCAATCATTTCGGGCTTTTTTGTTAATTGAAAAAAAGCCTCATATTGAGGAGTTGGAACATTAAGTTTTTATTGTTTAGGATGAATTTTAGCTGGTATTGCTGGAACTTCAATTGCCTATAGTGTTATTAACAACTTTCATATTGAAATTCCTAATGTAGATAAAGATAGTTTAGCCTTAATTATTTCTAACTATGTTGGCATTGGTTTAATGGTTATTTGCCTTTTAATTGGTTTTGTCTTCTTAACCATTTTTTATTTTTCGTACGCTAAAAAACACATTCTTAAAATTAACAACGAAGAAAAAGTTGAAGTTAAAGAACAAACATGAAAAAGAAAATTAATGTTAGGAGCATTAAGTAGTGTTGTTAGTTTTTCAACTACATTACCAATTACTAATTCAATTGATGAATTAGCTTACGCTTCATTAACAACAAGAGACCAAAGAATTAATAGTCCAGGAATGTTAAGTGATCTTTACCAATATGTTAATGGATTTAATAATGTCTTTGGTTATAACTACACCAATAAAACCAGCGAAACAACTGATGCAATTATTGCCACTGTTGATTTAATTAATATTCGTGATTCAAATGGTGAATTTATCTTTACTAGAATCTTTAATGAAATTAAAGATATGTTAAGAAATTATTTAATTGATAAAGGTGATGATTATGTTGATTTTTCAGTTAAAAGAGTTGAAAAATTAAGTGCTTTAAAAGGTAAATTAGAAAGATACTCATCTGATCTTTATGATCGTGAAGCAAGAGTTAAAACAGCCATGGAGAATGCTTTTAGTGTAATTGAAGAATTACCTAATCTTGAAATCACCGTTGCTAATACAATTCTTAGCAATATGGGTGATCTTAGTAGTGAAATTACTGATCAAAAATTTTTAGAAACCCAAAGTGTATTAGATGCAATTATTTATGGTCAAACAATAGCGGTTTATGATGATAAAAGTGTTACTAAAGAAACCAATGGTGTAAACTTTAGTTTTGAAAATATTGGTGCTAAAACATCAGTTAAAATGGGGAATAATTTATACCGTAAATTAATTGAAGGAATTGCCCCTAAAATTTTTGGTAAACAAACTGATTTTGAAACAAACAAAGTTAAATACTTAACTTATGTTGGTAAATTATTCAGTATTTTCTTTCATCCAAGCAATAAAATTGAATTTAGTCAATCTCAAGGAAGTTTTGACATGAAACTTATTGATGGATCGGTGGCTGGTTTATTTAATAAGAAATACATTTTAGATAAAGCAAAAACAAGCAATAAGGATTGAATTTCTGAAAATACTTTTAATACTTTTAAAGATATAACTCAAGACGGAACTGAAAACAACCCATACTTAATTCCTTTAAATGCTTTGTGAAGTAAAAATCAACAAAATCAAGTTGTTGCTAAAAATATTTTCCCAGAAAACAACACAATGAAATTTAATGTTTCATTTGAAAGTTATCCAAACTTATATCCATCATTAAATGCAACGTTTGAATCATCAATTCAAATTGCTTCAGGTGATAGTCAAACCGCAAATAAATTTATTAATTTTCAAAACACAACAACAGGTTTAAGCTATCCAACATTTAGTATTTCTAACGGTTCAGGAGGATTGGTTGATAGTGACCTAACTACTTTCAATCTTAGTCATATGCTAAAATTAAAAGTATCATTATCCTACAAACCAAATTTACAAAATCTGATTAGCAAAGATTTTTATCTTGGTTTCTTCTGAGTAAGTAGTAATGAATAAGAATATGAATAAACAAATTTTGAATATTATCAACAAAGTTGCTAAAGAACATAATTATCATGTTCAATTAACCGAATCGAATAAGGATAAAACTTTAAAAGAATTAGGTTTAGACTCATTAACAACAGTTAGTATTATTGTTGGTGTAGAAAACGAATTAAAAGTTCGTATTCCTGAAGACATTTTAGGTCAAATTAAAACCCTAGAACAATTAGTGGATGTTCTAGAAGCAGCAAAGAAAGACTAAAATCCACTTGCTTTTAGGGGTGTAGTTCAATGGTAGAACTACGGTCTTCAAAACCGTCTGTTGTGGGTTCGAGTCCTGCCACCCCTGCCATACATGATCTAAGGAGTAATCCTTAGATTTTTCTTTTTAATTAAAAATTATTTATTTATATGTATCATATATACACGCTTTTTGATAATAAAAAGACGTAAAGATTATTGTAGCGAGTGGAAGTGAGTATTAAATATTCACGTTAGACCACGTAGAGATAATTCACAAAAAAAATATAGGAGGAAATTACTTGTGGCTGCAAAAGAGAAAAAAATAACCAGAATCGCTAAGATTCAATTAATTGGTGGACAAGCTAAACCAGGACCTGCACTAGCATCAATTGGTATTAATATGGCCGAATTCACTAAACAATTTAATGATTTAACACGTAAAGATCGTAACGGGGATGTTGTTCCTTGTGTAATTACGGCTTATAGTGATAAATCATTTGATTTCATTATTAAGTCAACTCCAGCTTCAGTATTGCTAAAAAGAGTAGCAAAAATTGAAAAAGCCGGAAAAAACCAATTAACAGATACTGTTGCAACAATTACTAAAGATCAAGCAATGGAAATTGTTAAAGCTAAAAAAGCTGATCTTAATGCTTATGATGATGAAGGAGCGCTTCGTTTAATTGCAGGAACTGCAAAACAAATGGGAATTAAGATTAAAGATGTTGATTTAACACCAAGAAAAACTGCAAAAGCGAAAGGAAATAACTAATTATGGCAGGGAAAAAATATTTAGAAGCTAAGAAATTAGTTGATCGTAAAAAGATTTACGAAATTCCTGAAGCAGTTAGCTTAGTTAAAAAAACTTCATTTAGTAAATTCAATGGTTCAATTGATATTGCCATTAAATTAAATGTTGATACAACTAAAGCTGAACAACAATTAAGAGGAACAATTAAATTACCTCATTACTTCGGTAAATTATCAAAAATTTTAGTAATTGATGATAGTGTAAGCGCTGAAGAAGCTAAAAAAGCCGGAGCAGATTTCTTTGGTGGTGATGAAAAAATTGCGGAAATCCAAGAAGGATGATTAGGATTTGACGTATTAATTACTTCACCTAAATTCATGCCTAAATTATCTAAATTAGGTAAGATTTTAGGACCTAAAGGTTTAATGCCTAACCCTAAATTAGGAACTATTACTACTAAAGTATTAGATACCATTAAAGAATTTAAAACTGGTAAATCTACTTACCGTACTGATACATACGGAAATGTTCATATGGTAATTGGTAAAGTTGACGCTAAAGATGCTGACATTATTGAAAATATTGATGCATTAATCAACTTTATTAGTAGCAAACGTCCAAGCACTGTTAAAGGTGAATATATTAAATCTATTTACCTTTCAGCTTCAATGGGTCCAAGCGTAAGAATTCGTTAATTAAAACTTTATTCTTAATAAAGAACATCAACTTAACTGTTGGTGTTTTTTTATTTAAATACGAAAAGAACTCCGAAATTAATAGATATTTACTAAAAATTTCGGAGTTGTAGCTATAAAACACTTTCTAAATCCGAAATTAATAGATATTTACTAAAAGTTTCGTAGTTGTTTGTAAATTTTGAGTTCTAAATCCGAAATTATTAGTAATTTTCTATTATTTTCCCCTAAAAATGCCATAAAATGTAAAAATACGGGAAAAAAATAGATAATATCTAAAATTTTCCCTTAAAAATGCTTATTTTATTGAAAATAGAGGAAAAAAATAGATATTTTTCAATAAATTCACGTATGATAATAAAAAGAGATAAATATTTAAATTTATTAAAAGATGAGTTACACACACCTTATATTAAGGTAGTTACAGGCCCTAGAAGATGTGGAAAATCTTTTCTATTAAACAATATCTTTTATAACGAATTAATTAAATCTGGAGTTAGTGAAGATCATATTATTCGTTTATCTTTTGACTTTTTAGATGACATTATTAAAGTTACTGGATCTGAAAGAAACTTAAAACCAACAATGGCTACACTTTCTAAATACCTGCGTTCTTTTTATCAAAAAGATAAAGATATGTATTACATCATCATTGATGAAATTCAAGAACTTGATAAATTTTATTTATTACTAAATGAATTGGTTGGAGTTGAAAATGTTGATGTTTATGTAACTGGTAGTAACTCTAAATTCTTATCTTCTGATGTGTTAACACAATTTGCTGGCAGAGGAAGAAATATTAGAGTTTATCCATTATCTTTTAGTGAATATTATGAACATTTTAAAGATAAGAAGTCTTTTTCTGAATTATTAGATGAATACGCAATTTATGGTGGAATGCCAGGTGTGGCAATTGAAAAAGACAATAAAAGAAAGAAAGATATATTAAGAGAAATTGTTAATTTAATTTATTTAAAAGATGTAAAAAGAAGATATCAAATTCGACACTTTAAAATATTAGAAAATATCTTTGAATACTTACGTTATAACCCAGGAGCACTTGTAAGTCCTAGTAAAATTGCAAAAATTATTAGTAATCAAACCAATCAAAAAGTAAAGTCTTCAACAGTTGATCATTATTTAGATTATTTAGAAGAAGCGTTTTTAATTACTAGAGTTTATCGACAAAGATCAGGAAAAAATAGAATTATTTCTACTCCATATAAGATTTTTTTAGAAGATCTTGGTTTGATTAAATTTGCTCATCAAGCTGAAGAAATGAAAGGTTTAACTGGACATAAACTAGAAAACTTAATTTTTAATGAACTAAGATATCGAGGTTTTGATGAAATTAATACAGTTAATGTTTTAGTTCGTGCCCAAAATAAAGACAAGAAACTTATTTATAAGAATTTAGAAGTTGATTTCTGTGCATATAAAAATGAATCAGAAGGGCAATATATTCAATCAGTCTTATCAATTTTAGATGAAAATACTTATAAACGCGAAACTAGACCATTTAAACATATTCATGATAACAAACCTAAAACAGTTGTTTTTAAAGATTATAAATTCTTACCACAAGACTCTAAAGGCATCTTGTTTCAGAGCCTAGAAGACTTCTTGTTAAATCCTGAGTGAAGCAAATAAAAAATGTCAGGAGATCCGAATTTTCCATAACATATAAACCTGGGCAAAATGAGCTAACAACCATTTAAAGTTGTCCACCATTTTGTCCAGGTTTATCTTCTTTTTTTAGCAGAAACAATTCCACCAGTAATTAAGCCAATTAGGGCTATTCCACCAAACGTTCCGCCTAAGATTGGTGCAAGCGTGTCGTTTGATTCAGAAGTGTCTTTTTCAACATTAATTGTTAATTCACTAGCACCTTGACTATCAAACAATTCGTGATATTTAGCATCTAATTTGTCATGACTTTTACCATCAGTGTTTTTAGCATTAATAGTAATAGCGTTTTGAACAAAAGCATCTTCTAGAGATAGCTTACCTAAATCATCAAGTGTTCAAGAAGTATTAAAATCCAAATTAAATTTGTTATTATTTACTCTTCCTATTTGAGCGAAAGCATAACTGTTTATTCTTATTAAAGATCGTGGAATATTTATTTTTCGAATATTTGAATATCAAAAAGCTTTTTCACCAATACTAGTTAAACCTTCTGAAATAGTTAAATTAAATTCATCAGTAATAAAAGAAAATGCGTTTGGAGCGATACCGTTAACTTTTTTTTCATTAAATGTTGCTGGAACTACAATATCACCAACAACCCCCTCATTAGTACGTGGCTCAATTAAACCATTATCATCAACTACTCAATCATTGAAATTGCTTTCTTGAGTAGAGTTTCCGACATTTAAATTACTGTGTGTGTGTGTGTGTGTGTGTGGTTTAGATAGACCAACACCCGCAAAACTAGCAGTAGCTAGCAAAGATAAAGGAAATAAAATACATTTTATTTTCATGTTCTAATTGTATATTTAATTAAAAAAAGTTAGAAGTTTTGGTCCTTCTAACTCTTTCTAAAATACTTTGTTAATAATTAGTTTTTAGCCTTACGTTGTTTTTCAATTGCTTTAAGATCTAAAGTAGTTCCGTTTAATACAGCAAAGCTATCTTTATTTCCTAATGCACCAGGAATAATACTGAAGGTATTACTAATTCCGTCTTGTGCATATTTATAAGGAATCTTAGCAACTGAAGATAATGAGCTAACTGCACCTTGAGCATCACGTCCATGCATTGGATTTGCTCCTGGAGCAAAGGCTTCACCCATTTTTCTTCCATCTGGAGTTGTACCAGTGTTTCTTCCGTACATTACGTTTGAAGTAATAGTTAATACTGAAGTAGTAATATGACTATCACGGTATGTTTCGTGACGTTTTAGTTCAGTTACGAATTCTTTTAGAATATCAACTGCTAAATTATCAACACGGTCATCATCGTTTCCATATTTAGGGAATTCACCCTTAATTTTGAAATCAACAGCAACACTTCTTCCGTTTGGTAGTTTCTTTCAAACTGGATAAACTTTTGCATATTTAATAGCTGATAATGAGTCAGCAACTACTGATAAACCTGCTACACCAGTAGCAAAGAAACGGTATACATCTAAATCGTATAAAGCCATTTCTGCTGCTTCATAGTAGTATTTATCATGCATGTAGTGGATTAAGTTTAATGTGTTTACATATAAACCAGCTAATCACACTAAGATATCATGGTAACGAGCACGCACAGTTTCGTAATCTAACGGTGTATTAGCATCCGTACTTAATTGTGGTAAGTTTGGACCTAAATGTCATTGATCACAGTGGTCTGGTTCTTTAACAGCATGAATTTCATCATACCCACCGTTAATTGCGTATAGTAATGCTTTTGCTAAGTTAGCACGAGCACCAAAGAATTGCATTTGTTTTCCAACTTTCATTGGTGATACACAACAAGCAATAGCATAGTCATCACCATGAGTTACACGCATTAAGTCATCAGATTCATATTGCATTGAAGAATAAAGAATTGAGTACTTAGCACAGAACTTCTTGAATCCCATTGGTAAACGAGGTGATCAAAGAATAGTTAAGTTAGGTTCAGGAGCTGGACCCATGTTAGCTAATGTATGGATAATACGGAACGCAGTTTTAGTAATTAAAGTACGTCCATCTAATCCCATACCACCAATTGATTCAGTTGCTCAAATTGGGTCACCTGAGAAGATATCGTTGTAATCTGGTGTACGCATGAATTTAACAATACGTAATTTCATTACTCATTGGTCAATTAATTCTTGCGCTTCAGATTCATTGATTAAGTTCTTTCTTAAATCTCTTTCTAAGTAGATATCTAAGAACCCAGCATTACGTCCGATTGACATTGCTGCTCCGTTTTGATCCTTAATTGCAGCTAAATAACCGAAGTAAAGTCATTGTACAGCTTCTTTCGCATTAGCAGCAGGACGAGAGATATCAAATCCATAAGCCGCAGCCATCTTCTTCATTGCTTTTAAAGCATTGATTTGGTCAGCTACTTCTTCACGAATACGAATTGTTTTTTCGCTCATGATGTTGCTCATGGCATTACGTTGTTCATCTTTTTCACGAATTAAGTAATCAATTCCATATAAAGCAACACGACGGTAATCACCGATAATTCGTCCCCGAGCATAAGCATCAGGTAGACCGGTAATAATATGAGCACGACGTGCTTGACGCATTTCTGGTGTATATGCATCAAACACCCCTTGGTTATGAGTCTTACGGTATTTAGTGTAGATTTCTTGTAATTTAGGATCTACTTTAAATCCATAAGCAGTTGCGGCTTGTTCAGCCATTCTTACACCACCGATTGGCATGTAAGCACGTTTGAATGGAGCATCTGTTTGTACCCCAACAATTTTTTCGTATGAACGGTGTTTTTCATCCGAGATATATCCAGGTCCATAAGCATCTACAAATGAAACACGAGTATCCATATCAAGAACACCACCATTTTTACGTTCTTTCATGGTTAACTTCATTACTTGGTCTCAAAGGTATGTAGTTGCTTCTGTCGCTGGAGCTAAGAAGTCATCTTCACCTTCATACGGAGTATAGTTTAATTGAATAAAGTTTCTTGTGTCAACTTCATCACATCAGCGTCCTGGTGTAAATCCATCTCACTCTTTAAATCAAATTTTTGGCATTATTTCTCCTTAAATTTAAGTATGATTGCGGATATTATATATCTAATAAATAAAAATATATAGATGATTTAAAATAATAAAAAAAGTTACACAGTGTGTAACTTCGTTTCTACTTTTTATTAGTTTTTCTTTTTAGTTTTAAACTTAAGGTTTGATCGTATTTAATTTGGTCAATAAAGTTTAGTTTTTTTAACCATTTAAGATCATGTTTAGAATATCTTCTTAGATCTTTTTTCATTCATTTTAAACGCTTTTGTTTAAAGTCATTACTTGCAAAATAGTTTGCTCTTGAGTCTTTATAGATTTTAGGTAGAACCACCGAAAGAATTAAACCAATGATTGTAGCTGACGTAAAAAGAACTAAACCAATAATTCAGAAAATGCGATTCATTTTGTTATATCAATCATTTATTGAATATTGGTCTGGTGAATTATTGTCATATTGTAATCCACCAAAAACAAATAACAATCCAGCAATTGCAAACAATCAAAATAGACAAAAATAAACAAAAATACAAAAATATCTTCATTTATCACGATTATGCTTTGATTCATGAATGTGTTCGCATTTACGAATTCAATATGTCATTAAGTCATCTACTCTTTTAATCATATTAGTAAGCTCTTGCAAAATAAACTAAATGTGTTGCTTTTTTATTAGTAAAGAAACATTTAGATTCTTTATCTATTTTACTTTTAATACATCTAGGTGTTGCACCAGTTAATTCTTTTAAGGCTTTTTCGTCTTGAATGTTTCCGCCTCAAGGAGCAATTATCATTTTATTTTCACTTAAAGCTTTTTTAAAGTCTTCTAGGTTATTAACTTCAATTAAACGTGTATCTAAGTTTTGTTTAGCTTTATTAAATAAGTTGGTGTTATATTCATTAATTAGTTTAGGCATTAATGATTTTAGATCATTAATATTAACTGTTTGTTTAGTAACTAAGTCTCTTCGAAATAAAGTGATGGTATTAGTTTCTAAATCTTTAGGACCTAAAATTAAAGCAAAAGGAACACCCGATACTTCGGCTTCATTAATTTTAAAACCAAATGATTTATCAGTCGTATCAATACTTACACGATATTGTTTTAAATCATGAGCAATTTGTTTAGCTACTTCATGAACTTGAGGGTTTTTGTTAGCTAAAACTTCTAAAATTGCAATTTGTTCAGGAGCTACAGCAAAAGGTAAAACTAAACCTTTGTCATCACTATGAGACATAATAATCGCGCCAATAATTCTGGTACTTACTCCGGCACTGACTTGATAAACATGTTCAAATTTATTGTCTTTATTAGTAAATTTGATGTCATATGTTTTAGCAAAGTTTTGTCCTAAATAATGACTAGTACCACATTGTAAAGCTTGCCCGTCTTGCATTAAGGCTTCAATTGTAAAAGTATTTTCAGCCCCAGCGAATCTTTCTCCAACTGTCTTTTCACCTTTAATAACTGGAATTAATAAAAACTTAGTAGCGAAATCATAATAGATGTCTAACATTTTTTGGGTCATTGCTTTAGCTTCAGTTTCATTGTTATGAATTGAATGGAGTTCTTGTCAGAAAAATTCAGTGGTTCTTAAAAAAGGACGAGTTGTTTTTTCAGCCCGAAAAACATTACATCATTGGTTAAATTTAACTGGTAAATCATTGTAAGAAGTAACAATTCTTTTGAAATAATCACAAAAAACAACTTCACTAGTTGGTCGTACAACTAATGGATCGTCTAGTTTTTCTTTACCTTTATGAGTTACTAAAAACACTTCTGGAGCAAAACCATCAACATGCTCTTTTTCCTTCATAAATTCGCTATAACGAATAAAGGTTGGTAATAAAACATTTTGAATTCCAATCTTAGTAAACTGTTGATCTAATTCCTTACGAATTAAATCTCAGATTTTAGTAGCTCGGGGTTGAAAAATCACCCCACCTTTAATATCGGTATATAGTGCTAATTTACTAGCAGTAATAACACTAGTATATCAGTCACTAAATGATTCACTACGTTTAACAATGGCTTGATTTTGTTTATTGTTCATATTGATGTTCTAATGGTCTTTCTATCTTAGCTAAATTTATTTCACTAATTCATTAAGTTTATTAAATAAATTTTCAATTTCAGGGGATAAATCCGATATAGATAAAGTTAGTTTTTTGTTCGTTTCATTTTTAGGATTCATGCAAACCAATTTTTTACATTTTTCTTTTTTACCATTATAAAAACGAACATATTCATTTTTAGTTTTATGATCATAAAAAAATTGGTCTTTGGATAAAATTAAGTAATCAATTACATCATATTCAATGCCAATACAAATTAAAAAATCATAATTATATTTAGTGTTAATTCCGTTAAATTGAAAAGTTTTATTTTTCCCTAACTTGGCAGTTTTAATTTCAATTTTTTTATTTTTAAAAACAAGATCATATTCATCATGAATGGTTTTAAAATCAACTTGATAACCATAATCAGCAATAATGTTTTTCACTAAAATTTCACCAACTTGACCAGTAGCATTAGCTTCAAAGTTTCAAGCATTTATAAACATGCCATCTCTTTCTTTCTTTAATTCTTGTTCTTTATCTCACAAAATTTTTCAAAACTTTTTATGAATTTCTTTACGTTCCATAACTAATAAAATTTCTTAAAGCCATTTTCCATTAATGCTTTATAAATATGGGTTTTACCAATATGATAGCAAGAATTAGTAGCCCTTGTTGCATATTTAGTTCAATCTAATTCCATAAAAAGTTTATTAAGTCTTTTAATTAATCTTTTGTTTTTAGTATTGTATTTAACTGCAATGCCACTGTTATACTTAACATCTTTAAAATCAAAAACAATCTTGTTATTTTTAAAAAAGGTACTAGCAATATAAAAATCAGCTTTTTCATTAAAAATTCAGTGTTTTCCACATTCTCTTTTTTTAGCTGTGCTAACAGTATAAGCCGATAGCAATTTATTAAAAGGCTCTTGTTTATTTTTTAGTGAATATCAATTTAATTCACTATGCTTTTTTATTTGTTTTTTAGATCAAATTTGAAAAACACAATTAATGTTAATTGTTTTTCCACCTTCTAAATAAAACGAATTTGGTTTTAGTTCTTCTTCATGCAATAAATGATAATTTTTGACTCGGTAACGAATTGAACCCTTACCAACACTAGAAAAAAACATTGGGAGAATAAAACAAACATAATCACTAGGATAACTATGATTAATAAATTCTAGTGCCATTGTTCCACGGTGACCAAAAGGAGGATTACCAATAACAATTATTTTTTTATTAGTAGGAATAGGATATTTTAAATAATCAGATTTAACAACATCACTTCTTAATGGTTTGATATCAATACCAATTCGTTTCTTTTTGGGTAATAAGTCAAAAAAACAACCTTCACCAACACTTGGTTCAATTCAAACAAAATCATTAATCTGTTTTTTTTCGATCTTATTAATCTTGTTATAAGCAACATTAAATAATTTTTCGGCAACAGTCTGTTTAGTAAAGTATTGATCAAAAAAATTTTTAAGGTTAACTTTCACGTTTTTCCCATTAACAAATTTTAATTGATTCATTACTTTATAACCTGACCTTTCTATAAAACATTAAATAGTTAAATATTTAATTTATATCTAATTTTAGTAATCTATTTAATTCAACCGTATATTCTAATGGTAATTCATCGGCAAATGGTTGAATAAAACCAAGTACTAATAATTGTTTACTAGTAGCTGGATCTAAACCACGAGATGCTAAATAAAACATACGTTGTTGGTCTAAGTCTGTTACTTTGGCTTCATGTTTTAATGTTGAATGTTTGTTATAAACTTTTTCGACTGGATAAGTATCAGATTTAGACTTTTTATCTAACAATAAAGTATCACAAGTTACATCAGCAATAGCATCAGTTGCATTTTTACCAATGTAAACAATTCCTCGATAAGTAGCGTTTCCACCATTATGGGCAACTGATTTAGCAATAATTTGACTTCTAGTGTTTTTACCTAGATGAATCATTTTAGCCCCAGTATCTTGAATCACATCTTGATGTGAAACAGCAACGGAAATAGTTTTTCCTGTGGCATTGTCACCTTTTAAAATACAACAAGGATATTTCATGTTGATTTTAGAACCTAAATTACCATCAATTCATTCCATGATGGCATTGTCTTCTACTAATGCACGCTTAGTTACTAAATTTAAAACGTTATCACTTCAATTTTGAATTGTTGAATAACGAGCATGAGCATTTTTATGAACAAAGACTTCAACAACTGCCGCATGTAGACTATGCTTATCATAAATTGGAGCAGTACAACCTTCGTTGTAATGTACATACGAATCTTCTTCGGCAATAATTAAAGTTCTTTCAAATTGACCAACTGATTTAGTGTTAATTCTAAAGTAAGCTTGAAGTGGTTGATCTAGTTTAACACCTTTAGGAATATAAACAAAACTTCCTCCTGATCAAACTGCAGTATTTAATGCCGCATACTTGTTATCGTTATAGGGAATAATTTTGCCAAAATACTTTTTAACTAATTCAGGGTGTTCAATCACAGCGGTTTCAATATTAGTGAAAATCACATTTTTATCTTGTAATTCTTTTTTTAGTTTGTGATAAACGGTTTCACTATCGTATTGACTATTTGAACCAGAAAAGTATTTAGCCTCATTTTGGGGAATGTTTAATTTTTCAAAAGTGTCCTTAATTTTTTGGGGAACTTCATTTCAATCAGTTTTGTAATACTCTTCTCCCATACTTGAAGCATAATAGATATATTCATCAAAATCAATGAAATCTAAATTAGGACCTCATTTAGGATTACACTTTGCTTTAAAAGCTTCGAATGCTTTTAAACGAATATCTAACATTCATTGTGGTTCTTTTTTTAAGGCGGAAATTTTACGGATTACTTCTTCATTTAAACCTGGTTTTAAAACAATTTCTTTCTTATTTGTTGACATAAGCTTCTAGTGCTCCTTTAATTGCTTTAATTCCCACCTTAGCACAATTAATTCGGTTAATTTGTTTATTAACATTTTCGTATAAAAACATTTCCCCAATTAATGATTCATCATAAGGTTCTTTATCAATCATTTTTAAATAGTTGTCCATGATTTTAATGGCTTCAGGGATTGATTTATTTTTAATCATTCCAGCCATGATGTCAGTTGAAGAAGTACTAATGGCACAGGCAATACCAGTAATTTTCACATCTTCAATAATATTGTCTTTAACAAACACGTGAGCAGTTAGGTTATCAATACAAGAAGGAGTTGAAGCATTAAATGAACTGTATTTAGATGCATCAATTTTTTGTTGATCTTTTTCTCAGTGTTGTGGGTTTTCGTAATGATCTAAGATAATCGCACGGATTACTTCTGGGTCTTTATTAAATGATGACATGAGTTAATTCATCTCCTTTTTTATATTCTTTTAAAACTTTAATTAGTTTATCGACATCTTCTTTAGTGTTGTATAGATAGAAACTAGCACGAACAGCACTAGGAACTTTGGTAATTTTAGTTGATAATTTAGCACAGCTAAGACCGGCACGAACAATAATGTTTTTACTACCTAAATAGCTAGCTAAATCTTGACTTGAACAACCTTTAATATTAAAGAAAACAATTGGGAATGGTGCTGCTTCGTTGTAATATTCCACATGCGGAATTTTCTTTAATTCTTGATTTAAATATTGTTTTAAATTGTGTTCATGTTGTTCAATGTTATCTCATCCAATACTGTTTAAATAGTTAACAGCTGCTCCAAGCCCTGCAATTCCACCAACATTAGGAGTTCCACCTTCAAATTTATCAGGAACTGTGGCATAGGTGTAATCATTATCTTCAACAATGGCATTCATGCCTCCACCATATACTAGTGGATCAATTTTTTGTAGTCATTTTTCATTAATATAACATACACCAATTCCAGTTGGTCCTAACATCTTATGCGCACTAAAAGCTAAGAAATCAATTTGGGCATCTTTTAGATCGTGACGGATATGAGGAACGGCTTGAGTAGCATCAATTGCAATAATGATATCGGGATTAATGGCTCTTGCTTTTTTAGCAATTGACTTGTAATCTAGGTTATAACCTAGAACGTTAGAAACATTAGCAAAAGTTAAGATTTTTGTTTTAGGCGTAATCGCTTTAACTAAATCTTCTTCTTTAACAAATAATTCACTACCAGTAAAAACCAACTTAGCTTTAGTTTTTTTAGCTAAGTTTTGTCATGGTAGTAAGTTAGATGTATGTTCTGCATATGTTAGAAGAATTTCATCATTTTCATGAACAAATTTACTTAAACCATTAGCAACTAAATTAATTGAATAAGTTGCTCCGGGAGTAAAAATTACTTCATTAAATTTCACATTTAACAAATTAGCTACCACTTGACGTGTTTCAGTTAATATCTTGGTTGAGTTATAAGCAAAAACTGAATCTTTGTTATGTGGATTAACACATAAATCGTTGTAATAATGATTTATTGCTTCAATAACTTGTTTTGGTTTTAAACTAGTTGCTGAAGAATCTAAATAAGTTAAAGAAGGGTTGGTTTTAAATCATTGAAAATCATCTTTAAGTTTTTTTACTTGTTCATCAGTCATATTAATTGTTTACTCCTTTCTATAACATTGCTTTAATTTTGTTAAAAACGTTACTTAATAAAATGTTGTTTTCATCGTCTTCTTTATTCTTTAAATTTTTAAGAAAACAAATTTCATTTTCAATTAGGATATTTGTTGCTTCTTTTTCATCAAACCCTTTAGTTTGTAAATAAAACATTCGCATTTGATCGATATGTCCAATATTTACCGCATGAGTTGCTTTAATAGCGTTATTATCGACATATAATGCTGGAATTGCATTAATGTTGGCTTGATCAGAAAATAGAAAACCATTAATTTGTTGATCACTATTTACATCATAATCAGTTTTACCAATAATAATGAAAGCATCACAATTAACATTAGCAGTTTTTCCAGCAAACAACTTGCCATACATATTTAATTGACTAGCGCTTTCATGATTAAATTTGAAAGTTGATTTATGATTGCCGTTTTGGGTAATACATAAGTAGTACAAATTTAATGAAGTTTCTTTTTCAATTTGGAAATTAAATTCATGTTTACTTGATTGATCAGTTCAATCAATAATGTAGTATTCTTGATGTTTTGAATCAATAACAAAATTATGTGATGAATCATTTAGTTCATCAACAAAAATTAAATGTTGTTTAGAACTTAAATGGATCGTGCGTTTTAACTCTTGGTTGTTCATAGTTTTTGTATCCATTTTGTTTAATTTCATCAATAATTTCCATTCCTCCAACTTTTTGAATTGTGTTCTTAGCAATTAACACAACTTTGTTTGGTTTAATGGCATTGAATAAATCTAAATCATGAGAGATCATGATCGTAATATGTTGGTCACGAGATTTATTAATATATTGTTCAATTTTCTTTGTTGCATCAACATCTAGTCCAGCATCAATTTCATCAAGCAATAAAACACTAGATTCAAGTAGTTGACTTTGAATAATTTCGTTCTTTTTCTTTTGTCCACCAGAGCAACCAACATTTACTCCATGACTTAATAGTGATTTATCTAAAGATAAATCATCGAATAAAGAATTGATTTGTTTAAAATTTTCGTAAAAAGAAACATTTGGTTTACGAACTTTAATAATATTTTTTAAAAATTCCAGAGTTGGGACTCCTTCTAATTCAGGAGGAGTTTGATCAATGTAAAATAACCCTTTGCGAGCAATCTCAAAGGTGGGAAGATTAACTATTGATTGGTCGTTATATTTAATATCACCACTAGTAACTTTAGTGACATAATGATTCATTAATGACTTTAGTAAAGTACTTTTACCAGCACCATTAGGACCAATTAAAGCAACAACGTCTCCAGTTGCTAAATCTAAGTTAATATTTTTTAAGATGACAGTATTGTCTATATTGACACACAACTCTATAATTCGTAGCGTGTTTTTCATAGTTGCTTTATTATATATAATGAATATCTACTAAAAATAATATGAAGAATACGCGTAAATTGCTTTATTCAGTGTTATCATTAGGTGGAGTTGCCACTTTAATGACACCAATTATTACTTCTTGTAGCACCTCAAATTTAAAACTTGTAAGTCGAGGTGATGGTGATAAATTTGCTGTTTATGGAAATGACACTGTTCTAAGTTTTAAAGATGAACAAAAAAAGGCATTAGCTAATGAATCAGGAAACACCGCTTTTAAAACTCAATTAGTTAATCAATTACTTTATAACTGATACGAAAAATTAGCTAATAAGAAAAATAGTGATGACAAATATGTTCACCCAGATTTCAACGACAATTGAACAAAGTGAACAAATGACATTAACAAAGATTATGATAACCAAGTTCAATCGTTAAAAAACCAACACGGAGCTGATTGGGAGTATTTTTTACAAAATAATGTTTTAGATCCAGAAGGAAGTACTGAAGCTGCGTGAAAATACAACCAAATGTGCAAAAAGGTTCGTGATGCTTTTGCAGATTTAGCATTTAAGAACGATTATTTAGCGTATTCAAGTAATGAACATAGTTCTTTAAATGTTGATAGTCCAACTAATACATTTACTAAAGCAGTTTACCAAGATGTTAATAGTTGAAAGAATGTTGGTTTTTATGCGCATGCTAATACCAACTATACAACTGATGATAAAGATGACTATTTAGATGACATCTACGCATTAATTCAAGATGAAACATTTAACCAATGAAGTCATAAAACACACCCAATTTCAGTAGCCATGAGTTTATGAAAATATACCGCTCCTGAAAAAGGCGGAATGCGTGGTATATATTCTGATAACATTCCAAATAATGGAAGTTCTAAAAGTGCTACTAACGATGTTAATGATAGTGGAACTGAAACTTTAAATCCAACTTATGAAGTTCCAGCCTTTGACCCATATAACTATGAAAAAGATAATGTAACTGGTAAGTACAAAAACTTAATCAAGTACATTATGGGTGATAGCACTAATTACCGATTAGGAACACAAGGTGTTGTTGATTTTGGTAATAGTGATAACACTAAACAATTTACAGATGATTCATCTAACTTTATCATTGTTACTGCTAATGATGCATTTAGTACATTAGACTCATATTTTGCTGGAGCAGTGGCTCAAGCTTTAGGCCAAGAAACGCAAAGTACAAGCGGAATAGTTGAAGCTGGATACATTAAATATCCAATTAATAAATTACTACCACAATACGATTCAGACACAGATATTCTTTATCCATTCTTATATCGTTCAAACGATGATCGTTTATTCAAAAACGGAGAAAAAATTACTGATCTAGATAAGCAAATGTTTAACAACAAAGACTATGTGCTAGACATTTCAACCTTTGATCATTTAGGAAATAAAGCAACTTGAGGCAATGCTTCAGCTGGTAATTACATTACTGCTGGAGCTGACTTCCACAGTTCAATTTATAACCGTTTCTCAGACTTTAAATTTGACTATTACGGAAATAACAACTATAAAACTCAAGGTGGAGTTCAATTTGCTATTAACGGTGTTCAATTAGTAACACAAAATAATCAAAAACTACCATACTTCTTAATTCGTGATACTTTTGGTGTTCATTTAATTGCAATTAACGGTATTGGTCTAGAAGGAACACCTGGTTTCTTAAAAGCAAGTGCAAGCGATGCTAATAATAACACAACACCATTTAGTCAAGAACGACAAAACATGTTATTAAAAGCGCAAGCTTTATACCAAAAACTTCCTAACCAAGATACCGGAATTAATTTTGCTGGAAAAATTAAAGATTACTTTAAGAGTAACACTGATGACATTATCTTAGCAATGGCCAAGAACAATGTTAAGCGTCCTAGAGACAAAGAAGTTGGTTCTCCTGCTATTTTTGATTGAAGTGAATTCTATAAAGTTGGTGGAAATAATAACTCAAATAGAACAAGCATTTATGAATACTTAGATGCTTATGCTGACTTTAATGACTTTAAGAAAAATTTAACCGGAATTAACACAGCAAATAAAAAATTATTTGATGATAAATTTAAAGATGTTCAAAATACTTTAATTGATCGTAGCGAAGCTCATGTAACCACAACAGAAAATAAATATAAAAATGCTTTAGCTGGTTCGTTCCCATTCAAGTTTACTCCTGGAACTATGGCTAATAGTAGTTCTATTGCAACACTATCAACTGCTGGATATGATGTAACTAGTTTAACCGGATGAACTAAACCAACTTCAGGGGCTGATTTATGAAAAGGTAAAAACATCTTAACTGATGCCTTTGCTACTTTAAACAACAAAAAGTCAAACTTAGAAACAAAAATTGATTCTTTATTAGCAAACATAAAAAATGAAAAAGGTGAAGATATAGACTATGATAATCGAGGTACTGATGGACCTTTATATTACTCTGAACACTTAAATATTAAATGATCTGAGTTTAAAAAAGACGGAGACCACGGAAATCCATTATTTAACGGTGTATATAAAGCTTTAGCAGCATATGCTGGAGGAGCTGAAACAACAACTAACTTTGAAAAACTTTATTTAATGAGAAAGTATTCAGCTGATTTAGTTGGTGCTGATCAAATTAATGCAATTACTGGATTAGTAGATTCATTTAAAAATGATACTGACAATATTTTAAGAGATGCAGTTATTTCTAAATTCTACTCTTCTAAAGTGTTTGGTACTTCAAGCCCAATCTCTTATTACAAGTTTGGTCAAAATACAACAAGTAATGATGTTAAGTCAAATTACCCTAACATGGTTACTAATGCTTATGCACAAGACCGTTATTTAACTCTTGATGTTAATGATCGTAGTGAAGATTCAATTAATTACTGAAAGTTTATTGATGCATTAGCGTACTTAAAGAAAGATAACCACAAAAAGTTAATGGAACAATTGCAAAGAGCAATTGGTTCAGAAAATGAAGGTGATATTGTTTGATTTGCTCAAGATAACACCGATTTAAACAAGCAATTTAATGATAGTCAATTATTAACTAATATCTTTGGTTGAAAAGACAACTTAAATGGTGTTTATGATTCAACATATATGCCAGGAAGTTCGGTTGCTAACTTTAAACCTTCTTCATACATGGATAACTCTGCTTATTATGCTGCTGCACCAATGCCTACTCAAAATGGTTCATCAGTAAATTGAAATGATATGATGATGGGGTTTGCAGGGTTAAACACTTCAACAGACACTAACTCAGCGCTTCCAGCAAAAGTAAAAGAATTATTATTTGATCGAACTTATAATTCTAAGGTTGAAGTTACTGGAACAGGAACAAATAAAACTGTTACTCACTTGGGAGTTTGATATAAATTTGGAACAATTAAAGATTTATATGAATACATTAAAAACCGTTCTGGAGAATCTGGTGATTTAAATAAAGCGATTAAGAGTCTGGCTGAAAATAATGAAGATCCTAAATTTATCAAGAATGTTCAAGATATTGCTAGTCGAACTGAATTTGTTGATGGTGACCCTGAATTAAAACCAGACAACAAAGAAACATTTAAAAACTTTAAAGACTATGATAAATGAAAAACTGGTTATCCAATTCCACGTGAAATTCGTGTTGATCGTCTATTAGGTCGAGATATTAATAAATTAGATCAACAAGTAACTAATGATCCAATCTATAAGATTTATAAAGAACAAGGACCAGTTATTCAAGGCCACACAACTCATGAAGGATGAGGTCTTGAATCATATAAAAACTTAATTGGTGAAGCTAACTTTAACAAGTTATTCCAAAGATTTGGCTCTGGGGATAAAGGAGTTAAGTTACTTTATAATGGTGATGATTCATACGACAGTCACTTAATTGATGCATCAACTTCTGGTATTAATGCGCAAAAAGCAATGGCAGCTGTAATTCAATTAAATCACCAAGACGTAACTGAAACTAAAGATGTTAATGGTAATGTAACTAAAACCGCTGAACAAAACTTATTAAAAGCTTTAGGTGCTGATAATAATACAAGTTCACAAAACAGTAAAAACGCAATGCGTTTATTAGAATTAATTACCGTACAATACGCAATGAGTTCTACAACACAAACTAGTGCGGAAAACGATATGGAAAACACTTTATTAAAAGATGAAGATTCTAAATTCCAAGTATATGACCGTCGTTGAAATGATGCATTAGGCTCTGGTTGAGTTAAAGATTGAAAATCAAGCAACTAATAAAAAAAGAAATTACAACTTTCACCGGTTGTAATTTTTATTCAATAAAAAAAAGCTATTACACATCTAGGATGGCACGGTGCTGCTATATTTCTATCCTGACACAATTAGCCGCTAGTATTGTAATAGCTTATATATTTTACATTTTTTCCATTGGTTTAATACCCAACAGTCTTAGTCCACTACCAATAATTTGTTGCACACACTTAACCAAGTAATAACGTTGCGCACTAATCTTTACGTTATCATTATCAATCACTTTAAATTTGGCATAAAAAGCATGGAAAGCTTTAGCTAAATTAGTTAAATATAAAGTCAAAATATTTACTTCAAAATTTTCACTAATTTTATTTAATGTATTTTCATAAATACTCATTAAAGTAACCAATTCATGTTCTAATGGATCATTTAATAATTTAAATGACTCAGGAACTTTATATTCTGCTTTAGCTATAATTTGGTTAATTCGCGCATAAGCATATTGGACGTAATATAAAGGGTTATTGTTATTTTGACTTAATACTTTATCAACATCAATTTCTAAATGAGTAGAAGTAGGTTGAGAAACTAAATATCATCGAGCTGCGTCTTTACCAATAGCAATTAATAAATCTTTTAGAGTTAAAGAATTACCGGTTCGTTTTGACATCTTAAATTCTTCACCATTTTTGATTAAACGCACCATTTGCATTATTAAGATTACTAAGTCATCAGGATTAAATCCAGCTAACTTCATCGCAATCTTCATTCGATCAGCATATGACTTATGATCTGAACCCCAAATATTAATGCTCTTATCATATCCACGAGACATCTTTAAGATATGGTAAGCAATATCTGGTAAGAAGTAGGTATAAGTTTTATCAGATTTAATTAAAACCCGATCTTTATCATCACCTAATTCTGATGTCTTTAATCATAAGGCATTTTCTTTTTCAAAAGTATGAGCTTTAATCTTATTTAAAGCAACATCAATTAAGTTTTCTTTATAAAGGATTGATTCAGGAAATCAAATATCCATATTAACGCCAAATTGCTTTAAGTGATCATCAATAATTACTAAAAGATATTTTTTACTAAAGTCTTTTATTTCTTCCTTCTTTTTTAATTCTTCATCATTAAAAGCTAAGATGGATTGGTCATTAAAAGTTAGATTTAAAAACTTTTCACCATATTCTTTTTTTAGAGCGTTAGCTACTTCAAGAATTTCTTCACCATGATAAGAATCTTCTGGTAAATTAAAACTTTTACCAAAGATTTGGAAATAACGAATTAGAACACTTAAAGCTAATTTTTCAATTTGGTTACCAGCATCATTGATGTAATATTCACGAATGGTTTTATAACCATTAGCTTCTAAGATATTAGCTAATGTGTCACCAATTGCCGCATTACGAGCATGACCAATATGTAATAAACCGGTTGGGTTAGCACTAACAAACTCAATTTGGTATGTTTTACCATTTGGTTTTTGAAAACCATAGTTATCTTTTTGTTTCAAGATATCTTTGATTACATCACTAACTAAATAGTGGGATAAACGAATGTTGATAAATCCAGGTTGAACAACATTAACATCTTTAAACATTCTGGTGTTTTTCTTTAAACGTTGTGCAATTTTATCAGCAAAAACTAAAACACGTTCTTTTTTTAAACCAATTGATAAAGCAACGTTAGTAGTAAAATCACCAAATTGTGGATTCTTAGTTTTTTCCACACTAACTTTAACATCACGATAACTAATATTAGCTTCGTTTAGAAAATCAACAGTTCATGAAACTGCTTTGGATATTTCTTTAGAAATTATTTTGATAATGTTTTCGTTACTTTTTAGTTTTAACATAGTAACTTAAGCAAATTATTCTTCTAATTTAAGTTGGTTAAAAGGAATATCAATATTTGTTTCTCGACCAAATACTTGAATTTGCACCATTGCTGAACCTTTAACTTCATCAATTGCCTTAACAGTTCCTTTTTCACCGTTAAATGCACCTTCAGTAATAATAACAGTATTACCAACTTTACAAGGAGCAACATAAGTAGGTTTAGCTTCAACTGTTGCTGATGGTTTTTCTTCAGTAGTTGTTTCAATTGTTTGAACTGGTTTTTCATTAGCAACATTTTCGTATTCAGCAATACTAATTGGAATTGGTAACGCTCCCTTACCAGTTGAACCAACAAAACCCATAACACCATTAGTATTACGAATACAATATCAAACTTGTGGATCCATTAACATGTTAATGAATACATAACCTGGGAACTTGTTTACAATCTTAGTTGTTGTTTTTAAGTATTCACCATTAGGTAATGTTTTTCAAGTAATCGTTTTAGTGTTTTTTAAGTTCTTTGGTAAACTTGGATCAGTTTTTGAAAAAGTTTGTTCAGTTACTTTTTGGGTTTTAAACACTTTAATATCACGAACATATTCTTCATATGAAAAGTTTAATAACTTTTCTTTTATAGTTTGAATAATTGAATCTTCTTTACCACCTACTACAGTGATAATAAATCATTGGTATAAGTCTTGTTGATTTTGTTTCATAAATAATTTAGTTCTTTAACTCCTTTTAAATTTTGGTAAAAATGATGTCGATAACTAAAAAGACAATAGCGATTATGGCACTAACAGCAATAACCACAAAGAAATCTCTTAATGTTTTATTGACAGTTGGAAAAGTCATACGGTGATATTCTTTTCCCACTCCATATCATCAACGCTTTAAGATGAATCATGTATCTAATTCATATTCATAACTTAGATCACGTTCTTCTCGTAATTTAATTAAAGCATTTTTGTAACCAATTTTGTTTTGAATATGAGCTAGCTCATATTTGTTGTTGATTTCAATTTGTTTTTGTTTACTTTTAGTTTGCTTTAATTCAACTTGATGTTCTTTTTTGATTGATGTTTCTTGTTGATTAAAGATTTTTAATGCGTGTTTAGCTTTTTCTTTATAAACATTAATTGCAATTCTTTTATCAACTAGCATCTTGCCATAACGTTTACGACGATCAGTTAAATAAGTTTTAGCAGTTAGATAATCACGTTGGTTGATCATGTTAAAGCGATCAATTTGATATTTATTTTTTAAAGCTAATTTTTGTTGTTTAAACTCTTTTTTACCTAGTTTTTGTTTTCTTAAGTTTTTTAGATCTTCTAAAAAATTAGCTTTTAAGTTTTCTAATTCTTTTTTGTACTGTTTCGTAATTTCATTACGACGACGTTTAGCGTTTTTTAATTTTTCATGCTGTTCTTTGAAAAATTCCGCTTGTAATAAACGTTTTTTCTTCTTGTCTTTTTTATCTTGTTTATTCATTAGCGGTTCTCCTTATGAATGGTTGCTTTTTGACATTTAGGACAGTATTTTTTTAATTCTAAACGTTTCGGATTAGATTTTTCTTTCTTGATCCGATAGTTAATAGAATTACATTCACTACACACTAAAGCAACATTGATTTTCATAATCGATGATTAATTAAAAAAGAAGCCAAAGACTTCTTTAATTATTTTATATAAAAAATATTTTTATTTAATTAGTTGCCTTCTTTATCAATATCAATGGCACAACATTTACCACTTTCACAGTTCTTGCTAGCAATACTATGAGGGTCTTTATCAGCAACATTAATAAAGTGATTAAACATTTCGTCTAAACTAATGTTTTGCTTTTTAAAATTTGCAATTTGTTGTTCAATTTGTTTGTTACTAAAACCACGGGCTTTTAGTGCGGTTGTAATTAATTGAATATCTTTTTGACTAATCATATTTATCTTAAAAATGTATTAATTTGTTTAACTTGCTTAAATTGTACATATTTATCGTTATGACCACACAGAATATACTGGTCATCTTTTATTGTTTTTTTTATTAAAGCTAATGATTGATTCATTTGCTCTTGATCTCCAGTTGGTAGATCGGTTCTACCAATGTCTTCAATGAATAGAGTATCACCAGTAAAAACATAGTTTTTATATGTTAAACAAACACAACCACAAGTATGACCTGGAGTGTGAATTACACTAAATTTAAAGTTACCAATTGTTCATTCGTTTTGATCTAAATAAACTACTAATTCATTATGAATGTTTGGATTAACACCAAACAATTCACGAGCACAAGAATATTTAGTAATAACTTTTTCCTCTTGTTTATGAGCATAGATCTTAACTTCAAAATATTTAGCAACATTAAAAGCGCTCATAATATGATCATAGTGACCGTGGGTTAATACAATACCATCAACAATTAAATTGTGTTTAGTAATGTATTGCACTAGTTCTAATTCATATGTACTTGGATCAATAATTACGCAATGATTATTGTTAATTAAAACATAGGTATTGTTAGCTAATTGATTAGTGTTAAAAACAACTAAATCATTAAAGATGTTTTTCATAACTATATTTTAGAAGTATTTGCTAAACTTATATAAATATATTTTTTATTTGGAGGTAAAAAAGCGTTTATGAACTTTATTAGTAAATCTAATAACAATAATGAACCTGAACCAGAACAGAGTGGTGCTTTTTTAGCTCCATATATCGGTTAATTATTGAATTGTCATAAATGCTTTAAATAAGCAATGACTACTCAAAAACCAAATATTAATAATACCCAAAATGTAAAACTAACCAAGATCGCTAAACAACAAAACGATCAATTTTTAGCTTTAGCTAAAAAACCACAAGGAACTTTACTAAAAGAATTAAAAACGACTAAAAACGGTTTAAAACCAAGACAAATTGAAAAATTGAGAGAAGTTCATGGTTATAACACGTTTACCACAAAACAAAAAAGCCATTGATATGATGCTATTGTTGATGCCTTTTTCAATCCTTTTTCAATTGTTTTAAGTGTCATTGCAATTTTAAACATTATTACGCCAATTATTTCTGGTAATTCAATTGAAGCTAGTGATTGAATTAGTTTTGGCATTATTGTTTCCATGATTATTGTGGCTGGAACAATTAAAATTTTTCAAGAAACCAAGAGTTCTAAAGCTAGTGAAAAATTAAAAGAAATGATTAAGACCACAACCGCGGTTACTAGAAACGGAATCACCAAAGAACTTTTGATTGAAGAAGTATTACCAGGAGATATTATTAAGCTAGCTGCAGGAGATATGATTCCAGCTGATATGCGAATTTTATCAGCTAAAGACTTGTTCGTTACCCAATCAGCATTAACTGGTGAAAGTGAACCAGTGGAAAAATTTGCTACAGCCGCTAATAGTGGTATTAATTCTGTTTTAGAATGTAATAACTTATGTTTTATGGGAACTTCGGTTTCTTCAGGATCTGCTATTGGTGTTGTTATTAACACTGGTAAAAACACCATCTTTGGTAAAATTGCTAAATTGTTAAATGCAAAAAAAACAAGAAGTAGTTTTGATAAAGGAATTAGAGCTGTTAGCTGAATTCTTATTTGAACAATGTTAGTTTTAACATTGGCTGTATTTATTATTGTTGGGGCAACTAATAAAAACATTTCTAATAATGATAATACCAACGTATGACTAAAAGCGTTAACTTATGCTTTAGCCATTGCAGTTGGTTTGACACCAGAAATGTTACCAATGATTGTAACACTTAACCTAGCTAAAGAAGCAGTTAAATTATCAAAACAAAAAACAATTGTTAAAACAATTAATTCCATCCAATCATTTGGTGCCATGGATGTTTTATGTACTGATAAAACAGGGACATTAACCGAAGACAAAATTATTTTAGAACGACATATTAACCTAGAAGGTTTAGATGACCATCGTGTATTAACTTATGCCTTTTTAAATAGTTATTATCAAACCGGATTAAAAAATTTAATTGACTTAGCAGTTATTGAAAAAGCTGACAAATTAGGAATTGATGACCCAATCATTAACTTTAATAAGATTGATGAAATTCCTTTTGATTTTAAAAGAAGAAGAATGTCAGTAATTATTCAAGATAATAGTGGTGCTAAACAGTTAATTACCAAAGGCGCTTTTGAAGAAATTATTAACGTTTGTAATTATGGTGAATACAATGGCAAACGAATTAAATTAACTGATGAATTAAGAAAAAAATCATCAAAAATTGTTAATGATTTAAATACACAAGGGATGCGAGTTATTGCTGTTGCTGTTAATCATACACCATTAACGAAAGACAAAGCCTTTAGTGTTAATGATGAATCAAACATGTGTTTAGTTGGCTTTATTGCTTTACTTGATCCACCAAAAGAATCAAGCGAAAAAGCAATTAAAGGATTGCAAAAACATGGTGTTAATGTCAAAGTATTAACTGGAGATAATGATTTAGTAACTCGTTATATTTGTGAACAAGTAGGAATTGATGTTAGCAATATTATTCTTGGCAATGAAATTGAACAAATGAGCCAAGAACAATTAGAAAAGAATGTAATGAAATATAACATCTTTGCTAAATTATCACCTGAACAAAAATCACGTATTGTATTAGCAATTAAAGCTAATAAACATGTTGTTGGTTATATGGGAGACGGGATTAATGATGCAGCAGCAATGAAAGCAGCTGATATTGCCATTTCTGTTGATACCGCTGTTGATATTGCTAAAGAAAGCGCTGACATCATCTTATTAGAAAAAGATTTAACAATTCTAGAAAAAGGAGTTACTGAAGGAAGAAAAACATTCTGTAACATCATTAAATATATTAAGATGACTGTTTCATCTAATTTTGGAAACATGTTAAGTTTATTAATTGCTTCAATTTGGTTACCGTTTACCCCAATGTTTACAACCCAAATTTTAATCTTAAACATGGTTTATGATTTCTCACAATATTCTGTACCTTGAGATCGGGTTGATGAGAATTACATTCGTTTACCGAGAAAATGAGATCCAAAATCCATATTTAAGTTCATGATATGTATGGGACCGGCTAGTACCATCTTTGATGTTACTTCATTCTTAATCATGTATTATGCTTTAGGATGAAATGATGGTAATCATGAGTTTTTATTTCAAACTGGATGGTTTATTGAAAGTTTATTAACCCAAATTGCTGTTATTTATGTTTTAAGAACAGAAAAACTTCCATTTATTAAATCTAATCCAGCTTTAATTGTTAACACATCTTTATTATTTATTCTTTTAATTGGTTTGCTTTTAATCCTTGTTCCAGGTTTAAATGGATTACATTTTGTTCAACTAACATCAGAAAATGCTAAATGGATTGGTTATAGTGTGTTAATTATGTTAGGATATATGGCTACAGCTCAAATAGTTAAAACTGGATATATAAAATTAACAGGAGAGTGGTTATAAATGAAAACCAAATTAGATTTAAGTCAAATTGTTGATACCAAGTTAACCTACCAAATAACTTCAAGCCAAGATTTGGAAGATTTATTAATCCAAATTAATAAACAAAACAAAGTTAACATTAGTTTTAATGATGTCATTTTAACCAAAAGAACTAAAGATCAATTTGTTTTATATGCTGCTAATAGCTCAAAGCAATTTAAAGGTAAATTAATAGTTAATTACAAATTAAAAAGACACTTAGGTTTTAAGTTATTTTTAAGCATCGTTACTTTTGTTTTATATTCAATGTTTGCGGTGATTATTCCATTAGGATTAAAAGAATCATCTAGTGGTAGTAAATTTTCTTTTAATAATCCATTAATCTTAACTGGAATTATTGCTGGAGGAATATGCTTTTTCTTGTTGGTTATTTTGATATCTAAATATCCTATGGGAATGAATAACAAACAAAAAGAAAAGTTTAGAAATAAGAAATAAAATTCCAACCACAATTGGTTGGAATTTTATTTACTTCTTATCAGTTGTTGGTTTATATTGAATTTTATCACGGATTGACATTACATATCAATGAACAATTAAACCAGTTACAATAGCATAAATAATACTAATAACAACTAGGAGCGAAATTCCATACGCATTCATTGTTCAATCATGATCATTTAGTTGTTTATACAATCATCGTGAATCATGAATAACTGATAAATGGCCAATTAATGATAAAGGTAAAACCAATATCATTAATCCTAAGATTGATAAATATCCTGAAGTATTAAGAATCTTACGATTAGCTTTATAGAAGCTAAGGTATAAAATACCAATTAACAAAACAATGGAAGTCAAACTAACAAAGAGCATTAATCAATTTAATCAGCCAAAACTAAAATGATTAGCTCCATGATAACTCATTCAGAAACCTAAACGAAGAATATATTCATCGTTATAAGAAATAGGACTAAAGATTAAAACAATAAAACTTAAGACAACACCTCAAATTAAAGCAAAGACAATATAGTCATATCATGTAATTTTTTTATCAGCTTTAATTCTAGTTAACAACAAATGATCACGACTAACAAAATCCATAAGTTTTATTTACTTTTCTTATCAGTAGTTTTTTTATTTTTATTTTCAACTGTTTTTTCTTTTTGACGAGCAATAACTTCTGGAGGAAGTTTTTTATTTTTATGAATGTAATCAATTTGGCTCTTCACAATTGTTTCTAATACTAATAAGCTTGTTACAATCAATTCTAATTCCTTACGGTTTTTAGTAATAATGTCTTTTGCTTTTTTGTAAGCATTTTGAATTACTTTTTCTACTTCTGCATCAATTTTTTGAGCAGTTTGTTCACTATAAGATTTAGAGTAAGGATTTTGTGCTCCTTCAGTAGGAATAAATTGTGTCATACCAACTCCAGTCATTCCTAATTGGGCAACAATGGCTCTAGCCACTGAAGTAATCTTATATAGATCGTTTGCAGCTCCAGTCGAAATAGCGTCTTTACCATATACAACTTCTTCAGCAGCTCTTCCTCCAAGCGTTGTAGTAATCATTCCTAGTAAATCAGACTTCTTTTGGATTTGAATTTCTTGTTTTTCTGGAGTTGAAAGAGTGTATCCTGCAGCTTGACCACGAGGAATAATTGTAATTTTTTCAACAACGTCACTACCAGGAATATTTAACCCCACTAAAGCATGACCGGCTTCATGGTAAGCAATTTGTTTCTTTTCTTCTTCGGTAATAACACGAGTGTGTTTAGCTGGACCAGCAATAACACGATCAATGGCTTCGTCAATATCAGCTGTATTAACAACATTTTTGTTGTTACGCACTGCTAATAGTGTTGCTTCATTTAATACATTTTCTAATTGCGCACCGCTAAAACCAGGTGTTCTTCGGGCAATATCATTTAAGATAACACCACTACTAATATTTTTATTCTTAGCATGTAACTTTAAGATTAGTTCTCGTTCACGGATATCTGGTAAGTTAACTTGGATATGACGATCAAATCGTCCTGGACGAAGAATAGCTTCATCTAATACATCTAAACGGTTAGTTGCAGCAATAACAACAACTCCAGATTCAGTATTAAATCCATCCATTTCTGCTAGCAATTGGTTAATAGTTTGATCAACAATTCCAGCACTTGGACCACCAATTTCCATCTTACCACGTTTAGCAGCAACCGAATCAAATTCATCAATAAAGATAATACTTGGAGCAGTTTTCTTTGCATTATCGAATAAACTACGCACACGTTTTGCACCAACCCCAACTAACATATCTTCAAAGCTTGAACCAGTTACTTGATAGAAAGGAACTTTTGCTTCTCCAGCTACGGCTTTAGCTAATAAAGTTTTACCAGTACCAGGAGGACCATAAAGAATCATTCCTTTTGGTGCTCTTGCACCCATAGCAACATACTTATTAGGATTTTTTAAGTAGTCAACAATTTCAGCTAATTCAATTTTTTCTTCTGCTAAACCAGCAACATCAGTAAATTTAATGTTTGTTTTAGCTAACTTAGCTTGAGATTTACCAATCCCAAAGATTGATTCTTCTCCTCCACCTTGAAGTTTAGCCATTCGTGAGAAGATTCAAATAAATAATCCAATGGTTACTACTGTAGGTAGTAATTGAATTAAAATACTTGTTCAGTTACTTTGACTTGGAACTTTAGCGCTTCCAACGCTTGATAAAAATGAATTATAAAGCTTAATGTCACTATCGGTTGAAGTTTCTATTCAAGCCCCACTAGTGTCTTGTTTTCAATATTTTTTATCATTAAAAGCAAACAACAATCCATGAAATTCCTGATCTCCTCCACCAAATAAACTAAATTCAGTGGCATTAACGCCATTAATGGTAATATCAGTAATTTTTACACTACTTGTAAAAAATACAGTTCCTTCTTTACTAGTGTTAAAGTAAAAGTTGTAAACACTAGTTTGACCATTAGCTACATATCATTCAGCAAACAATTGATCCGGATCTCCAGAATAAGTTTTTTCTTTATCTCCATCTTTGGTTTTAATTTCCAATTTATCATTGTTATAACTAATTGAATTTGGTTTAATTGTTGTGTAGTGGGGAACTGACATGTATCAAATTAGTCAGATAATTCCACCAACAATTAATAAAACGAAAAATCACTTTAGGGTTTTACGAACAGAATCATTTAATCCAACGTTGTTTCTACTTGATTGATTTCCACTATGTTTTTTTTCAGGCGTAGGTGATTGATCGGTTTCGTTTGTTTTGGCATAAGAAACACGATCATTTAAATTTTGTTTCATACTCATTTATTGTTTTTTCTTTTCTAATTCCTCAAGACGTTTTTTAATCTTAGTGATTTCTTCTTGAGCTGATCTTAGTTTTTCTTCTTCTTTCTTTAAAGCTGCTCTTTCAGCTTCTTCGGCGTTTTCAAAGAATAAATCAGTTCTTAAGATTCCAACATAGTTTAAGTTACGCATTGTGTCTTTATAGTCACAACCACAACCAACTACGTAGTAATCAGGAGCAGTGAAGCAAGCTCAGTCAGCTTTAAAGTCAACAGCTCTACGGTATGGTTTGTCAATTAAAACAACAAATGCAATACTTCGTGGTTGACGCACTTTTAAGAAATCAATTAATGCTTTAGCAGTTCTTCCTGAATCTAAAACATCATCAAATAAGATTACATCTCGACCTTTAATGTCAGTATCAAGATCGGTTACGATCTTTGGACTTGACATTTGGGTTACTGTATTAGCATATGAAGTACAAACAATGTAGTCTGTATTAATATCGATAGTAACCTTCATAATTGTTTTTGCATAAAAAGGAATTGCTCCTCTTAGTAATGCCACACAAACCGGAACACTATCTTTATATTTTTCATCAATTCATTTTGCCAATTCAGCAGTTCGTTGCTCAACTTCTTCAGCAGAAGCAACAACCTTCTTAATTCGTGGATCGATTTTATTCATATTTATAGTTAAATATAATGTAATTATAATAATAACGAGCAAGATATGCAAAAGCCGGTTTTTGATGTTTTAGTAATAGGGGCTGGACCTGTTGGAATTTATGGTGCTTATTTAGCTAAAGAAAAAGGTTTAAATGTCCTTTTAATTGAAGCGACAGAGACTTTAGGTGGACAACCTTTAAACCTTTATCCGGTAAAAGATATTCATGACTATCCAGGATTTGTTAACATCAAATCGATGGATTTAGTTAAAAAGTTAGTTGAACAACTAAATCATTTAAAAGTTGAATATAAATTAAAAACGACTTTAAAGAGTTTTAGTCATGAAAACAATGTTTTTAACTGTGTTTTAAGTGATAATACAGAAATTGTTTCAAACAACATTATTGTTGCTATTGGTAATGGTGCTTTTGCCCCTAATTTATTAGATATTCCTGGTGCAAAAGATAATAAAAACATTCACTATTTAGTTACTAGTTATGAACAATACCAAAATAAAAGTGTTGTTATTTTAGGTGGAGGCGATTCAGCGGTTGATTGAGCTAATAATATTAGTACTAATACCAATGCTAAAGTCACTATTGTGCACCGAAGAACTGAATTTAGAGCTAACGGAGTTAATGTTGAGCAACTAACTAAAAATAAAGTAAATATTATTCTAAATTGTGATTGTGTCGAAATTAAAAATGATAATGAATTAGTTTTATTAAATAAAACTACTAACCAAAACCAAACGATTAAATTTGATTATTTAATTGTGCAATATGGACAAAAATTAGAATTTACCCTTCCGAGTTGAACCAAAGCAATTAAAATTAATCAGGCTAATAAAATTTTAGTAGATCAAAATAACCAAACTAACATTAAAAATATTTATGCTGTTGGTAATATTGTCGGTTATGTAAATCGACCAAACATGACTATTACTGGTCATGGTGAATGTGCCAATGCTATTAATGACATTCTAGCCAAAAAAAGAAACTATGAAAACTTACAAAAATAAGTTATTAGTAGTTGTTGGTCCTACTACTAGTCATAAAACAGCTTTAAGCGTAAAATTAGCCCAATTATTTAATGGAGAAATCATTAATGCTGATGCCTTTCAAGTTTATCAAGATATGAGTATTGGTACTAATGCTCCAACCCAAGAAGAATTAAATGGTGCTAAATTCCACTTTAACCAATTTTTAAAAATGGATGAAACTTGAGATATCAAAAAGTTTCAAGAATTAGCAAACAAAAAAATTAAAGAATTACACCAACAAAACAAATTACCAATTTTAGTAGGTGGAAGCAATTTGTATGTTGAAGCCATAATTAAAAATTATGACTTATCAGGTTTAGGCCGTACTAATGAATACGAACATTTAACTAATGAAGAACTATTAGACATTGTTAAATCGTTTAATCAAGAATTAGCAAGTAAATTAGTTAATAATCGTAAACGACTAACTAGAACGGTGCAAGTTCTCAAAGAAACCAATGATCCATTAGCTTTACAAAAACAAAAAGAATCACCATATGATTACTTAATGATTGAATGTAATTACATTACTAGAACTGATTTATATAACTCCATTAATACTAAAGTTGACCAAATGATTAAAGATGGGTGGGTTGATGAAGTTAAAAAACTAATGCAACTTTATCCAAACTTAGATTGATTAAAAAATAACGCTTTTAAAGCAATTGGTTATCGTGATATTTATTTAGCTTTAGTTAATAAAACAGAAGTAAATTGGGATAAAGTAAAACAACAAATTAGAAGATACGCAAAAAGACAAATTACTTGAATTAAAAATAAATATCAAGATGACCGCATTCGTTTTTTACAAACCAACGAAAAAGAAGTGATTGAAAGTGTTAAACAATGAATCAACAAGTAAAACACTTATATATTCATATTCCTTTTTGTAATAGTATTTGTACTTATTGTGATTTTGTTCGTTTTGTTCCTACCAGCAAAAAACAAACAGAAGAATATATTCAAAAAATTATTCATCAAATAGAAAAAGAATGTCATGATCATCAATATGAAACTATTTATATTGGTGGAGGAACGCCCAATTCATTGAGCGATAATTTATTAGATTTATTATTAAAAGTTTGTGCGAAGAAACTAGCTAATAAATTTGAATTTACAATTGAATGTAATCCAGAATTTATTAATGAAAGTCAAGTTAAAATTTTTAAAAAAAACAAAGTTAATCGAATTTCACTAGGAGTGCAAACATTAAATGCAAAAATTTTAAAAATTTTTAATCGTAAACATACTAATAAAGATGTAATTAATGCTGTTAATTTATTACACCAAAACAGAATTGAAAATGTTAGTGTTGATTTTATTTATGGAATTAAAGAAGCTAATAAAAAAGACTATGAAGAATGTTTAGAATTTTTAGTAAAAAATAACATTAAACATGCCTCTTTTTATGCGTTAGAATTAAAACCAGGAAGTATCTTAACAAAACAAGGATTTCATTTAGATGAAATTGATGTAGAAAAGAAATTAAAAATTATTGAACAATTAATGCAAAAACATAATTTTATTCGTTATGAAATTGCAAACTTCGCTCTTAATAAAAATTATTTTTCACAACACAATTTAGCTTATTGAAATTCAAATGATTGAAAAGCAATTGGACTAGGTGCATACGGACTTGAAAACCAAGTTTATTATTCATATATTGGTAATGTAGATCAATACCAAAAACAAAATCAAAAATATACCAAAAAAGAATATTACCAACATATCTTAATCATGGGTTTAAGATTACTAACTGGATTTGATTTATCAATTCCAGTTCATCATGAAGCTTTTAGTTATTTTAAACATAAGTTAAATCCAAAAACATATGAAATAAAAAACAACAAAGTTTTTATTAAAAATCCTAATCAATTAAATGAAGTTTTAGTTAATTTATTTGATTAAATTAATTGCTTGAATTCTAAATAATTATTTAAATATAATTAAAGCAATTATTTATATATGACTAAAGTTCAAGAACTATTTAAGAAAGTGCGTGCTGCACAAGAAGTTTACGCTAACTTTAGCCAAGAACAAGTAGACCATATTTTCTATATGGCTGCAAAAGCTGCTAATGAAAACCGTGTTGAATTAGCACAAATGGCTGTTAGTGAAACAAGAATGGGTGTATTAGAAGACAAGATTATTAAAAATAACTTTGCTGCTGAATACATTTACAACAAATATAAGTTAATGAAAACTTGTGGTGTAATCGAAGAAGATATTGCTAGTGGTTACCAAAAGATTTATCAACCTAAAGGAATTATTGCTGCGGTTATTCCAACAACAAACCCAACATCAACAGCTATTTACAAAACGTTGATGGCATTAAAAACAAGAAACGGAATTATTATTTCAGCTCACCCACGAGCTTACAACTGTACGATTAAAGCTTGTGAAATTGTTTTAAATGCGGCAGTTAAAGCCGGAGCACCTAAAGACATTATTGCTTGATTACCACCAAAATCATCAATGGATGATACAGCTGAATTAATGCGTGAAAGTGACATTATTTTAGCAACCGGAGGAGGAGCATTAGTTAAAGCTGCTTATTCATCTGGTAAACCAGCCATTGGGGTTGGACCTGGAAACTGTCCAGCAATCATTGACACAACGGCTGATATTAGAATGGCAATTGCTTCAATTATCCAATCAAATACATTTGATAATGGGGTGGTTTGTGCAACAGAAAACTCAGTTATTGCTTTAAAAGATAACTATGACAAAGTTGTTAAAGAATTTACTGAACAACAAGTTTATGTAGTTACAAGTCCAGCAGACATTAAGAAAATTGCATCAAGAATGATGAAAGATCCGGTTCATGGTGTAGTTAATCCAGAAATTGTTGGACAAGGACCACAAGAATTAGCAAAGATCTTTGATATTAAAGTTCCTAGCTGAGCAAAGATGTTAGTTGTACCAACTAATGATACAAACCCTAAAAACCCATTAGCACACGAAAAACTAAGTGACTTTGTTTCTTTATTTAAAGCAAAAGACTTTAAAGATGCATTAAAAATGCAAAAAGAACTTTTATTACTTGGACCTGGTCATACTTCATCACTATTTGTTGATGAATTAGTAGGAGCAGACAAAATTAAACAATTTACTGCTAACGCTAATACCGGAAGATTGATTATTAACTCACCTTCTTCATTAGGAGGAGTTGGAGATTTATACAACTTTAAATTATTGCCATCATTTACTTTAGGTTGTGGTGCAGTTGGTGGTAATATTAGTAACGAAAACATTGGACCACACCATTTATTAGATGTTAAACAAGTAGCTATGAGAAGAGAAAATATGTTATGACTTCGTCTTCCTGGACGAATTTACTACAAATACGGATGTATTGAAGAAGGATTAAAAGATTTACAAGACGACGGAATTAAAAAAGTATTCGTTGTTTCTGATAACTTCATTTGAGGGGCTTTTGGACAAAAAATTACCCATATCCTTGAAAAATATGGCATGAAAGTAAAAGCCTTTACTAATGTTGAACCAAACCCAAGTAAAGCAACAACATTTAAAGGAGCTGCCGAAATTAAAGAATTTGATCCAGATGCAATTATTGCTTTTGGGGGAGGAAGTTCATTAGACGCTGCGAAGATGATGTGGTTCTACAACGAATATCCAGATGTTAAGTTTGAAGATTTAGCAGTAAGATTTTTAGATATTCGTAAACGGGTAGTAAGATTCCCAACACCTAAAAAAGTGCAATTAGTATGTATTCCTACAACTAGTGGTACTGGTAGTGAAGTTACTCCGTTCTCAATTATTACTGATGAAAAAACCCACATTAAGTATTCATTAGCTGATTATGCGTTATTACCAACAATTGCTATTGTTGACTCACAATTCATGATGAGTTTACCACCACGTATGACAGCAATTACTGGTGCAGATGCATTAAGTCACTGTTTTGAATCTTATGTATCAGTATTAGCTACTGAATTTACTCGTCCTTATTCATTAGAAGGGATTAAGTTAATCTTTAAATACTTAAAACGAGCTTATGATCATGGAACAACTGATAAAGAAGCAAGAGAAATGATTGCGCATGCAGCTAATATTGCTGGAATTGCATTTGGTAATGCTTTCTTAGGAGTTGTTCACTCATTAAGTCATAAAATTGGTGGACACTTTGGTGTTGCTCATGGTGCAGCTAATGCTATTTATTTACCACACGTAATTCGTTATAATGCTGCTAAATATGAAGCTGAAAAACAAACATACTTCCCACAATTTAAATATAACGACGCAAGAACTCGTTATTGTGAAATTGCTGATGCTTTAGGTATTAAAGGTAAAACTGAAGCAGAAAAAGTTGATAACTTAATTAAAGAAGTACAAAAATTATTCACTTCAATTAATCTATGACCTTCAACTGGTGCATATGGTGTTAAAGATAAAGAATTTGATAAGATGGTTGACCAAATGGCGATTGAAGCATTTGATGACCAATGTACTGGAGCTAACCCACGTTTACCACGTGTTAGCGAATTAAAACAATTATTTATCAACGCTCACTACAATAAACCGATTCCTAGTTTAGCTGCTAGTGATAAAAAACAAGGTAAATAATTAATACATATAAATAAAAAAAAGACTGCCTTCAAGATGAAGACAGTTTTTTCTTACTATCTAAATAAATTATTTATTTAGTTTTCTAACAAGATAAGCAGTTAATCCACCTAATCAAATTAATGAAATTGAACCAAAGACAATTGCTAAGATTAAAGCAAGATTATTTTCACTCATTTCATAAATAAAGTATGTTAAACTTGGATCTAGACCTTGGCCATTAATAGTGTATTCTCCTGATAATGGATTCATCTTAGCTACAACACCATCAAATGTTTTTTTGTATAGATTAATCAAACTACTTGATGCATTCTTAGGGAGATATACATTAGTGTAAATTTCACGATTTGTTATATTGTTACTATCAGCAAAAAGACAAATTCATTTTGGTATCTTTCCACGTTCTATAGGAGTATCGCTGTGAGACGACTCATAAATTTGTTCTAGTTTAGAATGGCCCCATTTGAAATAAATGTTTTTTAGGTTATTATTATCAAAAGCGAAACCACCAATTTCTGCTACAGAATTTGGAATATTTATTGATTCACATTCATAAACATATGAAAACGCAAAAGCCCCAATATATTTTAACCCTTCATGGAGAGTAATTGTCTTAATGTTTTCACATCTACGAAAGGCACTATCATAAATCTTTTCAGTTTTTAAATCAATATTAGTAATACCTAAACAACCCTCAAAAGCCTTAGAAACTATTTCTTTAAGATTAAGAACTATTTTTCCTCATGCTAGACCACGAACACATTTATCTGTATCAACATTTTTTGTTTTTGCTGTGACATATTGGCCAACGATCTCTCTGCTGTAATCATCATAAACGTTATGAACCTCAAAATATTTATTACTTGAACTAATAGAAATGTTTTCAGGAACACAATCAGCAAAAGCACTATCCATATTACTAACGTTTGGTCCAAGCTTAATATTTTTTAAATTACATTTACGAAAAGCATTAGTACCAATAGTAGTAAGACTATCAGGAAAGTTAATTTCTTCTAAAGAATAACAACTATCAAAAGCATTGTCTCCTATGGTTTTAAAAAAATTATTTTTTTCAACATTTACTTTACGAAGTTTTTCATTAATACCAAAAGCCGAACTTCTTATTCCTGTAACGTTTTTACCATTAACTATTGCTGGAATAGTTACAGATTCACCGACTTCTCTTGGATCAGCTGGAAAAACTATTCCATCATCATCAATATACCAAGTAATCTCATTACTCGAATCTAAGTTACCAACATTTTGGTTACTTAGAGAGAGAGAGAGAGAGAGAGCCTTATTATTAAAACTCATCCCTACCGGGATTAAACTAGAACCAATAGCTAATCCACTGACACATTTAAATAGAGTTTTAAGTTTCATAAATTAGTAATAATTATAAAAAATACCAACCTTATGGTTGATATTCAAATCAAATAAAGTTTTAAAAAACTAAATAGCAACTATTCAATATCCACCTTGTTTAGGGCCACAACGTTTAATAATTTGTTTATTCTTTAATTCATCAACAAGATAATAAATCTTTGTTTTACAAATATTAGTTTTTTTAGAAATATTAGCTAGTGAAACCTTTTCATCTTGTTTCATTAAATTAATAATCTTTTTATATTGATCATCTAACGACTGATAAAGTTTTTGATTTTCTTTATCATTATCAATAATATCGGTTTGATTGTATTTTCTTTTCTTTGGATCAATATAGTTACGGTTAAATAACTTAATTACAAAAGCATTAGGACTAATACCTACTTCAGGTTTTTTATCAAAACCTTGATAAGAATCAAAGATTTTACGCATGCCTGTACCATAATCTTCTGTTAAATTTAATTTTTGAAAAACTTTAGCTAATAAATTATTACGTCTAGCAGTTAAAAAGGACTTAGTAATATCTTCAACAGTTAAGTTTTTACAAGCTCCACCAGGAGAAAGAATTTCTAATCTATCATTAAAGAATTCGATACGAATATCTGAGCCATCTAGTTGTCAATTACGGTGCATAAAGGCATTAACAACCGCTTCTCTAATAGCTGCAGCAGGATAATCATATAAACCTTCTCTTAAAAAAGTATCAGAGTTAATAACTTCTTTCTTTTGGTTAGCATAACCAATAGCTTCAAAAATTTTATTTAATTGTTCAATAATTGAACCAGTAAGTGTTTTACGAGTACTAAAAGTTAAAACATTATCACCATAAACAGCAAATTTAGAAACAGTTGGGTTTTGATCACTTAGTAATAAAGCTAAGTTGTTATACTCACCATTTTTATTTTTAAGCTTTAACCCAGATACACTAAAAGGTATTGAATTATTTTTTAATGCGTTTGTTAATGTATTAAAAGTTAATTCTTGAATTGGTGATTTTCATTCTTCATAAGGAAATTTAGAATGATTTGTAAGCATTCAATTACATTGTTCTTTTGATACTATACGAGAAGAACTACCAACACGATAATAAATACGACTTAAATCAAGACTATCAGAATTAGAAATTGAATATGGTTTATTACTTCCTTCTTTAACTTCAATACGGAAAGGAACTTCACCAGGAAATAAATTTACAAGGCCTTGAACAGACGGATCAAAACAGCTACTAATCCAATTAATTAAAATTTCTTCTCAGTTTTTATAATTAGGGATTTTATCTTCTAAAACATGACCATTATCATCAACACCTAGAAAGATTGTTCCACCGTTTGTGTTCAAAAAAGCACAAATATCTTTTAAAATCTTTTCATATCTTTCTGGTAATTCTTGTTTATATTCAATTCTGGCGTCTTCCATAATTTTCTTTTTTATATCATTTTATATTTTTTTATATTGTTTTATATCAAAACTAAGACTTTTTATATCATTTTTATTTTGTTTTTCACTATGTAAATAGACCAAAAACTATTAAATTTCACACAAATTTTAAATACTTAAAACTCCAACCAACCAAAATAATTTCGCTATTATTATTTTTTTATGTATCATTTATATAAATTTTGTTCTCAAGATTGCTGATACACCAAGAAGTGTTGTCAAGGTATCAGGTAACTTGGAAGCAAAACAAATAAAACAATCAAGGAGACAACAAAAATACATATGTATCAAGAATTACGCATTAAATTGCTATCTTACGATCCAGCGTTATTAGATAAGTCAGTAAAACGAATTATCGAAATTGCTAAGGATAGCAATTGTGAACTAAAAGGACCAATTCCGTTACCAACAAAAACGGAAAAATTTACTATTTGTCGTTCAGTTCACGTTAATAAACCATCAATGGAACAATTTGAACGTCGTACTCACAAACGTTTAATTATTCTTTCTAACACTAACGCTAAAACAATTGAAAGTTTAAAGCGTTTATCAATCCCTAGTGGAGTAGAAATTCAAATTAAGTTATAAGGACAAACAACTGCTATGAAATATATTATTGGTAGAAAAATTGGAATGGTGCAATTGTTTGACGTTAATGGTAAATTATTACCAGCAACCGTTGTACAATGTGAACCAAACATTGTTCTTAAAGCTGATAAGAACAGAATTACTGTGGGATATGATAAAGTAGATGCAAAGAAATTAAATAAACCACAATTAGGTTTCTTTAAAAAACTCGGTATAGCTCCATACCGTAATGTTATGGAATTTGACCAAGTAAGTAATGACTACAAACAAGGTGATTTAATTTCAGTTAACACATTTACTAAAGGTGAATTAGTTGATATTCAAGCAACAACTAAAGGACGAGGATACACCGGTGCTATCGTAAGATGAAACTATAAGTGTGGTCCTAAGTCGCATGGTGCTGGTTATCCACACCGTTACCAAGGTTCAATTGCCTTTGGTCGTGGGGGTTCTCAAGGTCAAAGAGTACCTAAAGGTAAAAAGATGGCTGGACAATACGGTCATGAAGTAGTTACAACTGAAAACCTAACTGTATTAGATAACATTCCAAAGTGAAATGTTTTATTAATCTTAGGTGCTATTGCTGGACCAACTAATGGTTTAGTAATGATTAAGTCTTCAGTGAAAAAACCAACTAAGAAAAATGAATTTACCATCATTTCTAAAGAAATTAAAGAACAAATTCTTGAAGAAAACGAAAAACTAGAAGATAAAGAGGCTTTACACGAAGCTAACCTAGAAGCAGAAGCGAAAGCTGAACAAGAAGCTAAAGAAGCAGAAGCTGCTAAGATTCGTGAAGAAAAACAAAAAGAAGCTGAAGCTAAAGCAATTGAAAAAGCATCTGCTGCTGAACAAGCAAAACAAGCCGAAGAAGCTAAAGCGGAAGCTGAAGAAAAGAAGGGAGAATAGTTTATGAACCAAGTAAAATTAGTTAATTTAAAAGGTGAAGTGATTAAAGAAGTTCCTTTTGTTTCTTCATTAATTGTTAAAGAAGTAAATAAACAAGCTATGTTTGATGCGGTTGTGGCTGAAAATAATGCTGCGCGTCAAGGCACACATTCAACTTTAACAAAAGCTGAAGTTCGTGGTGGAGGAAAAAAGCCATGAATGCAAAAACGTACTGGTAATGCCCGTCAAGGTTCAACTCGTAACCCACAATGAGTAGGTGGAGGAGTTGCTTTTGGTCCGAAACCAAACCGTAATTACTTAAATAAGGTAAACAAAAAAGTCATTCATTTAGCATTTAAATCAGCTATGACTTTAAAGTTAAATGAAAATGCGATTTATATTCTTGAAACACCAAAAGCTTTAACTAAACCATCTACGAAAACAGCAAGTGGTTTATTAAAAGCATTAAGTTTATTAAAGTCTAAAACATTATTTGTTTTAGATCAAAAACAAGAAACTTTAACTAAATCAGTACGTAATTTACATAAAGTTGAAGTTAAAGCTTTTAACCAAGTTTCAACTAAAGATTTAATGCACGCAAAAACGCTAATCATCCAAGATTCAGCAGTTGAAGCATTAGGAAAGGTATATGCATAATATGGATATTTCACGTGTAATCATTCGTTCTTACTTAACTGAAAAGACCAGAATCTTTAATGAGGCTGATCCACAAAAAATTGCGTTAATTGTTGATCCAAGAGCAAATAAACACTTAGTGGCTCATGCTTTTGAAATGATTTATGGAATTGCTCCAAGCAATATTAATATCCAAACTCGTAAACCAGTCCGTACACGTACTGGAACACTTAAACCAGGATTTAAGAAGTTAACGAAAATTGCTTATATTACTTTACCTAAGGGTAAACGTATTGCTACTGAAGAAGAAGAAACAAAAGAAGTGGCAAAACCAAAAAACAGTGAAGCAATTAATAAAGCAAAAGCAAAAGGACAATTAAAAGAAGTGTCTAAGCCAATTGCTAACCAAACAGCCGAAAGACCAAAAACTGTGATACAAAAACACCAAGGAAAATAATAAGGAATCATTATGGCTATTAAAATTACAAAAACAAGAGGTAGTGGTAAACATACAACAATTCTGATTGACTACAAAAAAGAATTGACAACATCTAAACCATACAAACCTTTAACCAAAATTATTCAAAACAAATCAGGTCGTAACTCACGTGGTGTAATTACAACCCGTCATCAAGGGGGACAACATAAACGTTATTACCGAATTATTGATTTTAAACGTAATAAGGATAATATCCCAGCAACAGTTAAAACAATTGAATACGATCCAAACAGAACTGCTTTTATTTCATTAGTAGTTTATAAAGACGGAGTAAAAAAATATATTTTAGCTCCACGTGATTTAAAAGTGGGAGATACCATCATTTCTGGTGAAATGACTGATATTAAAGTAGGAAACTCTTTATGTGTTAAAAACATCCCTGAAGGAACATTTATTCACAATATTGAATTAAGTCCAAAAAAAGGTGGACAATTAGTTCGTTCAGCTGGAAGTTCTGCCCAATTACTAGGTAAAGACGAAACTGGTAAATACATGATTATTAAATTATCAAGTGGCGAAGTACGAAAAATTCCTAATGATGCCCGTGCAACAGTTGGAGTTGTTTCAAATCCAGACCATAACCTAGTTAACTTAGGTAAAGCCGGACGAAGTCGTAAAATGGGAATTCGTCCAACCGTTCGTGGTAGTGCCATGAACCCTAACGATCACCCACACGGAGGGGGAGAAGGTCGTCAACCAATTGGTTATGACGCACCTCGTACACCATGAGGTAAACGTCACATGGGTGTAAAAACACGTAAAACAAAAAAAGCTTCAAACGCTTTAATCATTCGTAGAAAGAAAGGTAAATAGAAAGGAATAATTTATGTCAAGAAGTAGTAAAAAAGGTGCTTTTGTTGAAGCTTCACTAATGAAAAAAGTGTTAGCGATGAAAGATCAACCAAAGAGAAAAGCTATTAAAACTTGAAGTCGTAAATCAACTATTTATCCAGAATTCGTTGGTTTAAACTTTGAAGTTTACAATGGTAAAAGTTTCTTAAACGTGTTTGTTACTGATGATATGGTTGGACACAAATTGGGTGAATTTGTTCCAACTAGAACATTCAAACAACACTCTTCAAATAATAAAGCCGCTGATAGTAAGGCTGCTGGAAAGTAGGATTAAGATATGAAAACAACTGTAAGTCAAAGAGGAATTCACCTTTCAAGTCAAAAAGCCAACTTAGTTTGTGACTTAGTCCGTTACAAATCAACTGTTGAAGCTTTAAACATTCTTAATAACACGCCAGCTAAAGCCGCAAGATTTATTAAGAAGTTATTAACTAGCGCGATTGCTAATGCCACTAATAACCACGCGATGAATGCATCTAATCTTTATATTTATGCAATTACTGCCAACCAAGGTAAAACAATTAAAAGAATGATTCCGCGTGCAAAAGGTTCAAGTAGCCCAATTCGTAAACGTTTCATTACTTTAGTTTTAACTTTAAGTGATGACAAAAATGAAAAACAAAAAGATTTAGCAGCAATTAAAGCAAGAATGACTAAACGTAACCAAGTTAAAAATAAAACGCCAAAAACAACAAAAGCAAATACCCCAAAAATTAAATTTGCTAAAAAAGGAGATAAATAATGGGACAAAAAGTAAATCCTAATGGATACCGTTATGGAATCAATAAAAACTGACAATCACGTTGAGTAGCTAAAGATGGCAAACAAATGGCACAATGATTGTTAGCTGATGACAAAATTCGTAAATTAATTTTTAAAGATTTCAAACAAGCACAAATCGATCATATTGAAATTGAAAGAACACAAACTTCAATTGATTTATTCATCTATTGTGGTCAACCAGGATTAGTGCTTGGCAAAGAAAACGAAACTTTAAATAAATTAACTTTAACAATTAACAAAATTGTTGGTCGTAAAATTAAAGTAAACATTAACGTGGTTCGTTATAACAACACTGCTTGAAGTGCACGTGTTATTGCTCGAGAAATTGCTGATGCAATTGAAAACCGGGTATCATTCCGTGTGGCACAAAAAATGGCAATCCGTAAAGTTATGGCATCTAAAGCGTTAGGAATTAAAACTAATGTTAGTGGTCGACTTGGAGGAGTAGAAATGGCGCGAGAAGAAGGTTATTCAGAAGGTGTAATCCCAATGAATACCATTCGTAGTGACTTAGACTACGCACTAGAAGAAGCTCACACCACATATGGTTTAATTGGTGTTAAAGTTTGAATTAACCGTGGTGAAATCTTCAAAAAAGGTTTAAATAACCAAATTGTTCCACCAAAACCAAGTATTGATACAAGAAGCGGATTTAGAAGAGGTAACTTCAACCGTAATAACAACCGAAGAAGTAATAACCCAACTAAACCAAATAACACTAACCACCAACAAGGAGGAAGTAAGTAGTTATGATGCAACCAAAAAGAACAAAATACCGTAAACCACACCGAACAAAATATGACGGAAAAGCCAAAGGTAATAAATATGTTGCTTTTGGTGAATATGGTTTAATGGCAACCGAAGGAAACTGAATTACAGATAAACAACTTGAAGCTTTACGGGTTGTGTTATCAAAAGCCATTGGAACAATCGGTAAATTATGAATTCGTGTCTTCCCACAATTATCATTAACTCGTAAACCACTTGAAGTGCGTATGGGTAGTGGTAAGGGTAACCCAGAATTATGAGTTGCGGTTGTTAAAAAAGGAACTGTCATTTGTGAAATTGCTGGGATCCCAGAAGCGCAAATGAAAGAAGCTTTAAGAAAAGCTGGTAACAAATTAAACGTTACAACAAAGATTGTGAAAAAAGGAGAATTACCTCATGAATAAGATCATGCAAGAATTAAATGCCAAGAACGATATTGAACTAGCTTCAATTGTGGTTCGACTAAATTCACAATTACTTGAATCACGTTTCTTAATGGCTTCAGGGGCAATTGAAAAAACTCATAAGTTAGGTGAAATTCGTCAAACTATTGCTCGTTGTTTAATGATTTTAAGACAACGAAACTTCAAATTAACTACTGGAGTTCATGGAGTTTATTTAATTAACTTAAAAGACAATAAATCTACTGATATTACCACTAAAGTTAATGAATTAATTAATAACGAAGATGCTAAAGCTGATCAAAAGCAAGCAGAACAAAAAGTTGCTAAAAAAGAAGTTAAAAAAGCAACAAAAAAGGAGGCTAAATAATGGCTAATACTAATATTGTTCGTACTACACGCCGTAAAATCTTTAAAGGAACAGTAGTATCAACAAAGATGAATAAAACAGTAACTGTTTCAGTACAACGTAAATTCCTTCATCCGTTATACAAGAAACAAGTAATTGCTGACAAAAAATACCACGCTCGTGATGAAAAGGGAGTTTGTCAAGTTGGTGACGTTGTGAAAATTGTTGAAACTCGTCCCCTAGCTAAAACCGTTCATTACCGGGTATTAAAGGTTGATGTAAAAGCACAATAATAAGGAGTAAACATACATTATGATTCAATTTATGTCAAGATTAAATGTTGCTGATAATACCGGAGCAAAAGAAGTTGGAGTGATTAAAATTTTAGGTAACTCACGTCAACGTTATGCTTCAGTTGGTGACATTGTGAAAGTTAGTGTGAAATCAGCTAGCCCAACAGGACAAGTGAAAAAAGGTTCAATGTCGTTAGCGGTAATTGTGCGTGTACATAAACAAGTTAAACGTGAAAACGGTAATATTGTTACTTTTGATGACAACGCTTGTGTTTTAATTAAAGAAGATAAGTCACCACGTGGTAGTCGGATCTTTGGACCAGTAGCACGAGAATTACGTGATAAAGGCTTTATGCGAATTATTTCGTTAGCACAAGAAGTGTTATAGATGAAAGGAAAAAAAGTAATTATGCAAAGAATTAAAAAAGGTGATCTTGTTCGTCTAATTAGCGGTAAAGAAAAATCTAAAGAAGGAATTGTTTTAAGCGTTGATTCAAAAAAACATACTGCGATTGTTGAAGGCTTAAACATTATTAAAAGACACCAAAAACCAACTCCTCAAAACGAAAACAAGGGCGGAATTATTAGCCGTGAAGCCCCAATCGTTTTATCAAAATTAGCCTTAGTAGTAGCTAAAGCTCCACAAGGAATTAGTAAAGTAGCTTACCAAATTAAAGATGGTAAGAAAATCCGTGTAGCGAAAAAAACTAATAGCGAAGTAGTAGCAGGAAAGAAGAAATAGGTATGGGATTAAAAGCAAAAAAATATATTGAACAAATTAATGCTGCTTTAATGCAAGAATATCAACTAAAAAACGTGATGCAAGTTCCACGTTTAGAAAAGATTTGTATTAACGCTGGTATTGGTGATGCTGCTAGTGATAGTAAATTAATTGATGTAGCAGCTAAAGAAATCCAAGCAATTACTGGACAAAAACCAGTTCTAACCAGAGCGAAAAAAGCGATTGCAACTTTCAAAGTTCGTGAAGGTCAACCAATTGGTGTAAAAGTAACACTACGTGGAGAAAAAATGTGAAACTTTATTGAAAACTTAGTTAACGTTGCTTTACCTCGTGTTCGTGACTTTAAAGGTTTACCTTATGATTCGTTTGACAACCAAGGTAATTACACTATGGGAATTAAAGAACAAATTATCTTTACCGAAATTAACTTCGATGAAGTTAAACGGGTAAGAGGATTTAACGTTACCTTTGTAATGTCAACTAACAATAAAGATATGGCCCGAAGCTTATTAAAAGTAATCGGTTTACCAATTGTGACTAAATAGGAGAATTTATGGCAAAAAAATCATTAATTGCAAAACAAAAAAGACATCCAAAATATCAAACAAGAGCTTATTCACGTTGTGTGCGTTGTGGTCGTCCACACGCGGTAACACGTAAATTTGGTTTATGCCGAATTTGTTTACGTGAATTAGCTTATAAAGGTGCGATTCCAGGTTTAAAGAAATCATCATGATAGGAGAAAAATAAAATGACTGATCCAATTGCAAATTTAGTAGTGCGTTTAAAAAACGCCAACAAAGCAAAATTACCAAGTATTACTTTTAATTCAAGTAATTTAATTGCTTCTGTAGTTGAAGTACTTCAACAAGAAGGATATATTCAAAGTTATAAAGTAATTACAAAAAAACACCGTAAGATAATGATGATTGTCTTAAAGTATAAAAACTTAATTCCAACCATTAACGGTATTCGTCAAATCTCAAAACCTGGTTTACGAGTTTACCAAGAAGCAAAGAAATTACCACGTGTATTACACGGATTAGGAATTGCTATTGTTTCCACATCCCAAGGTGTTATGACTGATAAAAAAGCCCGTAAACTAAACTTGGGTGGAGAAGTATTAGTTTATGTTTGATAAGGAGTAAGATATGTCACGTAAAGGAAATAAATTATTAGCTATTCCATCTGGAGTCACAATTGAAATTAACAATAACGTATGTAATATTAAAGGTCCAAAAGGATCATTAAGTGTTCCATTCCCAAACACGATTAATGTTACTAACGAAAATAACCATATTAAAGTTAGCCGAACCAACGAATTAAAACAAACTAAGATGTATCACGGAACGATCAACTCGTTAATTCATAATGCGATGATTGGTGTATCGGAAGGATATACGATCCGTTTACATATCGAAGGAGTTGGATATAAAGCTAAAGTTAATGGCAACAAACTAGAACTTGCAATTGGTTTTTCACACCCAGTAATCTTTGATATCCCACAAGGAATTAGTGTTACTGCTAAAACCCCAGTTGATTTAGAAGTAAATGGAATTGACAAAATTATTGTTGGTGAATTTGCTGCTAACATTCGGGCTGTGCGTAAACCTGAACCATATAATGGTAAAGGAATTATGTATGTTGGTGAACATATTGTTCGTAAGGTTGGTAAAACTGCTGAAGGAAGCAAGAAATAATAGGAGCGACTAAAGAATTATGAAACGTACAAACTTTAACCGTAAATTACAACGTCAATTACGTCATAAACGAATTACTAAGAAATTACATGCTTGTGAAAACACTAGACCACGTTTAGTAGTTTCAAAAACAACACATCACATTTATGCCCAATTAATTGATGATAACAACAACAAAGTATTAGCTTCAGCCAGTACATTAACTTTAAAACTAAAAAACAATAATATTGCTAATGCCACTTTAGTTGGTGAAGCAATTGCAAAAAAAGCCGCTGAATTAAAAATTAAACAAGTAGCTTTTGATCGTGGCGGAAATAAATACCATGGTCGAATTGAAGCGTTAGCTAATGCTGCACGTAAGGGAGGAATGGATTTCTAATATGGAAAATCAAGTAAAAGAAACAGTAACTACAACTAATCCAAGTAACGAACAAGTTGTAAAACCAGAAAACAACAATCAAACTAAACCAAATAACCAAAACCGTAATAACAACCGTAATAATTTTGCTCGACCTAATAACAACCGTAAAAATCAACCACGTCGTAGTTCATTAGGTGATAATTTTGAAGAACGAGTAAAAATTAAACGAATTAGTAAAACAACCAAGGGTGGAAGACACATGCGTTTTAGTGCCCTAGTGATTGTTGGGGATAAAAACGGTCGAGTTGGATTTGGTATTGGTAAAGCCAATGAAACACCAAATGCCATTAAAAAAGCAATTAAAAATGCCCGTAAGAGTTTAATTAAAGTTAACATGACTTCAAAAGGAACATTGTTCCATGAAATCATTGGTAAAAAAGGTGCAAGTAAAGTTTTAATTAAACCAGCTCCTGAAGGTACTGGAATTATTGCCGGAGGGGTAATTCGTGATGTAATCGAATTAGCTGGATTTAAAGATGCTTATACTAAGAATTTAGGTTCAAATACAGCTTTAAACATGGTTACAGCCGTAATTGAAGGATTAAAACACCAACTATTACCTAACCAAGTTAAAAAAGCCCGAGACTTAATTAAAGAAAAACCAGTAACTCCAGTTACTAATAACGAAACTAAACCAACAGTAAACAAATAATATTTAAAGGAAATTAACAATGGAATTACATAACTTAAAGTACACTAAAGGTGCGCGAGGTCATAAAGTTAGAACTTATGGTCGAGGATTCTCTTCTGGATTAGGAAAAACATCTGGGAAGGGAACTAAAGGACAAAAATCACGTAAGAGTGGTCATGTTCGTATCGGATTTGAAGGTGGACAAACACCAATTTACCGTAAAATCCCAAAAGTTGGATTTAGCACTTTCAATTTCCGTAAGAATTTCTACGTAATTAACGTTAATCAAATTGTCAAAACTAAATTAACTAAGATTAACCGTGAAACATTATTAGCCAAGAAAATGATTGGTAAACAAGCTTATCCAATTAAATTAATTGGTGGAAATAGTAAAAACCAAAGCATTAATCATAACTGAGAAATCGAAGTTAATGCCATTAGTGCTAAATTAAAAGAACAATTAGAAAAAGCGAAAGTGAAATTAACAATTGTTCCTTTTAGTACCAAAACAAACAAGAAATAATAGTTAATATAATTAACATAGATTGTTAATTAAGTAAAGCTAATGATTAAAAAACCAGAACCTTTTAATTCACGTGCGCGATTTAGCAATATTAATGCAGCTAAAAAAGCCAATAAAGTTTGATACGCTCAAACTAAGCTTTACTTTAAAAAACTTTACAAGCAACAAGTTTCAGCGAAAGATTTATCATATGAGCTACAAGCACATATTTATGATAAATACCAAACAAACTTAGAACAAGCGCGTAAAGATTATTTACAAAACAAGAAAAATATTCACTTAAACTTTAAAAAAGTAAAAGTGAAAAAAGTTAATATTGAACAACAAGCCCAATTTGTAGCCAATAATAACTCAATGTGAAAAAAGTTAGTTACCTTACTAACCAATAAACAAGTTTTAGGTGGAGTTATTTTTACTGCCCTATTACTTGTTTTCTTTCATATTGTTTCCATTCTTACCATTCCGGGAATTACTATTCCTGATAAATATAAAGAAAGTTCAACTGACTTTAGTAGTATGTTAAACCTACTAGCTGGAGGGGGATTAACCCGCATGTCAGTATTTGCGGTTGGGGTTGGACCTTATATTACTGCCCAAATTATTGTGCAATTATTATCTAGTGATTTAATTCCAGCTTTAAGCCGATTAAATAAGCAAGGTGAACGTGGTAAACGAAAGATGGAAGTTATTACCAGAATCTTAACTTTACCATTCTGTTTAATTCAAGCTTATGCAGTAATTGCCTTGATCTTAAACTTTAATCAAAATGCTTCAGGAGATACAGATAAATTTAAGATTTTTGGTCAAACTGAATTAAGTGCTTTAACTAGTGGGCAAATTATTGCTTTATTAATGATTTTAACTGGCGGAAGCTATTTAACCATCTTCTTAGGTGATATGATTACTAAAAGAGGGGTTGGTAACGGAGTTACAGTTATCATTTTAGCGGGTATTTTATCGAATTTACCAGGTAACTTCTCTTCAGTATTTTTCTCAATCCAAAGTAAACTTAGTCCAACAATTACCGGATTCTTGTTATCGGTTATCTTACTGTTTATTATTTACTTGATTTTCTATTTCTTAATCTTGTTATTAGTAACTTATGTAAACAACTGTATTCGTAAGATTCCCGTTCAACAAACAGGACAAGGATTAACTAATGAAGTTAAACATTTACCTTATTTACCAATTAAGTTAAATTCAGCTGGAGTTATCCCGGTAATTTTTGCAAGTAGTATTATTACGATTCCTGCAACCATTGCCCAATTCTTACAAGAAGGTAATGCTAAATGATTTATTAATGCTTATTTCACTTTAACTTCTTGAAGTGGAATTGTCATTTACTATATCTTGATTGTTTTATTTACTTTCTTTTATTCATACGTGCAAATTAATCCCCAACAAATTAGTGAAAACTTTGAAAAATCAGGAAGATTTATTCCTGGTGTACAAACCGGAATGGATACTGAAAAACATATTACTAAAGTATTAGCTCGAGTTAATTGAATCGGTTCGTTCTTTTTAGCAACAATTGCTAGCTTACCATACATTTTAAGTATGGTAACATCCATTCCTAGTGGAATTGCTGTGGGAGGAACTGGAATCATTATTATTGTCTCAGCCACAATTGAAATTTGAAACTCAATTAAATCAGCTGCAACAACAACAGGATATGAAATTACCCGTAATAAGATTCAAGCTAATTACATTGATGAAGATCCACAAAAGAACCAAAAAGTAGAAGAATTATGATAAACAAAAAACCCAATATTTTATTACTAGGTTGTCCTGGTAGTGGTAAAGGAACAGTTGCTAAACAACTAGTTGCAAAGCAAGGTTATTTACAACTTTCAACTGGTGACATGTTCCGTGAAACCATTAAATCACAAAGTGAATTAGGTAAAAAAGTCCAAGCCTTAATTGCTTCAGGTAATTTAGTTAGTGACGATATTACTAACCAATTAATTGAAAGTTATATTGTTAAAGCACTAAAAGACAACCAACACTTTGTTTTAGATGGTTATCCTCGTACCATTAATCAAGCTCAATTTTTAGATAAGATTTGCAAATTAGACCAAGTTATCTTATTAGATTGTCCCCAAGAATTAGCCATTAAACGAATTAGTGGACGATTAAGTTGTAATCAATGTGGAGCAATCTTTAATGAATATTTTAATCCACCTAAAGTCCAAGGTGTTTGTGATTGTTGTGGTGGACAATTAATTAAAAGAAAAGATGATGCACCTGAAAGTGCTTTATATCGTTTTAGTGTCTATGCTAAATTAACTGAACCATTAATTAATTACTACCAAAAACAAGGTTTATTAACAACAATTAAAATGGATCAAGACACTGATCTATACCAAGAAGTATTAAAAGTTTTAAAATAAATGATTTATATTAAAAATCACGAGCAAATTACCCAAATTAAAAAAGCTTGTGCCATTTGAAAACAAACAAGAGACCAATTATTGAAATATATTAAGCCAGGATTAACAACTAAACAAGTTGATCTAAAAGCGAAAGAAATTATTGAAAGTTTAGGCGGAATTCCGACTTTTTATAAACTTTATAACTTTCCTGGTCATATTTGTATTTGTGTTAACGAACAACTAATTCATGGAGTAGGAAGTGATTATGTTCTTCAACCCAATGACTTAGTAACTTGTGATATTGGTGTTACTTATAACAATTATGTTTGTGATGCTGCTTTTAGCTTAGTTCTTTCCCCATCTAATGATCCTGAAAAACTAAGAATTTTAGAAGCAACCACAGAAGCTTTAGATTCAACAATCGAACTAATTGCTCCAGGTGTAAGAATTGGTGATTTAAGCCATAATACCGAAAAAGTAGCAAACCAATACGGTTATAAAGTTGTTCAAGACTTTGCTGGTCATGGTTGTGGTTTAAAACCCCATGAAGATCCAATTATTCTTAATTATGGAACTCCAAACACTGGTCCAGAACTAAAACCAGGAATGATTATTTGTCTTGAACCAATGTTTTTAACTGATGATTATCATTACACTATTGATAAAAAAAACCGGTGAACAGTTAGTAGTAAAAATAAGAAATTAACATGTCATGTGGAACACATGATCTTAGTTACAGACACCGGTCATGAAGTATTAACTAAATAAAAATAATAATATTCATTGATTTTTATTAATTAATAATTAAAATATAAATACTTATTTTTAAAAATAAGGAGAAAGATCAAAAAGAAATTAATGGCATCAGACTGCATGCAAATGAGTGGTGTTGTCACTAAAGTAATTAATGACAGCACGTTTAAAGTTAAATTACAAAATAATATCGAAATAACTGCCCACGTATCTGGTAAAATGCGTCTTCATCGAATTCAGATTTTACAAGGTGATACAGTAACTGTTGAGTTAAGTCCATATGACTTAACATGTGGTCGAATCACATTCCGTAATCGTTAATTAAAGTGATTCATTTGATAAAACATTATCAACTAGTGAAACGAAATAACTTTAAACATGTTAATTAATGTTTTGTTATTTTTCGTTACAAACAATCAATTTATTTGAAAGGTAAAAATCTAAATGAAGGTAAAAGCTTCAGTCAAACCAATCTGTAAAGATTGCAAAATTATTAAAAGAAAGGGTCGTGTAATGGTGATTTGTAAAAATCCCAAGCATAAACAACGACAAGGATAATTAAAATATGGCACGTATCTTAGGTGTTGATATTCCTAACCAAAAGAAGATTAAAACTTCTTTAACTTATATTTTTGGAATTGGTGATTCACGTGCTTTAGCAATTTGTAAAGCTGCTAAAGTTGACCCAGAAAAAAGAACTGGTGAATTAACTGAACAAGAATTAGCTTCAATCCGTGAAAACGGAATTAAATATACCCTAGAAGGTGATTTACGTCGTGAAGTAGCGATGAATATTAAACGTTTACAAGAAATTAATTGTTATCGTGGTATTCGTCACCGTCACAACTTACCAACTCGTGGTCAAAGAACAAAATCAAACGCAAGAACACGTAAAGGTCCACGTAAAACAATTGCGAACAAGAAAGTGGAAACTAAATAATAGGAGGGATTTATGGCAGATAATAAAACAAAAAAGACGAAATCAGCTAGTGGATCTAAAGCTCGTCCTAAGAAAAAGAAAAAACTGACTGATGTTAATGGTTGTGCGCACATCCATGCTACAGTTAATAACACCATCATTACCATGACTGATTTAAATGGTAATTGCTTAACTTGATCAAGCGCTGGGGCAATTGGTTATAAAGGAAGTAAAAAATCAACTCCATTTGCTGCTGGATTAGCTGCTAAAGAAGCTGCAAAAGCTGCAATAGACATGGGCTTGAAATCAGTTAAAATTTTTGTTAATGGTACTGGTCAAGGTAAAGAAACAGCAATTCGTTCAATTGCTGCAACTGGACTAGTAATAACTGAATTAAATGATGTGACACCATTACCACATAATGGTTGCCGTCCACCAAAAAAACCACGTTAGGAGAAAAACAAGAATATGGAAAAGTTTTTAAAATACGAAATTAAACCAGAAATTAGCGAAAAGAATCCTTTCCAAGGTCGATTCGTGATTGCTCCACTTGAAAGAGGAATGGGTAATACATTAGGTAATGCTTTAAGAAGAACATTATTATTTGATATTCCTGGTAACTCATTATTTGCAGTTAAAATTAATGATGCTACTCATGAATTCCAAGCAATTGATGGAATTAAAGAAGACATTACGCAAATTATCTTAAACCTAAAAGGTTTAGTCATTAAAATTGATGAAAACGCTTATAGTGATCAAGATTTAGGTGAACTAAAAATTGAACAATGACCAGTAATGACTATTAATGTTAGTGGTAAAAAAGTTGTTCATGGTTCAGATATTCAACTTCCAGCTGGATTTGAAATCATTAACCCAGATTTATATATTTGTGAATTAACTGATGATAAAGCTAAATTAGATGTTTCATTATATGCAACTCGTGATCGTGGCTTTACTACATTCGGTGTAAACCGTGAAAAGATTAATACATTAGGAGTAATTGCCACTGATTCAGATTTCTCACCAATCATCCGTGTTAGTTACACTGTTGATGAAATGAAAATTTCTAAACACCAAACAGGTGATCGCTTAGTTTTAGATGTAATTACTAATGGTTCAATTAGTCCTTCTAGTGCTGTGGCGTTTGCTGCTAACGCTTTAAGTGAACACTTAAAACCATTAATTGAAATTGACACTCGTGTTAAAGAATATCAATTAATTAAAGAACAGCAAGAACAAGAAAAGAAGAAAACACTTTCAATTCCAATTGAAAACATCAATCTATCTGTTCGTTCTTACAACTGTTTAAAACGAGCTGGAATTCAAACTATTCAAGAATTAACCAATAAAACTCGTTATGAAGTAGAACACATCAAGAACCTAGGTCGTAAATCATTACGTGAAATCATTAAACGTTTAAATGAATACGGTTTAAGTTTTGCTAAAGAAAGTGGTAATGAAGGAGAAGACGAATAATTTATGTCATTCATTAATAAACCAGGTAAAACTACCGCTTGAAGAAAAATGGTAATTCGTCAACAAGTTAGTGATACGATTGCTTATGGCAAAATCATTACTACCATTACTAAAGCAAAAGAAACTAAGAAACACGTTGATAAATTTATCACTTTAGCTAAAAATCCAACATTAGCTAACATTCGAAAAATGCATAGTATTGTTTTAGATACTAAAGATATGAAAGCTGATGCAATTGTGAAAAAAGCGATTGAATTAGCTAAGAAATATAAATCTCGTAACGGTGGATACACTCAAGTATTACGTTATGACGAACGTCAAGGTGATAACACCACAACTGCTGTTTTAAAACTAGTTTAGTTTATTTGTATAATATCTATATACGTAATTTAAAAAGATTACTTTTTGTCCAGGACCTGTGGCCTGGATTTTTTATTTGTATAATATGTATGTAAACATAATTTAAAAAGATTACTTTTTGTCCAGGACCTGTGGCCTGGGTTTTTTCTTTATATAAATCACACTTATTCTTTTTTTTATAATGAAAAAGAACACTTTTTTAGTGTTCGCAATTATGTTTATGAAAAATATATCAAATAAAAGGACACAGGTCTACGTAGCTTATCCTTTACCCACTCCTAGTACTTCTAAAAGAACTAAGAGCAAAAGGGTAAAGGATAAAAATCTTAAGCTAACGATAAAATTAGCTTTAGAGGCAAAGCTGTAGAGATCATGTTTTTATAGTTTTGCTGTAATATAAAAATACACCATTAAGTGGTAATTAAATTTTATTTAATTGTTGCTGGTGTATTTTTTATTTAAAGTTGTTTATTTATTTTGACTGGCTTTATAGTTAAATTTTAGTAAATTAGCTTTTTTAAAATTAGTTATTTTTCATGTTAAGAAGTCCTATAAAAACAAAAAAAAAAAAAAACAATTTATAATTATTAGACAAATTAAATCAATATTGATTTAATATTTTAAATCTTATTTATGTTTAAATTTAAAAAAACTAATACAAAGTTATTAATAGCTTTAGGACTTTTTGGTATTACATCATTTGGTGCTATTAGTACTGATCTTGGTAGACAACAAACAGTAAATAATAGTGGTGTTAAATTGGCTGATTCAGAAAATAATTTACAAGCCGATTTTTTTTCTGTTAAATATACAAAGAATGGTGCACACAGATGAGATAATTTTAGCGCTTTAATTGAAAATCCAGAATCATATGCAAATGTTCCGGATGATGCAAGCATAACATTAAATTGGTATTATAATCCAACCGAAACAGTTTGTCCTTATGTTATAAAACCAAATTCTTTTACCCAAGAAAGTTTTCAAAATTTTGGTGATGACAAAACAAAATGATTACAAAATCCCATTTTTAAGGGAGTAGAAGATTTTGAACGATTCGATTATTCTGCCCAAGCTAAAAGATTTTTGTATGGTAAATCCTATACAAATTTATTTAATTTTTCTCTTGTAGATACACCATCAAACACATTACCTATAGTAGGTAGATTAAAATGACCTGTATCATATATTACTAAAGATAATACTAGTTGAGGAGGAAAATATCTTTTCAATGAAGTTACTGAATTTACAACAAACTATGATGATAATGGTTTTTTAATTGATCCTCTAGCTACAAATAAAATTTTTAATCCTCAAAAATTAAAAAGTATTAATGTGTCTGATTTAGCTAGTGATCAGTTAGAAAATATCATGACAGGACCTGTTGAAAATCAAGAAGAATGAATTAAAGAGTGACCAAACTTAACCTCTGTAATACTTCGTGGAGAACAAAATCATGTTGTTCCCACTGAACATTTTTTTAATAATTCTTTAAAACAAGCAACGACCAGACCAGTTAGATTTCCTAAATTATCTAATGTTGATTATATTGACAGTCAAGGAGTGAATCACGGTTTTTCTGTTAAATTCACAGGAGATGATACAAGGATTGCTAGGTTGGACCTAACTAATATACAAATCAACAAGATTAATCTTGCTCTTACAACTCAAATAAAGAAAGGAATTTTTAATAAAAACAATGTTAGTGGTCAGCCAATTTTAGCTGATACTGTTCGTATTGAATGTAGCCAACAACATTTAGAAGAACTTGTTGTAGAACAAAATGCATTTACAAGAGAAAACAATGACTACAATATTAACATCATAACACCAAACTTTTCTAATTTAATTAACAATCTTAACTTCTATAATACGTTTTATTCTAAATTTAGTAGAAACTATACATCAGTTATTGCAGACTATAAAACTTTAGTTTTTAATGAAGAAGACTTTTTAAATAACATAAGCACAGACACTTTTAATTATTTTTATCAACCATATGAAAAAGTGTTAGGGAATTATTTATATTTTGATCAAATAGGAGGTGAAACTCTTGCAGATCACGGTGCTATTATTAATCCAATTTACACGTTTAGTTATGATCGAATGAGTGGTGTAAATTTTGATAACACCACATCTAGAATAACAATAGGTGGAAATAATAAAAAAGCTTATCTAATTGGTGCTTCTTTTGAAGGATTTGTTAACGCACTTAATCTAAGAAAGAGTTTTACTATACCTAACTTACAATTTGATAGACCAACAATATCTTTAAATAATGATGAAGTTCAATCAAGAATTCAAGATGTAATAAATGACGCTAGTTTATCTACTTCTGATTTGAAACCAATTATTAATATTAATAACCATCAACCAAACAGTACTGAAATAAATAACTTAAGATTTAAACTTTATCAAAATGTCAATGGCACATGAAAAGACATTAGTAATAATCCAGGTGAAGGATTAACATTTGATCCAAATACCGGAAGCATTACTCATGTTGCTAATAAACTTTATTCTGTTAAAAATTTAAGATTTTCTGTTTATTTAAATGGACTAGAAAGTGAAACTGAAACAGTTATTGATAAGCAATTTAACATTAATATTGCTACGTATTCTCATATTCGTTTTAGTGAAAGCTTTAAAAATCAACTAGATGGTGCATTTAGTAATGCTAAATATCCTAATTATCTTAAAACAAATTTATGTAGCATTACTGGATTAAGAAATAGTGGTAATCTACAAGTCTTTAATGACATATCACAATCATGAGAAGACATTAATGGTGTTAATACTACCTTTAAATATGAATTTAAACCATATGATGACAATACTCAATCAAGATATTATGGTCATTGAACAGATGTTTCAACAACATCACAAATAGCTCTCAACAATATTACACAATGAGATAACAACCGTATTTTAATTGGTGGAGATAACGACTTTTCTATCCAAAGTTATGATTTAGCAGGTCATTGAAGAATTACAGCCACTAACACTCAATATAACGTTAATGATATTGTTTATGAATTTGATGCAGATTTATCAAACTATACCAGTTTTGCTGATGATACTGGAACAATAATTAATTGACCAGGTAATATTGGCCAAGACGCATTAACTAATGGATATACAATTGATTTATCACCAGGAGAAATTAAATATGTTTCTAACTATCAAAATGAACACCATGTTTCACTCCCAACCGCTAAATTAAATTGAGAAAATATTAAATGAAAATTATTTCATAATGATATCGAAGTTGATGAAAACTGATTAAGAACTAATAAGTTATCGTTTGATAGAAGTAGTGGAATACTGTCAGTACAACGCCAAACTGCTTATAATATTGATAATTTAAAAGTAGCGGTTTATTCTGATACGTTAACTAATCCAACATATAAACAACCTAATGCTTTTAGTATCCATGTTACTAAACAAACACAATTAAATTTAAGTCAACAATATAACATTGATCAATCCAGTGTATATCGAAACGGTTATGATTCTGGATCTTTAGTTAATTATGTAACTTTTGGTGATGGATCACGACCAGAAAGTAATAACTTATTATTTACTTTATATAGTGGTAATACAGAATTAAGAAATCTTCCTAGTGGAGTAACATTTGATTCTAGAACTGGAAGGCTACAAATTCAAAGTAAAAAAGTAGTTAATATTAACCAATTATGAGTTGGTGTTAGAGAAAACTCGTTCTCTGTTAACTCAACTAAACCAGCTAATCAAATTAACTTAAATATTACTAATCATGGTGGAAGCTTTAATATTCCAGATAATGCTCAACCACAAAACGGTGGACAAGAAACGTTTACTAATGGATATAACTATTCTGGTTTAATTAATTCATTAACTTTCTCTGACGGAAGTGCATTAACATCACAAGACAAAAGCGAAATGCGATTTTATTTAGAATATCAACAAACTAGTTCAAGTAGTTGAACTGATATTACTAATAATCCTTCGTCAGTTGGGCTAAGAAGCTTTAACACTTCAACGGGAGCAATTGCCGGTGATCCTAAAGCTTATAACATTCGTGGTTTAAGAATTAAGATTACTAATAGTTTCTATAATTTCCCACCACAATATACTAACACCTTTACTATTTTCTCAGTAGATGCTCGAGAATTTAATATTAATGGTGGAATTCCAACTAATAATACATTCACACAAGAAAATTGATACCGTCAACAAACAAGTGAAAACTTACAAACTCATATTTATCAAAACGGTTCACAAGTAACATTTGATCCAAATGTTCATTCATTTGTTCTTTATAAGAATGGACAAAAGTTTACCCCAAACCCAACAACAGATGGATTTAGTTTTAATACCTCTACTGGACAAATTACTACTGTTGCTAAAAAAGCTATTAATGTTAGTGGTTTATCAATTGCTTTAAATGTTAAGAACGTTGGTGAAACACCAAGATCTGCACCATTTAATATCCGAATTATTGAACAAAAGTATTTAAAATATAGTCCAACTATTCCAAACTTAAATAAAGAAAATACTTGAGCTAATGGATACACTACTCCTAATTTAAGAAATTCACTTAAATATACTGACGGAACTAATGAAGTATCTCCAACCTCTAGAGAATTCAATAATATTTCATTTGTTTTATATCAAAATGGAAGCGAAGTTAATCCAAGTTCATTAGGTTTAAGTTTAAATAGTAATACCGGTGTATTAACTGTTAGTGGTCACAAAGACTATAACCTAAGTAACTTAAAAATAGTTGCTAAAGACACGCAATACAATATTACTAGTGCTAACTATTCTAATTCATTCTCAATTAACGTAGTTAATCAAGATGGATTAAGCATTAGACAAGCAATTCCTAATAACATTAATATCTTTACTTGATATCAAAACGGCTATATTACACCTGATTTATCTAATGCAATGTACTACACTAAAGATCGTAATTCGTCTAAGATTGATCAAGCAACAGCAAGAAGTAGAATTAGTTTTGCAATTTATTTAAATCAAGCTGATGTTACTAACCAAGTTATTGCTAAAGGAATTAGTTTTAACCGTCAAACAGGTCAATTAACATTTAATAAAGCTAATTTACAAAACAACTTTAGTTTTACTGGCTTATATATTAAAGCAACTGATAGCTATTATGGTTTTAGTGCTTCAACTAATAGATTTAATATTGATAACACACACTTTATTGGTGATTTATCAATCCAAACAACTATTAGTAATATTGGTCAAGATGTATATGCAGCATCAAGTCCAGTTAGTACCCCAACATTAAATAACAAGATCTATTTTGGTAATGAACACATTATTGCTGCTAACCACCTAAGACAATACTGCTCATTTAATTTATTATTAAATGGATCGGTAGTATCTAACCAATGATTAAATGATAACCATTTATCATTCAATAATACTACTGGTGTATTAACTATTAGTCCAAACACTGCTTATAACTTAGATAATTTATCAATTAAAGCAACTGATAGCTACTTTAATCAAGAAAACACAACTAACACCTTTAGTATTCATGTTACTAAGTTCACTAAGATTGGGTTTGATAACTTAGACAATATTTTAAATGACTTTGTATCTGATAACAAATTATTAGAAAGAGAATTTACTACTGCTAGTTTAGTTAATCATGTTGTTTATGATGAATCTCAAACATGAAATGCTAATCCAGAACGATTAACATTTAAGTTATTAAAAAACAATGTTGAATTAAGTGATGATGATATTGTTCAATTAGGTTTAGCATTTGATAAATCTAATGGATCATTAACGATTAAAGCCAATACAGCTTATGATCTAAGTGGTTTATCAATTAAAGTTGTTGATTCATACTTTAATATTAATGCAACTTCTAAAACATTCAATATTAAAGTAACTGAGCCGCCTAAACCAACTCCAAGCAATAATGTTATTGGTCCTGTCTTAGGAGGAATCTTTGGGGGAATTGGTTTAGCAGGAACTGGCGCGGGAGTAATTGCATACAAACGTCGTACTGATAAAAAACGAATTAAAACTAACTAAAGATTTTAGATATTATTTAACAAAGTTAAACACCCATAAATATCAAGGGTGTTTTTCTTTTATTTGTGATTAAAAATATTAATCAAACAAAATAAATAAAAATATCTAAAATATATTTAAATTTTTATTTTTTATATTATGTCGTTATTTAAAAAGAAAACAGAAATTACTGATATTAAAGCCTACGAAGTTTTAGACTCTCGTGGATTTCCAACAGTAGCAGCTAAAGTTACTTTAAGTTGTGGTATTGTTGGTAAAGCTATGGTTCCTTCTGGAGCTTCAACTGGTGAACGTGAAGCACTAGAAATGCGTGATGGAGATAAAAAACGTTATATGGGTAAAGGTGTATTAAAAGCCGTTAATAACGTTAATAGTATTATTGCTCCAGCATTAATTGGTCAAGAAGCAGACCAACAAAACAAATTAGATGAATTAATGATTGGTTTAGATAATACACCAAACAAATCTAAATTAGGAGCTAATGCTATTTTAGCTGTAAGTTTAGCCATTGCTCATGCTAGTGCGCAAGCTTACAATATGCCTTTATACCAATACATTCGTCAACACATTGTTAAAGATAGTGATACTATCTACAACATGCCTGTACCAATGTTAAACGTAATTAATGGTGGGGCTCATGCTGATAACACTATTGACTTCCAAGAATTTATGTATATGCCAGTTGGAGCAAAGACATTACGCCAAGCATGCCAAATTGCTAGTGAATGTTTCCATGCATTAATGAAAATTCTTAAAACTCGTGGTGATTCAACTTCTAAAGGTGATGAAGGTGGATTTGCACCAAACTTAAAAACAGCTGAAGAAGCACTTGAATTAATGGTTGAAGCAATTAAAGCAGCAGGATACCGTCCAGGAATTGATAAAGATGTTGCGATTGCATTGGACGTAGCAGCTAGTGAACTATACGATTCAGAAAAGAAAGTTTATGTCTTTAAAAAAGCAATTGATGCTAAGATTCTTTCTAAAAAAGATGGAACTAAAACAACTGATGAAATGATTGATTACTTAATTTCATTAACTAAGAAATTCCCAATTATTAGTATTGAAGATGGATTAAGTGAAAACGATTGAGATGGATTTAAGAAATTAACAACTAAGATTGGTAATAATGTCCAAATTGTTGGCGATGACTTATTCTGTACTAACCCAGCCATTTTAGCTGAAGGAGTTAATAAACAAGTAGCTAATGCCATCTTAATTAAACTAAACCAAATAGGTTCATTAACTGAAACTATTAAAGCAATTCAAATTGCTAAACAAAATAACTGATGTGCTGTTGTTTCACACCGTAGTGGGGAAACAGAAGATACAACCATTGCTGATTTATCAGTTGCTTTAGGTACTGGTCAAATTAAAACTGGTTCTATGTCACGAAGTGAACGTATTTGTAAATATAACCGTTTAATGGAAATTGAAGATGAATTAGGTGTTTCATGCCGATTTAACGGAATTAAAACATTTACTAACTTAAATAAATAAGAATAATTAACATGAAAAAAATTGCCATTATGGCTTCTGGAGGAAACTCTCCAGCAATGAACAATTGTGTGATTACACTTGTTCGTAAAGCCCGATACTATAACTTAGAAGTAGAATTAATTCAAGACGGATTTAAAGGTCTATTTGAAGAAAAATTTATTAAACCTGATTTAAGTACTTTATCTTATTTCTATGCGAACGGAAATATTCAAATTGGTTCTAGTCGTTTTCCTGAATTAGCCAAACCAGAAAACACTAAAAGATGTTTTGATAATTTAAAGAAACATAACATTGACTGTTTATTTGTGATTGGGGGAGACGGATCTTATAACGGTGCGAACCGTTTATATAAATTAGGCATGAAGGTAATTTGTTTACCAGGTACAATTGATAACGACATTCAAAATACTGATTTAACAATTGGTTACTCTTCAGCCCTTAATTCCATTGTTTCTACGATTGATGCAATTCGTAACAGTTTTGATTCACATAATGCTGTTTGTATTTGTGAAGTTATGGGACGAAGATATCCAGCTTTAGCAATTCAAGCCGGAATTGCGACCCAAGCTGAAGCCATCTTAACTTGTGAAAATATCTTAACAACTGAACAACTAATTGATATTGTTAAAGAATCACGAAAAAACGAACACCGTAGTTGCTTAATTGTAGCTACTGAACGAGTTTATGGGCGAGATGGATTACCATCTTTACAAGAAATTGCTTCTGAAATTGAAAAACGTACAGGAATCATGACACGTTGTGATGTTTTAGGATATGTACAACGAGGATGAAACCCAACTGCTGAAGACCGAATTTTAGCAAGTCGATTAGCAAGTTATGGATTAGATTTAGCAATGAAAGATTCAGGAAGTTATTCAATTGCTTATCGTAATAATGAACCAACACACGACACGATTACGAAAACACTTGAATATCCACTAAAACACACTAATAAAGAAATTGTTAAAGACTTTGAAAAATATAACAAGTTATAGTTAATAAAAAAAGGTGCCAGAGCGGCATTTTTTTTAATCTCTTACAATGAAAAATAACATAAAAAATGGAAATTTTAGAGAAAAATAAAAACTAACTTGTAGTAAAATGCGTAATTAAGTTGTAGTAAAATGCGTATTTAACTTGTAGTAAAATGCGGTAAACAATTGCGGCGAATGTCCATATCATCAAAATTAATAAAAAAAGTAACCAAGATTCCTTGATTACCTAATTATTAATATTTATATCTTAAATACGGTTGTTTTCGTTATCACGCATTCTTCCAAAGATGGCTAGAATTAAATCCACTAGTCATCAAATTCCAAATCCACCAGCTGTTAATAGTTTAAATACTCCTAATCCAACTCTTCCAGCATAGAAACGATCAACACCTAATCCTCCAAAAAAGAATGATAATAAGATCAATACAACACGACTTCGACTACTTGTTTTTGACATATTTAAAATTATATTTACATTCTATATTATTTAAAATTAAAATAATATTTAATTAAATTTAATTGATACAAGGAATTAATTCATGTCAACTATTGCTACAAACATTAAAACTAATTTTAAAAGAACTAAGATTGTTGCCACATTAGGGCCAGCAATTACCCAAAAGATTTTTGATTGAAAAGCATTTAATGATCCGAAAAATGCTGAAAGCGTTAAATTAGCTTATGAACGAATGGAAGAAATTATTCGTAAAGGAGTTAACTGCGTTCGTTTAAACTTCTCTCATGGTAACCATGAAGAACAAGAAATTAGAATTAAAATTGTTCGTGAAGTAGCGGCTAAACTAAACCGTAATATTGCGATCATGTTAGACACGAAAGGACCAGAAATTCGTGTTAATAAATTTGAACCAGAAATGGTTGAAATTAAAGCTGGTAATGTAATTACTATTCATACAATTAGCAAAATTATCGGTAGTGATACTGAATTTAGTGTTACTGATTCAACTGGAACATATAACATGGCTAAAGATGTAAAAAAAGGCCAATTAGTTTTAGTGGATGACGGGAAACTGGAATTATTTGTTGACGAAGTTGATGTTGATAAAGGAGTATTAAAAACTGTAGCTTTAAATACTCATAAAATTATTGAAGGAAGAAGAATTAATTTACCAGGAAGCAACTATACAATGCCTTTCTTATCAGACAAAGATAAAAAAGACATTAAGTTTGCTTGTGATAACAATTTAGACTATATTGCTGCAAGCTTTGTTAACTCAAAAGAAAACGTTCAAGCAATTAGAGAAATCTTAATTGCTCACAATCACCCACAAATTCAAATTATTTCGAAGATTGAAACTGGTAAAGCAATTGAAAACTTACAAGAAATTATTACTGCTAGTGACGGAATCATGGTTGCCCGTGGTGATTTAGGATTAGAAATTCCTTATTATGATTTACCATACTGACAAAAACAAATGATTCGTTTATGTCGTTATGTTGGTAAACCATGTATTGTGGCTACCCAAATGTTAGATAGCTTAGAAAGAAACATCCAACCAACCCGTGCTGAAGTTACTGATGTATTCTTTGCGGTTGAACGAGGTTGTGATGCTACTATGCTATCTGGAGAAAGTGCAAAAGGACAATTCCCAGTTGTAGCGGTTGATACCATGGCACGAATTGATCAACAATCAGAATTATTATTTGATTATGATCGAGCAATTAATGTTTATTTCCCAAACACTAAATTCCCTTCATATGCTTCAAAAATTGCTTTAAAAATTGCTAAGCGTTTAATGCCTACTGGTGGACACGTTACACCAAACTTTAACCATAACTTCTTTGCTTTATTTACAGATGATAAAACATTAATTAAAGCTGTAAGTAATATTCGCCCAGCAGCCACAATCATTGTGATTACTAGTGAAAAAGAATTACTAAATGCTTTTGCTATTAACTATGGTATTCAAACATACTACGTAAAAGATTTAAACCAAGCAAAACTAGATTACAAGAATGTAATTGCTAAAGCTGTTGAACCTTTTGGCATTAAAGATCAACATATTATTGCTTTCTTTGATAAGAAATTCCACGAATAGAATTAGCAATTATTTAAAAACTTTTAAAAATACTACTAATAAGCTTTTTTATTGGTAGTATTTATTTATTATTTAAATAAATATTGTTTATGATGCCAAATAAAAAAGCAAAAGTAATTACAGTTTTTGGAGGAGTTTATTCTTCTTTAGGTAAAGGAGTATGTATTTCTTCAATTGCCAAGATCTTATCATGTCTAGGATTTAAAGTTTCCATTATTAAATTTGACCCATATTTAAACTATGACACCGAAATGATGGCTCCTGGTCAACATGGTGAAACATTTGTTACTGCTGATGGAGCCCAAGGAGATTTAGATTTAGGAACTTATGAACGATTCTTAAATCGTGATTTAACCGAAATGTCAACCATGACTAGTGGAAAAATTTATTGAAATATTATTAATAAAGAACGTAATGGTGGATATGGAGGAAAAACGGTTCAAGTTGTTCCTCATGTTACCGGAGTGATTAAAGACCGTATTAACCAAATTATTGATAAAGAACAATGTGACTTCTTATTAATTGAATTAGGTGGAACAACCGGAGATATTGAAAGTGCCCCATTTATTGAAGCAATTAGTCAATTTAATGTGGAATATGGTAGTGAAAACTGCTTAAATTGTTTAGTAGCTCCATTAATTATGTTGTCTTCAACTAGCGGAGAACACAAAACAAAACCAGCTCAACACGCAGTTAAAATTCTTCGTTCTTTAGGAATTAATCCAAAGATGATGATCCTAAGAACTTCTAATGATGTTAATCATGACATCTTTGAAAAGATGTATTTAACTAGTCATATTAATCCTGATGCGATCTTTGTTGCTAAGGATATGAAATCAATTTATGAAGTACCAAGTTATTTTTATCAACAAAAATTACACCACTTTATTTTAAACTACTTCAATATTAATTACGAACCTAAAAACGATCACTTTAAAAATCAATGACAAAACTTTGTTGATCAAACTAAAAAGATCAAAGATAAATTACAAATTGCTTTAATTGGTAAATATATTAGTCTTCATGATTCATATGCTAGTGTCATTGAAGCCTTAAGATTTGCTGGATACCAAAACAATGTTAAAGTTAAAATTAAGTGAATTGAATCTGATGAACTAAACAGTCCAGAAGCCATTAAAAAACAATTAGCTGACTGTTCTGGAGCAATTGTTCCTGGTGGGTTTGGGGTAAGAGGAATGAAAAACATGATAAATACTTTAAAGTATTTACGTGAACAAGACATTCCAACCGTAGGATTATGTTTAGGAATGCAATTAATGGTGATTGAATATGCCCGAAATGTATTAAATCAAAAAGATGCTCATTCAACTGAATTTGATCAATATACACCATTTCCTGTTATTTCGATGCTAGATTCAAAATTAAGATTAGGAAACCAAGAATGTCATGTTGTTGAAAATTCTAAAGCCTTTAGGCTTTATCAAAAATCATCGATTCAACAACGTCATCGTCACCGTTATGGATTTATTAATCCTGAATACATTAAAATGTATCAATCTGAAGACTTTGTACCAAGTATGTATGGAACTTATGCTAATAACAAACAAGTTGTGGAATTTATGGAACACAAAAAGAATAAGTGTTATATGGGTTGTCAATTCCACCCTGAATTAAGATCAAAACCACAAAACACAGATCCAATTTTTAATGAATTAATTTATCATGCGAAAAACGCAAGATAATATTTAATTAATTTTCTAATATTTATAATCAAAACAATTGTTAACTATGTTAAAGATCTTGCAAAAATTTCAGTTTAAGAAAAAAACAAGCAAAACTAAAACACTTGGTGATCCTAAACCAACCTCTAGTGGAATTAGTTCAAGAGCAAAAGCTTGATTTCAACAATTAGCTCGAGGAATCATGTTACCAATTGCTATCCTACCAATTGCTGGTTTATTACTAGGAATCGGTGGCGCGATTGGAGCTAATACTAAAGATGCTGGTTGATTAGTGGTATCAGAAGTATTTAAATCAATGTCTGATGTTGTATTTGGTAACTTAGCATTATTATTCTGTGTGGCTGTTGCCATTACTTTTAGTAATGATAAAGGGGGGGCTGGATTTGCTGCCGTTATTGCTTATTTAGTATTTACCTCAAGTCAAAGAGCATTTATTCAAATTGATGAACACGGAAATATTTTATCCATTCTTTGATTCCATCCTTGAGTTAATGGAGTAACTGTTTCTAACTTAGGAATGACTTCATTAAATACAAGTATTTTTGGTGGAGTTATAATTGGGGTTTTAACTGCTTATACTTTTAAGTATTTCTCACAAATCCAATTACCAACTGCTTTATCATTCTTTTCAGGAATTAGACTAGTACCAATTGTTCTAGTACCATTCTCATTCTTAGTGTCAGTTGTTTTCTTAATCTTCTGACCATGAGTAGGTCAAGGAATTCAAGCTTCAGGAGTGTTATTACAAAAAGCGCCTGCGGGAATTGATGGATTTATTTATGGGGTATTAGGAAGAGCTTTAATGCCATTTGGATTACACCATATTCCGATTATCCTAGCGTTCCAAACTGATTTTGGAGGTGTATTAAGCGTTGATACATTAAATGCAGCTTTAGCTAATGGATCAATTTCACAAATGCAACATGATATGTTAATTCAACAAATTGACGCTTTTACTAAAGGTAAAACCGTTATCGTTGGGGATCAAAACATTTGAAACTTTATTAATAGTTTACCAACTAATACAATGTCATATATTGGGAAAGATGTACCAATCTATGATTGGTTTAAAACAGTCTTAGGGATTAATGCGGGAAGATTTACTCAAGACTATGCAACTTATTTAGGTACATGTATGGGTATTGGAGCAGCAATGATTATGACTGCCGATAAAGCCAACCGTAAAGTAACTGCAGCGACAATTGGTTCAAGTATGGTTGTTGCTTTCTTAACAGGAATTACTGAACCATTAGAATTCTCATTCTTATTTGTTGCGCCATTATTCTATTACTTAATTTATGTTCCATTAAGCGGATTTGCTTACATGTTCATGATTTTAGTCGATGCTCACGTTGGGGTTGGGTTTGCTCGTGGCTTTATTGATTTAATGATTTATGGAGCTTTACCAATCTTAAAGGGAACTAAATTCTACTTTGGTTTATTATTCGCTTTAATCTTTGGTGGAGTTAGCTTTGCTACTTTCTATTTCTGAATTAAGAAAGCTAATTTATCAACTCCAGGAAGAAATGGTAATACTTTAGGTTTAATTAATAAAAAACAATACCAAGAATTGAAAGAAGGTAAAACCACGCAAACAAGTAAGAAAGTTGCAACTAAAGGAAATCAACAAGATGAAATCCACAAGATTATTGCTAAATTAGGTGGTAAAGCTAATTTAGCTTCAGTTTCAGCTTGTGCAACAAGATTACGAATTACCTTAAAGAAATACCAAAAACTAGATAATAAAGATTTTGTAGAATTTGGTTCATTTGGTTTAATTCAAGATAAAACTAGTGTGCAAATCATTTTTGGTGGGAAAGCAGCAATTTTAGCTGATAAGATTAATACGGTATTAAATAATGACTAAGCTTAAACGTTTTATTGTTTCGTGTCAAGCAGTAGAAGACGAACCAATGTATGGTGGTCCTTTTGTTATTGAACGATTAGTTAAATCTGCTTTAGCTGGTGGAGCACAAGGAATCAGAATTAGCCAACGTGAAAATATTAAACCAATTCTTAAGATTGTTCCTAAAGACATTCCAGTTATTTGTATTACAAAAAAAATGTCTAAAGATAGTGAAGTATACATCACCCCTGATTTAGAAGACTTAAAGTTCTTAATGGATGCAGGAGCTAAAATCATTGCTATTGATGCGACATTAAGAAAAAGACCAAAAGAATCATTGAAACAAATGGTGGAATGATTCCATAACCATAAAACCGATCAAAAATTAATGGCTGATTGTTCTAATCTAGAAGATGTAACTAACGCTTTTAAATTAGGTTTTGATTTAATTGGTACCACACTAAGAGGTTATACCACTGATACCAAAGGTCAAAGTAATACAGAAAACAATTTTGCTTTTATTAAGCAAATTATTGAATTAAATAAACAATATCATAAAGAGATTATTGTTGAAGGCGGAGTAAACACTCCTGAAATGTTTAAAAAAGCCATGGATTTAGATATATCTGGAGTTGTAGTTGGTTCAGCCATTACCCGTCCTAAATTTATTACTGAACAATTTCTTAAAGCGCTAAAATAAAAATTTATATAATATCTCTCGTTAATAAAAAGAAAGTAGTTATTTATTATTAACTCACCCGATAACTTCATTCGTTTGATAGATATGGGTAAAAAGCTTTAATTAAAAAAGTAGTTTTAGATACTATCTTTAATGATTAAAGAATAAATAACTTCTTTAAAACAACTTAAAGATAGTTTTTTTATTAACAACTAAACATTAATAAAAGATTGATGAAAAAACGATTAATTAACGATCAAATTACTGAACAAAAATTACTAGTAATTGATAAAGATGGAAATAAACTGGGAATTTTATCCCGTGATGAAGCTTTAAATAAAGCTTATGATCAAGATTTAGACTTAGTATTAATTGCTTTTGCTAATCATGATAAACCAGCAATTGCTAAGATTGTTGATTACGGAAAAATGTTGTATGAAGAAAAAACTAAACAACGCGAAAGCCGTAAAAAACAAAATGTTACTAAAGTTAAAGAAATTAAAGTTCGTCCCCAAGTTGGTGATAATGATTTAAAATGAATGGCTAAAAATGCCATTAGCTGACTAGAAGATGGTAATCAAGTTAAATTTAAGATTGCCGCTTACGGACGAATGGGATTTAAACCAGAAGTAATTAATGGGACTTATGAAAAGTTTTTAGGTTTATTAGGACCAATTGCCAAAATTCAAATTCCATTAAAGAAACTAACCCCAGTTTTATATGAGGCAACAATCGTTAAGAATAAACAATAAGGAGTGATTTATATGGCTAAAAAAATTAAACATAAAACTAAAAAAGCTTTTGCCAAACGAGTAAAAGTAACAGCTAATGATAAAGTCGTACGTAAACATACTAACCGAAGTCATTTAGCCCACAACAAATCGACAAAACAAAAACGTCATTTAAAGAAAGATGCTGTTTTTAAAAAATCAGCACTAAAACCATTAAAACACGCTTTATAGGAGGATAAACAGAATTTATGAGAGCTACTAACGGTTCAACTACAAGAAGAAGAAGAAAAGCAATGAAGAAACGTGTTGAAGGTTCATGAGGAACACGACACACTTCATTTAAAATTGCTCACCAAACATATGTGCAAGCCAAAGAATACGCATATATTGGTCGTAAACAAAAGAAACGTAATTTCCGTAAATTATGAATCCAAAGAATTAATGGTTCATGCCGTGCTTTAGGAATTACTTATTCACGTTTAATGGAAGGGTTAAAAAAACAAAACATCACCATTAACCGAAAAATGTTAAGTGAATTAGCAATTAACCAACCAGAACAATTCAAAGCAATTGTTGAAAGTGTTAAAAACGCTAAGTAATTAAACAACAATATTTTTTAAAACTATGGATAATTTAGACTAGTCTATCTTATCCATTTTTTATTGTTAAAAGTCCTATAAAAACAAAAAAAAAAAAAAAACGGCTTATAATTATTGAATAAATTAAATCAACATTGATTTAATGTTTTAAATCTTATCTATGTTTAAATTTAAAAAAACTAATACAAAGTTATTAATAGCTTTAGGACTTTTTGGTATTACATCATTTGGGGCTATTAATACTGATCTTGGTAGACAACAAACAAAAAATAATAGTGGTGTTGAATTAGGTGATTTAAGAAACAATTTACAAGCAGATCATTTTTCTGTTACATATACAAAGAATGGTGAACACAGCTGAGATAATTTTAGTGCTTTAATTGAAAATCCAGAATCATATGCAAACGTTCCGGATGATGCAAGCATAACATTAGAATGGACTTATGATCAAAGTTCATTGATAAATTGTCCTTTTATAAATCAAAACAACTTCACCACAAAAAGTTTTAAAAATTTTGGTAATGATAAAACTAAATGACTACAAAATCCCATTTTTAAGCCAGTAAAAGATTTTCAAAATGATAATTATTCGCGTCTAGCTAAAGATGTACTAGGAGGTGATAATATTTCAAATTTATTGTTTTTTACTCTAGTAGACACACCTCTAAATACACTACCGATAGTAGGTAAATTGCAATGACCTGTAGAAAATATTATCGGTAACAATGCTAATTGAAGAGAAAAATATCTTTTTGATGAAGTTACTGAATTTACAACAAACTATCATGATTATAATTTTAAAATTGCCACTGAAGCTACAAATAAACTTTTTAATCCTCAAAAATTAAAAAGTATTAATGTGTCTAATTTATCGAGAGCAACATTAGAAGAAATTATGACAGGACCTGCTGCGCAAGAAGCAAAATGAATTAGTGAGTGGCCAAACTTAACCTCTGTAATACTTCGTGGAGATCAAAATCGTGTTGTTCCCACTGAACATTTTTTTAATAATTCTTTAGAACAAGCAACAACTAGTCCTGTTAGATTTCCTAAATTATCTAATATTGATTATATTGACGATAAGGGAGTAAATCACGGTTTTTCTGTTAAATTCACAGGAGCTGATACAAGTATTGCTAGGTTGGACCTAACTAATATACAAATCAACAAGATTAATCTTGCTCTTACAACTCAAATAAAGAAAGGAATTTTTAATAAAAACAATGTTAGTGGTCAGCCAATTTTGGCTGATACTGTTCGTATTGATTGTAGCTATAATGAATTAAATAAAATTAGTTTAGAACAAAATGCGTTTACAAGAAAAGACGATGATTATGGAATTAACATCATAACACCAAAATTTTATAACTTATATAGAATTTTAGATTTCTATAATTTGTTTTACGATAAATTTAGTAGAAACTATACATCAGTTATTGCAGACTATAAAACATTAGTTTTTAATGAAGAAGGTTTTTTAAACAACATAAGCACAGACACTTTTAATTATTTTTATCAACCATATGAAAAAGTGTTAGGGAATTATTTATATTTTGATCAAATAGGAGGTGAAACTCTTGCAGATCACGGTGCTATTATTAATCCAATTTACACGTTTAGTTATGATCGAATGAGTGGTGTAAATTTTGATAACACCACATCTAGAATAACAATAGGTGGAAATAATAAAAAAGCTTATCTAATTGGTGCTTCTTTTGAAGGATTTGTTAACGCACTTAATCTAAGAAAGAGTTTTACTATACCTAACTTACAATTTGATAGACCAACAATATCTTTAAATAATGATGAAGTTCAATCAAGAATTCAAGATGTAATAAATGACGCTAGTTTATCTACTTCTGATTTGAAACCAATTATTAATATTAATAACCATCAACCAAACAGTACTGAAATAAATAACTTAAGATTTAAACTTTATCAAAATGTCAATGGCACATGAAAAGACATTAGTAATAATCCAGGTGAAGGATTAACATTTGATCCAAATACCGGAAGCATTACTCATGTTGCTAATAAACTTTATTCTGTTAATAACTTAAGATTTTCTGTTTATTTAAATGGACTAGAAAACGAAACAGAAAAAGTTATTGATAAGCAATTTAATATCAATATTTCTAGATATTCTGACATTCGCTTTAGTGATAGTTTTAAAAACACATTAAAAGCTAAATTTCTTAAAAGTAATAATCCAGGTTGAATAAAAAGAAACACAATATCACAAGAAGGTTTATCAAATGACGGAGTGCTATTAACATTAAACGATTACACTCACAACTGAGAACCAATAAATTTTCCTAATACAGGCAATATAACATATACATATGAATTCAAACCATTCGATGATAATACACGTTCAAAATACTTTAATAAGTGAACTAATGTAAGTTCTGTATCAGAAACATTAAGCATACTTATAAGAGATTGGGATAATAAAAGAATGTTTTTTTGGGGTAACGGTGGATACCCATATATAAACAATCCGGAATTAGCTGGCCATTGAAGAATCAAAGCAACAGCAAATAATGTCACTAATGTTGTTTTTGAATTTGATGCTGATTTATCAAAATATACTAGTTTTGCAGATGACACAGCAACAACAATTAATTGACCAACAAATATTGGACAAGAAACATTAACTAGTGGGTATACATACACACCAGATTTAGGTGAAACTAAATATGTATCAAATTATCAAAATGAACATCACACTTCACTTCCATTAAAAGGAACAGATGAAGCTAACCAAATTAGATGAAAGTTATTTCATAATGATACAGAAGTAGATGATAACTGATTAAGAGCTAACAATGTTTCATTTAATAATGAAACAGGACAAATTACTTTACAACCACGAACAGCTTATAACATTGATAATCTAAAATTAGGTATTTATTCTGACATTTTAGAAGGAAATAATATTTTTAAACAACCTAATGCTTTTAGTATCCATGTTACTAAACAAACTACATTAAATTTAAACCAACAATACGATATTGATCAATCAAGTGTATATCGTAATGGTTATGATTCTGGATCTTTAGTTAATTATGTAACTTTTGGTGATGGATCACGACCAGAAAGTAATAACTTATTATTTACTTTATATAGTGGTAATACAGAATTAAGAAATCTTCCTAGTGGAGTAACATTTGATTCTAGAACTGGAAGGCTACAAATTCAAAGTAAAAAAGTAGTTAATATTAACCAATTATGAGTTGGTGTTAGAGAAAACTCATTCTCTGTTAGCTCAACTAAACCAGCTAATCCAATTAACTTAAATATTACTAATCATGGTGGAAGTTTTAATATTTCAGCTAATGCTCAACCACAAAGCGGTGGACAAGAAACATTCACTAATGGATATAACTATTTTGGTTTAATTAATTCGTTAACTTTTGCTGATGGAAGTCGATTAACTAACCAAGATAGAAGCGAAACATCTTTTGCTTTAGAATACCAACAAACTAGTTCAAGTAGTTGAACTGATATTAGTAATAACCCTTCAATAGCAGGATTAAGAGCTTTTGATCGTTCTAGTGGTACTATTGCTGGTGAACCTAAAGCTTATAATGTTCGTGGTTTAAGAATTAAGATTACTAATAGCTTCTATAATTTCCCAGCACAATATACTAACGTGTTTACCATCTTCTCAATAGATGCTCGAGAATTTAATATTAATGGTGGAATTCCAACTAATAATACATTCACACAAGAAAATTGATACCGTCAACAAACAAGTGAAAACTTACAAACTCATATTTATCAAAACGGTTCACAAGTAACATTTGATCCAAATGTTCATTCATTTGTTCTTTATAAGAATGGACAAAAGTTTACCCCAAACCCAACAACAGATGGATTTAGTTTTAATACCTCTACTGGACAAATTACTACTGTTGCTAAAAAAGCTATTAATGTTAGTGGTTTATCAATTGCTTTAAATGTTAAGAACGTTGGTGAAACACCAAGATCTGCACCATTTAATATCCGAATTATTGAACAAAAGTATTTAAAATATAGTCCAACCATTCCAAACTTAAATAAAGAAAATACTTGAGCTAATGGATATACTACTCCTAATTTAAGAACTTCGCTTAAATATACTGACGGAACTAATGAAGTATCTCCAACTTCTAGAGAATTCAATAATATTTCATTTGTTTTATACCAAAACGGAAGTGAAGTAAATCCAAGTTCATTAGGTTTAAGTTTAAATACTAATACCGGTGTATTAACAGTTAGTGGTCATAAAGACTATAACTTAAGTAACTTAAAAATAGTTGCTAAAGATACGCAATACAATATTACTAGTGCTAACTATTCTAATTCCTTCTCAATTAACGTTGTTAATCAAGATGGATTAAGCATTAGACAAGCAATTCCTAATAACATTAATATCTTTACTTGATATCAAAACGGCTATATTACACCTGATTTATCTAATGCAATGTACTACACTAAAGATCGTAATTCGTCTAAGATTGATCAAGCAACAGCAAGAAGTAGAATTAGTTTTGCAATTTATTTAAATCAAGCTGATGTTACTAACCAAGTTATTGCTAAAGGAATTAGTTTTAACCGTCAAACTGGTCAATTAACATTTAATAAAGCTAATTTACAAAACAACTTTAGTTTTACTGGTTTATATATTAAAGCAACTGATAGTTATTATGGTTTTAGTGCTTCAACTAATAGATTTAATATTGATAACACTCAATTTCTTGGTGATTTATCAATCCAAGCAACCATTAGTAATATTGGTCAAGACGCATTTAATGCTTCAAGTCCGGTTAACACCCCAACATTAAATAACAAAATCTGTTTTGGTAATCAACATATTACTAATACTAGTCACTTAAATCAATACTGTTCATTTAAGTTGTTATTAAATGGATTGGTTGTATCTAACCAATGATTAAATGATAATCACTTATCATTCAATAATACTACCGGTGTATTATCTATTAGTCCAAATACCGCTTATAATTTAGATAACTTATCAATTAAAGTAATTGATAGTTACTTTAATAAAGAAAGCCGAACCAACACCTTTAGTATTCATGTTACTAAGTTCACTAAGATTGGTTTTGATAACTTAGACAATATTTTAAATGACTTTGTATCTGATAACAAATTATTAGAAAGAGAATTTACTACTGCTAGTTTAGTTAATCATGTTGTTTATGATGAATCTCAAACATGAAATGCTAATCCAGAACGATTAACATTTAAGTTATTAAAAAATAATGTTGAATTAAGTGATGATGATATTGTCCAATTAGGTTTAGCATTTAATAAATCTAATGGTTCACTAACCATTAAAGCTAATATAGCTTATGATCTAACTAATTTAGCAATTAAAGTTGTTGATTCATACTTTAATATTAATGCAACTTCTAAAACGTTTAATATTAAAGTAACTGAACCGCCTAAACCAACTCCAAGCAATAATGTTATTGGTCCTGTTCTAGGTGGTATCTTTGGAGGAATTGGTTTAACAGGAGCTGGAGCTGGAACAATTGCTTACAAACGTCGTAATGATAAAAAACGAATTAAAATTAAGTAAAAAAAGACTCAGGCAAATGCTTGAGTTTTTTGTTAAATCAATATATTTTTGGAATTCTGTGTAACAAAATTACCGCTTTTTGTGTCATGATTTACATAAACTGAATTTTAAGTTATTTTGCCAAACAATTTTTATTTAAATATTAGAATAAATAAACTTTAAATTGATATGAATAAGAATCAATATGATGTGATTGTTATTGGTGCTGGACATGCTGGAGTAGAAGCGGCTTTTGCTTCTGCTCATAAAGGCCATAAAACAGCATTATTTACTATTCATCATGATTCTGTTGCTCAAGCTCCATGTAATCCTTCAATTGGGGGACCAGCTAAAGGAATTGTTACTAGAGAAATTGATGCTTTAGGTGGTATGCAAGCATTAGCCACAGATTCTACCATGATTCAAATTAAAATTCTTAATGCTTCTAAAGGACCAGGAGTATGAGCATTAAGAGCGCAAATTGGTAAAGATCAATATCACCAATTCTTTATTGATGCAATTACTAAAGAAAAAAATATTGATTTAATTGAAGCTGAAGTTAATGACCTTATTGTTAAAGATAACAAAGTTATCGGTGTTAAAACTTCTTTAGGAGATTTTAATGCTAAAGCTGTAGTTATTACTACTGGTACTTATTTAAAATCAACTATTCATGTTGGTCATGAAAAGAAAAACGAAGGTCCATTAGGATTTAAACAAGCAAAAACTTTATCAGATGGATTAACCAAATTAGGTTTTAAACTAATTCGTTTAAAAACCGGAACCCCACCACGAATTGATGTTAATTCTTTTAATAAAGAAGTAACTGAGATTCAAAACGGCGATGCAAATCCATTACACTTTAGTTTTTACACTGATACACACTTAAAAAACCAAGTTCCTTGTTATTTAACATATACCAACGCTAAAACCCATAAGATTATTAATGAACATTTAAAAGATTCTGCCATGTATTCTGGGCATATCACTGGAGTTGGACCACGATATTGTCCTAGTATAGAAGACAAGATAGTGCGTTTTAGTGATAAACCAAGACACCAAATCTTTATTGAGCCAGTGGGGTTAAATTCTAATTTACTATATCTTCAAGGTTTATCAACTAGTCTACCTAGAGATGTTCAAGAAGAGTTAGTTCATAGTATTAAAGGTTTAGAACAAGCTAAGATTATTCAATACGCTTATGCGATTGAATATGATGCGATTGATCCAATTCAATTGTGACCTAGTTTAGAATCAAAACTAATTAAAAATCTATATTTTGCTGGGCAAATTAATGGAACTAGTGGCTATGAAGAAGCTGCTGGTCAAGGTTTAATAGCAGGAATTAATGCTAGTTTAAGAATTGAAAACAAAGATCCATTAATTCTAAAACGTAGTGAAGCTTATATTGGGGTCATGATTGATGATATTGTTACTAAAGGTGTTAAAGACCCATATCGTTTATTAACTTCTAGAGCTGAACACCGTTTATTTTTAAGAAATGATAATGCCGATGAACGGTTAATGCCTTATGGTTATCAAATTGGCTTATTAAAAAAAGAAAAATACCAACAATTTTTAAATAACCAAAAAATAATTAAAGACGTTATTAGTTATTTAAAAAATACAAGTTTAAAGAATCATAAGCATTTAAAACAATATAACAGCCATAATTTATACGAGTTATTAAAAAGACCAGAAATAAATCTAAAAGATTTATTAACTAATTCATCTTTTAATAATTTAAGTTATGAATTATTAAACAAAATTAGTATTCAAGTTAAATATGATGGTTATATTAAACATGAAGAACGTAATTTATTAAAATTCCAAAAATATTTAGATTTTGATATCAGTAAAATTACTAATTACAATGATTTAATTAATCTTCCGCTAGAAGCAAGAGAAAAATTAAATAAAGTAAAACCATTAACTTTAGTTCAAGCCTCAAGAATAAGTGGTATTAGTACTAATGATTTAATGATTATTAAATATTACGTCGAAAACACCATTAAATAATTTATATTTATTACAACATGGATTTTGTTCAATTTCAAAACGAGATTAAAAAACTTTTCAAGACTATTCCGGAAAGTTTTTTTGAACAAATTCAAACTTATAAATCTTTCTTGCAATCTGAAAACAAAAAATATAACTTAACGCGACTGGATCAAGAAGAAACAGTATATGAAAGTTATTTTTTTGAATCATTAGTTCCTTATCAAAATGTGCAATTTACTAAAGGAATGAAAGTTTTAGATATTGGTTCAGGTTCAGGAATTCCAGGAATCTTATTAAAACTCATGTTTCCTGAGATTGAATTAACAATTTTAGAAGTAACAACCAAAAAAGTTAAATTTATGCAAGACTTAGCTAAGAAGCTAAACATTAAAGTTAATTTTCTAAATCAAAGAGCAGAAGACATTAATAATCAACAACGTGAAACCTTTGATTTAGTTACTTCTCGTGCTGTGGCAGAGCTAAAAGTCTTATTAGAAATTAGTACTCCTTACTTAAAAGTAAAAGGATTACTAGTTGAGCCTAAATCACAAAACTTTAAGCAAGAATTAGATGCAACACTAAACATAATTAAAAGTCTAAATTTAAAACAACTAAAAAGCGATACTTATCAAACTAAATATTTTCATCATGTTTTTTACTTTCAAAAAAACGCTAAAACAAATAAAAAATATCCCCGCGAATGAAAGCAAATAATTAGTTAAAAATGAAAACAATTTTAATCCAAAATCACGATCCTAAAAAACAAACAATTTTTAAAGATTTTTGTTTAAATTTTGCTAATGTTTTTACTAAAAAAAACAAAAAAGTTTTATATCTATTAACAAGTTTTAATTATGATTTAAAAAATGCGAAAAAACTTGAAGCTAAAATAAAGACAATAAAGCCCTTTATTATTGACGAAATTACCGATAAATTGCATGTTTTAAACCTTTTAACCCCAGAAGCAAAAAATATTAAAATTAATCAAATTGAAGACATTTTATTTGTCTTAAAAAAACAGATAAAAATGGTTGAAAAAAGTTATGATTTCTTAGTTATTGGCTTATTAGATCAATGACATGAATTAGATCAGTTTTTCATTGATTTAAATAGTCAAAACTACTTTCATTTTTTAAATGCTAAAGATGAACTTAGTTTTCCGTTAAGTTTTATTAATGATTACAACCTTCATTCTGGTGTTATTTTTGCTAATTATTCACCATTATCTAAAGCATCAAATAATAACCTTAAGCAATTGCGTTTAACTTATAAAAATAATCCTGATATTTTTGTGATTGATGAAACGAAAACTGTTAGTGATTTATCTGACCACGAATTAATCAATAAATTAATATAAATCAAGGACTATATATTTATTATTTATTAAAAATTTTTAAATATATACTATACCCATCATGCACAACATGGTTCAAGAAACAACGGCTAGTGATCTTATCTTTGGGATAAGACCACAATTATTCACCATTTTTTTGATCATGATAATTTTGGCAATTGTTTACATGACTTACTTTGTAAAGTTACGTAAAGTTAAACCTAATCAAGCACCAAAAGGTCTTGTTTTAGTTGGTCAATTATACATGGCTTATATGCGTAATTTAACTGTTGATATTCTTGGTAGTGAACTTGAATGTTTAACCCCATATTTTGCGCACTTGTTTTTATACATTGGATTATCCAACATCATTGGAATTGTTGGTTTTGAAAACCCAACTAGTTCATTAACAATTACGCTATCTATGGGTTTAGTGATGTTTATCGGAATGTTTGTAATTGGCTTTAAATACCAAAAGCTAAGTTATTTAAAGAAATTTACTTTTAACATTAAAGTTAAAAACAAACACATCCCAATCATGATTAATCCTAATGAAGTAGTATCACAATTTACTCCGTTAATATCTGTTTCGTTCCGTTTATGGGGAAACATTTTTGCTGGTAGTGTTATTGGTTCATTATGATATTTCTTTACTGGATATATCTCAAGTCAAATTCCGTTATTCGGAACATTTAATCTGATTGGTGGATTAACTGTTCCAGCAATTAATATGTACTTTGATTTACTTTCAGGAGTAATTCAAGCGTTAGTATTTACATTGCTAACAATGATTTATTGAACACTACAAAAAGAAGGTGAACATGCTAACCATCAAGAAGTAATTAAGATTCAACCAGTTGTGCAAGCTAATCCAATGTTGGATTTAGCTTAAAAGAAGGAGAAAGACAAATGATTGATATTGAAAGTTTAAAAGCTGTTGCTAATGTTGCAGCTGAACAATCTGATAAACTAGGAGCATTTATTGGTGCAGGACTAGCAATGGTTGGAGCCATTGGTACTGGAGTTGGACAAGGATATGCTGCAGGAAAAGCTTCTGAAGCTGTAGCCCGTAATCCAGAAGCTGAAAACAAAATTCGAACAATGATGATTGTAGGATGTGCGATTGCTGAAACTGCAGCCATCTACTGTTTAATCATTGCTATTTTATTAATTTTCGTTGCTTAGTAATTTCATGCACAAGTTAAGACAATCGTTAATGTGAATTGGATTAAGTTTATACCTACTAGTTATGGGTAGTGTCTTTTTAACTAGTTGTACACCAATTGATGGCCAATCAGTTATTGATAGTTTATTCCCAAACTTATGATTATTCTTAATGCATGTGTTTGCAACTGTTGTTTTATTAATCATCATGATTTGATTGGTTTATAAGCCAACTAAAGATTCATTAAAAAAACGTAGTGAGTTTATTCAAAAGCAAATTGATGATGCTCAACAGTTGAAATTAAATGCAATGAAGGATCTAGAAAAAGCTAATGAAACTAAGATCCAAGCGTTTAATGAAGCTAACGAAATTATTAATAACGCCAAAGAACAAGCTTATTTAGCTAAAGAAAAAATTGAAAACGAAGCTAAACAAGTTTCAAAACAAATTGAAATTGATGCTAATAATGAAGCACTAAAAATCAAAGAACGAATGAGCAAAGAAATGAATGAAAAAATCATTGACATTGCCTTTAGTGCATCAGCAGCATTATTAAAGAAAGAAGTAAGTAATAAAGATAATCAAAAATTCGTTGATGACTTTATTAAAAGTATTGAAAAGCAAAAATAATTTTTATGCAAAATGATCATTTACTAGTTAATACTGCTTATCCATTAGTGTTGTTTGAATATGTTACTAAACATAACAATTTAAACACTATTTTTAAGCAAGTAGAAACAGTTCTTAAGGATCTAAAAGCTAATGAATACGAACTAAGTAATTTCTTAGCTAATGTAAATGTTGCTAAACAAGAAAGAAAAGAAGTTTTAGATGAAATTTATCTAAACCAAATTGATCAATACTTACTAAACTTCTTAAAAACTACGATTGATTTTAATCGTGCCCGTAACTTGATTAAAATCTTAAAGTCTTTTTTAGGTATGTGTAATGATTATTTAGGTATTACCGTACTTAAAATTCATTCCCCATTTGCTTTAAATAAACAACAAATGGACCAACTATTTAATGCCTTAAGTAAAAAGTACGGAAAACAAATTCAATTAATTAATGTAATTAATCCTTCATTAATTGGAGGGATTAAACTAACTAGTGATTCAGTTTCTATTGATAGATCTTATACTAGTCAACTTCAATCGATTAAAAACGCCTCACTAATGGCAATTAATCAGTTTGTAGATAAGGAGCAAGAAAATGAGTAAGAATAGTGATAACTTCTCAAGTATTATTAAAGCTCGAATAGCAAAATATGCTAATCAAGCAACCGTTAGTGAAGAAGGAAAAGTAATTTCGGTTTCTGACGGGATTGTTATTGTTAGTGGGTTAACTAACATCATGTTAAACGAAATGGTGTTATTTGAAAACGGATCATACGGAATGGCATTAAACCTTGAAAGTGATTATGTTGGGGTTGTTATGCTTGGTAAGTATGACGACATTAAAGAAAACTCAATTGTTAAAAGAACCAACAAAGTAGTTTCAGTTGGAGTTGGTGATGAATTAATTGGTCGTGTAGTTGATCCATTAGGAAATCCGATTGATGGAAAAGGTTCAATTACTTATCAATCATTTGCTCCAATTGACAAAATTGCTCCTGGGGTAATGAAAAGAAAAAGTGTTAATGTTCCTTTAGCAACCGGAATTTTAGCAGTTGATTCGATGTTCCCAATTGGTCGAGGACAAAGAGAGTTAATTATTGGCGATCGACAAACTGGTAAATCAACCATTGCCATTGATGCGATTATTAATCAAAAAGGTAAAAATGTTAAGTGTGTTTATGTGGCTATTGGTCAAAAGAACTCAACAGTTGCCCAAATTGCTTTAACCTTAGCTAAATTTGGGGCGATGGAATATACAACAATTGTTTCTTCAACCGCCAGTGATATTCCTGCTTTAAAATATATTGCTCCTTTTAGTGGAATTACGATTGCTGAACAATGATGTAATCAAGGACAAGATGTTTTAATTGTCTTTGATGATTTATCTAAACACGCTGTCAGTTATCGAACTATTTCATTATTATTACGTCGTCCGCCAGGACGAGAAGCTTATCCTGGAGACATTTTCTATCTTCATTCACGTTTATTAGAACGTGCCGGACGACTTAATGAAAATAATGGTGGAGGAAGTATTACGGCTTTACCAATTATTGAAACCCAAGCTGGAGATATTTCGGCTTATATTCCTACCAACGTAATTTCAATTACTGATGGACAACTATTTATGAATAGTAGTATGTTCAACGAAGGTCAACGTCCTGCAATTTCTGTTGGATTATCGGTTTCTCGGGTTGGATCAGCTGCACAAATTAAAGCAATGAAACAAATGGCTAGTAGTTTAAAACTAGAATTAGCCCAATATGAAGAACTTTCAGCTTTTAGTCAATTTGGTAGTGAACTAGATGATGAAACCAAATCAATTCTTGAACATGGAAAAAGAATTATGGCCATGATCAAGCAACCACAAGAACAACTATACGAACAAATTGATCAATCAATCATTTTATTCAGCATTAAATATCATTTAATTAAATGAATTCCACTAGAACATATTGAGCGATTTAGAACTGAATTAGTTAATGCTATTAAGCGAGAAAGTTTTTATAAAACTTTAGTTAAGAATAAAGTGTATGATGATGAATTAATTAACCTAATGCAAAATGCGATTAAGAAATTCATTAAACGTTTTGTGTTAACGATTCCCCATTACCAATTAGCTAAATTTGGTAACCCAAGTGAACTTGAACCAAGTAAATTAATAACTAAAAAAGTTGAAAAGAAAGTTCAGCCAGTTAAAAAACCAATAACCAAGAAAAAGAAAAAATAATTTGATATGAGTTCATTAAACGAAATTCGTAAACGGATTAGTGCTGTTAATAACACAAGTAAAATCACGCAAGCGATGAAATTAGTAGCTACGGCGAAAATTCAACGCCAAAAAGCTGATTTTATCCAAATTTCGTCTTACATTAATGAACTTTATGAAATGTTATTACAACTAACTAAATCAACTAGTTATGATAGCGTCTTTGTCAAGAAAAATAAAGAGGCTAATAAAAATCTCCATATTTTAGTGAGTAGTTCATTAGGTTTATGTGGCCCTTATAACATTAATGTGGCTAAACATCTAATTAACCAAATTAGTTCTGATGATGACATTATTGTTATTGGTTCAAAAGGATATAGTTATTTAAAATCACGAGGTTATAAACACCAAATTGTTGATTACTATGAATTTACTAATTCCCGACCAAGTCACATTAGTTTATTACCTTTAAGTCAATACGTCATTAATAATTTTGCGCTTGGTAATTACAAAAATGTTTATTTAACTTATACAAAATACCAAAATTCAATTAATTTCTTTCCAACAACGAGTTTAATTCTACCGTTATCAAGAGAATTATTTGCTTCTAATCAAGAAGAATTAAAATCATTAGCTACTTATGAATTAAATGATGAAAATAAAATTATTGATTTTATTCCTAACCGTCATCGTATTGTTAATAAATTAATTCCGTTCTTAACTAGCAGTATGATTATTGCGGCAATGATTGAATCACAATTATGTGAATATTCTTCACGAAGAAATGCCATGGAAAGTGCAACCGATAATGCTAAGGGGTTGATTGATAACTTGAAACTAGAATATAACCAAGCACGTCAAGAAAAAATCACCCAAGAAATTAATGAAATTGTTGCTGGAAGTTAAAAGGAGAAAAAGATATGGATTACAAAATTAAAAATAAACCAGAAGAAATTGGACATATTACGGAAGTAATTGGTCCTGTTGTTAACGTTCGTTTTGATGCAAATCATATGCCTAAGATTTATGATGCTTTATTCATCAATCGTAAAGGTAATGAACCATTGGTATTAGAAGTAGAACAAATTGCTGGAGACGAAGTTGTTAAGTGTATTTCCATGGGTTCAACTGATGGTTTAGTTCGTGAACAAGAAGTGTATCAAACCTTTAGCCCCATTAAAACACCTGTAGGTGAAAATGTTTTAGGACGAATGTTTAATGTGGTTGGTGAACCAATTGATGAATTAGCTCCAATTGATCCAAAAACTCCTAGTTTACCAATCCATCGTGATCCCCCTACTTTAGCTGATCAATCTTCAAAAACAGAGATTCTAGAAACTGGAATTAAAATTATTGATTTATTAGTTCCTTATATGAAGGGTGGAAAAATTGGATTATTTGGTGGGGCCGGAGTTGGTAAAACAGTTCTTGTTCAAGAATTAATTCATAACATTGCTACTGGTCATAATGGTTTATCAGTATTTTCCGGAGTTGGGGAAAGAACCCGAGAAGGAAATGATCTATATTATGAAATGCAAGACGGAGGAGTTATTAATAAAACTGCTTTAGTCTTTGGACAAATGAATGAACCACCAGGAGCACGTATGCGTGTTGCTTTAGTTGGTTTAACAATGGCTGAATACTTCCGTGATGTAAAACACCAAGATGTTTTATTATTTATTGATAATATTTATCGTTTTACCCAAGCTGGTAGTGAAGTTTCAGCTTTATTAGGGCGAATGCCTAGTGCAGCAGGATATCAACCGACACTAGATTATGAAATGGGGCAATTACAAGAACGAATTACTTCAACCAAAGACGGATCAATTACTTCAGTCCAAGCCATTTATGTTCCAGCTGATGACTTAACTGACCCAGCTCCTGCGACAACTTTTACGCATCTAGATGCCAAAACAGTATTAGACCGAAAAATTGCTGCATTAGGAATTTATCCAGCAATTAATCCACTAGAAAGTTCATCACGTTTACTTGATCCACAAGTAGTTGGTATTGAACATTATCGTGTTGCACGAAAAGTCCAAGAAATCTTGCAAAAATTTGAAGAATTACAAGATATTATTGCCATTTTAGGAATGGATGAATTAAGTGAAGAAGACAAATTAACAGTTAACCGAGCAAGAAAAATTAGAAACTTCTTATCACAACCTTTCTTTGTTGCTGAAAAATTCTCTGGATATAAAGGGGCGTATGTTAAAACTGCTGATACCGTTCGTTCTTTTAAAGAAATTATTGATGGAAAATGTGATCACATTGGTGAACAACATTTCTTATATGCTTCAAATATTGATGAAGTATATGCTCGTGCTAAAAAGAAATAATTATTTATATGCCTAAACTATTTAAACTCAAAGTAAATACACCTGCTGGCATCTTATTTGAAGATGATATTTTGGCGGCAGAAATTTTTACTGATGAAGGAAAAATAGTTTTTTTAGCTGATCATACTCCTGCCATTGGTAGTTTTATTCCTTCTCATTGTTATTTCCGTGATCAAAAGAATAATCGGGTAGATACGATTATTAATAATGGTGTATTCCGTTTTGACCAAAATAGTTTAAATCTTTTTACTGACTTCTTTGTTTTTGCTAAAGACGCAAATGAAGATGTATTTGAATCTAGAATGAAACAAATTAAAGAAGTATTAAAAGAAAAAGCACAACACCAAAAGAATTCAACTTATGATGCTGTGCAAGCTAAATTAGAAGAAAACTTAAGACACTTAAGAGAATTAGCTAGCAAGAAATAAATAGTGATTAATAGTTCTTGATAATCAAATTGCTTTTTGTAAATGGTCGGCATGAACCATTGCATAAGCAATTTTATTTAACCCTGTATTATTATCACGAATGTATTTCTTAATTAATTTATGATCAATATTTGCTTGAATAGAACCAAATAATTGTTCTTTATTTTCATTGAACACTTTACTTACAAAATCATTAATTGTTTTTTGTTCAATAAGATCTTGAGTAGTTCGGGCATAAACGCATAACGAATTAGCTAAAGTAACTAAATTTTCCTTATCCTTAGCTAAAACTTTAATGTCTAAAGTTTCTAAAACTTTAATTAATTCAGGAGTTATTTTTTGTTTAAAAGAAATAATTTCTTCTTCTCTTTGGTTAACAAACTTTCTTTTACCTGAATAGTAATACTTTAATCCTAAAGAATAAATACCAACAATTAACGAAATAATATCAATTGCTAGTTGCACAAATAATAACGGAATTTGTGGACTACCAACATTTTTTGGCGTTTTTATGAAATCAATATTAAAAATAATTTGGTATGTTGTTCAAATAACATTAGATCACAAATAAACTCAATATAGCCCAATATTTGAGTTATCGGAATACTTATTACGATGTAAATTAATTAGTTGCGGAATTAAAATAAAAATACTAGTTATTCCAGCTAGAGCAATTAAGACTGCCCCAACAATTTCAATTTCTGACATATTAAAAAACTACCTAATTATAACCTATTTATAGGTTACTTGGTAAAATCTCAAAGTAAATAAATTTATCATCCTGATTTACTTTTGATGCATTCAGCTTTTTAATTAAATTAATCGAATTTGTATTTTCTTTATAAGCTTTAATTTTGACTAAGTCAACACCTAATTCATAATAGCAGAAGCAAATTGCTTCTTTAACAGCTTCATAAGCATAGCCTTGATGATGAAATTGGGGCAAAATTCGTACACCAACTTCACAATCATTACGAAAACTAAAGTTATGTAGACATACTTCACCAACTAACACATTATGTTCATTATAAATTCCTCAAGACATTTCTCATTCATTTTTTAATCATTCTTTTCTTTGATTTAAAAACCAATGAATATCTGGTTTTTCATCCTGGCGATGATTAGCATAAAAGTCTGGTTTTCAATTATAGTCATAGTATTGGTTATTGACTTCGTCAATACATAACCATAAATAATTAGTATCGTTTGGTGAAATATCCTTAAGAATTAAACCTTTATTTAGAGTTTTAATCGTTGGTATTTTATTAACTAAACTTTTTAAATAAGTGTGTGGAAAAACAGTAATTGTTTTAACAATTTCAGTTGGATGATATTGTAATTTACTTTTTCTTAATCCCGGAATTCCTTCATCATCACAACGTGAAATATATTTAATATTTTCATTAGTATAATGCTTAGCAAATTCATTGCTTAAAAAAGCATCAACCCCACGAATACTATGTAAACTCTTTTCAATAACAACATATAAAATATCGTTTTGAATTTCACCTAAACTTAAACCAACAACTTGGTTATCTACTTTTAGAATTAAACCAACATATTTTTTAAAGTCAAAGTTTTTTATAAAGTTGACTTCAGCATTTGCTGATTCATTAGCCCAAAAATGATTAGAAACTGTATTATGATTAATTCATCATTGCTTAGCAAATTCAACAGCTTCATTTAGGTTATCTTTATTTAGTTCACTAAAACTATAGTTAGCATAATTCTTTTTAAATAATTTAATAAAGTTTCTTACTCTTGCAAACTTACTACCAATAGCATTTTTAAATTCAGCAGCATCATAAATGTATTCAGAATAATCTCGTTCAACATTATATTCACAAATACCCATAAATGCTGAAGCAATTAGATTCATCTTATGGGCAGGAATATGACGAAATTCTGGTTTAATTTCATGCTGATGACAGTAATCAAAAATCCATTTAATCGCTTCAATTTCGTCTTTTTCATTACCACTTAATGAAATTGGAATTTCTCAATAAGCATCTTTATGTGGTTCATCGCTTCAGCATTGACGAATTACTAAACAATTATGAACTATTGCTCAATTAATATCAGCATATTCAAACCATAATTGTTTTCAGAATTTAGTGTATGGTGAAAGATGAAAGTTAACATTTTTGTAATAACTTGTAATTGTTTCTAAATCTTGTAGTGTTGCTTTTTTGAGTTGTTCCATAGTTTATTGCTTCATTAATTGGCTCAAGTAGTTATTATCTTTGATAATAAATAACATAAATTGATCAATTGCTTGTTTTAAGCATGATTGATAATAAGTACTTGTTTTATAAAACAAGTATTTTAAATCATATTGGTAATGATGTTTTAAAAATTGTTGTTCTTTATTAGCCAATTCTTTATTTTTCCAAATAAGAATTTTGCGTTTTTGATTAAAACTAAATTGCAGTTGTTTATTTTTGTTTGTAATCACAAATAAATCTTTTTCTTGTTTGTTAATTTGCACTTTATTAACTAAATTAAAGTAACTAATAAATCACATATCATACATTGTTCTTAACTTATATTTAATCACTTGGTTAACAAACGCAATATTAAATGCTGAAGCTAATAAAAAACTAACAATAGCAAAAACAATTAGTGAATAACCAATGGTAAGAAATAAAGATTGATGAACTGATTCAATGGCATAGAAAAGAATTAGAATAATTCCTCCAACCATACAAATCATCAAGGTGTAACCACTAAACAAACGAACGTAATTCGTTCATTGGTTTAAATTTGAACTATTTAAATCACGAACTAATTTGAGCTTTGTTTGATTGATATTTTGTTGGGCCACACTTGAGCTCATATAATATAAAATATTATAATTTTAAATATTATCTAACGCATTATGTCAGACTTTAAATCGACACTAAATATCAATAAAACCGAGTTTGAAATGAAGGCTAATTTGAAGCAAAAAGAGCCTAATTTTCAAGCATGATGAGAACAAAATGATATTTATGCTAAACGTTTAAAATTAAACGAAAAAAATGAACGTTGAATTTTACATGATGGCCCACCATATGCTAACGGAAATATCCATGTTGGCCATTCATTAAACAAGATTATTAAAGACATTATTGTGCGTTATAAACTCCTTAATGGTTATTATTCACCTTTTATTGCCGGATGAGATACCCATGGATTACCGATTGAACACGCATTATTAAAAAAGAATGGAGCTAAAGAACAAAACTTATCAGTTGTTGAAAGAAGAGAAAACTGTAAGAAGTTTGCTCTAGAAAATGTTGACAATCAATTAAAACAATTTAAGCGTTTAGGTTTAGCAACTGATTTTAAACAAATTTATTTAACACTAAATCCTGAATTTGAAAGAGAACAACTAAATCTTTTCTTAGCCATGGTCAAGAAAAACATGGTCTTTCAAGATTTTAAACCAATTTATTGATCTTGATCTTCTCAATCTGCTTTAGCAGAAGCAGAAATTGAATATGCTGATGTTGAAGCTGATTCAATATATGTCGCTTTTAAAGTTGTTCATGGTAATGACTTTATTAAAAACGATGATCATATTCTTATTTGAACAACAACTCCTTGAACCATTCCTAGTAACTTAGCAGTTGCAGTTCATCCACAATATGAATATGTTAGGGTAGAAGTTAAAAACAATATTTATGTTGTTGCTAAAGAAAGATTAAATAGTTTGGTTAAAACATTAAATTGATCTGACTATAAGATCTTAAATAGCTTTATTGGAAAAGACATTGAACATGTTAAATACCTTCATCCATTAAACAACAAAATTAATCCTGTTATCCTAGCTGATTATGTAACCCTTGATAACGGAACCGGATTAGTTCATAATGCTTCTGGATTTGGATTAGAAGACTATTATGCATGTAAAGCATATAACATTGGTATTTTTTGTCCAATTGATGAAAAAGGAATATTTACTAGTGAAGTTAATGACCCTGATTTAGTTGGTGTGTTTTATGAAAAAGCTAATCCAATTATTATTGAAAAATTAACTAAAGCTAATGCGTTAATTCATCATTCACGATTTACTCACTCAGTTGCAATTGACTGAAGAACGAAAAAACCAGTTATTTATCGAGCCACTAAACAATGATTTGTTAGTTTATCAACTATTCAAGATCAATTATTAAAAGCTATTAAAAATGTTAAATTCCCTAATGCTCGCAATCAAGAACAATTAAGTGGGATGATTGCTAATCGAAAGGAATGATGTATTAGTCGTCAACGAGTTTGGGGTGTACCAATTCCTATTATCTTTGATAGTAAAGATCAACCAATCTTTGATGAAGAGCTAATTCAAAACATCATTAATTTGTTATTCCAACATGGAACTAATGCTTGATTTGAAAAACCAGTTGAATTCTTCTTAACTGATAAATATAAACAACGTAATGAATTGTTTTATAAAGAACAAGACATTATGGATGTGTGGTTTGATTCAGGAAGCAGTTACAACGTTTTAAAATTACATAATCTAGGTAATACTAGTGATTTATATTTTGAAGGAAATGACCAATATCGTGGTTGATTTAACTCTTCATTAATTTGTTCAGTGGCACAAAACAATACTGCCCCATATAAACAATTGTTATCTCATGGATTTACATTAGATGAAGAAGGACGAAAAATGTCTAAATCTTTAGGTAACGTTATTGATCCGTTAAAAGTATGTGATGAATTTGGTGCTGATATTTTACGTTTATGAGCTGCTAATAGCAATTACAAAGAAGATGTACGAATTAGTAAAAATATCTTAACCCAAACAGCCGAAATCTACCGAAGAATTAGAAACACCATTTTTAAATTTATCTTATCGAACATTAGTGATTTTAATTATGAAGAACACAAGAACTTTAATTTCACTGATGCTGATAATTTAGTTTTAAATCAATTAAAAGAAAATTTAGAAATTATTATTAAAGCATATGATGCATATGACTTTGCTACCATCATTAAAACTATTAACTTACATACAATTAAATTATCAAGTTGATATTTTGATTTAATTAAAGATAGTTTATATTGTGATGAAGTAAATAATCAAAGACGAAGAGTTATTCAAACAACGTTATATTGAATTCTTAAAGTTTATTTAAGTTCATTAACGCCAATTATTCCTCATACTTGTGAAGAAGTTTATAAGTTTGCTAACTTTACTAACAAAAAAGAAAGTGTTTTCTTAGAAGAATTCATTACTGCTTTACCATTTGAAGTTAAACAAGAAAATAAAGATTATTGAAATACTTTCTTCAAAATTAAAGACGCAGTTTATTTAAAACTTGAAGAATTAAAAAAACAACAAGCAATTAAGAAAACTAATGAAGCTTTAGTAGAAATTAAATTTAATAACAAATTAAATTTTGATTCACAAACATTAAAACAATATTTAAATGTGGCAGTAGTGAAAATTACTAATGAAAATACTGATTCAATAACAGTTAATGCAACTAAATCTAACCTAGTTCGGTGTGAACGTTGTTGAAATTATTTCAATGCTGATGAAATTCAAAATGAACTTTGTCATCGTTGTGCAAAAGTTGTAAATAAATAATGATTAATTATTACAAGTTTTTAATGAAAACACTATTAAAGCGATGATCATTATGAGTGATCATTAGTGTTTATTTTTGCGTTATCATTGGTTTACTTGTAATTGTTCCAATTTTTACTAATCTATATTTCATCACCTTTTGACTTAGTAGCTTTAAGTTTGTTCAAACATTTATTCTTTATGTTATTGCCATATTTTCAGGGATGATGGCAGTTTATGTTTTTCGTGAACACCAAGAAAATGGAACTGAATTAATTATTTTTGCTAAAGGGATAAGCCGAAACAAAATTATTTTTGGTAAGTTTATTTCCTTTTTATCTTTTGGTTTATTATTTAGTTTGATTACAAGCTTCAGCGCTTTATTTTGCTTTAGTTTACCACATGTTAATAAAGGAGCAGTAAGTAGTTTATTAATTGCCTTATTAATTGGCAATATTGTTTCCTTCTTATTTTTCGGATCAACCGGAATTATCTTTTCCTTATTTTTTAACAAAGTAATCGTTGTTACTTTAAATATTTTGTTAATTATTGCTTCAGTGATTTTTACTTCAGCGTATAGTGCTAGTAAAACTGCACCTCTTGATTTTATTACCCAAGACTCTAAATTCACTGTTTCATATTCTTCAACGGCTAATAAAGATTACCAAGACGTAAGTCAAAACTCAATTATTCTTCAACCAACCGAAGGTAAAAGTTTTGCTGAAATTCTTAAATCATATGAATTTCAAACCCAAAAAGAGATTTGAAATCAAGCAGAACAAAAAAGCTCTATTAGTTTTTTTAATTCCTTAAGTCTGGTTGAACAATTATCAAATGTTTTTTTAACTGGTGGAATGAATAAAGTTTATTTAAGTTCTGGTTCAGATCGTGGAATCGGGAATAAAAAAGATGTTTATTATTCAATTGATAAACCGTTTGTGGAACATAATACTAAGAGTATTGCTAATGCTACTGACGACAATATTGAAGAATGGTCTTTATTTAATAAAAAATATAATACTTTTCCTTACATTATGCTTGATCCTGGTAACTTCAATCGTAATGAAACAAAGAAGTGAGCTGAATTAAATAAAAATACACAACTTGATCCAGTGTCAATTCAAAAATATTTACAAGATAGTAGATCAATCTTTAGTGATACCTTTGTTGTTTATCCTTCGGTTCCTAGTCGTTATCAGCCAATTTATAACAATCATGGTGATATCTATAACTATTACAGTAGTGATGGATCTAACCATCATGGATATATTGCTGGATATACATTTTATGGAAGAGAAGTTTCAAAAAACTTTATTCCTGTAGATAGTTATTTAACCAATAACTTAAGTTCTTTTGAAATTGATCTATTTAATTGGTTATTAGCTAATATTATTTTTCCTAATGGAATTTATAATAACGCTTTATATTTCAGTAAAGATAATTGGGTATTTGAGTTAACTAAAGAATGGAATTTACCTGATTCATGAAGCAAACCAACAATTGTTAAAACAATGATTAAGCAATTTCAAAAATATGCTAAACAACTAAATCTTCATACTGAATTAGAGTATGTTTTTGAAGAAATGAAATTTAAACAATTCATTTTTAACCAATTAACTGGTAAAAACGGAATTAATAATTACACAATTCAAAATGACTTTTATGAAAATGAAAGCTCAACAAACATTAAAAATGTTTTATGGAATGATTACTTCCGTTTTTGCTTTTTACCAATTTATAAGTTGTTTACCATTAAGAATTATGATACCATGAGTAATTTATCTCATTCTCTAATTAACTATGGAAATACCTTACCTTTTTCAGTGATTAGTAATGATCCAAATAACTTCTTAAATAAGCTATTAAATGGAAGCTTATCTCCACAAGTTGATTTAACGAAAGATGTTTTACCAGTTTATGATGGAAACTTAACTCCTAGTGATTCGCTAAAAAATGTTTTAAAAGTTTATAGTATTGAAAATTCCACTACTGGAGATCATGTTAGTCAAATTGATAACACTTACGGCTTTTTTAGTCCGCTAGGATTAAGAGCCTCAGCATTAGTTTCTGAATTTTGCCACCAATTAGGTTATTATTTCTATTCACCAGAACTTAATGACTGAACTAAGAGTTTTCGTAATAGTTTAACAACTGATTGAAATAATATTATTGTCACCCAAAGAGCACTATTTACTTATAGTGCAACTAACCGAATTACACCAGTTGATTCATTAATTAGAATTGTTTTTATTAGCTTAATACTATTTAGTATTAGCTACTATAAATATTTACGTTATGACTTTAACTAACAAAGAAAAAAATATGAAAAATCTTCATCAATTAGCCAAATCAATCTTAAAAGAACAAAGTAAATTAAAAGCAGTATTAAAAACTTTAATTCCTTTGTCTTTAATTAAGGCTGATTATTATTCACAATTAGAAGATATTAAAAATCTAAAAAAAGAAAAACTAAAGAAAAGAAGTGAAATTAAATCACTAAAACAAAAACAATTTAAGATTTTTCAAAACAAAAAGAACGAATTAAGTTCATTAGTTAAAGCGGTTAAAGAACAATATAAAAAATCAAAAGGTAATAAACAAGTAGATCAAAACTACCAAGAATTTATTGATTTTGTTTATCATGTTGGTTCTAAACAAGCTAAACACTTTAATTTTGATATTAACGAATACAATAATCTTAAACAAAAACCAGTTTTATTTGTTAAGAATTTAACTAAGTATTATTCTAGACGTAAAGTACCAACCATTGACATGTTAAACTTTAATGTCTTTCCTGGTGAATTTCATGCTTTTATTGGTGCTAATGGGGCTGGAAAAACAACAACAATTAAATCATTAATTACTTCATACTATAAGTGAAGTGGAACAATCTTAATTAATGGAATAAAGAACACTGAAGAAAAAGCAAAAAAAGCCATTGGTTATATTCCTGAAAAAGCATCGTTTCCAGATGGCATGAGTACATATGAATATTTAAAGTGAATGATTATGCTTTCAGGAATTGATAAAACCAAAGCAAAACAATTAGTAGAAGCTAAACTAAGAGAAACCGGAATGTGGAACATGCGTCATCGCAGTCCAAACAGTTTTTCTTCTGGCCAAAAGAAAAAAGTGTTATTGATGCAAACATTAATTCATAACCCTGACATTATCATTATGGATGAACCAGTTGCTAATCTAGATCCTAAAGCCCGAATTGATTTTTTTGATCAGTTACTAGAACTAAAAAAACAAAACAAAGCAATTTTTATTTCTTCCCATGTATTAGCAGAATTAGATATGTATGCTGATTCGCTAACAATTTTAGATGGAGGAAAAATTGTTTATAGTGGTAAAAAAACAACACTATTAAGACAATATGATCCACACCAACATGTACTAGAAATTGGTAATGAATCACTAAAACAACTAGAAACATATTTAAAGAAAAACAAGATTAAATTTATTATTAATACAAAATCTAACAATAAAGTTGATTTACTACTAAAGAATCTTGATGACAAGCAAATTAAGAAACTTCAAACATTCTTAACATCGAAAAAAATATACTTTCATTCATTTACTAAAGTTGAGGCTAGTTTAGAAGACATTTACCGTAAATTGATTGTTTATGGTTCAAAAGACACAATGAAAGAAAATATTGCTTCTAATCGATTAGAAGGCATGACATCTAAAACACATAACCGTAAAATTTATTAATTCTAATGAATCAAGTTCTAAGTTATAAATTAAGTAAAATGCCACACCAACCAGGTTGTTATCTATGAAAAAACCGATACAACCAAATTATTTATATTGGTAAAGCGACTGATTTATACAAAAGAACACACCAATACTTTTTACCTAATCGTGATATTAAAACTAAAAAACTAGTAGAAAATATTGCAGATGTTGATTTTATTACTGTTAATAATGAAAATGAATCATTAATCTTAGAAAACAACTTAATTAAGCAATATAAGCCAAAATATAACATCTTACTTAAAGAAGGTAGTAATTATCCATATATTGCTATTACTAAAGAAACTCATCCACGATTAATTTACACTAGAAACCTATCAATTCCTTGCTATAAATTTTATGGTCCTTTTGCTTCATCAAAAGCAAACCGTTATGAAGTTTTTAATTTATTACAACGACTATTTCGATTACGTAAATGTTATAAACTACCAAAACAAAAGTGTTTATATTATGATCTAGGTCAATGTTTAGGTCCTTGTATTAATCAAATTAATCCTAGTGAATATGAAACTATTATTAAAGAAATTGATCAATTCTTTAATGGTAATACTAAGCAATTAATTAATTCCTTAATTAAAAAAGAAAAAGAGTTTGCTAATAACTTCCGTTATGAAGAAGCAAATGAAACCAAAGCAATTATTGATGGAATTAATGAAATTAAAAATAAGCAAACTATTAATTTTGTTAATAATCAATCAGTTGATGTTATTGGCTATCATGTTGATAATAAATACATTACTATTGTGATTTTTAGTTTTAAAGATGGTAAATTAGTTGCTAAAAATCAACAAATTAATGAAATTAATCATGATGATCTAAATGAATTAATGCAAAGCTATTTGATGCAATATTATTTAGAAAATAATATGAAACCAAAAACATGTTATGTTTCATTAAATAAACATGAAGCTAATAGTTTAAAACAAGTATTAGGAATTAATTTCTTAAATCCAGTTAAAGGTAAATTTAAACAAATACTTATTAGTGCTATTAATAATGCTAAAGCTTATTATGAAGCTAATTACTATCAACATTTAAGAACTAAAGAATTAAAAGAAACAGGATTTAATGATTTAAAAGCAATTACTAATTTAGATAACTTATCTTTAATTCATGTCTTTGACATGTCTAATCTTCAACAAGATGCTAAAGTTGGGGGAATGATTGCTTTAGAACACGGAGAATTTAATAAAGAAATGTATCGGAAATTTATCATTAAAAATAAAGCTGCATCTAGTGATTTAGACTATACCGAAGAAGTTATAACTCGGCAATACCAAAACATGATTAAAAACAATGATATTTTACCAAACTTGATTATTGCTGATGGAGGAGCATTGCAAGTTAATGTCATTAAAAAAACGTTAAAGACTTTAAAGCTAGAAAACATTATTCCAGTTATTGGTTTAGTTAAAAATAATAAACACCAAACCGAAAAACTTTATTTAGACGATAATAACGTTATTGCTTTAGACAAAAAAAGTCCTCTTTATTTATTTTTATTAAGAATCCAAGATGAAGTTCACCGTTTTGTAATTAGTTTCTTTCGAGTTAAAAAACAAGCTTCTTTATTTAGAAGTCAATTAAATGAAATTAAAGGACTAGGAAAAAAGAAGATTGATTTACTACTAAAGAATTATGACCATATTGGCAAAATCAAGGAAGCATCAATTAATGAATTATCGCAATATGTTGGCGAAAAATTAGCAATGCTAATTAAACAAGAGTTAAAATAAATATAGGGAGTAAAAATAACTCATGTCTCGTATTTTAGTAATTTCTGATACCCATTGTGTAAATCATAAAAAAGTAGAAAAATTATTAAAAGAAGAACAACATGACCTAAGTGTTCATTGTGGTGATTATTGTGACGACGTTCCTTGAATTACTAAACACTTTGATTTTTTCTGTAATGGTAATAATGACTTTGGCGGACCTAAAGATCATGAATTAATTCAGTTTGAATATGCTGGAATTAAATTTATTGTGCTTCATGGTCACCAACTGTATTCATTTAACTATGAAGATTGATTAGATAAACTTCATGATTTAGCTAAAAGAAACGGATGTGATGTTTGTTTATTCGGTCATTCACATATGTATGAAGTTAAAGAATATGAAGACGGAATTATAGTTGCTAATCCCGGATCTTTAGCTTTACCACGAGATCATTGTGCATCATACATGATGATTGATATTGAAAATAAGAAAATTAAGAAGATTCATCACTGTAAATTAAAAGATAGATAGGTTTAATTATTGTTTCTTCTCTATAATAAAGTTATTATGAATGAATTACACTTTTTCATTCATTGACCTAAATTAGTTTAAAAAAACTAATATGGGTTAAAAATAGTAATCTTTAAAGGATTGCTTTATTTCTTAACTTTTAATTTAAATAAAAAACTAGAGATGAAAATTCAAACTCTAGTTCTTTTTTTATAAGTAAATTAAATTAATTTTTACGATTTTTTAATCAATAACCGAACATTGCTGATCCACCAAGTAAAGAAATTGATGAAATAACGATAGCAATGATAGGTAAAACGTCTATTTTAGCTTGGGGAATATAAATTGGATCAGCGTCATATGCTCAATGCAATGTTTTAGTATCTAGCCCAAAACCTATTTCAGTTTCTTCGTTATATTCCTTAAAAGTGTCTTTATATAGTTGGATTAATGAACTAGATGCGTTTGATGGTAAATGAATAGTGACGTCTTTTTTATTTACACCTTCTTCTGTTTCTTCGTCATAATCATAAAATAAACTATTAAGACCATTAACACCTTCTTTATTGTTTAGATAGCGTATATCTTGTAATTGTTCTTCATTCCATTGCATATAAAAATCTTTTAACAAAGGGCATTTTGCAAAAGGGGCTCATCCACATGTGAATGTTTTATTAGGAAAAATTACTTTACTAAGGTGACTATTGTATGAGAAGGCGTCATCTCCAATAAAATTTAAACTTTCAGGTAAATATAAGGAATTAAAATTTCCTACTAAAGAATTAATAGTTGGGACATATTCAGTTGAACCTCAAAAATTAATAACTCCGAATGATAATCCTGTTGCATCACTTACAGCAAGTATCCCAGTTTCTCGATATAATTTTTGTTGATCTTCATCCAATAAGAAACCTCCAGTTATTGGGTTTCCTCATGTTCGCATTTTATTTTTGGAGTGTGAGTTTAGACCTCGTACAAATTCAGTTAATTTAGGGCAATTATCAAAAGCATAGACACCAATTTTACCAATTCCATTATTTTCTACTACATCCCTAGCAAATTTTATAGATTCTAAATTAGAACAACCTTTAAAAGCATTACCATAAATATCTATTCATTGCTCATCCTCAAGTTGAGAAAAAACTAAATGGACAAGCTTTTTGTTATTTTCAAAAGCATTATTTCTAATATAATTTACTTTAATTTCTTCGTTTTCGTTTTTTATTACTTTACTAGGAATTGTTAAAGTCCCATCATGAATAAGTGCTTGTGCTGAAGCTTCATCTTTAGGAGATAAAACCCCATCATCAGTAATATTTCAATATTGATTATCATCCTCTAAGTTACCAACATTTTGGTTACTTAGAGAGAGAGAGCTTTATTATTAAAACTCATCCCTACCGGAATTAAACTAGAACCAATAGCTAATCCACTGACACATTTAAATAGAGTTTTAAGTTTCATAAATTAGTAATAATTATAAAAAATACCAACCTTACGGTTGATATTAAAGAAATTAAAGTGTTTTTACTTCTTGTTTTCTTTATCTTTCTCTTGACGTTTAAAGAAGGCAAAAGCAATTAAGCCAATTAAAACAATTCCTCCAAATGCTGAACCTAAAACAATTGCTCAAGGGAATGGATTAGTTTCATTTACTATTTCTTGTTTAACTAATGCTTTAACACTAACACTAAACTTATTAGTACTTGCAGATAAGTTATAAGTTTGATGATAAACTTGAATTGATAAGTTATCTAATTTATTAATTTCTCTTCCCACTAATGTTTTAAGTTCACCATTAGTTGAATTAAAACTTAAACCATATTCATTAGCATTATTAGTAATTTCATTTTCATTTAAAAATAACTTAAATGTTAAATTATTGTAATTATTAGGATGAGTGTTATTAACTAGAATGTTTTCTAAACTAATAGATTCAATAATAACGTGTTCAACATTAATGTCTTCAAACTCGTTATTATTAATAGTTTGAGTTAAAGATAAAGAGTTATCACTAGGGACATCTGGAGCATCAGAAATATTATTTCCTGAAGAATTATCAGATCCATCATCAAACTCTTCTTCTCCATCGCTTTCTTCTATTTCATTTAATTTATTTTTTAATGTTGTTTCACTATTAATTGCTACAGCCGCAGGAACTAGAACACTAGTAGCAACAATTCCACCAATTAGTTTCTTCTTTTGCATAAATTAATATGAAAATTGTAAAAAAAAGATTTCGCGCTTGAAATCTTTCGACATTTTTAATTAATAAATTAAGCTTGGTATTTTTCTGGATGTTTTTGTTGCATTAGTTTAATGAATTCATCTTTATCTATTTTACCGTATTCTTTCATTAAACTACGACATTCATCTAGTTCTTTAATTGCTCAATCAACATCATGGAAATCACCGACATTAACTGATTTCTTTTGTAAACGTTTATAAGTTTCAAAGAAATCTTTAATGACAGCTAATTTATGTTGCGAAATATCTTTTAAACTATGAATATGACTATAACGCGGATCACAATCAATTACACCAATTAGTTTAGTATCAGTTTCTCCTCCGTCTACCATACTCATTGCCCCAATAATTCTTGTTGGTACGATAATACCAGGGTTAAATGCTTGGTCGGCAATAATTAACATATCAAGTTCATCACCATCCCAATCTAATGCATCGGCAATAAAGCCATAGTTTTCGGGATAAACACTAGGGCCATATAAAATTCGATCAACACTAATTTTTCCAGTTTTACGATCAAATTCATATTTCACATTTGATAACTTGGGAATTTCAATCGTAACGTTAACAACAGTATTCTTCATAAATATTTGCTTAATTATATATCTCTTAAATAATATAAAATATATATCCAAAACTCTATGAGTATTCACATTAGTGCGAAAAAAGGGCAAATTGCTAAAGTGGTAATTATGCCAGGAGATCCATTACGAGCAAAATGGATTGCTGAAAATTATTTAACTAACCCTGTGTTAATCAATAATACAAGAGGGATGTATGGATATACTGGAAAATATAAAAATACCAAGATCACTGTTATGGGTCATGGGATGGGGATTCCTTCAATTTTAATCTATACCCATGAGTTATATGCTGAATATGGTGTAAATTGCATTATTCGGATTGGAACTTGTGGTAGTTATGATAAATCCTATAATGTTGGTGATATTTTTGTAGCTAAAACAATTTATGGTGATACAAACCTTAAACGTGATTTAGGTTTAAAAACTAATAGCAAAGTACTTAAAGTTAAAAAAGAACTAGTAGATTTAATTTTAAGTGTTGCTAAAAAACAAAAAACACAATTTTTATCTGGGCAAGTTTATTCATCTAATATCTTTTATAGTGCAGTTGATTGAAAAAAGAGAAAGCAAGAAACCAAATCAATCTGTGTTGAAATGGAAGGATATGGTTTGATGGCTAATGCTTTAAGATTTAAGAAAGATGCAGCTATGATTTTAACTTGCAGCGATTCATTCGTGAATAAGAAAATCTTAAGTAGTAAAGAACGAGAAACTAACTTAAGAAAAATGGTTAGTTTAGCCCTTGAAAGTGCTGTTGTTTATAGTAAAAGAAAGAAATAAAATATGGAATTGTCAAAATACATTGATCACACATTACTAAGAGCTGATGCTAGTGAACAAGAAATTATTCAATTATGTAAAGAAGCAAAGCAATACAACTTTAAAAGTGTTTGTGTTAACCCAAGTTATATTCCTTTAGCTAAACAAGAATTAAAAGGAAGTGATGTTTTAGTTTGCACTGTTATTGGCTTTCCGTTAGGACAAATGACAACCAATGCTAAGGTTAGTGAAACTAAAGATGCGATTAATATTGGTGCTGATGAAGTGGATATGGTTATTAACATCGCCAAATTAAAAGCTCATGATTTAAACTATGTTACTAACGAAATTAAATTAATTAAACAAGCTTGCGGTAATAAAGTGTTAAAAGTAATTGTGGAAACTTGTTTACTAAACGATCAACAAAAGATTGATGCTTGTCATTGTGTAATGAATGCTAAAGCTGATTTTATTAAGACCTCAACTGGCTTTAGTACATCTGGCGCAACCGTTCATGATGTGGAATTGTTTAAGAAGACAGTAGGTGACAAAATTTTAATTAAAGCTGCAGGCGGAGTGAAAAATAAAGATGATTTTCATGCCATGATTAAAGCTGGAGCTAATCGAATCGGAACTTCAAGAGGAGTTGAACTATTTAAATAGTTCAATTTTTTAACTTATGGATATTTTGCAAATCATTTATAAAAAAAGAACAAAACAAACTTTATCAGAACAAGAAATTTATTATTTTGTTAATGAATTTGTTAGGGGTGAAAAAGTTAAAGATTATCAAGCTTCAGCCCTATTAATGGCGATTCTACTTAATGGTTTTGATGATGATGAAACTTATTATCTAACTAAAGCAATGTTAGAAAGTGGTAAAACCATGAGTTTTAATGGGATAGAAGGACCAATTATTGATAAACATTCTACTGGTGGAGTAGCTGATACAGTTAGTTTAATTCTTTTACCAATTTGTGCATCATTAGGTATTAAAGTCGCTAAATTATCAGGTGGAGCACTTGGTCATACTGGAGGAACTGTTGATAAATTAGCATCAATTAAAGTATCAATGGATTGAAAACCTAATAAAGATCTTAACTTATTGAAAAAAGTTGGCATGTTTATTATGAAACAAACTAATGATATTGTTCCAGCTGATAAAGTTTTATATGAACTAAGAAGTGTAACTGATACCGTTGAATGTTTACCGTTAGTTGCAGCTAGTGTTATTAGTAAAAAACTAGCTTTAAAAACTGACCATATCTTTATTGATTTAAAGTTTGGTGAAGGGGCATTCTGTAAAGATATTAATCAAGCAGTACAACTAGCTAACATCATGTTAAATCTATGTAAACGCTTTAAACGAAAAGTAAATATTCATGTCACCAATATGTCTGAGCCATTAGGTTCTTCAATTGGTAATGCCATTGAAGTTAAAGCAGCGATGGATTTTTTAGATGGAAAGAGTGAAACACCAAGATTGAATATCTTAGTAGAACGTTTTATTATTGATATCTTATTAGCTACTAAAAAAGCCAAAACAGCTGAAATAGCTAAAAAGATGTATTTAGAAGTTCTAAATAATAAAAAAACTTTAAACCAATTTAAGAAATGAGCTGTTGCGCAAGGATCAAGTATGTCGATTCTTAATGGTGATTTCTTTTTACCAAAATACAAACTAGATATTAAAACTAATCGAACTGGATATTTGCTATATAAATCATGCCGTGAATTGGGTTATATTGCTAATGATTTAGGGGCAGGACGACATAATAAAGAAGAAGCAATTGATTTCCAAGCGGGAATTCATATTAAGTTCCATAACAATGAATTTGTTAATACTAATAAAGTATTAGCAACACTATATGCAAATAAACCAATTCCCAAATCATTTGTTAACCGTTATTTAAACAATATTGTGTTAACTAAGAAAAAACACAAAATTAAAGAAAGTCAATTAATTGCCAAAGTTTTAGAAGGATAAATATTATGAAAAAAACTAATCAAATACGATACTTACAACTAAAAGAATTATTAAAAAACTCTTATTCACCTTATTCGCAATTTGCTACAGCAGCCATTGTTACTACTGATCAGGGTGAATTTGAAGGTGTTAATGTCGAAAACGCTTCATTTACGGCAGGAATTTGTGCTGAAAGAAACGCTTTATTTAGTGCAATGACTAACGGATCAAAGGTTGTTAAACAATTAGATCTAATTAGTTCATCACATAGTAATGAAGTTATTCCTTGTGGTGTATGTTTACAAGCATTAACAGAATTTATGGATCCTAAAGCGCCAATTGTGGTTTATAACATTGATGGTAAAGTAAAAAAATATTTATTTAAGGATTTAATGCCTGTAACTTTTAAAAAGAAAGAAATTCCTAGTCAACAAAACAAGAAAAAGAAATAAATATGGTTAATAAAATTTATCAAGAATGATTAACTGCTAAAGGTGTTTGTAATCACGCTAAAGCATTAATGAAAAAAATGGATCAAAAACAAATTGATTCATACTTTAGTAATGAATCTTTAAAGTTTGGTACCGCAGGAATTAGGGGTACAATGGGTCCAGGAACCCACCAAATGAATTGTTATACGTATCAACAATTTACTAGTGGATTTGCTCAATACTTATTAAAAAAATATCCTAAGAATCCTAGCGTTATAATTGGACATGATAATCGGTTAAAATCTGACCAATTTGCCATTGTTTGTGCTAATGTGTTAACTAGTTATGGAATTAAAGTTTATTTATTTAAAAATAATGAGTTAATTCCTACGCCAATAATTTCTTATGCGATTAGAATGTTAAATGCTAGTGGAGGAATTATTGTAACAGCTAGTCATAATCCTAAAGAATACAATGGGTTTAAGGTTTATAACCCAGATGGTGGACAAATTATTAATGAAACAGCTAAAGCCATTGAAGAACTAATGCCAAGTTGTGTTGGATTAACTAAACTAAAATTTAAACCAAACAACAAATTAATTCGTTATTTTGATCAATCAATGATTGATTCATATTTCTTTAGTGCCAAAAAAGTATTTATTAACCGTGATATTCTTGATCTTAAAAAAACTTATCCAGTAGTTTATACTACACACCACGGTACAGCTAGTAAATATTTAGGTGAGTTTTTAAAAAGTTGTCATTTTAATCCAGTAGCTGTAACTCAACAATGTTATCCAGATGGTAATTTTCCTAATTCACCAATTGCTAATCCAGAAGATCCAAAATCGTTTGAATTAGCAATTAAAAAAGCTAATCAAGTTAAAGCTGATGTGATTGTTGCTGTTGATCCTGATGCTGATCGCATGGCATTAATGGTTAAACACCAAAAACAATGAAGATTAATGACCGGAAATGAAATGGGAATGATTTATGTTTATTACACCTTAAAAAATAAATCATTTATGCATCAACCTTTTATTGTTAGTAGTCATGTATCAACTAACTATATTGATTTAATTGCCAAAAAATATGGTGCTAAAGTCTTTAGAAGTTTAACTGGATTTAAACAAATGGGTAAAATTGTCACTGAAAACGATGGACCGATGGACTTTATCGTCGCATTTGAAGAAGCGATTGGGGCATTAAATACCAACATTAACCGTGATAAAGATTCATTTACCGCTAGTGCTTTAGCTTTAGAAATTTATCACTATTGTAAAAGTAATAAAATGACGATTGTTGACTATTTACATCATGTTATCTTTAAGGAATTTGGTAATTGATTTGGAAAAACCGATTCATTTATTATTCCTGGCTTAGATTGAAAAGCTAAAGCTAATCAATTAATGAAATCATTTAAGAATTTTAAAAAAACTAAAATTGGTGATTTTAAAATTCAGAAGATTAATTGAAATAAAGATGGCGATTGCTTGGAATGACATCTAGGTAATAATAGTTGAATTAAGTTTAGAAAGAGCGGTACTGAACCGAAATTTAAAGCTTATTACAACTTTTATGAAAAAAGCCTAAAAGAACTTGAAAATAAGTATCTAAAAGTTCATAAAATTTTTAAAGAATTTATTAATTCTTAGTTGTTGGGTAATTTCCACCAAAATTTTGGGTATTTCCCGCCAAAAAAAGTTTGTATTTTGTAACAAAAAATAAATTTATAAAAAAACAAAAGACTATATTTCAATAGTTATTTAAATAAAAAACCACCAGGGAATAAACCTTGGTGATTTTTATTAAAAAACTTAATTATTTCTTGTTATTTTTTCTTCTTTTAATAGTAACTATTAATAGAGCAATTAGTCCAATTAAGACGATTGCACCAAACACTCCACCTAAAATTGCACCGATATTAACACTTGCTGGAACAGGAGGTTCATATTCAGATGTTTTAATGGTTAATACACCACTAGTTTGATCTTGATTAATTAAACTTACTTTAATCTCATTATCAATTTGATAATTAGAAATTTGTTTAATGGTTACTTTATAGTTTTCACGGTTATATAGTTTATCACTAATCATTAGTTGATAAGTTAATTCATATTGGTTGTTTCCGCTAATATAAGTATTTTCACTTCCTTCTTTAGGAGTTCAAGTAAAAGGATCTAATGATTCACCTTCTGTATATTGAACAACTAAATGATTAATGAAATCGTTATTAATTAATAGTTTTGGAGCATCAACAATGAATGAAACAGCATCATTTTGATATTTTAAAGCATCAGTTTCTTCTTTAGTTGTATATTCTTCATTTGTATAGTTAACAACCGTACTACCTTTAGCAATATTTAGAGTTAATTCATATAGATTACTAATTATTTTATGTTCATCACTAAGATCAACAACTTTTAATCTTAATGGTAAAGTTTGATCTGTTACATCAACTTTATTAATAGTAACTTGACCAGTAATTTGAGTACAATCTTCACTAATTTTTAAATTACTGTAGTGATAGAATTCGTTTTCTTCACCAATTACTTCTAATTCGTGACCTAATGATTTTAGATACTTATAAGTATTAATTGTGAATTGGTTATTAATATTTAAAGTTTCTAAACGGTAGCTAATATCAGCCGTAATATTTTCTTCTGATAAATTAAAGATTTCTACTTCTGGGGTTGCATTAGTAACTTGTGGATCTAGATCATTAATACCCAAACTATTAATAGTCACATAGTCTGAATGTACTGTTCCATTATTACTAATTGCAAATTTTAAAGTATCACGTTGAGTTGTGGCTTTATTTTTCTTTAAAGTAACGCTATAGTTTCTAACATTAAATCTATTGTCAATAAAGTTACCAATTGATAATGTAAATGTATAAGGTAGAGTTTCATGAGATTGGGTTGTTACTCCGGTAAAACTATTTGTTGTACTATCAAAAGTTCAACTAACATTTTCATCATTATAAGTTGAAGTTAAATAGTTACCAAAGTCACGATACATTGCTTCAGGATTTTTATTATCAATATAAGCGCTTGGAATTTCAAAATTAAATACAGCTAAATCATTTGGTAATCATAATCCTTCTTCAGTTCTAGTTGGAACTAAACTTGATTGATAGTCATAAGTTGGAACGTTACTAACAATTTCTTGACTATCTTGATTTACATTAACAACAGTTGTTGGGAATTCACCAGGAATTGTTCCACCAGGAATAGTTATTGAAATCCGCGATAGATCAAGTGTAATTTGTTGCCCAGTAGGTTTATCTTCTAGTAATCTTAAATTACCGGTAATCTTAGTATAACTTGAATTAAATTGTAAGTTTGTTAATTCCACACCATCTTTAACAAGTCTACCTTGTGGTAAAACAATTTGTGGAACGCGGTTATTTAATGCATTTCATTCATAAGTATTTTTAGCGATACCTTGAATAGTAGTAGTAGCTAAATGTCAAGTAACTGTTGCTGTTGGTTGTTGGTCTGATAAGTTATTAGTAATTTTTGCAATAGCAATAACACTTGTTTCAGGGTCTAAAGCATATGGACTGTATGTTCTAATGGTTTGAATGATTCGGTTTTCTCTATTTTCTTTTGTTTTAAGAATTAAGCCATTATTACTAAACCCTACTTTTAATGCAGTGAAATTAAAGTCTAATTTAACTTTATTAATATTATCAGTTGGTTGATTAGGATCAAGTGCTAAAGTAAACTTAAAGACATTATTCGCAGAATTAATTGAAACTAAATAAGCATTTTCTTGTTCACTATAAATTGGAGATAATTTATTGTTTCCATCATATAAATTAAAGTAATCATTAAAGTTTTTAATGTTTACTGTCTCTGGGTTATTAATTCAGTATTTATTTAAAGTAACATCAAAATTAGCTTTATCATCACTTACCCACAATGAACTTTGTCCATCATGTCTAACAGCTTCAGTAACTGGATAAGATACATCGCTAGCATTAATTTCTCTTTCAGCGCCGGGAACAACAATATCGATTGGTGGCATCGCTGTTCTTTGATAACCGCTACAAGTTACAGAACCAGCATTTAAATTAACAGTATGATCTGTTATATCTTGTTTTAATAGTCTTACATTGGCTGTTAACTTCGTGTAATCAGCGTTAAAAACAAAATTATCAACTTGAATATACTCGTTATCACTTAAAGTTGGTTGTGTAATAATTGGGATTCGTCCTTTATCAGCATGTCATTTATATGAGTTATAGTCAAATTCTTCTCGACTTGCTGGAATGTTATAAACAATAGTTCCAGTTCCTGTTGTGGGATCTAGCGTTATATGATTTGATTGTGGAGTAATAGTATAAACCTTAGGATCAAAATAATCTTTAGCAAAGAATTTAATCTTAATGTTCGGATCTTCTCCAGGAGAGTTATTAACCTTAAATGTCATTAACCCAGTATGAAATCGTTTGTGTTCGTTTAAAGCATTATATTGAAGTATAAAGTAAAATTTAAAATGATTAACATCAATATATCTTTGATCTAGATGAACTTCTAAATTTGCAATTTGATCATCTCCGTCCATTAAAAAAAGATCGTTTCCTGTCGTGCCTGCTTGTCAAGTAAGAGTACTATCACTAAATTTAGTGGTAATAATTTCATTAAATCTTTGTACTAGCTCTCTATCACTTTCAACACCATCTAATAATACAACCGGAATAGTTAATGAAAAATTAGCTTGATCTCCATTAAGCCATAACCCTGGTTCATCAGGCTCAGAAGGGGTATAGTAAAGAAAATCGCCAGCAACAACAGCGCTATCATCTTCTGTAATATTAATTGTGGTTTCATTAAGTGGTCAAGTTTGTCTACTAACACTTCCGCTATTATTTGTTAAAACAAGTTTAGGATTAAAAGTTTTTGTAAATGAGTTAAGTAAATGACCATTGAATGAGTATCTAAGATATAATTCTGTTTTATCTGGATTTAAAATTAATTCTTTATGTAGTGAAGGTGGTAAATCACTTGGTCAAGACTCATCAGTTATTTTAAAAGTTAAATTAGGGTTTGTTTTTAAATATTCGGTAAATTGTGGGCTTAATTGATAAGTAACAGTTTGTTCATTAATTCCATCACCTTGAAGATTAATAAATTCTGGAAATTCAGGTAAAACAAAAGACAACTGATTTCGTCTAAGAATTCATTTTCATATTGATTGAGTACCAAGATCTGTAATTTTTTTATCAAGTAAATCTCTTAATTCATTAAAATCAGTTGTCATCGGATCATAATTCATGTAAACACCTGTACTTGAAGAAGATTTAGCAAAAGTATTTTGGTCAGCAAAAGATAAGTGATTTATTTCGTCTTTACCCCAATTTAGGTAGATACTATTCATGTTTTCACAATTAGCAAATGCTTCATTACCAAAAGAAGTTAAAGATTTAGGAATTGTTAATGATCACAAATTTTGACAGTTTTTAAATGTCTCTTCAGGTAAACTTGTTATACCTTCCGGCAATACGAGGCTATTGATGTTAGTTTCTTTAAAAGAACTACCTAGTTCTTCATCAGGTCAATCATTACTTTTTTCAAATACATTTCGTGATGAATTAGAAAAATCAATTGCCCCAATTAAATTAGATCTGTAAAAAACGTGAGAACCAATATGTCTTCATTTAATTATGGAAGGATTTTCTCTTATCCCATCATAGCTTTTAAATTCCAGGGTATTAGTTCTATTTGCTTCATTACTTCAAGCAAACGCATAATAGAATAGATTAGGAATTAAAGTTACATTACTTCCTTGGGTTGTTCTAAAATTTACTTGTCTCAAAGCTGGGCTATTTCAAAAAATACGGTTTGCAACAGTAAAACCAACTGCTTGTCCAGAACTTAAATGTGTTGTATCAATATTAATTGTCTGTACATTATCAAAAAGATATGATTTACCAGGATAATACGAAAGAGTAGTTCATAAACCTGGTGCTTCGTACATAAAAGATATATCCTTGTAATCATTATCAAGAATAAAATTTAAAGATGTAATCCGCGCAAGATTAGATGGAATGGGCTTGTCCATTCGAATCAAAATACCTTGATTAAAAGTTACTCTACCACTAAAAGCTCTTAGGGCTCTACTACTAATATCACCAAAAGTATAGTTTATACCATTATATATTCATGTTTTAGCAAGTGTTGGATTCTTAATATTGTATTCTGGAGTTATATCTCCACCTGAGCCATTATGAATACCATGGAAATCCGCTCCACCTTTAGAATTTAAAAAAACATTAAATTTTGTGTCAGATGGTAATCCATCTAAAACACTGTTATCAGTAAAAATATGATATTTTTTTGCTTCAGTAATACCCCATCATAAATTTCCGACAGGTTCTTTAACTTCGTTTGTAGTATGATTCTCTTGATTTAAATTACCAACATTATCTACTCCTGAGAGAGAGAGAGAGAGAGAGAGGTTTATTATTAAAAGTACTTGAAATAGGAATAAAAGTACTAAACACAATAAAACCACTTAAAAATTTAAGTAAATTCTTATATTTCATATAAATATTTAATAGTAAAAATATTAATATTATTATAGTTATTGACTTTTTTACGATTCAATCGGTAAAAATAGAAACATAGATATTTTATTTTTTTGTTCTTTAGCTTTATTGACTATCACCAAATAGTTATTGTAAGAAAATATTTAGCAAAGATTTATAAAAAAAAGATGAACACCTTTTTAAAGTGTCCACCAAAAATGTCCTACTTTAAATTTGTCTTAAAAAAGTATGCTTTTTTTTTTTTTTTTTTTGGCTGGATACAATGAAACTATATGAAGTTAAAATTTTTATCAAAATTTTTATGTGGACTAGGTTTAGTTAGTACTTTAGTTCCTTTGGGTATTAATACTAGTAATCATGTTGTATTAAGTAGTGAAAGTAAGAATGATGAAGAAGTGTTAGCAGATCTTACTTATGAAGAACATAATAATGCTGGTCCAAGTGGTTTAAGAGTGTATTTTTATTATGTAACTGCATGCAACAACAAAAACGATGCAACTAAAGTAGTTATACAAAAACAACCAAGATTTAGCATACGAAATACTATTTCTAATAACGTATTTGAGAATTCAGTCTCAATAAAAACGGTTGAAATAGAATGAGAAAGAACTAATTTTGGAACTTCTTGTTTTGCTAATTGTGCTTATTTAAAAAGTGTTAGTTTCACAAAAAAAGGTGGAACAATTTTTTATGATCCCAATACTAGATATGCGATAAATGAAAAAGCTTTTGGAAATTGTATTTCCTTAACTGATATTTATGGCTTAAATATGAGTTTATCAAATTTAAAGAATACGTTTTCTCGTGTTCATAATAACGCTTTTTTAGGCTGTAACGATATCACCATTCACTATACTATTCAAGATGGTGATGATCCTGAACAAGTATTACAAGCATATCATGATAGATTTGATAATACTGGAGCTAAAAGTTATACATATGTAGCCACTAATCCTCCAGGACCTACCCCTGGACCCACACCAGGCCCAACACCAACACCAAGTGAAGACACTAATAATCTAGGCGCAATTCTAGGTGGAATCTTTGGTGGAATTGCTACTATTGGATTAGCAGCCGGTGGAATTGTTTTCTATAAAAGAAAACACAATAAGAAATAAATTAGATTTTAAAAAAGTTAGTCAAATTAATGTCTAGCTTTTTACTTCTTAAACTCTTTTAATAAAAACTTTTGAATGGTTTTGTTTTTAACTTGTTTTCTTAATTCTTTTCTAGTCTTTTTACTTACACAAAGCATATTATTGCTAATTCAAGTTAAAAAGGCTAATAATTCATAGAAAACTAAGATACCAAAAACAAAACCAATGTTATATGTATGACCACCAGTATTAGTATCAAACACCAAATTAAGATTTTCATCATACTTAGTGTTTCAACAGTTAATGTTAAAGTTAGTAAAACTACCATAAACACTAATAAAGTTATGTCCATTTAGATTAGTGTAATTGTTTTGTAAATCACTTCTAAATGCACTAACAGGAATCGGAATAAAGTTAATAGCAATAACATAAACTAAATAAACGATTGCATATAAACTTAATCAACCAATTAATTTTCAATCATATAAGTAGTTAGTAATAACTTCTTTAGTTTGATATGGATATTTACTGCCACAAATCATAACGACATTAAATAAAATCGGGCAAACTAAATGTTGAATTAAACTAGTAGTTATCCCAATGACAGAATTATCAAAACTTCCACCACTAATTCAACTTGGAAAAACAATTGCTCAGTATGCTAACATCACAAAGTTAGCATAACTTCAAATAAATACACTAAAGAAGTGATTAGCAAATAATTTAGAACTAAAGAAAAATAAGAAACAAATTCAGTAAATTAATATCATTAAATTACCTTGAGTTGTTAAATAACTAAAAACACCAAACAATAGTTGTGCTCATACAGCACTAAATAGATTATGTTTACTATAAATTGGATTTGTATTAATCACAATTGATAATATGATTCCAGTAATTACGAATAAAAACCCAATCCATGAAAAAATATAAGTTCAACTCTTATATTTATGAATTCGATAAGGTTTAGTTAATTGATGAATTTGTTTATTTAAATTATTTTGTTTAGTGATGGTTTGCATTTCTTAAATATTTAAATAATATAAATTATAAAATCTACATATCGATAAAAAGATTATTTATATCTATTTATTAATAAAAGAACTTTTTAATTAAACATGTTAACAAACTATTCAACTAACCGTAAAGATATTATTGAAGATATCCGTAATAATGCGGATATTGTTAACATTGTTGGTTCTTATATTAGTTTAAAGAAAAAAGGAATCAACTATTTTGGTTTGTGTCCTTTTCATGATGATCATGATCCAAGTTTAAGTGTTAATCCTAAAAAACAAATCTTTAAGTGCTTTGTTTGTGGAACGGGTGGAGATGTTTTTACTTTTGTTTCTAAATATGAAAAAATTTCATATATTGATGCAGTCATTAAAGTGGGTGAAAAAATCCACTATGATGCCAATAAACTTAAAGAATTAAAAGAAGTTAACCAAAAATATAAAGATAAATGAACCGAAGAACAAAAACGGTTAGTTTTAGCATTACAAAGAGCCCAAACGTTCTTTAGTGATTTCTTATTTGATCCAAATCATCAAGCAGGAATTAATTATTTAAAATCACGTGGGCTTAATGAAGAATTAATTAATCAATTTGGTTTAGGATTAGCCATTAATGATAAAGCATTAATGAAAGAAATGCTAACGAATGAAAATCATTATTTTCCTAACTTAGATGACCCTGATTTAAAGTTTAATGCCACTGAATTATGACACGCTGGGCTATTAAATGAGAATTTAGATTTTTATTATGCTAATCGAGTAACGTTTCCGATTCGTAATCAAAATGGAACAATTATTGCTTATAGTGCTAGAAGCCTAGATCCAAATGTTGAACCAAAATATTTATTAACTGTTGCGACTGACATATTTAATAAATCTCATGTGTTATATAACCTTGATTCATTCTTTAAGAATGATGAAGTAAATAATGTTTATATTACCGAAGGTTTTATGGATACTATTGCTTGTGTCCGGGCTGGATTTACTAATACAGTTGCTACCATGGGAACCTCTTTAGGTAGTGAACAGATAAAACTATTAAGACAACTAAAGAAATTAAAAAGAATTATTTTAGCTTTAGATAATGATAGAGCTGGATTAAAAGCTAATTTAGATATTGGGATGAAACTGTTAGAAAACGGTTTTAATGCTAGTGTTGTTGATTATCAAGGTATTGATGCTAAAGATGCTGATGAAATTATTCAAAAATATGGAACCGAAAAACTAAAAGATATTTTTACTAATAATCGAACCGACTTTTTAACATTCTTCATTAATAAAACAATTAATCCACATGTTCCTAAAGACGAAATGCAAGATCAAATTGAAAAAGCTATTGATCTTATTGCTGTTAATGGAACAACTTTAAATACAACTGATTTATTAAAACACCTAGCTAATATTTCACAAATTAGTTTAGAAGGAATTCAAGCTAGTTTTAATGAAAAGAAAAGTAAATTGTTTCCAACTAAACAAAATTTTAGTAGTTTTAATAACCAAGATTTTGTTCAAAAACAAAGACATGAGTATGATCCTAAACCACAGGAACTAGATCAAAAAGGATTTGTTGATTCATTAAGTGAAAATCTTGTTAGCTCTAAAATTTATTTAAACATTGATAATCGTTATAAATATCATCAAAAACAATGTGATAAACTTTGTTCAACAGCTATTGGTCAATTAAATCTTTTATTATTTAGTTTAATTTCTTGCCCAAAAAATTGAAAGGAAGAATACGAAAAACAAATTGGCATTGCTTTAAATAATCTACAAGGTTATCGTAAAGTTGAAGTTTATCTTTTATTATTGAAAATCATTAAAGTTTATATCGATGATCAATCATATGAACAAGATCAATTATTTCAACATCTAGATAACGAAATTAATTCAACCATTGAGGACTCAATGGATGATGAAGAAAACTTAAATCGTTATCAAAAAGTTAAGGATTTACTGCATTTAATTAAACATCAAGGTTTAAATTACATGAAGCAGTATGATAAGGCTAATAAAATTCAGTTTGAACACGAAATTAAAAAAAGTTTAGAATCTTTATTAAGCTATGCTTTTTTGTTTAAAAGAGTTTATCAACAAGCTTTAAAACTTCAAACAAAAATAAAACAAAAAAAGGTTAATTAATGCGTGTTTTAGCAATTGATTTTGGTACTAAAAGAATTGGTTTAGCAATTAGTGATGAAAAACAAACAATTGCTAATGCTTTAAGTACTATTGAAGTGAAAAACAATAATTACATGTTAGCTATTCACCAAATCCAAAAATTAGTTAAGTATTACAATAATATTGAATTAATTCTTTTGGGTTATCCTTTAATGCTAAATGATCAAAAATCAAGAACAACCTTAGCTGTTGAACAATTTCACCAGTTATTACTAAAAAATATTGATTTACCAGTGCAATTAATTGATGAACAATATTCAACGAAAGAAACAATTAGTTTTTTAAAACAAACCGCAGAACTTAAAGGTAGTCAAATAAAAAAGATTAAAGATAAATTAGCAGCCCAACACTTATTAACTAAATATCTTGAACAAAAATAATATGAGTTTAGAAGAGTTAAAACAGCTATGCTTAGATAAAAAGATTCCGATTGTTCGTGATCAAACTTTAGTTATTATTGTTGATTTAATTAATAAGAACAACTATAAAAGTTTATTAGAACTTGGTACAGCTTATGGCTATTCTAGTTATGCTTTTATCACTAAATCTAATTTAGAACACATAACAACCATTGAACTAAATCATGAAAACTATTTAATTGCCAAAAATAATTTATCAAGTTTAAAAAAAGTTGAATGTGTTAATACTAATGCTTTTGATTTTATTCCTAAACAAAAATATGATGTTATTTTCCTAGATGCTTGTAAATCTAAACAAGAAATTTTATTTAGTAAGTATAAAGAATATTTAAATCCTAATGGTGTTATTATCATTGATAATCTATTTTTAAAGAAATTTGATCAACTACCAACATTAACTAAAAATCAAAAAAAACTAAAAGAAAAAGTTAATCAATTTTATATATGACTAACTAATTTAAAAGACTGAAAAGTTATAATTAAAGACATTGATGATGGTTTAGCCATCTGTTCTTTAAAAAATGAAAATTATTGTTAGTCCTGCAAACTATAAGATAATCGGTCATTTAGTAAGAAAAACAAACGTTGATATCATTCAAGTCGGAATAAAAAACTTTAGTGATAAAACTACATGTTTACTAAATGCTACACAATTAAAAATTGTTATTAATTTAACTAAAAAACATCATAAACAAATTTTTGTTTATTTAGATGCTTTTTATTATGAACAAGATTTAAGTAAATTAACTAAATTACTAGTTTGGTTAAACGAATTAAAAGTTGATGCTATTGTTTTTAATGATTTGGCTATTAACCAAATTTGTTATGAGCAAAAACTAAATTTAAAGCTAATTTATGATCCTAAGGCCTTAGTTACTAATTATGGTCAATTTAATTTTTATTTAAAAAACAACATTAGTGGTGTTGTTATTGCTAATGAATTAAAACAGTATGAAGTCAATGAATTATTAGCTAATAAAAAACAAATAAAAATAATTAAACAAGTCAGTGGTTATGTCTTTATGATGCAATCACGATGAGATTTAGTTTCTTTATTCTTAGAGCAAAACAAGCTTGAATATCATATTAAAGACCAGAAATTATGAATTAAAGAAGAATTAAGACCATTTCCTTCGTTAATTTTTGAAAATAAGTATGGAACCCATATTTATACCGGTTATGTATTAAGCAATTTACACTATTTACAACATTTATTTAATCAAGGTTTAGATTATGTTTATATTGATGGTTTAATGCATGAAGATAATTGATTAATAAAAACCATTAATATTTATGATCAAGCAATTAAATTAATTAAAAATAAGCAAAGCATTGAAGAATTAATTCATCAAGAAAAAGCACTAAATAAAGATGAAGTTGTTTCTTCTGGGTTTATCAGCAATAAACTAACCGATTTAATGTATTTAAATGATGATTTATTAAAAGGAGTTAATAATGAAAAATAGAGTTGAATTATTAGCTCCTGCTGGAGATTTATTTCGTGGTCAAATTGCTTTAGATTATGGAGCTGATGCCATTTATTTTGGTGGTAAACAATATTCATTAAGAGCCAGAGCCAGCAATTTTGATTACCAACAAATTAAACAAATGATTGATTATGCCCATAGCTTAAATAAAAAAGCTTATTTAGTAACAAATATTTTATGTCATAACATTCATTTAAAAAATCTAGTTCCTTTTTTAAAACAAGTTTTAAGCTTTAAACCAGATGGATTTATTTGCGCTGATCCAATAATTATTCAAACTATTAAAGAATTAGATCCTCGTGTAGAAATTCATATTTCTACACAACAATCAGTTACTAATTCAAAAGCAGCATTATTTTGAAAACGTAATGGTGCTAAAAGAATTGTTTTAGCCAGAGAATTAAATTATCAAGAATTAAAAGCATTGTCTAATAACATTAATAACCAAATTGAACTTGAATACTTCATTCATGGGGCAGTTTGTGTTGCTTATTCTGGTCGATGTATGTTAAGTAATAACTTCTGCATGCGTGATGCCAATATTGGTGGTTGTGCCCAATCATGTCGATGAAGATATAGCTTAAGCGATCAAAAACAACAATATGCTTCTAACTTTAGTATGTCAGCTAAAGATATGAACCAAATGCCTAATTTAAAAAAACTATTAGCCTTAAATATTGCTTCATTTAAGATCGAAGGAAGAATGAAGAAAGAACATTATATTGCCACGGTTGTTCAAGCTTATAAAAACGCTATTAATGAATATTATCAAACTAAACAAATTAAACATTTAAAACAATGAAATCAAGAATTAGCAAAAGTTGCTAATCGTGAAGTTCATCAAGCTTGATTTAATGGTAAACCAACAAGCGAATATATGCTTAATACCGCAATTGAAAAACAAGTAACACAAAACTATGCTTTTATTATTAAAAAAGTTATTAATGATTACACTTGGGAGATATTAAGTAAAAATTACTTTGAAATCAATAATAACTTTGAAGTTATTGGTCAAGATCATTTACCAATCAAATTTAAAATAAAAGAAATTAAAGATACTGACAATAACAAATTAGATATTGTTAATAACCCATTAAAAGTCTTAACAATAAAAATAAATAAAAAACTAACCAATATCAAAGTTAATGACATGGTTAGAATTGTTTAGCAATTTTTAATTATTTATATTTTCTTTTTCTTCTAATAATAACAATTAATAGGATGATTAATCCAATTAAGAAGATTGATCCAAAGACAATACCTAAGATTAATCCTAGATTAATTCCACTTGGAGCAGGAGGAACTGGAGGAACGTATTCATCGGCTTTAATATCCACAACTCCACCACTACTTGCACCAACAAAATGGAAATTAATATTACTTTTTACTTTAGCATCAAATTCTTGAGTTAAAGTAATATGGTAAGTAATTCTTGGATTAATATCTTCAGTTAAAGCTTCTACACGTTGATAAGTTAGGGTATATGTTTCATCTTCATGACGATATTGGAATTTATAAACTCCACCTTTTGGTGAAACTGAATCTCAACTTCATTGGTCTTGTCCTTCACCGTCATAAATAAACTTTAATTGGTTAATTAGTTGTTCATCATTGTTTGGTAATAAGACTTGTGGAATAATTAAATCAAAGCTAGCCACATCACCGTTATTTAATAATGAAGTAGTTTCTGTTCCGCTTGCATTAGTATAAACAACATCAGGATTATTTACATCAGAGCTTGAAGCACCTAAAGTAACATTAATAGTTGGTAAAGCAATTGATCTAATTAATGTTGATCCATCTTTAATTAATAGTGATAAGTTAGATACTTTTATTATTGTTTGTTCTTTAACTGCCTTAGTTTGTTTAATACCAACACTTAATAAGTTAGTTGTTGGATCAAATTCTAGGTTATCTTGTAATTGAACATAGTCATTACTATAACTACTCAATGATAATTGGTAACCTTTACTAATTGCTCACTTACATGTATTAGTATTACCTAAAGTTGCAAATTCAGTTTGATCATGGTCGTTTCATCTTAATGTTCCACTACGTTCACCAGTTGTTAAAGTAATGTCGTTTGGAGTAAATTCATTAAAGTCTGGGTCAAAGTGGTCCTTATCATAAGTATGAATTTTAAATAGTGCTTCACCACTTGGAGCATTATTAACAAAGAAGTTAATATCTTGATCTAACAATTGGTAATCAATTGAGTTAGGCAGCGTGAAATCTAAAATAATTTCATAATCATTGTTTCTTTCACCTGTTAATGGAGTAATACTTGTAACAGTCATTTGCCCAATATACCGGTTAGAATAGACATTATCATGTTTATTTGTAAATGAATAAACATCATTACCACGAATTGTGAATATACTATCTAAGTTTTGACGAATTCATTCAACATTATCAGCGTTAGTACCAAAGTAAGTTTTATTAATATCAATAACAACATGGTAATTATCACCACTAATTCATAAACCATCACGGTTTACACTCTTTTGTGAGTTTGGTGTAAATTTAATTAATTCACGACTTACATCATTGTTAGCTGAAGCGTTAACAATAAATCTTGGTAAAGCAATTTCTTTACTAATTGAACCTTTAGAAGCAATAACTTTTAAACCGTTAACAATCAAATTACGTATTGGACTTAAATTTGGTGTTGTTAAGTTTACACCTAATGATAATTGATCTTGATTAGCATTTAAAGTGATACGGTTATCTAAACTAATGTATTGATTTGTAAATGAACTAGCATCAAGTCTTAATGAATAACCATTTCTAACATATCAACTAAAGTCGTTTTTAGCTATTTGTGAGTCTCAAGTTTGGGTTGTTAAATTTCAAGTAGTATTTCTACTACGGTTATTTAGTGATAAGTTAACATCACTTCCTTGATCAGTAGCAAAGGTTAGATTTGGTTGATAAGCATTAGGTGCATATGTTCTAAAACTAAATAGTGAATTATTTTGGTCTGGATTATTAGTGACAAACAATTTAATTTGTTGATTTGAATAAGATGCAACTTTATTGTTATAAGATTTAACAATTCTAAATGTTAATGCATAAGTTCCGTTTTGACTACCATTATTGATATCAAAAATAATCGTTCCAATTTCACTGTTATATCATGCATTTTGTCCATTAGGGGTTAATGCTAATGTTTCATTATTTTGATTTTTAATAGTGAAGTAATTATTAAAGTTAGTCTTAATTGCTTCAATATTATTTCAATCATTATTAAAGAAAGCTTTGCTTACAACCGCTTGTTCAGTTAATGAGTCATTACCAAATCATAAACCTTGTCGGTCATTACTAATTCTGTTATCTAAACTATATGAAACAGCTCCAGCAGAAATCGTTTTATTAGCACTAGAGTTAATCTTAAATGAAGGTAATGTAAATTCATGAACATCACCATCTTTAGCAACAACTACTTTTAAATTACTAACAGTTAAATTATTAATTGCTTCAATATTTGGTTTAGTTAAACTTAGATCTAAAGAGAATTGCGTATTATCATTATTTAAAGTAAATGTATTAGGTTTTAAAGTAATGTATTCATTACTAAAACCATTTAGATCTAAATTAAATGTGTATCCATGAGCACGATATCAAGCAAAATCATTAACCGCTACGTTAGGGTAATTTTGTTGTGTATCTAAATTTCATGTCACAGTTCCATTAGTTTGGTCTGCAAAACTAAAGTTTACTGGATTAACAGCACTATTGATAGTATGAATATCTGGTCTAAAATGGTTTCCAGCAAAAGTTTTAAATGAAAAAACAGGAGTATCTAATGATTTTTTATTAAAGAAGATGTCAATTTTAGCATCTTGATAGTTGCTTATGTTTCGATTTCTTACAGCAATTTGAACTGATAAGTTATTTGAATCATCAGGAATTTCATTAATATCTCATGCTATATCTCCAACCAACGGATTTATATAAATACGATTATTAAATTTTGTAAATTGTATAGTTTGACCATTTCTCTTAAAAGTGACAAGTTCAAGAAGGTGATCATAAATGTTATTTATGGTGTCATTATAATACTGACCGAAATAGGCTTTATTAACAATTAATGGAATTTGTAATCTGTCACCTCTAACTCATAATCCGTCTTCATTTCTTGTTGAAGGATTAAAGGCTTTAGTGTATTCAGGTGCTCCAACATTAAAATTATCATTAGCTTCAACATTAACTGTTAGTGTTTTTAGTTTAAATGTTAAGTTGTTATTATCTTTAGTGTAAACAACTTTTGGTGTAACAGTGGCAGTTCCTGATTGGATGTTTGGACCAACATCTTGTTTAGTTTGAATTTCTCCATGTATTATTTCATAATCTTCATCATTTGTTTCACCGTTGAAATTTGCTGTTATGTCAAGTTTATTATTTAATGATTCAGATGTATTAATTTCAAGTTCTAAAGATCTAGTTACTCCTTGGCCGTATTGAGTATTAAGTATTTCAAGTTCTTTCTTAAAACCCTCTAAAATACCATAGCTAAATCTATTTTCATTTAGTGAATTTATTGTAATTTCTTGATCACCAGTAATATCATTATCTAATCATGATTCAACAACCAAATCACTTGGAATTCGTTGTTGATTTTTAAATGCGTTTTTAAAGTTTGTTTTAATTTCGTCTAAGTTTTCGTCAGTAATAGTTTGATTATTTAATTCTTTAAATTTATTTTGAATAAGAACTTTATGTAAGTTTTCATTTGAACCAAAAGCAGTTTGATCTATCGTTGGAGGAGTTGTTTTATCATCAAAAATAACCTTAGTTAATCCAGTTTGACTAAATGCATTTTGTTCAATACTAGTTACATTACTTGGAATAGTAATACTAATTAAACCACTACAACCACTAAATGCTCCAAGCTTGATTACATTTAATGAATTTGGAAGAGCAATGTTATTTAATTTTGTACATTGGTGAAATAATCCTTGGTTAATAGAAGTTAAATCACTAGGTAAATTTACTGTTTGTAAATTTGAACATTCACTAAAAACAAACTCACCAAAATTAACACCACTATTAGCAAAAGTAATTGAACTTAAAGATGTACAAGCATTAAATGCTAAATTATTAAAATTAGTAATTTTTTCGAATGGGAACGAAGTTAAACTATTACAGTGACTAAAAGCACTAGTTCCTACAGTGTTAATCGTGTTATTTTCAGATCAACTAACTGAAGCTAAATTAGTACATCCATCAAATGCTGCATCAGGAATAGTTCTAATTGCATCAGAAAAATAAACTGATCTTAAATTTTGTGCTCCAGCAAAAGCAGAGTCTTTTAAACCAGTAACATTAATTCCGTTAACTTTAGTAGGAACATATACATCACCTGTTAATGTTGTTTTATTAGCGGGAGAAACTTTACCATTACTATCTATATCTCAGTTATAAACATTATCAGCATCTACGAAAGCAATTTTGTCTTGGTAAAGAACATCATAATATTTTTCATATAAAGTTTTAAATTCTTCAAAACCATTATGGTGAATATAAAAATTAATATTTTGATGTTGATCGTTTCTAAAGAACTTAAAATTATTACTAGCAATTTCACCCAGACTTTCATTACTCAAATGTCCTTCAAGTCTTGTTAAATTAGGAAGATTGCCAAGTGCTCCGTTTTGACTTTGATCATCTATAGAATAAAAATCTGAAGGAAACTCCATTGCAGTAATACCATAACATCCTTCAAAAGCACCACGGCTATGAAAACTAGCAAAACCTCTTGCTTGTTCATTAATTAAAATATGGCCAAACGCTATACACCCTGCGGCACGAGCTATTCTAGCCTGTTCTTTTTGTTCTAAAAAACCACCAACTAATGTTTCTCCTTCATACTTAGAGAAAAAAACAAAATTACTGTTTTCTGGTAAATTTAAAAAAGCATCAACATAAGTTAAGTTACATCCATAAAACGCATTATCATCAATGAATGATAAGTTTGAACCATTACCAGTTATTCTGTTTACACCCGAATTTTTAAAAGCATCATCGTTAATGATATATGTATTAGCGCTTAGTTCTATGCTATGTAAACTAGCACAATTTAAAAACGCTCTAGGAAGAATATCATGTCCATTAATATTCCGCACTGAGCTCAAATTGGTACAGTTCATAAAACATTCCAAAGGAATATAGTCAATACTAGTCGGCAAAACAGCACTTGTTAAAGCTTGACAACTTTTAAATCAACCAACATCATATTGCTTGTTTACTCTAAGTGCAGTACAATTGCTTAAATCTACTGATGTTAGAGCAATGTCATTTTCAAAAACTACACGATCAATTCTTTGTAAATTAGTAGCATGACTAAAGTCGACTGAAGCTAAATTAGTACAACCTTGAAAAGCTCCTCCAGCAATAACTCTGGTATTGCTACCAAGAGTAAGTGTTTGTATTTTGGTTGAAGCCATAAAACACTGTAATCCAATAGTAGCCACATTAAGATTTACAGTTTGAAGAGCAGGCATACTTACAAAAGCTTGGGGATGTAGGGATAGGTTACTACCTGTAATATTAATTGATTTAAGGCCTGTACAACCTTTAAAGGCATTTTGCTTAATAACGACATTAGCCTTTGCTCCAACATCTCAAGAAAACGATTGCAAGTCATTACATTCTTCAAAAGCTCTTCTTCCAATATATCGTAAATTAGTAGCCTCAGAAAGATCGATCGAAGTAAATCTACACTTTCAAAGCACACCTTCATCTCTTCCAATTGCATCACCAATCCCAACTATTTTTTTTCCGTTATTTGTAGCTGGTACTTTACAAATTAGATTTTCCACATTTCAATTTTCACAACCATCAATTTCCGTTTCTGTGTTGCTTATATCGCGATAATGAAAATTAGCATATACTGGATCAGCGTTTTTATTTTGTTGAGTACTATCTAGTTTTTTAGAATCGCCATTAGATAAAAATAAAGAAGTATTCTTATTATTTAATTCAATAAAAGTTATTCCACCAACAAGAACAATTCCTAAAGATAATTTAGTAAGAAGGCCCTTAATTTTCATAATTAAATTAATAAATATATCTTGATATTTTATTCACGCGCGCAAAAAAAAAAAAAAAAAAAGCGCCCATTTCTTCCGTTTTTTTAAACATGGACAAAAAAAGTGGACACTAATAGAAAAGTAAAAAGACAATATTTTTCTTAGTCTTTTAAACAACCAATTGGAATTACATGAACAGGGCAAGGGGTGTCTTTTTTGATTGTATATGCTGCTCCATCTCCAGTGATAATCATCATAAATTTAGGTAATTGTTTAGCTTTAGCTTTTTGTAATTTGTTATAAACTTTTAATAATGAATCTAATGCGATTTGTACATTGTTAGACGATACTTTGATTTCAACTAAAGCATATTCACCATTCTCATAACTTATAACGTAATCACATTCAATTGTACCTTTTTGATCTCTAAAAAAATATAGCTCTGAATCGGTGTTTTGTAAATAAGCTCTTAAATCTCTAGCAACTAAATTTTCAAATAAAAACCCCATGGTATTTGGATCGTGAAGAATTTGTTGATCATTCATTTTAAGCAATCTAGCTGGAATTGACGGATCAATAAACATCTTTTTTTCTGAAGAGCAAAAAGCAATACTGCTTCTAAAATTTGGATTTCAGCATTTTATACCATCGATAATAAATAAGTTTTTTAAAACCCTTAAATAGCTATAAATGGTTGTTTTAGCGATTTTGTTATACTTTTTAGCTAGGTCATTAATAATGCTTTGGACAGTATTAGATTTGCTAACACCACATAACAATCTTGCATAAGAAGTTAAAATATCTAAAGTTAATTTACTATTTCTCTTAATACCATCATATCTCGAAATTAAATCATCACAAATTTCTTTAATATATGAATCGACATAATCTTTATATATTTCATAGTGGTTGTAGATGTTTGGTCAACCACCTTGAACAATATATTTAGCAATATCATTTCTTGTTAAGGCACAAGGCGTTGATTTTATTGTTTTTTTATTAACCAAATCATTTAAAAATATTTCTCCACTTGATATTCCTAATTCATATAAAGACATTAAATGCATTCTTAATATTAAGTATCTTCCAGGAGCGATATCATTATGATTTAATTTAGCCGGAACTACTGAACCAGTAAGAATATATTCCACATGGTCATAGTCTAAGTTATCTACTAAATGACGAATTTTTCCTCTAATACCTGGAATTTCTTGTCATTCATCAATTAATCTTGGTTTTTCACCTTCAAGCAATAAAGAAACATCTTCTTTAGCTATTTGTTTATAACGTTCGCTTGTTTCATTTTCTTGTAAATTTATCATTGATTTACAAAAATGCATTGCTGTTGTTGTTTTTCCAGAATAACGAGGTCCAACAATTTGCAATGCAAAAGGAGCAAATAAAAGCTTTTGAATTTTTTGATCAATTATTCTTTTTCGATATTTATTTTTAGTAACCATTTGTTACTATTTTACTATTAAACTACTAATTTCCGTAATTTTAAACTACACTTTTCCATGTTTTTAAACTACTATTTTCTGCAATTTTAAACTACACTTTTCCAAGCTTTTGAACTACTATTTTCCAAAACAAACATAAATAAAAAAATGCCCAATTAAGGACATCTATTTATTTAAGTATTTAATAATTTCATCAATTTTTATTCGTTCTTGTTGCATTGAATCCCGATGACGAATAGTAACACAACAATCATTTAAAGAATCATAATCAAAGGTAATACAATATAGCGTTCCAATTGCATCTTGACGACGATATCTTTTACCAATTGATCCTGATGTATCAAACGTTGCACTAATGTTATGTTTAATTAAGTTATTAAAAATTTCTAAAGCCTGTTCATTTAATTTATTAACTAATGGCATCACAGCAACTAAATAAGGACATAATTCTTTAGTTAAATGCATCACAACCCGCGAATCGTTATTTTCAAGTTGTTGTACTTCATAACTATCAACACATATAGCGTATAGCAATCGTTCTACCCCAACCGAAGGTTCAACTACATGAGGAATAATTTTTTGGTTAGTTTTTTCATCTAAATATCATAAATTAGCTTTAGATAGTTTACTATGAGCTTTAAGATCGTAATCACCCCGATTAGCAATTCCTCATAATTCACTATATCCATGTGGGAATAGATATTGAATATCTACTGTCCGGCTTGAATAATGACTTAATTCTTCTTTTTTGTGCTCATTAAGCTTAATATGATCTTGGTTTAATCCTAGTGTATTAATTAAAAAATCTTGCATCTTTTTTAATTGTTGATCAAAGATTAAATTACTTTGATCTGGATAAGTAAATCATTCACATTCCATCTGTTCAAATTCACGGGTACGGAAAATAAAATTACCTGGGGTAATTTCATTACGGAATGCTTTACCAATTTGGTTAATACTAAATGGTAATTTCAATCGACTGGTTCTTTGGATATTAGCAAAGTTAATAAAAATACCTTGGGCTGTTTCAGGACGCAAAAAAACAGTTGATTTATCGTTTTCAACTACACCCATGTGGGTAGAGAACATTAAATTAAAATTACGGATTTGTGTTCAATTAAATTTACCACAAACCGGACAAACTAAATGATGATTATTAATAATTTTTTCTAATTCACTAAAAGTTGTTTTTTCACTAACAACTTCATTAGTAAATTCTTCAATTAATTTATCAGCCCGAAAACGGTTATGACATTCTTTACAATCGATTAATGGATCAGTAAAGTTGTTTAAATGGCCACTAGCTTTTCATACTAATGGATTAAGAATAATGCTACTGTCTAATCCAACGGCATTTGGAACTTTAGTGACAAATTCACTTCATCATAGTTTCTTTAAGTTATTTTTAAGTAAAACCCCTAAAGGGCCATAATCTCAAGCATTAGCTAATCCACCATAGATTTCACTACTGTTATAAACAAAACCATATTTTTTAAGGTGATCAACAATTTCTTGTTGATTAACCACAGCTGTTTTTTTCATACGCTAATTATATTTATTTAAATATTAAGGAATGTTTAGGATTATGCTAAAATAATTCTCTATAAACAAAAATAATTATGGCTTTTATATCTGATAAAACCCGATCTAAATTAGTTAATTCTGTAACTAAATATACTGTGGGAAGAAAAGTATTTCTAATTACTTCAGTAATTCTTACTGTTGTATATTTATTTATTTTATTAGCATCTATCTTTGCAACAGCATTCACTGACAAACTAGATGGAATTATTAAAGACTTTGTTTTCTATAATGTTGGAACCGATAACAAAATTGTGTTTACAACTCTAGGATGAGTAATGTTAGTAACTGGATGTGTTTGTCTTGTTTCGTTATTATTATCAATTTTCATTACTTTCTCAATTCCAAGTCCACACAAAGTAAAAATGAACATTGATAAATTAGCTTCAAGTGCGATTGGTGGAAAAAGAATTAGCAATAGTGAATCTAAATCTAAAGTTGTTAAAGAAAGATTTAGTAAACCAACTAAAGCTAAGAAATAAGCAATATATTAGATCTATATTAATGATTGATTAGGCGTTTCTAGTCAATCATTTTTATTTGCATTTGACTAAAAACAAATAAAAAAATATTTGAAAACAATAAATCTATGCCATTTAATTCTAATGAAACCCATAGTAAATTAGTAACATCGATTAGTCGTTATACCCTTCACGTAAGGCTTTTTTACTAATCACTGTAGTGTTATGTGTAACTTACTTAGTCGTCTTATTAATTTCATTATTTATTTCTGCTTTTGTTAATGATGAAAACATTGGTAGTTGAGTCCAATTTATTCTTATTGACCCAATTGAAACTCATCCTGATTACATTACTCCATTAGGTTATGTAATGTTAATTACAGGTTGTATATGTTTAGTTATGTTGATTTCATCGCTAATAATTGTATTCTTAATACCAAGCCCGCATACTGTACGTGAAAGTATTAGTAAATTGGCTTCAAGTGCAATTGGTGGAAAAAAGAATTAAGAATAGCGAATCAAAAGCTAAAGTAGTTAAAGAACGTTTCTTAAAATTACCAACTAAACCAACTGTAATTGTTGAAGAAAAGAAAGAAAATATTGAAATGAAAAAGAAAGTAACAAAAAAGGCAAAAGCTACTAAAAAAGTAAAAAAAGTTGCTAAGAAAACAACAAAAAAAGTAGCTGCTAAAAAAGTTGCTAAAGCAAAAAAACCAGTTAAGAAAATGGTAAAGAAAGCAACAAAAGCTAAAAAGTCTACTAAAAAAGCAAAAAAAGCAAAGAAGTAGATCTTCAAAAATAAGTTCTCCTAGTGGGAACTTTTATTTTTATTTAGATAAATAGACCAATTCAAACTATTTATTAACTAAATGAAAATAACACAACAAAGTAATCAAAATGAATGTGGTGTTTGTGTGATTAATTCATTACTACACCACTTTTATCGTTTTGATAATAAGCAAAAAGTTTTAGACGTGTGCAAGTTAAGTGCTAATGGTTTAAGTTTGTTTGAGTTTGAAAATACTTGTGTGCAATTTAATCTAAGTGCTTTAAGTTACCAATTAACCTTTAATGAATTTAAGAACTTAAAGATCAATGGCTATTTTGTTTTGTTAATTAGTCGGTTGGGTTCTAATCATTTTGTGATTGCAAAGAAAAATAAAAATGGTGTTGAGATCTATGATTCAGCTTTAGGTAAGTACCAATTAAGTTACCAAGAATTAAGTAAAGTTTTTTTGGGGATTTTAATTAAAGTTAAAAAACTTAAGAAACTTAAACTTAATTTTTCATCTAACAAGTTTAATTTCCAATTAAACCCAATTGTTTTAATGGTTAGTTTATTGCTGCAGGGAATTTCAGCAGTTTTAAGTATTGGTTTTGGATTTTTTATTAATGCTGTTATTGATTTAACAATTAATAACGAAGCATTTAAAACATTAATCTTTTTAACCTTTATGTTTTTAATTATTAGTCTTTTAAAAAACACAACACATTATTTACTAGAAAGATTTAATCTCCATTATTGTTATGATTACTATTCACTAATTAAGCACAAATTATTACAAAATATCTTAAACAAAAAGTCATCTTTTTTCTTAAAAGTAGAACCGAATTATTTTTACATGATTAACCATGTAATGTATGAAATTAGTGGCTTTTATATTAACACGATTAGCAGCTTTATTAATTCGGTTTTAGTTACTTTGGTGATTTCTATTGTTGTTAGTGTCCTTAATCCTAGTTTTTTAATTGTGGTGGGAATTAATCTCTTATTAGAAATCTTTTTTAACTGAATTATTTTTCATCATCAAGAAAACTTTTATGATCAAAGCTTAATTAAAACTAATGATTCGAATAAAGTCTGCCAACAATTTATCAATTACCAAAAACAAACAATTAATTGCCTAAATTATGATTATTTATCAAACCAAATTAATAAAGCTTTTAACAATAACACTTATTTGCAAAATAAGCAATTAATCTTTAATAGCAAGTTATCTTGAGTCCAAGGGCTATTAGCTGATTTAATTTATTTAGGCACAATTTTTATCGGTACCATTCTCATTCAAAAATTAACTGGAATAACGATTGGAGAAATGTTATTTTTTGCTTCAACCATTATTTACTTTAATTCACATATCGCAGAATTAGTAGGTTTTTATTTAAAAGTAATGATGAATAACAAATTAACCAAAATTTATTTGGACTATCTTTTGGTTGATAACTTAGAAACTAAATTTAAACAAATTAATAAGAAGATAAAGTCGATAAAGATATTAAACAATGGCAAGAAAACAGAACTTAAAAAAATTAAAGAAAATTACCAATTTTATTGCAACTTAATGAGCAATAAAATCACAAGCCAAGAAACTAAAGTTTTGATCAATAATATTGATTGTTTAGAAATTCATTCCAACTGAATTAATAATCATTTATGCTATTTAAATCAATTTAATCATGTTTTTATTGATGAAATCAATCAAGAGATTATTAGTAATAATCAAATTAACCCAAAATTGCTAAAAATAGCAACACATTATGAACAAGAAAATATTAAAAATCTTATTTATGCTTTAATGTATTTAACAACTAAAGAAAATTTAATTATTATTTGCGATCAAATATTGAAAGTTTTTAACAAAGAAGATTATCAATTTTTAAAGCAAGAAATAATTCCTTATTTAGCGAAAAAACACTATTTAGTTATTAATTAATAATATTTATATTATTTATGCCTTTTCTTTATATAATTTTGGTTAATTATTCGTTAACGTATGAAAAGGCGTTGAAAGAAATTAATTTATGGTTCAATCGGGATTGTTCCGGTTCTAGCCTTAGTTTGTTTTTCAATTCCTTTTAATCAACAAATATCAATTTCTTGTGTTGGTTCGAGTGGTGTTAAACCATTTGTTGAAAGTTTAAGTAAAGATTTTGATGCTAAAAATCAAGGGTACGATGTTACCGTTGATGCAGGTGGAAGTGGATTTGGAATTTCCCAAGTAGCTAAAGGATTTACCAAAATTGGTAATGCTTCTAAAGATCCTTTTCATGATGTCAAAGATGAATTTACATCAGAATGAAAAGAACGCAAAATTAAAACAGTAACCATTGGCTGAGAAGGAATCTGTTTATTATTTATTCCGCCTCAAGGATTAAGTCAAGACGGATTAAATAAATTGAATAGTTCGTTAAGTGTCAATCAACAAACCATGATTAATTTATACCGTGTTTTTAGCGGTTATAAAGACGGATTAACCAATAACTCTTTTTTAAACTTAGGTGGTTTTATCTCTTCTTCTAGTACACTAAGCATTAGTGATCAAAAACTATACCAAAACACGAAAATTATTCCTTATGCCCGTTCAGGTGGTAATTTGACTTCTGGAACTGCATCAAGTTTTTATGCTGGAAGTCATTTTAAAAATAATGATCAGCCAATTATTAACCAATTAACTCCCCGACAACAAAAAGCCTTTACGCATGGAGTTTATGGTGACGAAATTAGTGTTAAAGACACTGATGAAGCTAATTCTCGTGCTTGGGACCGATTTATTAACGATAAAGAACCAGGATCAGTTGTTTATCTTTCATCAGGTTTTGTAAACCAAAACATTAAGTTAATTGAAAAAAGCCATGTGGGGTTATTTCAATATAACACTACTTCATTTGATGTTTCTAAAATTAAAGAACAAAATGGATATAACTTTTATCGTCCGTTAAACGTAATGTTATCGATTGAAGATAAAGATGCGGTTAAATTTGTTAATTACTTAATTAACGAAGTTAGTGTGGACACATGAAAAAGTTATGGTGGAAAACACATTTCTGATCAAGATAAACAATCAATGAGTTTAAATAATGATGTACAAAATTTTTGAACATCTGACGATTCTTCGTTAATTGTTGATTGATCAAATCCTGATCATAACTATCTAGGAGCAAAAGACAATGGCTAAGCAACATAGTCAAAAAAGAATTAATAAGAAAAAGATTCTTGTTGATAATGCTTCAAAAACAACAAGTTCATTTTTAGGTTGGTCCTTTGCTCTTGTTTTTATTGCTTTAATTGGCTTTATTATTTACGCTTCAATTCCAGGATTTAAACATTTTGGAATCGCAAATATTATTTTTACTGGTGATTTTGATTTAACTAACGGAAAAGCCAGTGTATGGTTACCGTTATGTGTTACTATCCTTTCATCAGGATTAGCCATTTTAATTGCTGGACCAATTGGAATTAAATCATCGATCTTTATTAAATACCGCATGTCAGTAAAATACCAAAAATGGTTTAGAATTGCCATTGAAGTATTAGCTGATATACCTTCGGTAATTTTTGGATTATTTGCTTCACAAGTTTTAAGTCAAATTACCCAAACGGTTTTAGGACCTGGAACAAGTTATAGTACCATCACTGCTTCAATCATGTTGTCGTTCATGATCCTGCCAACCATAGTTTCATTATCACTTAATGCATTAGATGGAGTTGATCATGCTTTATTATCAAGTGCAATGGCATTGGGAAACACAAAAACTAAAGCTATTTATAAGATTTGTAAACGTGATTGTCGAAACGGAATTACAGTGGGAGTAATTATTGCTATTTCTCGAGCAATTGGTGAAACTATGGCTGTAAGTATGATCTTACAATCACAATTATACAACCAAGAATTTAATAATGGTATTTGGTCAGTATTAACTAGTGGACTTAGATCTCTAGGAGCACTTATTTCAGCTAACATGTTTGCTGAAGGTGGAGGAGAATGATTACAAGGATTATTATTTGCCTTTGGAATTGTAATGTTTATCTTTGTCATTATTCTTAATGCTATTGCCATGAAGTTAACTAAGAAAAAAGTTAACCAACGTTATACTTGATGAAATAACTTAGCTAGAGATATTACAAATGTTGTTTTTGTTATTCCTGATAGTATTAAAACGCTATATGAAAAAATAACATACAATCATCAAGTTAGTCAAGATAACTTAGCCCAATTTATTGCAAGAAGAGTGCAAAAAAATAAATTCTTAAAACTTTATGATTATTGAAAACGCTTTTGAGAATTTTTTGCAATTGGTTTAACATTTGTTTTCTTATTCTTTATTCTTGAAAACGTTTTAGTGCGTGGTGGAGTTGCATTACATAGTCAATACGCAAGTGCAATTAGTTTTATTAAAGACACAACCGGCCAAGCTTTTATTAATACCGTGTTAATTATTTTAGTGGCAATTGGAATTGGTTTTCCAATTTCATTAATGATTGCCATTTATTTAAATGAGTTTGCTGGACAATCAAAAGTTAAAAAAGTTTTATTATTCTTTATTGATTCACTAGGAGCAACACCAAGTATTTTATTTGGAATGTTTGGTTTAATTTTCTTTGTTCAAACATTAGGAATTACTTCCCAAGGAACAGCGGGAAAATCGTTAATTGCTGGAGCCTTAACAATTTTAATTGTTATCCTACCAATCTTTATTCGAACAATTCAGCAAGCACTGCAAGCAGTTCCTGAAGAATATAGAACGAATTCATATGCACTAGGAGCAAGTAAATGAGAAACAATTACCAAAATTGTTTTACCTTTAGCGCGTCAAGGAATTATGACAAGTTTAGTTTTATCAATTGGAAGAATTTTAGCTGAAACTGCACCACTATATTTAACTAGTGGATTAGCTAGTGGAAGTCATATTTCATTCTCAAGTGAAGGTCAAACATTAACTACCAGAATTTATGCCCAAATTTATGAAGCTGATGTCGCTAAGAGTCAAAGCATTATGTATGAGTGTGCTTTTGTAACAATGATTTTAGTTTTAATCATTATTTTAATTGTTCATGTCTTTATTCCTTGATACTTTAAACATAAAGAACGCTCTGATCAAAAACGGCATGATCTCATTGCTAGTATTGCAAAGAAAAAGCAAGAACAAAATAATGAAAAACATAAACATAACTTTAAATCATTAATCATTAATAAACTCAATTACCTTAAATCAATCGGATTACAAGAAAGATATCTATTCAATTATTACAGCTAAAGTATGAAAAAATTACCACTAAAAAAACGTCATTACGAAATAATTAATAAAAAAGAACTTAAAAAGTCATTAGATAAATTAAGTGCTACTTTTTTTAGCAAAAAACAACAAGCTAAAATGGAATTGTATTTAGCTAAAAAAGGTTTAAGAAAAACCAAAAACCGTGCTGAACGAATTAATGAATTAAAACAAAAATACCAAAAAGAATTACAAGAAATTAAACAATGGTATTTAGCTGAAAAGCAAAAGCTACAAAGTCATCATACCCATAGTGTTGATCAAGAACAATTTGATCAATTTCATGCTAAAGAAGCTTTTGATCAAACCAACATTATTAATAAGTTATATGGTTATTTAACTTTAACATCTAACCAAAAAAAGATTTATAAGAAGATTAAAGAAAAAACAGATAAAACCATTAATTCAAAGAAAAAAGGTTTTGCTAAATCAAATGTTTTTGAAGCAGAAAACTTTAATTTCTATTATGGCCAAAACCAAACTCTATTTGATATCAATATTAAAATCCGTCGTAAGAAAGTTACCGCCTTCATTGGCCCAAGTGGATGTGGTAAATCAACTTTCTTACGTTGTTTAAACCGCATGAATGACCAAATCCATGATACCCATTCAGACGGTAACATCTACTTCAATGATGGGACAAACTTAAAGTCAAAGAACTTAAGTACGTTGATTTTAACAACGCGAGTAGGAATGATCTTTCAAAAACCAACTCCATTCCCCATGAGCATTTATGAAAATATTGCTTATGGTCCAAAGTCGCACGGGATCACTGATAAACATCTACTTGATCAAATTGTTAAAGAATCACTTGAATCAGCTGCATTATGAGATGAAGTTAAAGATAAATTATTTGCTCCTGCTACTGCTTTAAGTGGTGGACAACAACAACGATTATGTATTGCCCGAGCCATTGCTCTAAAACCAGAAGTCCTATTAATGGACGAATCAACATCTGGTTTAGATCCAATCGCAACTGCTAAGATCGAAAACTTAATCAATCGTTTAAAGAAAGATTACACCATCATCTTAGTAACACATTCCATGGCTCAAGTCCAACGGGTAAGTGATTTTACGGCCTTCTTTTATAAAGGAAGACTGATCGAATTCGGACCAACAAGAGAAGTCTTTATTAATCCGAAACATAAAAAGACCCGAGACTATATCTCAGGAAAAATTGGTTAAAAATTATATTTAAGGAGTTAAAAAAATAAGATTATGAATACTGATATTTTGCAAACTGTTGTTACAGTTTTAGGATACATTGGAGCAGTTTGTATTGCTTTATATACATTGCCAGGAGCAATTCGTATTTTAAAAACGAAAGATGCTAGTGGAGTTGATTTACCATTATTTTCAATTCTAACTTTTGGAGCGTTATTATTTTTTATTTCTGGATTAATTAGCGCAATTGCTTTAGGTCACACTGATGGATTAACAATCGGTGTATGTGCTGCTAATGGAATTTGCACTGTTGGTAGTGGAATTACTTTATTCTTTAAACTAAAAGATATTTTTGGTAAAGATAAAGGTAAAAAAGCTAAGAAATAAGATTAATTGATTTAAGGAGAGTAAAGAATGTCAGTAAACTACTCGATAACAAAAGCTAGCGAACAAGAACTTAAAGCATCATTTTTTAAGTTTTATAACCATGTTTATAAAACATGAATTAAACTAGCTTCAACATTACAAGAAAAAGAAGCAATTGAACTTAATGATCTAGAATGGTTCTTTAAAATGGAAGAAAAATCAAACCAATTTAAAGCACATATTCTTGATCAATGTATTTGAAATATTTCACGTTGTCAACCAATTGCAACTCACTTACGTTTTGTGATTGCGATTATGTATTCTATTAATGATTTGGAACGAATGGCTGACTATATCATCAGTTCGGCACGATATATTCACCAACACGAAATTAAAGAAAAAAGTGTGATTAACTTATTAATTTCCACTATTTCTACTTCAGTAGAAACAATGAATAAATTAATTCGTCAATTAAAAAACCCAATGAACATTAAGAAGAATTACTTAAGAGCACACAAAAAAACCATTGAGTTAGCTAAAGCATACCGAGTTGAATATAACGCTTCATTAAAGAAATTATCTTCATTTATGTTTAAACAAGATACAGCTCAAGACATTACTGACATTATGACTGGAATTGCTGTAATTATGAAGAGCGCAGAACGAAATGTTGATCACGCAGTAAACATTATTGAAAACTTTATCTACATTCGTAATGCTGATTTCTTCTTTGATAAAAAATCAAAACAAGAATTACCAAGTTTTGATCAAGTAGCTAGTCAAACTTTACACCTAAATAAAAAATCAAAAACAACTAAATAATAAATATTAAATATTAATAATAAATAAACTTAGTTATAATCAATGAGTTAAGTATTTAATTACTTGTCTCATTTTTTATTTTATTTATGGCCAAAATTAATTTTTTAGGTTTTGGTGGATTAAACGAAAAAGATCTACCATGTTATGCGGTAACAATAAACGGCAATATTTTTCTATTTGATTGTGGTTTAAGTACGCCACAAAGTGCCCAATTAGGAGTTAAAAAAATTATTCCTGACTTTAGTTGAATTGTCAACAATGCTAATGCTGTTAAAGGTTTGTTCATTGGAACTCCTAAATATAATCACTTCGCAGCTTTACCATACTTGGTAAAAATGATTCCTAATTTACCGATTTATACTAGTGAAATTGGGGCGATTGTGATCATTAACTATTTCAACTATTTAGCAAATAGTACAAACGAAAAAATCGTTCGCCCTAAAATTCATATCATGAATGCCATGGTAACACAAAAAATTGCTGGAATACCAGTAACACCTTTTTATGTAAGTAACTATATGCCTAAATCATTTGGGTTTTGTTTAAATACACCAGATGGAGCGATTATTTATATTGATGACTTCATGATTTCATCAAACCGTAATAGTGCATTTGAAGATCAAATCTTTCAAATTAACCGTTTAAGTAAAGGGCGTAATTTAGCATTGATTACTGGTGTTGGTAATATCAGTATTAATCGCGGTTTTACTAATCCTTCACACCGAACTGTTGATTTCTTTAATGACATTATTGGGAATAATATCGATGGAAGAACTATCATTGCTTGTCATGACTATGATTTATACACAATCATGACTGTTGCTTCGGTTTGTGCAAGACGTAATAAACCATTTATTATTTATTCGGGAAACACCAACAGAACTTTCCAAGCCATTCTTAAAAAAGGATATTTACACAATAAAAATTTAAAAACAATTCCGCACACAGAAATGGAAAAGATCAATAATGCGGTTATTGTTATTAGTGGTATTCCACAACGTTTATTAAACAAAATCGATGATATTACTAGCGGTGAAGATAAATTATTAAAAATTCATCCAACCGATACTTTTGTTTATGCTACACGGACTTTAAATGGCTATGAAAAAGCAGAAGCAGAAATGTTTGATGCCATTGTTAGAAGCAATGCTAATAAAGTTGTTAAATTACCAAAAGAAATTATTTTAGCTACAGCTAGTGCTGAAGACCATAAGTTCTTAATTGATTTATTAAGACCTAAATATGCGATTCCAGTTAACGGGTTATACATGAATTTCTTACAATACCGTAATGCGGTAAGTAAATCGTTTATTCATGCTAACAATGTTTTAATTCTTAATAATGGTGAACAAATTGAATTTATTAATGGTGCATTACAAAAAAACACCAAATATATTAAACAAGTATTACAATTTGTGAACTCAACAGGAGGAGTAGATTCAGGGTCAGTATCAATTATTGAGAGAGAACAAATGGCTAATAACGGTGTTGTTATTATTAACTTATTAGTTGATCGGAAAGAAAAAACAATTTTAAATAAAAATATTGAAACAATCGGGGTAACTAATAATAATGGTGAAACTGGTAAAGTTTTAGATGAAATTTATGAACACAATTTAAATATTATTGGTGAATATTTAAAAGAAAACTTAAATGAAAAAAGTTTTGATATTGTTGAATTGAGGTATTTTATTCAAAAAATATTTACTCGCCAATTTGATAAAAAATTTAGAAAGCAACCATTAGTTCTTTCAACTGTTGTTTTTAAGAAAACAGCGAAAACTAATAACGAAAAACAAGACCAAGAAGAAGAGATTGAAAATTTAAAGAATAATGAGTAGTTTAAAAACAAGTAGTGTTAAAAATCAAGAAGTTACATTACCTACTAGAAGAATTGACAATTTGGATGAACGTCAACCAACTAGTTACTTTAATGCTATTAATACTAAAAAACCAAAAAATTATTGGTTAATTAGTATTAATCTTTTTCTTTTAGTATTTGCGTTAGTAAGAGTTCCGTTTAGTGGTAGTTTTATTGATGCATTAGTTTTTGAATACTTATTTGGTTACACCAAATATCTCCTTTATTTTTGATTAATCTTAATTTGTGTGTTAGCTTACTTCCCAATTAAGAAGATTAATGTTTTATGATCGTTTAAATTTATTTTGGGATTAGTATTTGTTATTTTTGGTTTATCAATTGTAATATCAGGAATTAATCATTTTGTTAATGATGACAACATTTATAAATACATTTATAAAACTGGTCTTAACCAATTCACTAACTTAATGAATTCATATCATACAAACCATTTTTGACCATATGCCTTAAATTTTTTCAATTATCAATTCCAAGGTAATGAACATCCATGATTTGTAAATAGTTTTATTAGTTTTATTAATCCACAAACTAGTGAGCCATCTTATGCTTTTATTTTCACTGGTGGATTAATTGGTGAATTAGCTTTATCACTTGATAGTATTATCATCGTAATTTTAGGGTTATTTATTTTCCTAATTGCGTTTTGTTTTTTACTTTCATATAAAACTCAAGTTTTATCGAAATTATTTCACCGTTTCTTTGCTTTAATTCTAGGTATTGGTGATACTAATAAAAATAAGAAGATTAAAAAGCTTAGTACTAATGATGATGTTAAAGTTTTAAAGCAATCGAAAGTTGAAATTAAAAATGCTGCTTTAAATACCCAAATTAAAACACCACCAGTAAGTTTTTTAACAGATACTTCAGTTGATTATTATCAACAAAATAAATTAAGAGCACAACAAGTCAGAACTAAAATTAGTGGTTTAGTTGAAGAATTAGGACTACATTGTGAATATGTTAACACAATCATCATGCCAATGTTTAGTGAAATTCTTTATCGTGTTGATAACCAAAATACAATTGACACCATTATTAAAAACGAAAGTCAATTAGCTAGCTTAACCGGTTTAAAACAGTTTAACCTAAGTTTTAAAAATCACGAATTAAGAATTGAATATATGAATGATCATCCTTCTAAGGTGTCAATTAAATCAGTTTTATCAGCTAATAAAATTAGTGTTAATCAACAATCAGCTTTAGTTGGTTATAGTTATGGTAATAACCCTTTATTACTAGATTTAAATAAAAATCATTCGTTATTAATTGTTGGACAAAAAGGCTCAGGTTCTTCAATGCTTTTAAGTGTATTGATCTTAACTTATGCTTATTTAAATACACCAACATTAAATAGTTTTGATCTTATTTGTTATCGTGATAATACTTTTATTCAAACGATTAGTAATTTAAAACATGTTGATCAAGTTGTTAAAGCACAAAGTGCAACTAATGAAATTGGTTTAATGCTTGAACAATACGCTAAACTAATAGCACAAAGAAAAGAATTATTAGATAAACATAATTTAAAATCAATTAAAGAGTTTAATAAAGATGCAGAAAGTTTTAATGAACAACCATTAACTTATAAAACTTTAATCTTTATGGACTTTAACCAAATTGTTAATAATAATTTCTATTACATTAAGATGTTAAATAATATTATTGTTGCTGGTAAAAACTTAGGAGTTAATGTCATTATCGTTGGTAATGAAATTGATAGTATGGTTCTTGATCCAAGTATTTACCAAGCTGTTGATAGTAAATTAATTTTAAAACTAGCTACTGAAAGTGAATCATTACAAGTTTTTGATAATTATCGTGCTAATCAACTATATGGTAATGGAGATGGTTATTATTTAAGTAATAAAGAAAACAAACTCCGTTTCCAAACTTCTTATTTAAACCAAAACGAAGCTAACGAAATTATTAAAATAATTAATAATTTCTATAAAGAAAAACAGGAGTTAAACTAGTTTATGCGCCGCATTATTGGTTCAATTATTAAAGCGAACCAAATGTTTGATTTAATTAAAAATAAAGATCGAATTGCGGTTGCTGTTAGTGGTGGGAAAGATTCATCTTTATTGCTTTGAGCTTTAACCTTATATGCTAAGAAACTAAAAGAAACAAAAAACTGAGATGTTAAAGTTTATGGAATTCATGTCAAAGTAGATTTTTATGATGGTTATGATTATCAACCATATTTAAAATGAATTAAAGATATGAATTTAGACTTACGGATTATTCCCAGCAATGTTGCAGATATTCTGTACGAAAAAGCTAAAAATGGTAAAGTCATTTGTTCATTTTGCTCGAAAATGAAAAAAGCCATTTTAATTCGTGAAGCTAAGAAATTAAAGTGTAATAAAGTTGCTATGGGCCATCATATTGACGATGCAATTGAAACATTATTTCTAAATATGCTATATGAAGGAAGAATGGCAACATTTGATGCAAAGATGTATTTAGATCGGACTAAAAGTAGAATCATTAGACCGTTAATTCTTTGCAATGAAAAAGACTTAATAGCTGTTACTAAAAAATATCATATTCCAATTATGACTAATATGTGTCCAAACGAAACAACGACACAACGTAGTTATTTAAAAATGTTTATTGAAAAACACTTTTATAACAATAAATTGTTCCCTAATGCTTATGCTAATTTTCGTAACGCTTTAATTAATAACCAACAAGCTAATTTATGGTTTTTTAAACCAAACAAAAAGTCTAAAGATTTATTAGCAGTATTTAAAAGAAACGAAGCAACAAAAAAAGAACCAAGCAAATAGGTTCTTTTTTTCATAGTTGAATTATTCTAATTCAATTGTTCCTGGAGGTTTAGAAGTAATGTCGTATAACACGCGGTTAACACCTTTAACTTCGTTGATAATTCGGCTCATGCATTTTTGCAAAACATTATAAGGAATTTCACTAACTTCTGCAGTCATAAAATCAATGGTATTAACAGCTCTTAGTACAACAGCATAGTCATAAGTTCTTCCGTCTCCCATAACTCCAACTGAACGCATATTACTTAAAGCAGCAAAATATTGACCAATCTTGGTATCTAACTTAGCTTTAGCAATTTCTTCACGATAAATAAAATCGGCTTTTTGTAGGATTTTTACTTTTTGTTCAGTTACTTCACCGACAATTCTTACACCTAATCCTGGCCCTGGGAATGGTTGACGATATACAAGTGTTTTTGGTAAACCAAGTTCTAAACCAACTTTTCTTACTTCATCCTTAAATAACATTCTTAATGGTTCAACTAAAGCTTTAAATTGCATTAATTTTGGTAATCCACCAACATTATGGTGTGATTTAATCACAGCAGACTTACCTAATCCTGATTCAATTACATCTGGATAAATTGTTCCTTGTGCTAAACAATCAACCTTACCAATTTTCTTTGCTTGTTTTTCAAAAACATTAATAAACTCTTTACCAATAATTTTTCGTTTTTGCTCTGGATCAGTAACACCTTTTAGTGCGTTGTAAAATTGTTTAGATGCATCAGCTAAAATAAACTTAGCTTGATAATTTTTACTAAATACTGTTTTAACTTCTTTAGCTTCATTTAAACGCATTAATCCGTGGTCAACCATGACACAAGTTAAATTTTTACCAATTGCTTTTGATAATAAAGCAGCACAAACAGCACTATCAACTCCACCACTTAAAGCTAATAAAACTTTTTTATTCTTTAATTCTTTTTTTAATTCTGTTATCTTGTTTTTAACAAAATCTTTCATCTTTCATGTTTTGTGACAACCACAAACATTAAATAAGAAATTACTTAAAAAAGTTTTTCCTTCTACAGTATGTTGTACTTCTGGGTGAAATTGAACAGCATATAACTTCTTTTCTTCATTAGCCATGGCAGCACAAGGACAATCTTTTGTCCTAGCAAGAACTTTAAAACTTTTTGGTGTTTTAGATATGTAGTCAGTATGACTCATAAAAACAACAGTGTTCTTTTTTACCTTAGTAGTTAACTTATTGTTACTAGTTAAAACACTAACATTGGTTTTTCCATATTCACTAACAGGAGCGGTTGCTACTTTACCTTGAAGTAAATGTGCCATTAATTGCGCTCCATAACAAATTCCTAAAATGGGAATACCCAATTCAAAAATCTTTTTATCTACACTTGGAGCACCTTTAGCATAAACACTATTAGGTCCACCAGTAAAAATAATCCCTTTCGGTTTTAGTTTTTTAATTTCACTAATTGGCGTAGTGTAAGGTAAAACCAATGAATAAACATTTAGATCTCTTACTCTTCTAGCAATTAGTTCGTTATATTGTCCACCAAAGTCTAAGACAATAATTAATTCTTGTTTGTTCATATTTAAAGATTAATTTTAGCTTAACTAATAAAATATATATAAAATATTACTACAAGTTTTGGAAGAATCGTTTAACCAAAATGGAGATTAATCTCATAACGGGATAATCTCCATTTTCTTCAAAAACCAAGTAAAAAGCCTATGAGTACAATGAATCAAGAATTATTAAATGCAATAACTTTTATTGCTGATGAAAAGAAAATTCCGCGTGATGCGGTTGTTGATGCTTTAAAAGAAGCGATCATTAAATCTTACATGAAAGAATATCCAGAAGAAGTATTGGATGTTAATATTAATTTAGATGAAAGAAAACTAGAAGTTTTTCAAGTCTTTAATATTGTTGAAAATTATGATGATTTAAATGACTATTGTGAAATTAGTGTCGAAGACGCTAAAGCCTACTACCAAAAAACAAAAAATAATAAACCAGTTGTTGTGGGTGAACAATTACATAAATACATTGAGTTAGCACGTATGCCAAAGAAATTGGTAGAGCGAATTGTGCAAATGTTCAAACAACGAATTAATGTGCAATCTAATGTTGTGATTTACAATCGTTGAAAAGACCGTGTGGGACAAATCATTTATGCAGAAGTAGAAAAAAACGATCGCCACGGTATTGTTGTTGATTTAAACAATGGTGAATTTGGATTTTTATCACGCAAAGATTCTATTCCTGGAGAAAACCTATATCCTGGACAAAAATATAAGTTTTACATTAAAGAAGTATTACAACAATCTAGTGGTTGACCAATCTTATTAACTAGAACGAATGAAGAATTTGTTTTATCGTTATTAAAAGAAGAAGTTCCAGAAATTGAAGAAGGCATTATTGAAGTTAATGCCATTAAACGTATTGCGGGATTTAAAACTAAGGTTTGTGTAACTTCGCATCAATTAGGTGTTGAACCATGTGGAACAATTATTGGCCCACAAGGTAGTCGAATTAGTGCAGTAAGAAACGAAATTAATCATGAAAAAATTGAAGCTGTTCAGTACTCAGACAACTTTGAAGAATACTTAATTAATTTATGTTCTCCAGCCATGATTCAAGGTTATAAAGTAGTGGCTGAAGCTACTGAAACAACCCGAAAACAAGTAATTCTAATTGTTAAGGGTGACCAAATGGCTTTATTAATTGGTAAAAACGGAACTAATATTCGTTTAATTAGCCAAATTCTTGGTATTGACACTGATGTAAAAACACCAGAAGAAGCAAGATACGAAAACTTACAATACACAAGATTAGAAGTTAAATCTGCGCGTCAACGTGCCTTTGATCGTATTTTAGAACGTAACCGTGGTAATGCTGATTTAAGCTTAAACCAATTCAACCAACCAACTAAAGAACAAATTCAACAATCTTTACAAAAAGATACTCCTGTTACTAAAACATCAGAAGTGGCAAATGTAGTAACTAAACAACCTAAACCAAGTAAAGAAAGTAAGAAACTAATCGGTGGAACTGAAAGTTTACTAAGTCAAATTGATAACTTTAGTTTTGATGAACCAATTAGTAATGAAGCAACTGAATTTACTTCATTACCAGAAAAAGAAACTAAACCAACTACTAAAGCATCAAAAGGTTTAGACATTGCTAAATTAAAAGCTAATGAAGAATCAAGAAAAGCTGACACTAAATTAGATCTTGAAGCAAAACTAGAACAAGAATCAGCAGAACTAGAAGCTAAGAAAAACAAAAAAACGCAAGCTAAAAAACGTAAAACTACGAAAACTAAAACAAACACTAAAAAATTCTCTTCAATTCTTGAAGAATTTAAAAACCAAGATAATAACGAGTTATTAAAAGAACTTGAAAAAGAAAATGATAACCGTGAAATTGAAGATTTAATGTTTGATGAAGAATATTCTGACGAAGAATAATTTTCATGATTAATAAGTTAAGGAGGTAAACATGGGAAAGCATAAAAAACCATTTAATAAAGTAAAACATCAATTAGATCAAAGAGAAAACATTGACTTAAAAAGCCAATTTAAAACCGTTAAAACCGGAGTTAAAAATGGTGTATTTATCTTTTCTAAACCTTTAACTGTTGATGAATTAGCTAACCAATTAAATAAATCAAGCGCTGAAATTTTAAAGTTCTTCTTTATGAAGGGAAGTATGAAAAACATTAACTCAGTTTTAGATGAAACTGAAATTGGGGAATTATGTTTAGAATACAACTACGACTTTGAAAAAAGAACTGAAATTAATGAAACTAACATCTTAAGTAATTTAAATATTCAAGATGATCCATCAAGTTTAAAACCTCGACCGCCAATTGTTACCGTTATGGGTCATGTTGACCATGGTAAAACAACTTTATTAGATTACATTCGTAAAACCCATGTAGCTAAAGGAGAAGCAGGAGGAATTACCCAAAGTATTGGGGCTTACCAAGTTAAATATCAAGATCAATTAGTAACTTTCATTGATACTCCTGGTCATGCTGCATTTACCGAAATGCGTGCACGAGGAGCTAATGTTACTGATATTGTTGTTTTAGTCGTTGCAGCCGACGACGGAATTAAACCACAAACCATTGAAGCGATTGATCATGCTAAAGCTGCTAATGTTCCGATTATTGTTTTTGTTAATAAATGTGATAAACCAGCGATTAATATTGATAACGTTTATTCACAATTAAGCGAAAAAGAATTAACTCCGGAAAAATGAGGTGGACAAACCATTAGTATTGAAGGTTCAGCGTTAACTGGTCAAGGTGTTAATGAACTATTAGAATCAATTATTACTTTAAGCCAAATTAGTGAACTTAAAGCTAATCCAAACCGTTTAGGTTTAGGGGTTATTATTGAATCTAACCTTGATAAAGGTTTAGGACCAGTTGCTAGTGTTATTGTCCAAAACGGAACAGTTGCTAAAGGTGATATGTTAATTGCGGGAGCAAGTTACGGAAGAATTCGTGTCATGTTTGATGACAAAGGTAACGAAGTTAATTTAGCGCATCCTTCTCAACCAGTGAAGATTACCGGATTAAATGCTGTGCCTTCAGCTGGAGATAAATTTGTTGTGTCAAACAACGAAAAAGACTTAAAAGAAATTGCTGAAAACATTCGTTTACACCAATTACGTGAACAAAGTCGTGAACGTGAATTATTAGCAACTAATAGTGATAACGGTTCAAAGCGTTTAATTATTATTCTTAAAGCCGATGTTCATGGTTCGCTTGAAGCAATTAAAAATCTTTTAAGTAAATTTAATATTGAAGGTGTTAGCGTTACCTTCTTACGTAGTGCAACTGGAGCAATTACTAAATCTGATGTGGAATTGGCTAAAGCTTCAAAAGGAATTATTATTGGGTTTAATGTTAAACCAAATAAAGCAGTTAAAGATTTAGCTGTTAACCAACAAGTACCAATTTACTTCTTTGATATTATTTACCGATTAAGTGAAGCAGTTGAAGCAATTATGAAACAATCGCTTGATCCGATTTATGTTGAAGAAGAAACAGCAGAAGCAGAAGTAAAACAAATTTGAACCCATTCCAAGGTGGGAACCATTATTGGGTGTCAAGTAACTTCTGGTGAATTAAGTCGAAACGATCAAGCCCGTGTTTTACGTGATGGGGTGGTTGTGATTAAAACCAAAATTGCTTCACTACGTCATGGTAAAGAAGACATTAGCAAAATTGCTAGTGGTAAAGAATGTGGAATTACATTAGAAAACTTTAATGATTTAAAAGTTGGCGATGTCATTCAAACATTTAAAGTTGTTGAACAAAAAGCAATATAACAATTTATGGGTAGTGGAACTAAAGCAAAATATTCACTAAAACAAAATGAAGCATTATTACTTAATGCTTTAAATTATTGTTTAAAGTTTAATATTGATAATCCAGTTTTAAAACATGTTAGTTTCACTTATGCCCGATTAAGTGGTGATAAACGTTTTTTAAATGTTTATGTTGATACTTTTGATCGAAGTAAAATCAACCAAATTTTAAAACATTTAAATGAGGCTAAAGGTTTATTTCGTTCAACCATTGCGCAAAAAACAAGTTTATATAAAGCACCACAAATCAATTTTTATGCTGATCAAACAATTGATAACAATCTGAAGATTGAAGAAATTTTAGCTAAAATTAAAGGAGAATAGTTATGGCTGATAACAAAGAAAAAGAAGCGAAAAAAGAAGAGCAAGAATTTGTCATTAACAATGCTTCAGTTCATAACCAAGCAATTGATATTAATCAAAACTTGGGTTCATTTGGTGATGATGCTAATGCTAAACCTGAACCAAATAAAGATGAATTAGATATTGGTGATCATTCAGCTAAGTTTGAAATGATCAAAGAAAAACCAGTTGCTTTAAACTTTGAAAAGTTTAATAAACGCAAACAATTACCAGATATCCTAAAGATTTTTCAACGTAAAGAAAAACCATCAGGAATTAAACAATATACTGGTTCAACGCGTTTAGCAATCACTTTAGATAAATGATTAAGAAATAAAAAAAGTCGTTTCTTTGTTTGATCAACAGCTTTATTACTTATTGGTTTAATTTGGGGAATTATTATTAGTTTAGTTAGTATTAATATCCACTTATGAAATACTAAAGCTTCTACTGGACCTTATAACTTATGATGATTCCAAAATAGTGGATTAGCTGGAAATATCTTAGGTTATATTACCTTAGGAATTACATTCTTACCATTGTTCTATTTATTTATTACTTTATTAGTTGGTATCAACCAAGTCTATATTTCTAGAGGCTTTCACTACTTCTTATGAAGTTGCATCTTCATTGGATTAGTAATCTTCATTGCGGCCGTTGGTTTAGAAGTTTGAACAATTTCTAATGTCCAAAGATTTACTCCACCGAAATAATTACTAAGTAAATTAATATCTGAAGATAGATCAAAAAAAGATCTATCTTTTTTAATAAAAAAACTCACCATTGCTGGTGAATTTTTCTTTGTACAAATTTGTTTAGTTTCCTAAACCAACAATTACATGTGGTTGTGGAAAGTACGGCTAATTACTTCGTCTTGTTGAGCTTTTGTTAACTTAACAAAGTTTACAGCATATCCACTAACACGAACGGTTAATTGTGGGTATTTTTCTGGGTGCTTTTGCGCATCTAATAATGTATCACGGTTTAATACGTTTACATTTAAGTGGTAAGCACCTTTTGCGAAGTATCCATCCATCATATTAACTAAGTTTTCTGATGAATCTGTTGAATTTTTTAATAGTTTCTTTGCCATAAAAATTCTCCTTTGAGTAATATTACTTTGTATACCGCATATTATATACATAAATCCTAAAACTCACAAAATATTTGCCCAATAATTTTTAGCTTGATTTAATCGGTTTTTTAAAACTCCAATCTTAAATAAGATTGGTAAAAATCACTAATTTAATTGAAGAAAATCATTTATTTATAAATCCTTTATTAACAATAAAGAAGTGATTCATTTCACCTAATCTAGGTTATTTGTTAATTAATCTAATAAGAAATTACTTTTTATATATATAATTAACTCCACTTTTTGAAATATCGTTATGCAAAAATCAACAATGATCAAGAAAGAAACAGCGTCTAGTCGTAGACAATGATTTATCATTGATGCGAAAGGTGCAATACTTGGTAAACTTGCTGAACAAATTGCTAACCTATTACGAGGAAAAAACAAACCTGATTTCACACCAAACGTAGATTGTGGTGATTATGTAATTGTTTATAATGCTAATCAAATCATTTTAACTGGTAATAAACTAGAAAAAGAAAAATGATATACCCACAGTCAATACATTGGTGGGTTAAGAACACGTACTGGTAAGATCATGCGTGATAAATATGCTGTAGAATGATTAACAACTGCAGTAAAAGGAATGCTACCAAAAAATAGATTAGCTAACAGAATGATTACTAAGTTACATGTTTTTGAAGGCGAAGTAACTAAAAACTTTGATGCACAAAAACCAACGCCAATCACTGCTAAAGGAATTAAGAAATAATGCCAACAACTAAAGCTAAAAACAACGAAAACCAATATAAAGGTTTAGGAAGACGTAAAACTTCTATTGCCCGAGTTTGTATGACTCCTGGGAAAGGAATTATTACTGTTAACAAGCGTGAATTAAACGATTTCTTTCCAAGTGTCTTTTTAATTCAAAACTTACAACAACCGTTAGTAATGACTGACAATATGAACAAGTTTGATATTGCCATTAAAGTTATTGGTGGTGGATTCCAAGGTCAAAGTGGAGCGATTCGTTTAGCTATTGCTCGTGCTTTAGTTAGCTTTGATCCAAACTTAAAACCAGTACTTAAAAAAGTCAAAATGCTAACACGTGATTCTCGTAAAAAAGAACGTAAAAAAGTTGGTAAGTACGGTGCACGAAGAAGCCCTCAATTTACAAAACGTTAATCATATTTGAGTTTGCTGTTTTATATATAATGTTATTCGTTATTTTAAAATAGCAACCGACCTGGGAGTATAGCTCAGCTGGTTAGAGCACACCCCTGATAAGGGTGAGGTCGATGGTTCGAGTCCATTTACTCCCACCATACTATGGGGGATTAGCTCAATCCGATAGAGCACCTGATTTGCACTCAGGGGGTTGTGGGTTTGAATCCCATATCCTCCACCATCATTAAATCTGATCAAATTTTGGTCAGATTTTTTATTTTTTAACCATCAATTCAATATTTATTAAAAATCTCGTTTTTTTAAAAATATTTAATATAGAATATGAATTACCCATTATTTGGCCACATAGCTCAGCGGTAGAGCAACCGGCTGTTAACCGGTTGGTCACAAGTTCGATCCTTGTTGTGGCCGCCATGGCCTGTTGGTGAAGTGACTTAACACACACGCCTTTCACGCGTGCATTCACGGGTTTGAATCCCGTACAGGTCACCATCCTATGGAGTGATAGCTCAGCCGGGAGAGCATCTGCCTTACAAGCAGGAGGTCGGGGGTTCGATCCCCTCTCACTCCACCATAAACTAACTACCAAATATAATTGGTAGTTTTTTCTTTATAATTAACTAATATGAAAAAACGTCTTTGATTTACTAGTTTATTAGCTTTAGCTCCCGCAGTTATTGCTCCTAGTTTATTATTAACTAGTTGTGCCACTGATCCAACTTACCAAAACATTACCATTGATGCAAACAACTACTCTGACATTATTGATAAAACACACCAAGAATTAGGTGCAGTGGAAAATAAACCAGAACAAGCAATTAGTAATGAAGCAGCTTTAAAAGCTTTAATCAAAACTAAGATGCAAGAAAAAACTAATTTTAATGCTAGTAAATATGCTTATTGAGAAATTGTGAACTACTTTTGTTATTTAGTTAAATCACAAGTTGAAAATAAACAACAATTACATTCATATTACTTACATGATTTTATTAGTGACACTGATGCATTTGTTAAAGATAATGATACGTTATTACCGATTGCTAAAAATCAAGCAGCAGTTATATTTAAATATGATGACTCATATTTTACAAGCAAAGAACAAACTAAACCAACTGTTGATAAATATGAAATTAAACAATTTAATATTGGCTTAACAGATGAACAAGAAACTGAAGGCGGAAAGACTATTAATGTCAAGAAAATTAGTTATCTCTCAACCAAAACATTACTATTAGCTAAAACTAATGATTCGCAAACAACTGAATTTAAAATAACTAACTATATTTTCCAAAAGTTTTATTTTAAAGCCAGTTAAATGAACGAACTACCCACAAGGTAGTTTTTCTTTTTAAATTTAACTAATAATAATATATAACTATAAGCAATAAATTTATAAGGAGAATAATTATGGAAAAATATACATGCGAATTATGCGGTTATGTTTACGATGAAGCACAAGGAGATGCTGATCACGGAATTAAACCAGGAACTAAATTCCAAGATTTACCAGCTGACTTTATGTGTCCATTATGTGGAGCTGGAAAAGAATCTTTCACTAAACAAGATTAATTATTTCCACATTTAACCAAAAACTTAGCTTATTTTTGTTATTTAAATCAGCAGTTGATTTATGTTAAAAATTACTAAAGATATTTATAGTGTTGGAATTCTAAATCCTAATTTACGAATTTTTGACATTATTATGTGTACTGAGTTTGGTACTTCATACAACTCATACTTAATTAAAGATCCTAAGGGAAATGTGTTAGTTGATACAGCACACCGTACATTTAACAAAGAATTCTTTGAACATGTTAAAGAAGTTTGCGGAACTAGTGAAATTAAATATTTAGTAGTTAATCACTGTGAACCAGATCATTCTGGTTCAATTCGTGATTTAATTGAACTAAATCCAAATATTGAAATTTATTGTTCACAAGCTTCAAAGAAATTTTTAGAGGGAATCACTAATTTACCGAATCTAAAAATTCATGTTGTTAAGGATAATGAAGAATTAAAGTTAGCAAATCACACTTTAAAGTTTGTGATTGCTCCTTTCTTACATTGACCTGATTCAATGTTTACATATGTAAAAGAAGATAAAGTTGTTTTCACATGTGACTTTTTAGGAAGCCACTATTGTGAACCAACAATGTTTGATTTAAAAGTAGTTTATCCTGATTCATACTTTAAGGCTTTAAAGTATTATTATGATGCTATTTTTGGACCATTTAAACCATATGTACAACAAGGATTGAATAAATTAAAAGCTTTAGATGTTGAATATGCTTGTACTTCTCACGGTCCAATCTTAACTAAAAAAGGTGGATTGTATGAAAAGATTCTTGGTTTATACAACGAATGAAGTCAACCAGACAAAGAATCTAAAGTATTTCCAATCTTTTATGTATCGGCTTATGGATGTACTAGACAAATTGCTGAAGCCATTGCTAATGGCGCTAAAGCTAGTGGTTATGAACCAAAGTTATATGATGTAATTTATCATACTGCTAGCGAATTAGCTGAAGCAATTAACAGTTGTAAAAAGTTTGCAGTAGGTTCACCAACCCTAAACCGCAATGCGCTTCCACCGATTTATAACTTACTATCGTTAATTGATGGAATCAACATGCGTAAATCTAAAGCGATTGTTTTTGGATCATACGGATGAAGTGGTGAAGCGGTTGGTCAATTATCTAGTTTTTTAAATAATCTAGAAATTGCCACACCAACCCAAATCAAAATTAACTTTGTGCCAACTAAACAAGATTTAGATAATGTCACAAAACAAACAAAAGAATTTTTAGTAGCTTAATCATGGATCAAAACAAAAAAAGTATTGACTTAGAACGAATTCTAGTTGAAGACACCCAAGTTGTTGATTTAAGAAAAATTAACTTGAGTGATGAATTAGATGAAAAGACAATTAGTCAAATGTCAAAAGAAGAAATTCGTTACACACTTGAAAATGAAGATCATTCAAGTGAAGTTAAAAAACTTCTGAAGAAATATTTAAAACAAAAATAATCTAATTACACGAATAACATGTTTGTTAATCTTTGTATACACTCATACTATTCATTATTAATGTCATCACTTTCGGTTGATGACATTATTAATTTAGCCTTAAAGCATAAACAAAAGTATGTGGTATTAACAGATTTTAACACCATGTATGGAACAATTGAGTTTTATAATAAAGCGATTGCTAATAATTTAAAACCAATCATTGGTTTACATTTAAAATATCAGCAACGCGATTTATATTTAATTGCGAAAAACAACATTGGTTATCGTAATTTAATGCGTGTTTCTTCATTAATTAACATTAATGAAACATATGACTTAAATCAATTTCTTGATGGATGTTATGTGATTGCAAGTGACACACACAACTTAAACTTAAAAATTGAAGCTAATCAATTATTTAGTTTAAATCAAAAACAAGATAACCCAATTGCTTCAATGCAAGTTTATTGTGAAAATGAAAATGATTTAATTTATTTACAAGTTTTAAAAGCAATTGGCACTAGTCAATTATTAAAAGATATTGAACCATTTAATAAAAACTTAGTTGCTTTAGATGAAACGCAAGCCAAAAAAGTTTTTAGTCAAGTTGCTTTAGATAATTTAGAACACGTTTTAAGTAATTGTTTTTGAAAAATTGAATTTAATAAAAATAATTTTATTCCTGAATATAATCCTAAAGTTTCTTCTGATTTAACATTACAAACATGATGTAAAACAGAATTAGAAAAAATGAAGTTATCATCTCAAGAAAAGATAACTTACATTAAACGACTTAAACACGAATTAGATGTCATCAGTAAAATGGGTTTTTCTGATTACTTCTTAATTGTTTCTGATTATGTTAATTTTGCTAAAAGTAATGGAATTGTTGTCGGTCCAGGAAGAGGTTCAGCAGCCGGAAGTTTAGTTTCTTATTTAATTGGTATTACGATGGTTGATCCAATTAAGTACAACTTAATTTTTGAACGTTTTTTAAATCCTGAAAGAACTAGCATGCCAGATATTGATGTGGACTTTTTAGATTCACGTCGTAATGAAGTGGTAGATTATTTAGTTAATAAATATGGCAAAAATAAAGTTGCTCATATTATTACGTTCCAAAGAATAAGAGCAAAAATGGCAATTCGGGATATTGGAAGAATTTTAAATATCCCATTAGGAGAAATTAGCAAGATTAATGATTTATTAAATGACGATAATCTTGATAATGAAGAAAATTCTTCACCAAAACTAAAAACATATAAAGAACAATATCCAGAACTATTTAAATTTGCTAATAAGGTTTTTAATTTTCCAAGACAAATTGGTTTACATGCTGCGGGAATAGTTTTATCGCGAGTTGATTTAACTAATGTTTGTCCAGTTATTATGGCTAGTGATGGCCATTGATGTACACAATTTTCAATGGAATATCTTGAACCATTAGGTTTAATTAAAATGGATATTTTAGGTCTAAGTAATTTAGCCACTGTTGATTTAGCGATCAAACATATATTGCATCGACACAATAAAGCTTTAAGCCTAGAAAACATTGATTTAAATGACACCAAAGTATTTAATCATATTGCTAAAGGTAATACAGTTGGAATTTTTCAACTTGAATCTGCTGGGATGACTAATTTAATTAAACGTGTTATTCCTAAATCAATTGAAGATATTTCTATTTGTTCTTCTTTATATCGACCAGGACCACAAAAAAGTATTGATAAATATCTACAAAACCGCAAAAACCCAAATAGTGTTCACTATTTAAATAACGATGTAAAAGAAATTTTATCAAGCACTTATAACATTATTATCTATCAAGAACAAGTAATCCAAATTGTGCAAAAAATTGCTGGATTTAGTTTAGCACAAGCTGATTTATTTAGAAGAGCAATTAGTAAAAAGAAAGTTGATCGTTTTAGTGAATTAAAACAAGATTTTATTAATGGTGGTATTAAGCAAGGATATGATGAAGTTACTGTTAATAAAATTTTTGACACTATTTTTGAATTTGCTAATTATGGGTTTAATCATTCCCATTCATTGGCTTATTCATATATAAGTTATTGATTAGCTTATATTGCTTATCATTATCCAACTGAATTTTTCTTTTCATTATTAGCTAACCATGATCCAAATAGTTCAACCGTAACTTTTTATGTTAATGAAGCTAAACGTCAAGGAGTAAAAATTCTTCCCCCAGATATTAATGCTTCTGATGCTGGATATACAATAGAAGATCATGCCATTCGGTTTGGATTAAGTGCAATTAAAGGAATTGGTTTAGCTTTTTGCGAAAAAATCATTAAGATCCGTAATAAGCAACCAAAAAAGCAATTTAATTCATACTTAGAAGCAATTAGTGAAATTACTGACAAAGGAACAACTAATGTTTCATTAATGGAAGTTTTAATTGCTTCTGGATGTTTAGATTCATTATTAAAAGATAAATCACGCTTTTGGTTACTTAATAATTTTGATAAAGTTTTACGTAATGTTAAAAGTCGAAGTGGTTCAATTGATGAAAATTATGATAACACTGAACCAACCGAAAAAGCTTTAAGTGAATTAAAAACAAGACAAGAAAAATTAATTGCCGTTAATTTTGATCTTGATCCAATTATTAAGAAAAAAAGTAATTTAACTTATAAAGAAAATAAATTACTAACCATTAAAGAAATTAATGAATCATTTGAAGGTTTTTATTATGCTTATGTAAAAGTGATTGGAATTAGAACACTAAAAGATAAACACGGTCGAAGTATGGCATTTGTTAAATTTGGTGATGAAACTGGCGAAATGAATTTACCATGTTTTAGTCATAGTTATGCTAATATCAGTGAGTTATTAAAAAAAGATAGTTTTTTAATTGTGACCATTAACAAAAAGGATAATAACCAAATGCATTTAGTTAAAGCAAGAGAAGGCGAATAATATGGAAAACAAAAAACCAAAAGCAGTAGCAATTGATGGAAACTGTTTAATGTATCGTTGCTTTTTTGCAACTTTAAATCAACTAGAATACTACAAGAAAAACAATTTAAAACCAGTTAACGCTCTAAATCTATTTATAATGTCAGTTTTAAAGATTTTAAAACGTAATGACTACCAATATGGAATTATTGCTTTTGACGCTGGTAAAACCACATTTCGAACTGAACAGTATAGTGATTATAAAAAGAATCGTAAACCAATGCCAGATGCATTATACGACCAATTAAGTGATATTCAAGATGTTGTTGAACCATTAGGATTTTTTAAATTAATTAAAGTTAATTATGAAGCCGATGATTTAATTGGTAGTTTTAATAAATTAATGAATCAAAACAACATTGAAGTAGATATCTATACTTCAGATCGTGATATGCTACAACTTGTTGATGAAGATACAACTGTGCAGATGCTTAAATCAGGAACAAGTGTTATTCAAGAATATAACATTAACAACTTTAGTTCTTTATTTGATGGTCTATGACCATATCAAATTCCTGAATACAAAGGTTTAGCTGGAGATTCATCAGACCATATTAAAGGGATTCCGGGTGTGGGTCATCAAACCGCTGTGAAACTATTAACTTACTACAAAACCATTGATAACTTGTTTGCTAAAATTAATGAAACAGATCTAATTAGTGTTAAACTGAAAGAAAAAATTATTGACCATAAAGATCAAGCGTTTAAATGTAAAGCGCTTGCAACAATTTACCAAGATTTATTAACTAATAAATCAATTGCTAATTTTAAACTTAATAGTTTAAACAATTCATATCTAGAAGAATTAACTAATAAATATCATTTACATTCATTAAAAAGATTTATTGCTAATTGAAAGGAAATGTAATATGCCAGAATTACCTGAAGTCACCACCGTTATTAAAGTTTTAAAAGATAATGGCATTATCAATAAAAAAATTATTGATACAAAAGTTTTAAAACCAAAAGTTATTAAAAATACCACCACCAAAAACTTTATTAAGTTTTTTAAGAATGAAAAGGTGTTAGATATTGAACGGCGTGGAAAATACATTATTTTTTGTTTAACTAACAACAAATATTGAATGGTGCATTTACGAATGGAAGGAAAATTATTTTTTGAAAAAAATGATAAAGATATTTCCGCTCGCCATCTAATGTGTCAAATGTTTTTTAATAATAATTATGTTTTAGGCTATTATGATTCACGAATGTTTGGAACATTCCATATTTTTAATGACCGAGAATCATTAGAAAATTCAAAAGAATTAAAAAAGATTGCTATCGATCCATTAGACAAGAACTTTACTCCTGAATTTTTATTTAAACGCATAAATAAAGTAAATCGAGCCATAAAAACAACTATCTTAGACCAATCGTTAGTTTCGGGAATTGGTAACATCTATGCTGATGAAATTTTATTCGCTAGTGGAATCAATCCAATGATTCTAGCTAAAGACATTACTTTAGAACAATGTAAAAAGATTGTTAAGAATGCTAAAGCAATTCTTAAAGATGCAATTCGTTTTAATGGAACGACAGTATTTTCATTTAAATTTGAAATGAATCATTCAGGTGAATACCAAAAATATTTAAAAATTTATGGCCATAAAAATGAACCATGTTCAGTATGTGGAACTAAAATTCTAAAAACTAAATTGAATGGAAGAGGAACTTATTATTGTCCTAAATGTCAACCATTAAAGAAAGCTAAAAAAAGGAGTTAAATAATGTTAATTTGTTTAACTGGGAAAACTGGTTCAGGAAAATCAACATGTTTAGCAACCATTAAAAAACTAGGTTATTCAGTTTTTGAAATGGATCAATATATTCATGATATCTATCGTATTCATCAAATTGGTTATGAACTAATTCGCAAAGAATTTGGTGATATCTATGTTAATGATCATGAAGTTGATCGTAAACGTTTAGGTCAATTGGTTTTTAATCATAAAGACCAACTAGAAAAATTAAATAAATTAATGTTACCGATAATGAAACAAAAAATTGTTGATTTAAAGCAAAAAAACGAAATAATTTTTGTTGAATTAGCGATTTATTTAAATCATGAAGAATACTTCAAGAATTTGTTTGATGAAGTTATTCAAGTTTTTGGCAAAAGCGAAATTGAAAATAAAAAACTTAAAAACTTATCATGATTTAGTTTTAAAAAGAAATTAAAAAACCCGATTGGATCAAGTAAAAACAATATTCAACATACTATATTTAATACTGGTTCAATTAGCGCATTAAATGGTAAAATTCGGCTTTTAATCGCATCAATTTTGAAATAACAATCTTAAACTTATTTAATAGTTAAACAAGCAATGTTTTTCGCAAGAAAAATATTGTTTTTTTCGTGCAAAAAATTAATGTAGGAAAGTTATTGACATTTTATGTGGGAAACTACCAAAAACAAGTTTTAACATGATGATTTTGTTGTTGGTAACCATTTAAGTTTTTGTTGGTTTTGTTACTAACTTAATGTTAGAAATAATGAAACAAAATCCAATCAATTACTTATTTGAGTTTTACCTATACTATTTCCACTTAAAGCCACTAGAATCTACTTGTGTTTAGTGCTTATATTTAACAAATATATTTCAAAAGAAAGGACCAGTTAATATGAATCAATCATCTTTAAACTTTACAGTTATTAAAAATCACGATTTTTACATTAACTTTAATGCTATTAATGATTGATATCAACCAATAATTGGTAAAAACGCTGCACAAGTATATTTAAATCTTTGTCTAGAAGCTGACAAAATCGCCACTAGTGGAATTAAGTTTAATCAATTATCTTCTTTCTTAAATTCATGTCAAACTAATTTAGATGCTTTTAATGAAAGCCGTTTTAAATTAGAAGCAATGGGTTTAATTAAAACTTACTTAGATCAAAATAATAATCATTTTTATTTTGAATTAATTACGCCACTTAGTTTTTTAAATTTTATTGCTAACCAAAAATTTAGACACTTATTATTAAGAAACTTAAACAGTGAACAATTTCAACGTTTAGAATATTTATATTCTAAATCAATTGTGCCAACTAACACAGTTGAAGTAACGAAAAACTTTAACCAAGTTTTTAATGATTCTGATCTAAATTCTGTACGTGAATTCAACTTTGATCAACTAGTAAAAAACATTTCTTTTAATACTCATCAAAATGTTATGATTGGTGAAAAAGTAAAAGAACTAATTGAACAAAATTACAAAAAATACAATTTCAACTTATCAGAAATTGAACACTGTGTTTATCGTTCAATTAATAAAACTAGTGATAACTTATATGTTGTTGATTATGATTTAATTAAATTAAATCTTGATAAATACCGCCACGATATGAACAATATCAATTTATTATCAACCGTAAAAGTTAACCGTAATAGCAAAATGTTCTTTGAACAAATTGACCAAGAAGAAATTGATCCTGTATTTGCTTCATATCGTAGTTTAAGTGCTGAACAATACTATTCAGCAATTAAAAAATCGCCTCTAACCATCGAAGAAAAATCAATCATTAACACATTAAAAAATGTGCATTGTTTAGATGATTGCATCATCAATTGTATGATTGACTTTTCATTAAATAAAACATTAGGTCATTTAAATCGTAAATACTTAGTTCGAATGGCAGAAACTGTAAATAAACTAAATTTATTAGACGTTAAAGAATTATTCCAATATATCACTCGTTCTTGAAAGAAAGATGTATCGAACTATGGTGAATTTACAAAAAAAGTAAATAGCGAAGAATTAAATAAAATTTCAGCTCCTGTTCATGAAGAAAAAGAAGTTAATGCTGATGAGCTATTTAAACTGTTAAATGACGCTAAATTAGAAATTAAAAACCATTAAAATAGCAATTGATTGCACGCTATTGTTAAAAACTTAAAAAGAATAGAATTATTAATAATTCTTTTGGGCTTTGAATTAACTTTAAACCAATATGCTAGATTGAAACAAAATAACTGATAAATTACTAATTGCTAATAAAGCATATTTGACCGATCCAATTGTGGAAGAATTAAATCTTACCCAAAAAGAAGCCGGTCAATATTTACGTTATCTAGTTAAAATGGTTAAAGAAAAAAGAGCTTGTGCATCTTTACCTTTCAATAAATGTATTAATGATTCCTTTCACCACGAAATGGTTATTCGTGATGAAAATAACAAATTACAAATCGCATGAGTTAAATGTCCTAATGGACATAAGAACCTATATTTTGTTAATGATTATAAAGTTGGCAAAACTCAACCTTTTATTAATCTTGAAGCATGAATTAAAGATAAATTAAAAGAAAAAGAAAAAAATAAAAACATTGTTGTTGAAGCCATCATAAGAATTTGTAAAGCAGCTAAAAATAATGTTGATTCCAATGGTTTTTATGTGTATGGTGGATACGGAACTGGTAAAAGCTATTTATGTTATTTGTTACTTAAAGAACTAAATACTTGTCTTTATCAAAGTTGTGCTTTTATTTTTGTTCCTAAATTATTACGAAATTTAAAAGATTCATTTGAGAACAACCGAAATTATGTTGAACTTAAAATGAAACAAATGATTGATGTTGATGTTCTAGTTTTAGATGATATTGGGGCAGAAAATACAAGTAAATGATTTTATTCTGAATTTCTTTTTAATATTCTTAACGAACGAATGATTGAAGAAAAAACTACGATTTTTACCAGTAATTTATCTATTTCCCAATTAGCTAATTCCATTAAACGTAATGCGCAAATGACTAATATGGAAGTGGGAAGAATTATTGAACGAATTAGAGCCTTAGTACAAAAAGATGTTGCTGAATTTACTGGTGAATCTTATCGATACCAAAAGTAAATACATTAAATTAATTAATCTCTAGCATTGCCAAATAACGGTAATGCTTTTTTCTTAAATATTAAATATCTATAATATTTAAACTTTTAAAAATGAGTAAAGAGCTAAAATTACCTTATTTTCAAACTGAATCTTTTGGGGCCGTTGATGGACCAGGAATTCGTTTTGTTGTTTTTTGTCAAGGTTGTTTATACCGTTGTTTATATTGTCATAATCCTGAATCTTGAGATTTACATAAAAAAGTTAAAGAATTTACGGTTGATGAAATTATTGATCGTTTCAACCGTAATAAAACTTTTTATGCTAGTGGTGGAATTACTATCTCTGGAGGAGATCCAGTTATCTATATTGATTTCTTAATTGCTTTAGCAAAACGTTGTAAACAAGAAAAAATTCATTTAGCAGTTGATACTTCTGGTGTTAGTTTTAGTAAAGAAAATGAAAAGAAGTTTAAAGAACTTTGTGCTTATAAACCATTATGAATTGTAGATGTTAAACACATTAATCCTAATAAACACCAAAAACTTGTTGGGGTAGCTGAACAAAGAGAAATTAAATTATTAAAGTTCTTAGATGAAAATAATCAAGAACTTTGAGTTCGTCAAGTTTTAGTTCCTGGATATACTGATGATTTAAATGATTTAAAAAACTTAGGTAAATTTTTAGCAACATTAAAGGGCCTAAAAAGCTTTCAATTGCTTCCATACCATAAAATGGCTGAAGTTAAATACCAAAATTTAGGCTGAAGATATCCACTAAAAGATGTGGCTGAACCAAGCAATGAATTAATTCAAAAGGCAACTGAAGCAATTCAAGAAGGTTTTAATATTGAATAAACTATGCGGATTTTAAGTCAAGTTAAAAACACATTAATTTATGAATGTGAAAGTGACCAAGAGTTAATTAAAACGATTGGTGACCAAATGATTGCGTTAATTAATTCCCACGATCACTGTCTTATTGCGATGTCACCATGAAATACACCAGTACCATTATTCCGTTATTTAACAGATAATTATAACCGTAATAAGACATGTTATAAACACATTAGTTTTTACATGATTGATGAAATTGCTTGTGATGATAAAAACAGCAAACTAAACTTCCGTAGTTTCATGTACAAAAACTTTTTTGATGAAATTAATGTTAAATGTAAAAACATTCATTCACCTATTGACTATTCAGAAGATCATGAATACTCAAGATATGATCGAGCCATTTGACAAGCTAATAGTATTGATTTATTAGTAATTTCCATTGGAGAAAAAGGTGAATTAAATTTTGTTAACCATGAAACTAATTTAAATTCACTAACTCATGTTGTGAAAATTAATGATGATAAAACAAGATGTAAATTCAATACCGAATTTAATTACCCACACGATGCATTACCAGAATACATTGTTACGATGGGGATTAGAACAATCCTAAATGCTAATAGAATTATTGCTATTGCCCGAGGAAAAAGAAAGGCTGAAGCGATAAAGAAAATTATGTCTGGTGAAGTTGATGATAATTATGCTTGCACACAATTACTAAATCATCGTGATGTTAGTATTTATATTGATGAAGCTGCAGGAAGTTTATTAGACAAGTAATTGTTTTAAATCACTAGCAATTTGTTTAGCATTATCACCAAACAACAGAATTAATTTATTACTAGTTTTACTAATTCCCCGAATTTTATACTTGGATTTTAAATTAGGAATAACTTGATTAATATCCACTAGTTCAAGATTTATACTTGACAAAGTATTAACGACATTTTTAATGTTTCTTTTTCCACCTAAATCATTTAAAAAGTCATTAATACTAAAACTATATTTTTGGCTATATGTTAATTCGTTATTAACAGTATGAACTAAAGCATTGGCTTTTGCTTTGACATACAAGTAAAATAAACCAAAACTAACAATATTTAACAAAATATAGGTGCTTTTACGCATAATTAACTAAATTTTATAATTATTATTAATTTATATATTTATTAGTCATAACATGAAAACACTAATATCGGGGATTCAACCTTCGAATAAACTAACATTAGGTAACTACCTTGGGGCAATTCGTCAATACGTAGAATTACAAAAAAACCATCATGCCTATATTTTTGTTGCTGATCTACATGTTATTACTAATCCCAAATTAGACTTTAGTCAAATTGAAAACAACAAAAAAACAGCAGTGTGTTTATATCAAGCATGTGGTTTAGATTTAGAAAAAAACCATGTCTTTTATCAATCAGACATTAATGCCCACGCTGCATTAGCACATATCTTAATGTGTCATACTTATGTTGGTGAATTAAATCGAATGACGCAATATAAAGACAAGATGCAAAAATTCACTAATGCTAATGGAACTGAAACTGTTCCAGCAGGATTATTTACTTATCCAGTATTAATGGCAGCTGATATCTTATTGTATGATGCTGACTTAGTCCCAGTTGGTAGTGACCAAAAACAACACCTAGAGTTGACTAGAACACTAGCTAATCGTATGAACAAAAAATATGGTGAATGTTTTAAAGTTCCTGAACCATATATTGTTAAAACTGGATCAAGAATTATGGATTTAGTTGATCCCACAGTCAAGATGTCTAAGTCAAGCATTAATGAAAAAGGAACAATTTTCTTATTAGATGATTTAGAAGTTGTTAAAAAGAAAATTATGAGTGCAAAAACAGATTCACTAAATCAAGTTAAATACGATGTTCTAAATCAACCAGGAGTAAGTAATTTAATTTCTATCTATAGTTCTTTAACTAATAAAGAAATTAGTGATATTGAAAAAGAGTTTGTTAATAAAAACTATGGCGAATTTAAAAAAACTGTTGCTGAAGTTGTTGTTAATACTTTAAGTCAAATCCAAACCAACTATCAAAAAGCTTTAAAAGAATATGAAACTAAAATTAAACCTATTTTAGTTAAGAACACTGAAGCTATTAATGAATTAACAAATAAAAAACTAGAAACTATTTATCACAAAATTGGAGTTAAATAATGAAACAAAAAAAGAAAATTACTTCATGTTCAAAAACTAATACAGAACCATACTTAATTGTTTCTGACTTAGATTGAACACTACTAAACAACGAAGGTAAATTAGATCCATTAACAATTAAAGTTGTTAAACGTTTAACAAGAATGGGTCATAAATTTTGTATTGTAACAGGACGTCCACCGCAGTCAAGCATTGATATTTATCATCAATTAGGTTTAAACACTTTGATGATTAATTACAATGGTGCTTTAATTAGTCAGCCAAACGATAAAAACTTTCAACCAATTCATTTAATTTTTAGTTTTGATATTGTTAGCAAAATTTTAACTAGTAAAAAAACCAAAAAATATATTACCAATTTCATTATTGAAAATAGTGATGGTGTTTTTATTAAAGAGATTCCAGAAGACGAAAATTTAAAAGAACAACTATTTAAGAACTTTCATTTACGTAGTGATGGTGAAGAAAGAACAGTTCGTTTAGTTTCTAAAAATTTAGCTAATGTTGCTCATAAAAGTGTTCATAGTGTAATTATTCATGTTAATGGTAAAGAAAATTTAGACCAATTAATGTATGAATTACGTAAGTTTTCTAAAACATTAATTACAAGACTATGAGCTTATAGTGAATTAGGATATATTATTGAAATTAATTCAATCTTTGCTACTAAGGGAACAGGTTTAAAATTTGCTTCAAGTTATTATGCAATTGACCGTGACCGAACAATTAGTTTTGGGGATGGTGATAATGACACTGATATGTTATCTTGGGCTTCGTATGGTAATGCAATGCGTAATGCTACAACAGCTGCTAAATTATCAGCTAGTTATATTACCAAGTTTAATAACAATGAACAAGGTGTAGCAAAATGATTGATCAATCATTTTAAACTGAAAGGAATTCGATAAAGAATATGGAACGTAAATTTAATGATCAAGAACTAGTACGTCGTAATAAATTAAAAACATTAATTGAAAATAACCAAAATCCGTTTTTAATTGAACGTTTTAACCGTAATCATACTAGTAAATCAGTTAAAGAAAAATACCACCAATTTACTAAAGAAGAATTACACGAAAATCATGATGAAATAATTGTGGCCGGAAGAATTATGGCCATTCGTCAAACTTTTGGTGTAATTAAAGATTTTGAAGGTCGGATTCAGTTTTATATCAACAAGAAAAATGTTGATGAAAGCATATTTAAACAGTTTAAAGAATTAGATATTGGTGATATTATTGGTTTAGTTGGTACACCAATGAAGACGAATACTGGTGAATTAACAATTAATGTTAAAAACTTTACATTATTATCTAAATCACTAAAACCATTACCAGAAAAATGACATGGTTTAGTTGATGAAGAAGCTAGAGCTCGTCACCGTTATGTTGATTTAATTATGAATGACGAATCAATGCAGACGTTTGTTTTACGTTCAAAGATTATTGCTGCGATTCGGGAATTCATGTCTAGTTTAGGTTATTTTGAAGTGGAAACTCCAGTTATGAGTCCGGTCTTAGGAGGAGCGGCTGCTAGACCATTTATTACACATTTTAATGCCCTTGATCAAGACTTTTATTTACGGATTGCAACAGAATTGCCATTAAAGAAATTAATTGTTGGTGGATTTGATAAAGTTTATGAAATTGGTCGAATCTTTCGTAATGAAGGAATGGATGCAACGCATAACCCTGAATTTACTAGTCTTGAAGCGTATGCAGCATATCAATCACTAGAAGATATGATGGATATGGCCGAAAACTTTTATCGTTATATTGCTAAAGCGATTGGTAAAGAAAAAATTACTTATCGTGGTGTTGAAATTGATTGAAATCAACCATTTAAACGTTTACGATTAATTGATGTAATTAAAAACGCTTGTGATGTCGATTTTGATAAGATCACGACAGATGAAGAAGCAATTAAAGCGGCTAAAACATATAACATTGAATTAGCTCCACACGAAATGAATCGTGGTCATATTATTGCTAAGTTCTTTGATGAATTTGGGGAAAAAACATGTAGTCAACCAACTTTTGTTTATGAATACCCAATTGAAATTTCACCATTAGCTAAAAAAGATCCTAATAATCCATCAATGACAAAACGTTTTGAATTATTTATTGTTGGTAAAGAATATGCTAATGCTTTTAGTGAATTAAATGACCCGATTGACCAATATCAACGTTTTGAAGAACAATTAAAAGAACGTGATAAAGGTAACGATGAAGCCAATGAAATGGATTTAGATTTTGTTGAGGCTTTAGAATACGGTTTACCACCAACTGGGGGAATTGGTTATGGTATTGACCGATTAGTAATGCTATTTACTAATAGCACAACCATCCGTGATGTTTTATTATTCCCACATATGAAGAAAGTTAATTAGTTTATGAAATCAGTTGTATTTTTTAAACCAAAATACATTAGAAAATATGACTATTTACGAAGTTTTTATCAGCCAAAAGATCAATGATTCGCTGATTTAAACTCGCTTCATGAATTTGTGCATGATAAATTAATTAATGCTATCGCTAAAAATAACAACAAATTTATTGATTTTGATGAAGAGGACGATGAAATCTATATTGATAATGTTGAATATACTAAAACTTTAGATTTAACTAAACAAGAAATTCAACAAAAAGGTTTAGATCAAAATGATCCTAAAGTACGAGAAGGATTAGAAATTGATCGATTAAGCAAAGAATTTATTCTTAGTAAATTTCCGAATTTTCAAGTTATAGATTTTGATCAATTTGCTACTAATAATGAATTAAAAGCAAAACAAACGTTAGAAATACTAAAACAAAATAATAACTGTATTTTATTTCAACCAGTTTTTATTTTTAATGGTGTAATCAATAAACCTGACGCCATTATTAAAAAAGATCATGAAATTATCTTAATTGAAGTAAAAGGAACAACCAATCCTAAACTTTATCATTTATTTGATTTATATTTTCAAACGCAAATTATTAATGCAGTTTTAGATGAACTTGATTTAACCATTAGTAAACATTATTTATGTTTAGTTAAATACGAGTTAAAAAACTTTAAAGAACTAAGTTTTGTTTTAGTTGATAAAGTAAGTTTTGCTAAAACTGGATTTAACTTACCAAAACAAGAAAAAGGCAATATTAGTTATTTCTCTAAAGAATATATTAACGAAATAGCTCAAATTAAAGAAGGAGCTAATTATTCTGAAAAAAGAACCATCACTAATATTCTTGATGAAATCAACCAAGATGAACCAGATTTAGATCAAAACAAACGCGATAGTGAAAAAATCGAGTATTTGAAATCCGAATTTAACAATCATGCCTTTTGAGATAGAATTGATAAATTAAAAAATACAACAGTTCAAGAAACCAATAGTGTTTCTTTAATTCCTTCGTTAGACTTTAAATCCAAAATTAAAGATAATGATATTTGATTAACATTAAAAGACTATTACTATTTTTCACTAGAATATTTGCCACTAAATTTTAGTGCTAACTTCGTTAAATTTCCTACTGGTGTAGAAATTTATCAAAAATACCAACCAAAAAACATTGATGATTTATTTTTAATTTTCAAATCAAACCAAAACTATTTAACTTATCGTGGTTTAAAATACTTTAACTATTTAACTAATAACCAAGCTAATGGTATTGTTAACTACCAAAATATCGTAGCTTTTGATCTTGAAGGAGTTAAACAACTTTTAAACAAAATTAAACCCAAAAAAGTTTATTTTGATTTTGAATCTTTAAATTTAGCAACTAGAACAATGAATTTTATTCCTCCGTTCATGCAAACCGTTAGCCAAGTTTCAGTTGTGATTGAAGATGAAAATAATCATTTAACAACTAAACCATATGTAGTAATTGATCCAATCAATGGCATTAGTGAAAAAGATCTAAAACTAATTGTTGATTCAATTCTTCCTTCTGATGATTTAGAAGAAGCAAAACAATATACTTATATTGTTTATAACATTAACTTTGAACGTACATGTCTAAAGAAAATAAAAGCATATTTAAAAGATGTAGAATACGCTAAAAAAATTGATGTTATCATTAATAATTTATTTGATTTAGCTGATTTCTTTGATATTAAAAAAGATAAAAAACATTTCTTTGTTTTTAAGGAATTATTTGGCTATTATTCCATTAAAAAAGTTTTACCTCTTGTACAAAAATATGACTATGAATCTTACCAACAAAGTGGTTGTAAAGATTACAAATTAGAACTTGATCAAGTTCATAATGGGGTTGATGCTCAAAAATATTCAACTTTACGTTTCTTTGGTTTGATTAATAATCAAGAATGAAAAAAAGTTGCACACAATTTGGGTTTATATTGTGATAACGACGTTTTAGCAATGGTGGCAATTGAACGTTTTGTCCACAAGCTAGTTAAACACGAAGTTTTGTAATTTAGATATAAAATAAGAACAACATGAAAAAGACAGAAGGAACAAAACTTTTATTTGATAAATATCAATCAATTAAAGCTAATTCAAAAACAGCAATTATTCTTAATGCGATTGAACTTGGAGCAATTATTATTGCCGTAATTGTTTTTATTTTAGCTGGTGCAATTGCTGGATCTAGCCAAGAACCACAAAAATGAGTAGTTGGAGCGATTATTGGATATATCATAATTGGAATAGGGGCTCTTGTTGGTATCGCTGCTTTTGTTTTCAATCTTATTGTTTCCATTACCGCACTAAATGCACCAGTTGAATATGTTTCTAAAGACCCAGTAGCTTATGATATTGCTAAAACTATTAAAGGTTTTGGTATCGCTTTGTTATTAATGTCAATCTTTATTGGTGGATTATTTGCCTTAATTTTTGAAGCAATTATTATCTCTAAAGTTAATCGTTTTAACGAACACTATAACCGTTAATAATTAGTAAATAAGAAGTTTAATGAAGTAGGTATATGCCTACTTTTTTATTTATTTACTAATATTAAAAATAACAGTTAATATAATTTATTAATACTAAACAAATAATGTCACAAAAGAATATCCGGAATTTTAGTATTATCGCTCATATTGATCATGGTAAATCAACTTTGAGTGATCGTATTATTGAATTAACTAAAGGTCTTGAAAAAAGAGAAATGCAAGACCAAGTTTTAGATTCAATGGATATTGAACGTGAACGAGGAATCACTATTAAACTTAATAGTGTTTGTTTAAACTATATTGATCCACGTGATCAAAAACATTATGTTTTTAACTTAATTGATACTCCTGGTCATGTTGATTTTAATTATGAAGTTAGTCGTAGTTTAGCTGCTTGTGAAGGTGCATTACTAGTAGTTGATGCTACTCAAGGTGTACAAGCCCAAACCATTGCTAATACTTATTTAGCGATCGGTAATGATTTAATGATTATTCCGGTTATTAATAAAATTGATTTACCAATTAGCGATGTTGAAGGCACTAAAAAACAAATTGATGAAGTTTTAGGTTATAGCGATGTTGCTAATTTAATTTCTGCTAAAACCGGAAAAGGAGTAGCTGAATTATTAAATAATATTGTTGATTTAATTCCTGCTCCTGAAGGAGATATTAATCAACCACTTCAAGCTTTAATCTTTGACTCCTACTATGATTCATATCGTGGCGTAGTTTGTTTTATTCGGATTAAAAATGGCTCACTTAAAGTTGGTGATACCATCAAAATGATGGCTACAGGTAAAGAGTTTGTTGTTAGTGAACTGGGAATTAAAACACCAAAAATTAAGAATTTAGAAGTATTAAAAACTGGTGAAGTTGGTTGAATGAGCGCAAACATCAAAACCGCTAAAGATGTGGCAGTTGGTGATACTATTACTTTAAAAGATACTCCTGCTAGTCAACCATTACCAGGATATAAAAAAGTTTTACCAATGGTTTATTGTGGAATGTATCCAGTGGATAATTCTAAATATGCTGAATTAAAAGATGTCATGGTAAAAATTTCGTTATCTGATTCATCATTAACTTATAAATATGAAACTTCAGTTGCTCTAGGTTTTGGAATCCGTTGTGGATTTTTAGGATTGCTCCACATGGATGTAATCCAAGAACGAATTAAACGCGAATATAAGATTGATTTAATTTTAACTCCACCAAGTGTAGAATACCAAATTGTTAAAACGAATAACGAAGTTATTACCATTAATAACCCTAGCGAACTACCTGATCGAACTTTTATTAAAGAAATTCGTGAACCGTTTGTTAAATTAGAAATTATTACTCCAGAAGAATACATTGGTGGATTAATGACTTTAGCGCAAAACCACCGTGGTATTTACCAAGATTTAAGTGTCGTTGATGCTAACCAAAGAAAAATTGAATACATCATTCCTTTAAGTGAAATTATTTATAACTTTTTTGATCAACTAAAAGTTGTTTCGCGTGGTTATGCATCAATGAATTATGAATTTCTAAATTATGAAAAATCAGATTTAGTTAAAGTTGATATTTTATTAAATGGTAAAAAAGTTGATGCTTTAAGCTTAATCATTCATAAATCTCAAGCTTATGAAAAAGCACGTAAGCTTTGTGAGCGGCTAAAAAAACATATTCCTCGTCAACAATTTGAAGTGCCAATTCAAGCAGTAATTGGTGGAAAAGTTATTGCTCGTGAAACAATTTCTGCAATTTATAAAAACGTTTTAGCTAAATGTTATGGTGGAGACGTTAGTCGGAAAAAGAAATTATTAGAACAACAAAAAGAAGGTAAAAAGAAACTAAAAGCAATTGGTAATGTTTCTGTTCCACATGATACATTTATCAAGATCTTAAATGATGAATAAAAAGCTAAAAAACTATTAAAAATCATAAAAGCGGAATTTTATAAAACAAAAAAGTAGAAAAATATAAAACAAAACCTATATAAAATTAAAAACATTCGATTAATTCGAAAAATAAAGTAGAAAAATATAAAACAAAAAAGCGGAAAAATATAAAACAAAAAGCCTATTTTTAGTTGAATTTAACCAAAAAGTTCATTTTTGGCAAAAATCGGAATTTTATAAAACAAAAAAGCGGAAAAATATAAAATAAAATTTACATTAAATTAAAAACATTCGATTAATTCGAAAAATAAAGTAGAAAAATATAAAACAAAAAAGCGGAAAAATATAAAACAAAAAGCCTATTTTTAGTTGAATTTAACCAAAAAGTTCATTTTTGGCAAAAATCGGAATTTTATAAAACAAAAAAGCGGAAAAATATAAAATAAAATTTACATTAAATTAAAAACATTCGATTAATTCGAAAAATAAAGTAGAAAAATATAAAACAAAAAACCGGAAAAATATAAAATAAATATATAATCTTTGTATGTACCTTAAGAGAATAGTCGAAGAAAAGATTGAAAAGATTATTAAAACTGGAAGGGCAATTCAAATCATTGGTCCAAAGTGATGTGGAAAAACAACATTAGCTTCAAAATATTGTAAATCCACAATTAACTTTCAAGATCCTAGTAAGAAGGATTATTATCGTTACACAATAAATGAAAATATCTATTCACTTTTGTCTCATCCAAAGCCACTTCTTATTGATGAATGACAAGAATTTAAAGAAATTTGAAATGCAATAAAAATTAAAGTAGATCAATCAACATCAAATGAAACAGAATATTTCCTAACAGGTTCAACTGTTCCTTATTCAACAGAAGGATTACATACCGGAATAGGAAGAATTGTTACAGTTAAATTATCAACATTTACTTTATATGAAACTGGTGAATCTGATGGATTTGTTTCTTTAAGAACTTTATTTGATAAAAATACCCATATTCAGCATAATAATAAAGAGTTAAATCTAGAAGAAATAGCTTTTTACATTTGTCGTGGTGGATGACCAGAAGCATCAACTAGATTTAAAGAAGAGCCAACACAAATTGCTAAAGATTATTTCGAAAATTTAATTGATAAGGATTTAAGTAATTATGATGGTGTTAAAAGAAGTAAACAATTAGCTTCAGCCATTTTGTATTCCTATGCTAGAAATATCTCAACTATTGATAACCAAAATAAAAAAAATAAAGTTATCTTTGATGACGTTAGACACAATTATGGTGAAGTAACAGACATGACCATCATTAACTACTTAAACGTTTTTAAATCGTTATTTGTGATTCAAGAATTACGTGCATGAAGTCCAAACATTCGTAGTAAAACGAAGATTAGAACCGGAAAAAAGAAACTATTTCTTGATACTTCTATTGCTTGTGCTGCCTTAAAACAAAAACCAAGAGAATTATTAAATGACGTTAGAACGTTAGGGCTTTTATTTGAAAATTTTGTAGCTCATGAATTAATTACTTATCTACAAGACTATGGTGAAATTGAACACTATCGTGATGACTATGGTATTGAATGTGATTTTGTTCTTAGAATGGCTAACGGTAAATACGCATTATGTCAATCAAAATTAACATTAAACAACATTGAAGGTGCAATTAATGCAATGGAAAAAATTTGTGATTTAATTATTAAGCATAATGAAAAAAAACCAGAAACACCACACAAACTTCCATCATTCTTAATGGTTGTTGTTGGTTCAAGTTCAATTGCTTATACTAAACAATCAAAACATAATATTCCTATCCACATAGTTCCTATCAATACCCTAAAACCATAATTAATCTTTTTATTCTGAAAAAATAAATTTGATTAATTGCTCAATATAAATCAATAGGCAGAAATTTAGCCCTATACTGCCTATTTTTTAAATATTTATTTATATACTAAAGGAACTAAAAAATCTTTCATATGAATAATAAAAAATTCAAACAAATTTGTACAGATGCTAATACAGCTGCTGCTACTATTGGATACATGATGAGTGAAGTTGCTTGTATTTACCCAATTTCACCATCTTCTTCAATGGCAGAATATGATGATGAATTATCAGCTAAGCAAGTACGAAATGTTTTTAATACCGTAACACGAGTTGTGGAAATGCAAAGTGAAGCCGGAGCTGCTGGTGCTGTTCATGGTTCATTATCTGCTGGAGCTTTAACAACAACTTATACAGCTAGTCAAGGATTATTATTAATGATTCCTAACATGTATAAGATTGCTGGAGAAATGCTTCCTGGTGTATTTCATGTTAGTGCTAGAAGTTTAGCTACTCATGCTTTAAACATCTTTGGTGATCACTCAGATGTTATGGCAACGCGTCAAACTGGGTTTTGCTTATTAGCAAGTAATTCACCACAAGAAGCAATGGATATGGCATTAATTGCTCATGTTAGTGCAATTAAAGCTTCATTACCTTTCTTACATTTCTTTGATGGTCTTCGAACTAGTCATGAAATTAACAAAATTTATGAAGTTGATAATGAAGTAATTAAAGCAATGTTACCTCTTAAAGAAATTAAAAACTTTAAGAAAAACGCCCATAACCCAGAACACCCTAAACAAACTGGAACTGCTCAAAACCAAGACGTGTTCTTCCAAAACCGTGAAGCTGCTAATAAATACTATGACCAAGTTTATGACATTGTTAGTCAAACAATGAACCAATTCGGTGAATTAACTGGAAGACATTATCAACCGTTTGTTTATCATGGTGCTAAAGATGCAACAGATGTTGTAGTTTTAATGTGTTCAGCTAATGAAACATGTATTGATGTATCAAAATATCTAAATGATAACGGTAAAAAAACCGGAGTTATCTCAGTTCATTTATATCGTCCATTTAATGCTAAAGCCTTTAGTGAAATTGTGCCAAATAGTGTTAAAAACTTAACAGTATTAGACCGAACTAAAGAACCAGGATCAATTGGTGAACCGCTTTATACTGATGTCGTTTCAGCATTAAAAGAAAATAACCGTAGTGATATTAATGTTTATGGTGGAAGATACGGATTAGGAGGAAAAGACTTTGCTCCAGCCGATGCTTTAGCTGTATTCGAAAACATGACTAACACTAAACCAATTAATCACTTTAGTGTTGGGATTGTTGATGATGTTACTTTTAAATCATTGCCAGTGAAAACTGATTTTGTTTTACCTGATAAAACTGGATATAACTGTTTATTCTATGGATTAGGAAGTGATGGAACAGTTAGTGCTAATAAATCAACAATTAAGATTATTGGTAATAACACGAATAAATTTGTGCAAGCCTACTTTGAATATGATTCAAAGAAATCTGGTAGTCTAACTTGTAGTCACTTACGGATTGATGATTTACCAATTACTAAACCATATACTGTTAAAGAAGCTGACTTTATTGCTATTCATAACTATACATTCGTACACAACTACGACATCTTAAAAGGAATTCGTAAGAATGCCAAAGTTTTAATTAATACCGAATTAACTTTTGAACAATTATGCCGTGATTTACCAGAAAACTTTAAACAACACATTAAAGAAGCAAATGCTGAAGTTTATACCCTTTCTGGATTTGAATTAGCCCGTAAGTGTGGTTTAAAGAACCGAATTAGTACAATCATGCAAGCAGCGTTCTTTAAGATCTCTAATGTTATTGACTATGATTTAGCAATTAAACAAATGAAAGAATATGCAATTAAATCATATGCCCGTAAAGGTCAAGCCATTGTTGATGCTAACATTCAAGCAATTGATGCAGCAGTTAACGAATTAAAGAAAGTGGATGTCCAAACTTTAATTAATACTAAGAGCCAGTCATTCATGAACAATAAACGCATGAATGATTACTACAAGAATTGAATCTTACCAATTGAAAAACGCTTGGGTGATGCAATGCCTGTTAGTCAATTTGATCCAAGCGGAACCGTACCAACAGGAACAACGCAATATGAAAAACGGGGAATTGCAATTAATATCCCAACTTGAATTGCCGAAAACTGTATTCAATGTGGTCAATGTACATTAGTGTGTCCACACGGTGTTATTCGTCCATATTTATTAGATGCAGAAGCAGTTAAACATAAACCAGAAACATTAAAAACTCGTCCAGCGATTGGAATGCCAGGATATGAATACGTAATTCAACCAAGTCCGTTAGACTGTACTGGATGTGAATCATGTGCCCGTACTTGCCCAGCGATGAAAAAAGCGTTAGTGATGAAGAATTTAAATGAACAACGTGAATTAGCAATTAAACATTATGAATTCTTACAAAGCTTACCACCAGTTGCTAATATTCCATTTAAACCAGAAACAGTTAAAGGTGCTCAATTCTTAAAACCATACTTTGAATTCTCTGGCGCTTGTGCTGGATGTGGTGAAACCCCATACATTAAAATTGCCACACAACTATTTGGTAAAAATATGATTATTGCCAATGCTACAGGTTGTTCAAGTATTTATGGAGGAAGTGCGCCAAGCTGTCCATATACTAAAGACCAAGATAACCATGGTCCAAGTTGAGGAAATTCATTATTTGAAGATAATGCGGAATTTGGTTATGGAATGTTAATGGCAACTCAACACCGTCAAAACTACGCTTATAGTGTGTTACAAGAATTATCAGAAAATAACATTAGTGAAGAACTTAAAAAAGCGATTGTTTACATGGTACAAAACAAAATCACTAAATTAACTAATGATGCAAAAAATAAATTAGTTGCTGCCTTAAAAGCAGAAAAACCATGTGATGAAAAAGTTAAAGAACTAGTAAATGAATGTTTAGAAAACCAAGATTTATTTGCAAAGAAATCGCTATGAATTATTGGTGGGGATGGATGAGCTTATGATATTGGTTATGGTGGACTTGACCATGTATTAGCTAGTGGTGAAAACGTTAACATCCTGGTTCTAGATACCGAAGTTTATTCAAATACAGGTGGCCAATCTTCTAAATCAACACCAACTGGTTCAGTAGCTAAATTTGCTGCCAGCGGTAAAAAAACCCGTAAAAAAGATTTAGGTTTAATGGCCATGAGTTATAAAAATGTTTATGTCGCTCAATGTGCTATGGGAGCAAATCAACAACAATTAATTAATGCTTTAGTTGAAGCTGAATCTTATGGTGGACCAAGTTTAATTATTTGTTACGCTCCATGTATTAACCATGGTTTAGATATGGGTAATAGTCAAATGCGTGAAAAATTAGCTGTTCAAACTGGATATTGAAACCTATATCGTTATGATCCTCGTAAGGAAAATCCAATGAGTGTTGATTCACCTGAACCTAGTCTTCCATATGAAGAGTTCTTAAAAGGTGAAGCACGATATGCAACGCTTGCAGCTAAACATCCAGATGCAGCTAAAGCATTATTTGCCGAAGCAGCAAAAGAAGCTAAAGAACGAAGAGCAACTTACGTTAAAATGAAAGAAGCTAATGATTTAGAAATTGCCAAAAAGAAAAATGCAACTGCAGCTGCAAGTACTGCAACTTCAGCTAATGCAGAAGCTAAGCAAGAACAACCTAAACCAGAAGCAACTAAACCAACCCAAGAACCAAAACCAGAACCACAAAAAGATTTAAAAAAACCAGAAAATAAATATGGCAAAAAAAGCATATGTAGATAAAGAAAAATGTATTGGCTGTGGCGCATGTATTGGTGTTTGCCCATCATTAGCCATTAGCATGGATGAAAACGGTAAAGCACAAGTAGATAGTCAAAAATGTATTGGCTGTGGTGCTTGCACTAACGTTTGTCCAGTTGGAGCAATTAAGTTAAGAGAAGAATAAGCAATTAACCTAAAGTAAATATAAAAACACACTGTTTGTGCAATTAAATTAAATTTAATTATTACTAGTGTGTTTTTTTTGTTTTATTTCTTTTTACTTATTGTTATTTTGTATTTTTTATGGAAAACTATTCCTGTTGTTAGTAATCCAACTCCACCGATTCCACCAAGCAACCCACCTAATAAAGGAGCAATATTGTTTTCAATTATTTTAGGAGGTCAAGTATCATCAAACACTCATTTAGTTGTTCCGCCTCCTAATTTTGAACGAATAAGACTTAGTCCAATTGGTTCTTTTCCATTTATTACTTTGTAAAAAAAACCATACCTAGAAAAGTAAGATCATAATGTTTGATGACCAACGGTTGAGTCTTTTAAACTATTTCTAATCTCTTCCGATAATCTGAAAATATATTCATAAGTTTGATTTCAACCTATAATTGTTGATTTATATTTTTCTAAATCATCATCATTATTTTGAAAACTATCAAAATAATTAAAAATATTTTTTAGTTCTCTAATATATTTTCATAGACTATCAGAAAGTTTTTCATCTATTTCTCCAGCTTGTAATTGCTCTAAAATATTCGAAAATTTAGCTATAAGTTGTGGTAAATCCTTTTCAGCATAAATGACAATGTTCTTAACAGTTTCCATTTGTGCTTGAATTGCTTCTGTTATTTCTCCACTTCCTTTTGTTGACGCATCATTTAAAGCTTCACCTAAACTTGAGCGCATTGCAGTTAAACAAGAAACAAGACCATCATCAATTAACCTTCAATCAAATTGAAGTGTAGTAAAATCAGATAATTTACTAATGTTTTTTATTAATACATCATTGATATCGTAAATATCACTATAAGAAAGAGGTTTTTCATATGATGAATCTAATTTAATTTTATGATATTCATCATCAGAAAAATATTCCCTATATTTTTCAGCCATTTCTAATGTTGTGTTAGTAGGAATGTGAATAATTGCGTTTAATTTGTTCCTTCTATTAGTTTGGTCCAAAAAAACATCATTTCATTCTGTCTCAGAATAAGAAGATATTTTTTTGCAGACTTTATTTAGGTTTGTCTCATCATAATTAAAATAAATATTTTTTAGATTTATGCAATCTTTAAAAGCTTCATTACCAATACTAGTCACACTATTTGGAATAAATACAGCAGTAAGTTTATCACAGCCTTCAAAAGCATATTGTTGAATACCAGCAACAACCGCTCCATAAAAATGGGAAGGGATTACTAAATTTCCAGAAATTTTACTTTTATCACTTGGTTTTATGCTAATTTCACCAGTTTCATATTCAATAGCATCTCACTGGATCTGTTCATCATCTCCTAAGTTACCAACATTTTGGTTACTTAGAGAGAGAGAGAGAGAGCCTTATTATTAAAACTCATCCCTACCGGGATTAAGCTAGAACTAATAGCTAACCCACCTAAACATTTAAATAGAGTTTTAAGTTTCATATAGTTAATAATTATAAATATTAAGTCTAAAAACTTGATTTACCCTAATATATAATATTCGCACGTTATGTATAACCACAATCTCATTGAGAAAAAATGACAGAAATATTGAAAAGAAAACCATACTTTTCAATTCATAGATGATCATAAAAGTCCTAAGGCTTATATCTTAGACATGTTTCCTTATCCCAGTGGGCAAGGATTACATGTTGGTCATCCTCGTGGTTATACAGCTACTGATATTTTAGCACGATATAAAAAACTTTGTGGTTATAATGTTCTGCACCCAATTGGATGAGATGCATTTGGACTTCCAGCTGAACAATATGCCATTAATACCAATAATCATCCTAAAGGTTTTACCCAAAAGAATATTGATCACTTTCGTGATCAATTAAACATGTTGGGTTTTTGTTATGATGTTGATAAAGAAGTAAATACCACTGATCCTAAATACTACCAATGAACCCAATGAATCTTTAGTAAGTTATTTGAACATGGACTAGCAGAAATTAAAGACGTTGATGTTAATTGATGTGAAGCATTAGGAACAGTATTAGCTAATGAAGAAGTGTTAAATATTGATGGATGTATGGTTAGTGAACGAGGTAATCATCCGGTTGTAAAAAAACCAATGCGTCAATGAGTTTTAAAAATTACTAATTATGCTGATAAATTATTAGTAGGATTAGATGAAATTGCTTGACCAGAACATTTAAAATCAATTCAAAGAAAATGAATTGGTAAATCGATTGGAGCAGTAATTAAATTTAAAACTGAAAATAATATTGAACTTAATGCTTTTACAACAAGAGCAGATACCATTTATGGCGTAAGTTTTATTGCCATTGCTCCAGAACACCAATTAGTTAAAAAACTCATTACTAAAGAGCAAGAACAAGCATGTTTAAGTTATATTGCTGAAGCTAAAACAAAAACCGAACTAAACCGTAAAATTAAAGATAAAGATCAAACCGGTGTATTTAGTGGAACTTATGCCATTAATCCGATTAATAATCAAAAAGTTCCAGTTTATATTTGTGATTATGTTTTAATTGATTATGCTAATGGCATTTTAATGGGAGTTCCAGCCCATGACGAAAGAGATTTTAGCTTTGCTAAAAAATATGGTTTACCAATTAACTTTATTATTGAAACTAATAATCATAATGAAGCTTTTACTAAAGACGGAAATCATATTAATTCACCATTAATTAATGGCTTAAAAAATAATGAAGCTAAAAAAGTCATTATTGAGTATTTAGTTAAAAACAATATTGGTCATGAACAAGTTAATTACAAATTAAAAGATTGATTATTTTCACGACAAAGATATTGGGGTGAACCGTTTCCAATTGTGTTTGATGAAAATAATAAACCACATCTAGTTAAAGATTTACCATTAGTTTTACCAGATACTGATAACTTTAAACCAACTAAAGAAGGTAAACCACCATTAGCTAATTTAAAAGATTGAGTTAATGTAACTATTAATCATCAACACTACGCTAGAGAAACTAACACTATGCCCCAATGAGCAGGAAGTTGTTGATATTATCTAGGGTATTTAATGAAATTAACTAATGGTAATTATTTACCTTTAGATAGTAAAGAAGCTAAAGATATCTTTAAACGTTGATTACCAGTTGATACTTATGTTGGTGGGCAAGAACATGCGGTATTACATTTACTATACGCACGATTCTGACACCGTTTTTTATACGACATTGGTGCTGTACCAACTAAAGAACCATTTAATAAAGTTATTAACCAAGGTATGATTTTAGGTCCTAATGGGGAAAAAATGTCTAAATCACGAGGTAATGTTATTAATCCAGATGAAATTATTGCTTCGCATGGGGCAGATGCATTAAGACTATACGAAATGTTTATGGGACCACTTAATGCTTCTTTACCTTGAACTGATGAAGGCATTAATGGAGTAAGAAAATGACTAGATCGTGTTTATCGTTTCTTTGAAACTAATTTAGATAAGATGCAAGAAAAAACAAACGATCCAGATTTAGATTACGCTTATCATTTATTTATTAAGAATGTAACTCATAACATTGAAAACATGAATTTTAATGTGGCAATTAGTGATATGATGGTGTTTATTAATGCTGCTTACACTTCAAAACAAGTTAATTTCTGATATATGCATCATTTCTTAATTGTTTTATCTTGTTTTGCTCCACATTTAGCTGATGAATTACACGAAATGATTGGTGATGAAGACTTTAGTTTATTTAATGCTGATTGACCGACATTTGATCCAAGTAAATTAGTTAAAGCCAACATTAATTTACCAGTGATGATTAATGGTAAACACCGAGATACAATTAGCATTCATAACGATGCTAATCAAGAAGAATGTTTAGCGATTGCTAAACAATCAGTAAAGGTTCAAAGTTTTATTAATAATCAACCAATTAAAAAAGTTGTTTTTGTGAAAAACAAAATCTTAAATATCTTAATTTAGTATGTTATTTAAATCATTAAATTTTCAACCATGAATCATTAGTACTTTAAACCAAAATAATATCTTTGAAGCAACTGAGATTCAAAGTGTTGTTTTTGGCAAACACAATAATGATAAGAGTTTATTAATTACTGCTCCAACTGGTAGTGGTAAAACATTTTGTTTTTGTTTACCAATTTTAAATAACATTGATTTAAACCAAAATAAGATTCAAGCTTTTGTTGTTTTACCAACTAAGGAATTAGCTAACCAAATTTATAGCCAATTTAATCTTTTTAAAAAAGCTAATCCTAATTTAAAAGTTAAATTAGTGCATGAAAATAAAGATTTAAAGTTTAATACTAAAAACGTTCCCCAAGTTGTGATTGGTACTCCTAGCAAAATTGATGAATGTTTTAATTTAAATAAAAACTTAGTGGAACTAAAATATTTTGTTTTAGATGAAGCTGATATGTTAGTTGATTTTGGGTTTTATAAATTGATTGCCTCATTATTTGATAAAGTTAACCACAATAATCTAACTAAATATGCTTTAAGTGCTTCGTTACACCATTCATTAGCTAACCAATTAAAGAAGTTTTTAGGCAATACGAAAGTAATTAGTGTTAGTGATTCCATTTGGTTAAATGAACGATTAACACATAACATTGTTTATCAAACCCAAAACAATAATGATGCTAAAAGTACCTTAAACCGGTTAATGGGAATCATTAATCCGTTCTTTGGGATTATTTTTACTAATACGAAAAATGAAGCAATTGATCTTTACAATGAACTAATTAAACAAAATTATAACGTTGGTTTATTACATAAAGATTTGAGTCCTAGACAAAGAAAAAGTGTTTTTAATCAAGTTAAAAATAATGTTTATCAATTTCTAGTTGCCACTGATTTAGTGGCTCGTGGTGTAGATTTACCCCAAGCTGAACTAGTTATTTCATATGGTTTACCAAATGAAACAATTTGGTATATCCATCGAAGCGGAAGAGTTGGAAGATATAAAAACAAAGGCCAAGTTTATTTAATTTATCATTCTCAAGATGATCGCTTAATTAATAACTTAATTAAAAAAGGAATTAAATGAAACTTCTTATGTATTAATAAAGATAACCAATTAGTCAATAAATCATTTAAATTACGGATTAAAAAACCACAATTATTAGATTTAAAAACTAATGCTCAAATTAAGAAGTTAGTTCTTAAATCAACTAAAAAAGTTAAACCAGGATATAAGAAAAAACTGAAAGAAAAGATTAACAAAATTAAGCAAAAACAAAAACGTCAAGCCATTGAAAAGAAAGTTAGACAAACTTTATTAATGAAAAATATTGCCCGAACAAAGAAAAAACATCACTAATTTTTATTTATTTAATATAATAGTTAGCGCAATAACCTAAGACAGTAACGGCTGTTAATTAATAGCTTAATGATGTTACCGAGGTAAAATAGAATACCAAGATTAGTCGTAAAACTACGATTAATTCATCTGTCTAGGCTTATTTACGTAGTCTAGACTTTTTTTCTAAAAGATCCTTGCTTGTTATTGCAAAACCAATAAAGAAAGGAAAACTTTGTTGTAATGAAACAAGTTATTAAACAAAAAGCTGATGATGTTAGTGCTTTAGCTAGTGATTTACAAACTGCCAAAACAATTGTGGCGTTTGAATATCATGGTGCAAGTACTAAAGCAATTGCCAGTTTAAGAAGAAACTTACATCAAGCTAACGCTAAGATGTATGTAGCTAAAAATAACATCTTTAACCGTGCTTTTGCTTCAGCTAACATTACACAATTTGGTGAATTAAAAGGTCCTAACGCATTAATTGTTGCGCAAGGAGATGAAATTGTTCCTTTCAAAGAACTTCATAATTTAATGAAGAAATATAAACAAGTTGTTTATAAACAAGGAATAATTAACCAAACTGTGGTTAATGCTGATCAAGTTAGTGCTTTAGCTAATATTCCAGGAAGAGAAGGACTATACAGCATGTTACTTTCATGCTTAGTTGCTCCAATCCGTAACTTAGCTTATGGCATTAAATCTGTGGGTGAATCTAAACCCCAATAATTAATTTATTAATAAGGAAAAATAAAGAATTATGGCAAAATTAACAAAAGAAGAAATCGTAGCTTCATTAAAAGAAATGACTTTATTAGAAGTTAACGATTTAGTAAAACTTATTGAAACTGAATTTGGTGTATCTGCTGCTGCTCCAGTTGCTGCTGCCGCTGGTCCTGCTGCTGATGCTGCACCAACTAGTGTAACTTTAACTTTAACTGATGCTGGAGCACAAAAAGTTGCAGCGATTAAAGTATACCGAGAAGTTACTGGTGTTGGTTTAATGGAAGCAAAACAAGCTGTTGATAAATGTCCAGCTAAAGTTAAAGACGGACTTAAACCAGAAGAAGCTGAAGAAATTAAGAAAAAATTCGAAGCAATCGGAGCAAAAGTTAAGATTGCTGCTGAATAGTTATTTACCAAATAACGTTACTTACTTTAAGAACTGATTGATTTAATTAGTTCATGAACTAAGCAATTTAAACAAGATAAAATATGTCAATTTCCAAAGATTTTAAAGCAAATTTAATTACCCAATTCGGGGGTAAAAAAGAAAATACTGGTTGTGTTGCGTCGCAAGTTGCAATTTTAACTGCAGAAATTAACGCCATCACTAATCATGTTAAAACCCACAAGAAGGATTTTTCTTCAAAACGTGGTTTATACATTAAAGTTCAAAAACGTCGTAAGTTATTAAACTACTTAATGCGTAAAGACATTGAACAATACCGTAAACTACTAAAAGGTCTAGAACTTCGTGGTTAATTAAAAAAAGAATTTAGCAAGGGTATACCCCTTGTTTTTTCTTATAATATATATTTATTAAATATATGGCGCACCCGCTTAAACCAAAAAAGAAAGGGCTATTTAACACCGTCTTCGGGTTTGTTTTAGCTTTTTTTGGTTTTGGTGCAGCTGCGACTGCTGGAACGTTTGCTGGGATTAATGGTAAATTAGGTCATAGTTTTCAAAGTTCATATAACTTACGTTATGAATATGACCCATATAAGATTTCTGAAGATCCAACTGCTCCAGTCTTACCGCGTGATTACTATAACGATAAAGATCATTACAACAAACTAAAAGCTAATTTAAAAGAAATGGCTCAAAGCTATTCGGCTTTTTTATTAGATCGAGGCATTAGTAATGGAAACGTTTATCCTGAAATTACTAAAGATGACACTGGTTTAGTTCATATCTATTTGAACTCAACTGTTGATATTACTAAAGTAACTAGTAAAAAACCAGTTAAAGACGATAAAGATAAAGAAGTTGATATCGCTCCTTCTTTAGCATACTTTGATAGTATGTTCTCTAATCGTTTTACTTTACTGTATAACGATGGATATACAACTCATGAAGATACTAAAAGTAGTAGTAATGATGATACAAAAGGAATTAACCACTTCCGTGAATCAAAATTCTACACTTGATCAATTAATGATTTTGGTGATGATTCATTAGTTGATAGTAATGATAGGATTAGTGCTAACTATAACACTAATACCATCAATATTCATCTAAAAAATGGTTTAAGTTTTGGGGCATGAAAAGACACTGATAAAAAAGAATATAAAGCAAATTCGGTTAAACAAAACTTTTATAAAGCAAAAAACCCTGATAAAAGTGAAACTGATCCAAAGTATCCATTTATTTGGATTATCCGTGATTTTGAAGGAATGCTTAACAAGTTACAATACTTGTATTATGTTCAAGGGTTTAAATATCAACCAAAACTTACACCTCCATCTGGTATAGATAAAGATAAGGTTGCAGACACCCTATATCAAATTCCTGATGGCTCAAGTGAAATGAATTATTTCACTTCAACAGGAAAGTACGAATCTGATGGAACCGATATTCCTAAAACATTTTTTACTAATGACCAAATTAAAGACCAATTTACTTCAATTAAATTTACTGATGGAAACGGATTTCAAACTGAATCTAATAGCAAATTAAATAAAGCAACAGGTTTTAAGTTAACTGCCCAAGACATTGCTAACTATAAAAACCCATTAACTGCTCAAGGACAACTATTAAATAGTTATCTATTAGCTTTTGTTCAAGGATGAGACACTTATGGTAATAAAAAAGAAATTGAAACAGATACTCATCTTCCTACTCCCGGTCAAAACGAAACTGTTAAATATGATTTTTTAAAACCATATGTTTTAGGTGTTGTTACTAAAACTAACTTTACTGACTATTTACCTGATAAAAATCCAACAAAAAATACTGTAGATTCAGATGGAGAATGATTAAGCATTAAAAATGATGGCCATTACTTCACTACTCAAGAACTATACCGAGAATTAACTAGTGAAAAATTTGCTTATCCATTAATGAATGTGTTAAATCCAACACATCGTAATGTTAAGAATAATTTAGCTTTTTATACAACCACTGGATTAGGTAAAAACAATAACGTTAATGTTGATGTTATTGATAATTATATTGATGGATCAGTAGCTGTAAATCAATCTGTAGTTACTTCACTAGTTGCTTTAGCAATTATTGCTTTATTCATTGGTATTATCATCTCGGTTTTATATCGTGTTCCTGGCTTAGTTGTCTTCTTAATGCAAATATTACCAGTAACATTAGCATTCTTATTGCTATTTACGTTTGGTTATCATTTATCAATCACGATGATTTTAGCTTCAATAGTTGGCTTATTAGCTTCAACTATTTCGGGAGTGAATATCCTCAATAAGATTAAAAAGAATTATCTACAGCATAAAACATTAGATCAATCAGTTTTTGCTGCATACACCAAATCATTCTTTAGTTGTCTAGATAACTTTGGAATTATGTTCTTGCTAGGAGCATGTTTATTATTTTTCCCTTCAGGACAACTATTTAACTTTGGAATTAGCTTAATCTTATTAAGTGGTTTAAGTTTATTAAGTGTTTATTTAGGTAGTTGATTAATTAATGCCTTTATCTTTAATAATGCTTATGGAATGTTTAAATACCGTTATTTAACTGGTATTAAAACAGATAATAACCTAGTTGCAGTTGATCAACGTTATAGTAATAGTTATCGAACTCAAGCGCAAGGATTAATTGATCATGGTTTTGATAAAGATGGATATATTTCGCGAGTTAACTTTAAACACCCAACTTTATTTAATAAATGAACTAGTTTAGCAGTAATTAGTTTATTAATTACTTTAATAGTGACCGGATTTAGCTTATTATTAAGTTTAGGTCCAATTACTTCATTTACTTTCTATGGTGGAACGCGATTAATGGTTTATGCAGGAAACGGCATTAACCTTGATAAGATTTTTGATGTTTTAAGTTCATTAGGTATTAACCGTAATGATTGACATAACATTATTTTAAATAGTACGGATAAAGGTTATATTTACCTTGAAACTTCATTAACCTTAACTGTAGATCAAATTAATACGATTAAAACCCAATTGGGCGCATTAGTCCAAAGTATTGATCCAACTGTCGCATTACAAACTTCATATCATGCTATTTATGCTTTAATGACCTTTATTGGTTTAATGCTAGTTTACACACTATTAAGATACCGATGATTCTATTTAATTCCCGTATTAGTAACTAATGTTTTAGTTATTGGTGCATCAATTGGTTTATTCTTCTTAACATTTATTAGCTTTAATACCTATATTGCCTTTGGTGGATTAATTGTTGCTTTAATGGTTAACTGAATGATGTTTGGATTTATTAATTCGATTAATGATAAATGGGGTAATAACTTCCAAACAACATATAGTGAATTAATCTTAAAGATTAAATACACTTACATGAATTACTTTGAAAACTACTTAGTCATTTTAGCTAGTTGAGCAGTTGTAATTGTTATTGGTGGATTATTCATGCCTTTAAACATGAGTTGTATCTTTATTATGATGATCTTTAGTATGTTATTAATTATCATCAGTATGAATACATGATTCTGTTCATCTATTTACTACTTCATTAACTTTAAAAACATCCAAAAGAACCGAATTAAACAAATTAACTCTAATTTAAGTATTCGTAACTTAGATAAGATTGATGAAGAATTAATTAACACAATTAATACAAATACCAAAGTTATTACTGAATAAAAAGAATATTTATTTAAAATATTATTTTTCATTAACTAAATTATGTCATCAATTAATAAGAAATTTGCCCGGATTGAAAAAGAAAATAAAGCTGATCTTTTAACAGCTAATTTAATTAAAAAAACAATTAAAGAAGTACAAGATTTCCCAGTTAAAGGTGTTTTATTCCGTGACTTTACGCCAATTCTAGCTGATCAAAAAGCTCTTAAGAAGGTTATTGATAGTTTATACCGTGTTGGTAAACGTTTTGGTTTCGATACTATTGTAGCTCCTGAATCTCGAGGATTTTGGTTTGCCATCCCTTTAGCTTTAAGAGCTAAAGCGTCATTTATTCCTTGCCGTAAACCAAATAAGTTACCACGAAAAACAATTAAAGAATCTTATACCCTTGAATATGGTGTAAATGAATTATCAGTGCATGTTGGAGATATTAAACCAGGTGCTAAAGTATTAATTGTTGATGATTTATTAGCCACTGGAGGAACAATTAAATCAATTATTAAGTTAGTTAAACGTTCTAAAGCTACTCCTGTTGGTGTATTAGCATTAGCTGAATTAACGTTCTTAAAAGGACGAAAAATTGTTGAACAAGAAAACTTACCATTATTTACCTTTGTAAAGTGATAAAAAACTTTACAATGCTGAATTAGTTTAGTGGGAAAATAAGTGAATGGTAATCACTTGCCCCGAGTTCGATTCTCGGATTCAGCACCATCAAATAAAAAAACTCTTAAAGGTTTTTAGCCAATAAGAGTTTTATTTTTTTTATAGCAAACCTTTAATTATTTTTTAAACATTTTACGGTCTTTAATTCGTCTTCTTAATGCAGTGTAAGTAATTCCACTTGCTCCTAGTGCACTTCCAGCTAATGAAGCACCTAGAATAATTGCTGTTTGATTAGTATTAACAGGAATGTATTTCGCTTTAATCTTAGCATTAGTATTTGCACCTTGAACTTTGAAGATAATATCTTGCTTTAATTTTGGTGTAAATAGTTGTTTTAAAGTAAATCGGTAGTGATATAGTGGGTTAATTGGATCATTTACATCATTAGTTAAAATTCGAGTAAAGGTTAATTCGTATTGGTCTAAACCATTTTGTGTGACAAACTTAGCAACATTACCACTACTTGATGCTGCTCTTCATTGTCAAATACTTGGATTTTGTGTCCCGTTATCATAGTACATTTGGATTAATCTAATTAATTGACTATCATTAGCCCCTAGATCTTGAACTAATACTTTGGCAATATTAACATCAAATGTAACTGTGTCATTTTGGTTAACTAAAGCATTATCTTTTTTATTAGAGTAGTCAAAGTTTAGGTATTGAACAGTTTTTTCACTATGATCAATATTAACATGCATTGCTGGTAAGTTAATTAATGGTCCAACAACTTGACCATGATTATCAACAATTTTTACATTTAAATCACTTTTAGTTATTTGTTCAATATCTTGAGCAGAAGGTTTGTTTTGGTGAATGCCAAAACTTAAGACATTACCATAGATATCAAAGTCTGCGTTTGAATCAAAACTAATTCATTCGTTATCAGAAGTGACAATTTGTAATGAATAACCTTTATTAACTGCTCATTTTAATGTGTTTGTATTACCTAAATTCTTAAAGATGTTTTGGTCTTCAAATTGATATTCAACAGTGTCATTTCGTTTATCACGATCAAAATGAACAATTGTTTTTCTTCCAGAAATACCACCGTTTCCAGGATCGTAATCACTAGCAGCTTTTGTACGAATACTAAATAAATTACCAGCTTTATTAGTTAGACTAAAAGTAATATCACGATCAGCAAATGTTAAAGTACTAATATTTGGTACAGTAAACTTTAAAGTAATATCGTAAGTTGTTGAACCTGCACTTGTTGAAGCAATTGAATAAACTTCCATTTGCCCTACGTTATTATTTAAATATAAATTATCTCGGGTGTGAGTTCAATTTCCAACACCGTTTGGTGTAATAAATTGGTCAAAGTTTTGTTTAATTCATTCAACATTACTTCAGTTATTGCCAAAATAAGCTTTACTAATTCTTAAATCAATGTCTCATTCATCACCAGGAATTCATAATCCATCTCGGTTATTAGAAAGAACTGATGAATATGTTTTTCTTGTATTACCAATTTGGGCTGCATAATCGTTTTTTTGTGAAGTTACTCTAAAGGTTGGATAAGCAATTGGTGTATCTTCAAAACTACCCTTATATGGAATAATTTTTAATCCAGATACATTAACATCAATGTTTTGTAAACTTGGATTAGATAAACTAACGTTTACTTTAAATTTAGTGTAGTTTTCACTAATATTAAATGAATTGTCAACAATTCTAATATACGGATTTGAAAAACCACTTGAATTTAATTTAAATGAATAACCATTACGGGCATATCAAGCAAAGTTATTATTTGCAATAAATCGGTCAACATTTTGGGTATTAGCAATTGAAGTTTGGGTACTAATTGGACTTTGTTCAAAGTTAATTGTTACATTACTTACATCGTTAAAAGTTGTAATTTCTGGTTTAAAGTTATCAGCACTATATGTATTAAGTGTAAATAATTGAGTATTGGCACTATCAGTACTTAATTTAGCTCTAATTGTTTGATTACTAAATTGTTCATCACGCGGTTGGTTATTAATATCTTTATTAATTTGTAATTGAATTTGATAAATTGCTGGATTTGAAGCTGAAGGAGTAATACTAACAACTCTTAAATAACCAAATTCATTATTAAATCATTGCTTTTCATTACCAACAGTTACAGCTGTTAAATTAAACTTAGATCTATTTTCATTAAAGAATGTAATGTATTGATCAAAGTTATTCTTAATATTGTTAGGGTTATTTCAATCGTTACCAAAGAACGCTTTATTAATATTAAGTGTTGCATTATAAGAATCACCTTTTACTCATAAACCATTACGGTTATTGGCAAATTGTGTATTCTTATTAAATACTGCTGAACCACTTATATTACGGTTAGTAGAAGAATTAATGTTGAATGATGGTAAATCAAATTGTCTTGCACCATTATAAGTTAATCCTAATTTGTTACCAGTACTAATTGAGTAATTATCAATGTTTGGTCTGTTTAAGTTAACATTAACACTAATTTGATCAGCAGTAACATTTAAATCATTAACACTAAAGTAATTATCATTTAATTGATTATCTAAAGTAATTGTTGCTCCTACTCTAATCAAATAATCAAAGAAATTAGCAGGAACATTTGGGTATTTAGTTTGTTTATTAAGTGTTCAACTAGCAGTTTTACTCATGATTGAACCTTTAAAATTAAAATTAATATCTCCATTAAAAGTTCAATCTTCTATATTAACTGGAAAAGCAAGTGCATTATATGTGTGAATTTGAAATAATTGTCTTGTTACACTTGAACCATCATCATCAGTGTAGCTAAAGTCAAAAGCAACATCAGCATTTTGATAATTTTGATTAGTTTCATTTGTTGATTTAATCGAAATTAAAATACGATATTTAGTAGTTAAATCTTCAAAATTATTAACTGAAAGAATCCCAATTCTGTTATTTATTCATTCTGGTTCAGAAGATCTTGTTCTTTCTCATGAACCGTATCCAGGACAAGTTCAATAGTTACCAAAATTATTTTTAATATAGCTTGCATTATTTCAGTTATTACCAAAATAAGACTTGTTAATTTCTAATTGAACTGTATATCTATCATCTGCAATCCATAACCCTTTACGATTTTCATTACCTAATTCTAAATTAACATGGAATTCTGGTTCTTGAGCATTAATATCATCATTTCTTGTTAAATTAATATTAAATGGTGACATTTGTAATGTTTCATAATGATCATCATTAATTTGGAAAGAAATAGACGGAGTAATTTTTACAGTTCTATTTTGAATATTAGGAACTTTATTTAAATTAATCCGGTCAATTAATTGCCCAAATGAAAAGTTAACAATAGAAGTAGCATTAATAAAACGACTATTTCTTAATGGAGTAGCAATTCCATTTGTAATATCTTCTAGTTGTACACTAGTAGTAATTCTCTTATCTGGGTTTTGGTTAACCCAGTTAATATACCCAATTCCTAGATGGTGATTATATTCAAAAGTTTTTTCTGTTCCTAAATAATTAATTTCTTGGTGACTTGGTGCAATTTCATCAAAGATATTAATAATAGTTGCGTTTTCTGGAAAATTACCACCTTGAACACGTAAACGTGTTTCATACTGTTGAGTAATTGCTTGTCGTTGTTGTGGAGTTCCGTTAATTGCACTATTAGGTTCTTGTTCAATATAACAAGCAGTAATTGAAGTACCTGTAAATGCTTCAGGTTGAACAAAATCACGAGTAATATCTGTTCATGAAAGAATTAAAGTTTTTAAATTTGTACAACCTTCAAAAGCTCTGGCAGGAATTCAAATGGTTAATCTTGGGTTATTTTCAATTTTTACACTTTTAACTGAAGTACAATTTCTTAATACCCCAAAATCTAGCTGTCTTTGTCCATTACCGTGATATTGTAAATAAACATCACCATACGCTAAATTCTGAAATGTTGGACCAATTTTATTAGTTGTGGATTCATTTTTTGTATCAACAATTCGTGCTCCAACTTGAATACCCCCGATAATATTTTTCTCAATTCGATATTTAGTTTCATCAGGATTAGATCATTCAATATAAGAAATTTCTCCAATATTAGTAAAAGCGTTTTCACCAATTGATGTAATATTACTGCCAAAATTAATTTGTGATAAGTTTCTACAGCCATTAAATGCGTCGTGCCCAATAATTTCAATACCGCTTAAATTAATAGCAAATAATTTTTGTGCATCTTGAAATAAATTTTCACTAATTTGTTTAACCTTAAATACTTGTCCACCTGTAATGGCAGGATCCTTAAATGTTTTTGGAAAGTTAAAATTTACATATTCATTTTTGTAACTTTCTCTTTTAAAACCTGTAATAGCAACAGCGTTCTCACCAGCAATACGTTCAAAGGTAAAAATATCAGAAGTTGTTAATCATTGAGCATTTCTAAACCCAGAAACAAACTTTTCTCTATAAGCAGTTTTTAATTCCTCTGATTTTTCGGTATCAATATTTGTTTGATTAATAAAAGCGGTTGTAATACTAAAACCAGATGCTACTACATCATAAGAAATAGTTTTAACTAGTTTCGGATCGTCTTCATTGAAAGTAATAGTACTTAATTTACTAAGATGAATAAAAGAGCGATCTCTAAAAACCTTTAAAGATTTTGGTATCGCTATATGTTCAATATCAATACTATCAAATGCATACGAATCAATATAAGTTGCGGTTTCTGGTATATTAATAAAAGATAATTTTTGATCTCCTTCAAAACAACTAGATGAAATTCCTTCTAGTCCTTCATGTAATATCACTTTTTCTAAGTTAGCCATATTAGCTAAAGTATGATTTCCTAACTGTCTCACACTTGATGGTAACTCAAGAATTTGAACGTTGCTCATTGATTTTAAACCATCTGTATCAATAGATTGAATAAATGAATTGGCAGGAAAGTTAATTTTTTGCGCTTTACAATTTTCAAGTCCATGAGCAGCAATTTTTGTTACTTTTTTACCTTGATAGTAACTTGGAATATTTGCGACTGTACATGTTTCTTTATTTGGACATCCAGTGATTTCATAACTATCAGTATCAGGTAAATAATTAAAAGTATATTGTGCTTCAACTTCTTCTTTAACATTGTTATTTTTAACAACTTCGTTTTTTAAAGTGTTTTGTGAAGCATTAACTTGATTGTTAATTGATAAAACAACAGGAAAAATAATTCCTGCTAATAATGAACTAGTAACAAGTTTAAATAAATTTTTTACGCGCATAAATAGTTAGAACATTATACCCATTCTAAAAAAAAAAAAAAAAAACTTATTGCCATTTATATTAATTATTATGACAATAATGACAATAAGAGTTTTAACTAAAGTTAAAAAATCTAATTATTCTTTAATTCTTTGTTCGTTAATTTTATTCAAAGTATAAGTGTATAAAGCCGTTGTTCTTTTTGCTAAAACTTTGTTGTAAATAATGTTTAAAATAGTGATGATTGTAGTTACTACTGGAGCAACCGCAATACCATTACTGCTAGTGTTATTAGTAATGGCTAAAACTAATGAAGTTAAACCACCAAAACTAACAAAAATACTAGTAGTAAAAATAACTCAGCAAGAGAAGAAATAATGCTTTGTTAATGCGTATTTATGGTATGTGTCTTCCACAAAAGTTTTTTTGATTTTTAGTTTGCTTCGTTTTAATTGATAAATTTCTTCTTCTAAACCTCAAAAACTTTTAGTATAGATACATCTTCTTGTTGCCATGTATAAATACGAAAGATTTTCCAGTAATTGAAACAAAAAAACAACAGCTAATAAAACAATTAAAATTCAACTATATGTTTTAAGTTGTTCATAGATATTAGCATTCGATAAAATTGCTAGTAAAATGGCACTTAATAGTTTAGTTAAATCCATAATACTTAACAACTTTGAATTTTGTTTTAATGTTGTTGATATTTTGTACATAGAAACTGGATATATTTAATAATTATAATAGTATCTATCAAATTACTAGTATGTTTTATAAAGGAAAGAAGTTTGATCATCATTTAGTGGAAAAAGATGTGTATGATTTTTGAAAAAATCATCATTATTTTGAACCTAAGCACTATCAAAAAGATGAAAAAAACTTCTCAATTATCCTTCCTCCACCAAACATTACTGGTCACTTACATTTAGGTCATGCTTGAGATGGTTCAATTCAAGATGTAATTATTCGTTATAAAAAATTACAAGGTTTTAATACCTGTTGATTACCAGGAACAGATCATGCTGGAATTGCTACCCAAACCAAGTTTGATAAAGTTGTTAAAGAAAAACAGCAAAAATTTAGTAATCAACAAGAATATTTAAAAGCATTAGATATCTGAGCTAGTGAGCAAAAAAGCTTTATTCATTCACAATGAGCTAAGATGGGTTTTGCTTTAAGCTATAGTAATGAAACTTATACATTAGATGATAACGTTAAAGAACTAGTTAATCAAGTTTTTTTAAAACTTTATGAACAAGGATTAATTTATCAAGCTTATAAATTAACTAATTGGGATGTGCAATTAAAATCGGCAATTAGTGATATTGAAGTTATTCATAAACCAACCCAAGGTAAAATGTATTACTTTAAGTATTACTTAAAGAATAATCCTAAAGAATATTTGACTGTTGCAACCACTAGACCTGAAACCATGTTTGGTGATACGCATGTTTTTATTAATCCTAATGATCAAAAACACATTAAATATCTAAACCAAAGTGTTATTAATCCAGTTAATGGAATTGAATTACCAATCTTAGCTGATGAATATGTCGAATTAGGATTTGGAACTGGAGTGATGAAATGTACTCCTGCTCATGACTTTAATGACTACAATTTAGCAATTAAACACAACATTACTAACTATCATTCAATCATGAATGATGATGGAACTTTAACATCTGAGTGTGTGATTAAAAATAAATCATATTCTGGGATGGATCGATTAGTTGCTCGACCCTTAATTGTTAAACAACTAAAAGAACTAGGTTTAGTTGTTAAAATTGAAAATCATGAACATGAAATTGGTTATAGTGAAAGAACTAATCAAGTAATTGAACCATTACTATCTAAACAATGATTTGTGAAAATGCAACCAATTGTTGAACAACTTAACCAAACAATTAAGTCTGGACAAAACGTTGATTTTATTCCATCAAGATTTGCTAAAACGATTCAACGTTGATTAGACAACATTAACGATTGATGTATTAGTCGTCAATTACTATGAGGTCATAAAATTCCAGTTTATTATGGACCAAATAACAAAATGTATGTTGGATTAAATCCACCACAAGGATATAAACAAGATACATGTGTATTAGATACATGATTCTCTTCTGGCTTATGACCGTTAGCTACAACTATTCATAATGCTAACCATAATTGTTCATGTTTCTATCCAGTTAATGTTTTAGCTACAGCTTATGACATTCTCTTCTTCTGAGTAGCACGAATGTTATTTCAATGTAATAATCTATCTAATACTATTCCGTTAAAAACAGTTTTAGTTCATGGTTTAATTCGTGATGAACAAAACCGGAAAATGTCTAAATCATTAGGTAACGGAATTGAACCTAATGATGTTATTGACCAATACGGAGCAGACGCATTAAGAATTTTCTTAATTAGCTCTTCAACTATGGGAGAAGATTTAAGATATAGCAACGAAAAGATTGTCTATATGACTAACTTCTTAAATAAGTTATGAAATGTTCACAACTTATTAGAACTACATCATGACTATCAAGAAGTTAAAACAATTAAACATCCAATTAATCTTTGATTAATTAATGAATTCAATAGTTTTATTAACAAAATTACAAAGTTATATGATGAATATAACTATTCAGTTTTAGTTAATACATTAATTGACTTTATTTGAAATACATATTGCAATACATATTTAGAATTAATTCATCCATTACTAAATACGAATGAACGTAATGAATGTTTAAGTGTTGCTAATTTAATCTTTAAAAAGATTTTAGTTGTTCTTCATCCAATTTGTCCATTTATTACTGAAACTTTATATCAAACAGTTAAAGAACATCAAACTTCAATTATGGATGAATGTTTTCCTGTTGAGATAAACATTCAGGATAAGCAAAAATATTCATCATTAATGAATATCTTAATTCCAATTCTTAGTAAGATTCGGGAATTAAGAATTAAGCAAAATATTAAAAATGTTAATGTTATTAAAGTTAATTTAATTAATAGTGAATTAACAAAAAATATTGATTTAGTTAAATCAATAGCTCAGGTCTATAACATTGAAGTTTTAAATGTTAGTGATAAACCAGTTAATCAAGAATTTGAGGTTATTAGTACCAATAATTCGATTATTGAATATTTAAATGACTTTACTGATTTATCAAAGAAAAAAGAAGAATTAACCAAACGTTTAAAATTTCTTGAAGATGAAATTAAACGTTCTCAAGGCATTTTAAATAAAAAGAACTTTATTGCTAAAGCACCAAAAGAAAAAGTCAAACTTGAACAAGATAAATACGCTAAATATTTAGAAGATTACCAAACAACCAAGAAAATTCTTGAACAATAAACTATTTATTGTTTGTGTGAACAAAAACAACCAATAATCTACAAAATTGATTTTATTATCATTTTTGTTTTAAGCTATTTAATTCTTAATGTTGTTTTAAATAGTTTTTGATATTTTTTACTAATTGTTACCACAATAGCAATTAGTATTTTTTTTCATGTTAAATGATGAAAATTATTAATTTACGTTGTTATTAGTTTTATTCCTTTAGGAATTTATTACTTAATCGGTAATTTTAACCTTTTTAGCCATTTAAGATTTTACTTAGATAGTTTACTTCACTTTTCATTAAGAAATACAGTTTTAAGCTTTGTTAATCATAGTTATGATCAATTAACTAGTGGAGTTATAAAATTACTCATTTTTAATGTAAAAAGTAGTTCAACTAGTTGAATTTATCAAAGCATTATTAATTTATCAATTGTTCATTTATTTATTATTAGTGGTTTTCATTTATCACTAATTAGATTAATGTTTTTAAAGTTATTTAAACAATGAAAAATTATTGGTGAAATAACTAGTTTAGTGTTAATTTTATTTTTCACTTATTTCTTAAATTTTTCGATTCCTACGATGCGGGTGATAATCAGTATTATTATTGGTTATATCTTAAAAAGATATAAAGTATCAACAATCAATATTGTTGCTATTGGCGGATTAATTACTTTATTAATAGCTCCTATTAGCTATCGTTTGCTTGGTTTTTTATTAAGCTATGCTTGTACAATTGGAATTATTTATATTTATCAATTTGAATTTAAATATTGATTAGTTAAACAACTAATGGTTAATTTCTTTGCCATTATTATTTCTTTACCAATTGTTTTAATGATGAATCAGCAAATTAGTTTGTTTGCATTAATTAACTCTTTTATTTTTAGTTATTTTATTCTGTTATTGTTCTTTGTTTTAATGTTTAGTTTTTGAATGACATTTATTAGTGTTTTTGTGAAATATGAAGTTATTTTTCTAATTAATGTCATTAAAGCTTTTGGATTACTTAACATTTTAATCAAACTTAATTGATTTAATGATTGAATGGTTAATGTTTATTATTCTGGTTTATTATTAATCGTATTTACGATTAAAAAATATATAAACTATGAATAACAACCAATATGGTGATTATCTACGGGTTAAGTAAACCAAATATTAAAAATGCATTAACTCTTGAGTTACTGAATAAACAAGTAACCAATAGTTTTGTTTATGATGATAATTTTGAAACCATTATTGGTGAAGTTCAACAAAACTCATTATTTGATGATCCTAGTGTTAAAAAACTTTATGTGATTGAAGATGCTAGTTTTTTAACTAAAAAAGACCAAAAAAGTTTATCGCAAGTTGAAGAACTATTAAATAGTAATCATCAAATTATCTTGACTGTTAGCGCAAGAAATAAAACATCATTTGCAGAAGTTTTACAAAAAAATAAAAACATTACTTGGATTAAAGCCGCTGCAGTTAGTGAAGAAAACAAAAAAGATATTATTGAAAATTTAATTAAGCATTATCAAATTGGTTTTGATAAAGAAGCAACTAAAGAATATTTAATTGCTGAATTAAGTAATAACTGAAATTGAGTTAATAATGAGTTAACTAAAATTGCTTTAGTTAATAAAGATGAAGTAATTACTAAAAAAGTTTTAGATGAATTATTATTTAGTAATTATGATGAAAACATTTTAAGTCTTAGTAAATTAATTCTTCAAAAACAAACTAAACAAGCCTTAGATCTATTTGAACAATTAATTAAACAAAAAGTATCAGAAGTAAATATTATTAATATTTTGGTTGTTTCATTTTTTGAATTTAAGCTTCAAAAACAGTTTTTTAATATGACTCCATACAATAGCATTAAGTACCGTTGTATGGAATATGGTTGATATCCGAGCTTTATTTATGAAAACTATAAAGTTTTAGAAAAAGTTAATTTAAAAACTATTGACCAGATTTTAACTAATTTATTAGATCTAGACTATAAAATTAAAACTAATCAGCTAATTCCATCTTTAGCACTTAAATTATTCATCCTTAATAATTATTAAAAGTGTAAAATTAAATACCTCTAAATTTATGGCTAAACCAACAAATAAAAAACCATCATTATTAAATGAACTTTACGATAACTTAAACTATTTACTTAGTTTAAATTATTTAGAACGTCATTTAGCCGTAAATAAAGAATTTAAAGAATTAATCTCTAATTCATTATTAATTCTTAATGCTTTAAATAAAAAAGTAAAAACTAATAAAGTTGATGTTAATAAATTAATTAGTCTATTTGAACAAAAAACTAAGAGCTCATTAGATCTTAAATCACCTTTAAAATATAAAGGCAAGACTGAGCAAATTGATTACATTAACTATCTTAAAACTTATTGTTTAAATATCTTTAAAATTGATTTAAACAAAAAACAAAGTAATAAGGTTAATACCCAAGTTAATAAGACAATTAATATTCCCCAAAATAACAGCGCTACTTTTGTTAACAGTAATCAAGAAAATCCATATGTAGCAATTAATAATTTTGGTGGAGTTCCAGTTGAAAAATTAAAAGAACGTCTAACTGATCGATTAAATAACAGCAACCAATTCTTATTTGATCGTAAACCAAAATATTACAAGCATTTAAAAATTGGTTTTTACGCTTTAAATGCAGTTTTTTTCTTTTTCTTAGTTGCTTATATCATTATCATGCTTTTATTAAATGGTAAAGATACTGGATTTACTACAGGTGGTTCAAAACAAGATCAAATTCCTTTTGTTACGCTTTTTAGAGCTTTAATTTTAATCTTTTATTGTTTTATCTTATGTACTAGTACATGAAAAGTATTAAAACACTTTTATGAACTAAAAAAGAAGAATAAAAAAATTAACGAAAACTTCTGGTATACAAACAATAAATTTCAAACGTTTTTCACAATTGTAATTAATGTTTTTGTATTAGTTTATTTGATCTTTCCTAATGGCGACTGAAGACATTCGTTTGATCAATATTACAACAGTGTTTCTGAAGAACTTAAACCAATTATTTTAGCGCTAATAATTATTACTTATGCGTTATTTGTTTTAATTGCTTTAAATCTTATTACTTTAGTCTTATTACAATGTTTTGCGCCTAAATTTAGAACTGATTTATATCAACAAGTTGTGATGGATGAAGTTAATAAGATCCGTGATGAAAACAATAATGATCAAGTTCCACCAACTGCACCAGAAGAAAAAAGTGATCAAGTGGTAAATTAATGAAGTTTCAAGAAAGTTATAAATTTAAACAGTTTCTTTTTCCTTTGTTTCCACACAAGGTTCATCGTTCAACGAAGTTAATGATGATTATTGCTTCGTTAATTGCTATTAGAATCTTGTTGGGTTATTTTCATATTAAATTACCAGTTGTTAATGAAACTATTGGTTTTGCTTGAGTGCCTATTATGATTTGTGGCTGATTTTTTGGCCCTATTGTTGGTTGTGTGTTTGGTGCAGTAACTGATACATTAGGATTTGTTCTTCACCCAAGCGTTTGGTTTTGAATGTATGCCATTCAAGAACCGTGTGTGGGATTAATTGCTGGAGTAATTCGCGGCATATGTTATTTACGAATAAATAAAAAAAGCCAAAGTATTACCCTTGACTTATTTGTTCAACAAATATTTATCTTACTGTTTTGCTTAGTTGCTGTTTTTGGCATGTTCTTTTGGTTAGATGATGTTTCATTCCAAAAGTTTCAAGCTTATAAAATTGTTGTTTTAGTTTTAATCACCGCTTTTTTAATCATGATGGAAACAACAACATTTGTTTTTATTAAAAACAGTGATCAGAAAAACCATTGATACCGTTTAGTGTTTTTATATGGAACAATGATTGTTGCTTTAACCATGACCTTATTTTCATTTTTATTAGGACCAATAGCTGCAGTGGAATATTTAAAATACATTAACCACTATAACCCTGATAAAGATACTTTAGTGTTTTTATTAATTCCGCGAATTATTGTGCAAAGTGTTAAAGTACCAATTGAATCATTTATTTTAGCCACTTTAATTGTCGCTACTAGTCCATTAATTAAAGATTATTTAAATATCTTAAATAATAAATGAGAAAATAATTAGAGCTAAATTATTTACTAATTGATTTTTTTCAAAATAAGAATCCAGTAGAAACTAACCCAATAGCAACAATTCCCCCAAAGATTCCACCTAAAATTGGTGCTAATACACTAGGAGATAATGCCCCTTTTACTCAGTGTGTTGAACTTGAGTCAAAACCAACTCCAAGATCTTTGGTTGAATCATATTCCTTAAAGTTCTCTTTATATTTATTAAGTAATTCGTCAGATGCATCTTTAGGAATATGAACAGTAACATCTTTTTTATTAATGGTTTGTGTACCATTAGTTTCACCAAAAGTATCACAAAAATCTCTGACTTTGTTTTTTACTTTAATGTTTTGAATAATGGCATCAATTTCTTTGTCAGTTCAATTAAAGTAAATTTCTTTTAAATTGTTACATCCTTTAAAAGCTTCAGCACCAATACCAAATCAGTTAGCATTAAAGACAAAAACTTTTAATGAGCTACAGTTTAAAAATGCTTCAGAATTAACATATTTTAAAGTTGCTGGAGTATGGAAAGCTATTAAACTAGTGCAATTTGCAAAAGCATGACGACCCATGTTAACTAAATGTGGATCTTCATTAAAATAAACTTCTTTTAAGTGAATTGCATCTTTAAATCCATCATCAGCAACATAAGCAACATTTTTACCATCGTGAGTTGAAGGAATATGAGCAATAGTTGCTTGTTCTTTATTAGTGCAACTGATACTGTAATCATTTTGTTGAGTTCTTAATGTAAATGAAAAAGTTGCCTCTACTTCTTCATTTGCAGTTAAGTTATCAATGTTTTGGTTACTTACAGAAAGAGTTTTATTATTAAAACTCATCCCTACCGGGATTAAACTAGAACAAACAGCTAACCAACCTAAACATTTAAATAGAGTTTTAAGTTTCATAAAAAATTAGGGAGTAATATTTTACTTAAATTATTTTTGAGTTTCTGAATAAAGACTTTTTAACATTTTTAACATTTTATTGCGGTACTTAACAATATGTTTATATGGAAACATACTGTATGTTCAAACATATGAAAAATAAGCAGCAATGTAAAGAAATTGGTGTAATGTTTTAAGTTTTAGTTTTGGATCATAACACTTTAAAACATATTTTTCATATGGGGTGTTATACAAATCACTTTCTTTAATGAAATTAGCTAAATCAACATAAGGAAAATTTAAACGAGTTCATTCAAAATCAATAAAAGTTAATTGATTAGTTTTAGCTTGATAAATCATATTTCATGGTGAAAGATCATTATGACTAAAAACCAACTTAATACTTTTTTCAAATTTATTTAATAGTTGATAAAAAGCTTGGGTATAAATCGGTTGTAAATAGTGATCAAATTCACTATAAACTCTAAAATCATTAACTAATATTCTGGTATTTTTAGGAACTTTAATTGAATGAAACTGTTTTAAAGTCAAAGCAAAAGTTTTTAAAAACTTTTTATTATATACAGTTTGTTTTCCTGGGGTAATCCCAACAATATATGGACGTACCATATCACCGTTCTTCGGATTAAAATACAGAACATTAAATAAACTCTTATGGTTTTGGATTAATCTTAAAACATTAATTTCATTTTCACGTTTTAATCATTTATCAACCAAACCAATTCTTACTACATAACGTCGTTTATTTTTTAATCTAAAAACATATGAATGGTTTGTATACCCATTACTTTGGTGTCTAAAATTATCAATATCTTCTGTTTTTATCTTTAAAACGCGTTTTAAGAGATTGGTTGCTTTAGTTTCGTATTGATCCATATAACTTAAGCAGTTTTTACTTTAGAGTTATGTTTTAAAATTCCTACTCTTCCATCACAATCATCAATATTTAAAGTTGAGATTAATGATTTTTCATCCACTTCTCGTACTGCTTCAACTAAACAACTAACATGCACTAGTGGACAAACAGTAACTAAAATATTGTTGTTTTTACGTGAATAACCACCAAATGAATTAATCACTGTAGTTGGATGAGTATAGTCAGTATCTTTTAATGACTTTAATACTTCTTCAATCTTGTTAGTAAAGATCTCAATTCGTACTAACTTCTTACTTGGATAAAGCACATTAATCACAAAGCTATTAAATAAGATTCATAGAATTGCTGCTAAATAGTTAGCACTAATTGCGTATTGTCAAGATGAATAAGTACCAATATGATCTGGGAAAACAATGAAGTTAGTAAAATAACTTCCTAATAAAACCCCAAGAGTCATAAAGACTAATTGATTAAGTTTTAATACCGCCCCTAGATTTTTATTTTTAATTTCACTTAGATAGATACTAAATGTTTCAGTTCCTCCAGTACTACTACCAAGAATAAAAGCTAAAGAGTTAGTAAATGCTGCAATTAAACTATGAACAGAAATATATAAAAATAAAACAAAAGCCCGAACAATGTTTTCAGTTTCAATATCGTTCTTAACTAAGATAATAACCTTAGATTCGTTATATTCGATTGTTGATCAGTCATAATTAATTGCTTCTACTCCACCTCTTGGAGTTGGTCAAGCATTTGGATCAAAAATAATACAAGCAATTTTATTGACTGCTTGAACTTTATTAACTGAAGACCCATCACCAAAAATAGTAATATTTTCAATTCCTGGAATTAAAGCTAAACAAAAACCAAATAATTGGGCACTAAGAATAAAAGCTAAAGACAAACCTAAAAACTTTTTATTCATTGTTAAGCTTAAAAACCCAAGCAACGATAGGTTAAATAACAAATACATTCCCCAGAAGAAACAGTTGTAAATAAAAGTATCTAAAAAAGCATGTTCATAATTAGGGTCGTGTTGTACACCTCTAACTAATAAACTTAGCATTCGAGCAACACCTTGAAAGAAACTTCCAATTCCTCCAGAATATAAACCAGGATTTTCGACCAAAAATAAAGTTGCTACTGACAAAATACAACCTAATCCAATTACTAACAATAACTTATGTTTGTAGTTAGTAATGTTGTAAAAACGTGATAAGCGAATAATTTGGCTTGAGAATTGTACCTCTTGCGTTGCTCCTCTTTTAAAATCAATTACTCGCTTTTTTGCTGTTTTAGCCATAAAACGTATTATTTATAATATGTCTAATTATATTTATTACGATTAATGAACTCAAATAAACCAAAAATAGTTTTAGGAATGAGTGGAGGAGTGGACTCTTCTGTTTGTGCCTATTTACTAAAACAACAAGGTTATGATGTTGTTGGTTTATTTATGCAAAATTGAGATAATGTCGTTAATTATGACATTAAAGGTCAAGTTAATTCAAATCAAACAACTTGCGATGCTGCTAAAGATTTTTCTGATGCCCAAGCAGTTGCTAAAAATCTAAATATCCCAATTCATTACACTGAATTTATTAACGAATATTGAAATGAAGTATTTCAATACGTGATTAATGAATATCAAAACGGTAGAACCCCAAATCCAGATATTTTATGCAATAAATACATTAAGTTTGATCATTTTATTCAATACGCCAAAAACCATTTAAATTGCGATCGTATTGCCATGGGTCATTATGCTAATGTTGAATATCTAGATGGTGAATATTACTTAACTAAAGCTAAAGATGAATTTAAAGATCAAACTTACTTTTTGTGTTGATTAAATCAAGAACAATTAGCTAAAGTTATTTTTCCACTTGGTAATTTAAATAAAACAGAAGTAAGAAAAATTGCAGAAACCAATAACTTTATTAATTGAAATAAAAAAGATTCCACTGGAATTTGTTTTATTGGCGAAAGAAAATTTAAAGAATTTTTACAAAACTACATTAAACCTAAAAAGGGAAATGTCATTGATATTGTTTCTAAACAAAAAGTCGGAACCCATGAAGGAATTATGTTTTATACCATAGGTCAAAACCGATCCTTAGGTTTAGGCGGATTAACTACTAAATATTTTGTTTGTGTTAAAGATCTTAAAAACAATATTCTTTATGTTTGTGATAAAGATCATAAAGACCAATATTTAACTTCAACTAAAGCTAAATTAATCAAATTTAACTGAATTAATTCTCATCCCGAACGATTTACTAAAAAACCATTACAAGTAAGATTCCGTCATACTGGTAAATTAGTTAACTGTACTTGCCAAATTAAGGATGATCAAGTTTTAATTAATTTTGATCCAACCTTAATGGTTGTTCCTGGTCAATTTGCGGTTTTATATGATGGTAAATATTGCTTAGGTGGAGGAATTATTGATACAGTTCAATAATTCATGATAAATTAACTTAATTAGTCTATTTATCCTAATAGAAAGGAGAATAGACATGAAAAAGATTTCTAACCAACAAAAGCAAGAAATTAGTGGTGGAGTTGCACCAATGTTAGTTTGAACCGGATTAATTGGTTTAAGTATGTTAATTGGTGCAATTTCTAATTTTGCTACCAATATGGCAGTAAGTGGAACTAATACTGGTAATGGTTCAAGTAACTATAACAACGTATCTCGTAGCAATACTAGAGCCCGTATTTCTTATCGCCCTAGTTATACATCGTTCTTTACTGATATTTAGTTTTTATTAATATATATAATTTATAAACTATATTGACGATGAGAAAAAGCGTTAAGAAAATTTTCAAAAAAACAAAAGCAAAAAAAGTAGTTAATAAAACTGCTAAAAAAGCAGCAAACAAAAAAGCGACTAAGGTAAAAAAACCTGTTAAAAAAATAGTAAAAAAAGTATCTAAAACTACAAAATCAGTAAAAAAAGTTACTAAGAAGCCAATTAAGAAAGTTGCTAAAAAAATGGCTAAAAAAACTAAAGTTGTAAAAAAAGCTAAGCCAACTAAAAAAACAAAACTAGTTAAAAAAGTTAATAATAAACAACCAAAAGTTGTTAATAAACCATTAACAAAAAAAGAAAAAAGAATTGCTGAACAAAAAGCAGTTCAAGCTGTTACTAAAAAACCAGAATATACAGTTTTTAAATCAAAAACATTAGCTAAAAATAAAAATAAGTCTAATCAAGTTTTATTAAATCAAACAACTAAAAAAAGAGGTCGTAAACCAACAGTTCGTAAGTTAATTTTAAACAAGAAATCAGCTAGTGCTGCAGCTGGGGGGCATATTACTTCAACCTTATTAGAAGCTAACAATCGTTTACGTGAAATTTCTGAATTTGAACTAAATGAAATTTTAAAAGGATTAATTAAAAAAGCGAAAACGAGAAAACACGGTAAGAATACTTTAGAATGAGAAAAAGTATTTAAGAAGTTTGATGGTTATGAAATTCCAGACAATTTAACGCAAACTTTAAGTAAAAGATTAGCAGATGAAGGAATTGAATTAATCTTTAAAGAAGACGATGTAAATTCCGATGTTAATTACCAAATTAATGAGTTATCAGGTGTATTAAAAACTTCAACTAAAGAAAAAGTAGACGATGGAATTAAATCGTTCTTAGGTGTTTTAGGTTCATCAAGAATGTTAACTAGCAAGGATGAAATTGAATTTGCAAAGTTATTAGATGACCCAGATGAAGAAATTCGTCAATATGCTCAAAACCAACTTGTTACATCAAACTTACGTTTAGTTACTTCAATCGCGAAGAAATATTTAAATCGTGGTTTAGATCTAGAAGATCTAATTCAAGAAGGAACAATTGGTTTAATTAAAGCCATTAGTAAGTTTGATTACCGTTTAGGTAACAAATTCTCTACTTATGCGACTTGATGAATTCGTCAAAGTATTACTAGAGCCATTGCTGATCAATCTCGTGTAATTCGTGTGCCAGTACACTTAATGGAAGCAATCAATAAAATCTTTAAAGCCGAACGTGAATTAACGCAAAACTTAGGTCGTGTGCCAAGTGTTGAAGAAATTACCCAAGCTTTAGGTGGGGCTAGTGAAGGATATACAACTAAAAGAGTTAGTGATATTAAGAAAATTGCTATTGACTCAATTAGTATTGATCGTCCAATTGGTAAAGATGAAGATTCACAATTTGTTGATTTCATTCGTGATAATACTGGTCCAACTCCAGATGATTACACTGATCATGAATTAATGACTGATGAAATTAACAATTTATTTAAAGAAACTTTAAACGAAGAAGAAGAAAAGATTGTGCGAATGCATTATGGTTTAAAACCATATTACGCCCCAATGTCTTTAGATGAAATTAAAGATAAAACAGGTCGCCCAATTGATGAAATTCGTCAAATTGAAGCGAAAGCTTTAAGAAAATTAAAACAACCATCTCGTAGTTATAAACTAGTTGATTTTGTTAATGATCACAGTTAATAAGAAACTGCAATTTATTGCTAATTTAATTCATAACGCTAACAAAGTGATTGATGTCGGATCTGACCACGCTTTGTTGGCTGTTTATTTACTTACTAACAAACTATGCAATCATGTTTATAATCTTGATATTAATCTTGAACCGTTAAATCAAGGAATTAAAAATTGTGAAACACATCAGGTTATTAGTCAAACAACTAATTTAGTTTCTAATGGACTTGAAGCCATTAAAGAAGAAATAAACGCTGATTATATTGTAATTGCTGGAATGGGTGGAAACAATATTATTGATATTGTTAGTAACATTCCTAATAATGTTCAATGAAATAATTTAATTCTTTCACCCAATAATAATGTGCCCAAACTAAGAGCGTTTATTCATGAACAAAATTGATGTATTAGTTTAGAAAATGTTATTGAAGATAATAATACTTATTATCAAGTTATAGTTGTTAATAAAAGTAAAGGATTAAAAATTACTAACGAATTAGAAATTTATTTTGGTACATATAATTTAAAATATCAAACAGAAAACTTTAAACTACTACACACTAATCGAATCAACCATATCAAGAAAAACCATCTTGATCAATTAAACGAAAGATATAAAAAAGAATTAAAATTGTTATATGAAGTCATTAAGTAATCTTTATCAATATTTAACTCAACTTTATCCATTAAAATATCAAGAAAAATGAGATCAATCAGGTCTTAAAGTCTTTGGTAATAAAAAAGATAATATTGATAAAGTTTTAATATCTTTAGATATTAATTATGGGGCAATTAATTTTGCAATTAAAAACAAGATTAAATTAATTATTGCTCATCATCCAATCTTTACAGATAGTGAAGAAATTAAAACATCATTTAATGATTTACAAAACATCAAATTACTAAAAAAACACAAAATTAATATTATTGGTCTTCATACTAATATTGATAATAACCCAAAAGGGTTAAATTATTATTTAGTTAATAAATTACCAATTAAAAAAGCACTTCAAAAAAAGCATCAAGAAGGAACTTATTTTGAAGTTAATTTAAACAAAAACCATGATCAAAAATCATTAAAAATGTTATTAAAAAATACATATCAAGTTAATTGTGTTAATTCAATAACTTTTAGTAACAAAATCAACAAATTATTGTTTTGTTCTGGTAGTGGATTTAATGTATTATCTCCAACATTTAAAAATATTAGTAATAATACTGCTATTGTGACTGGTGATATTAAATGACATAACTGACAAATGGTTAATGATTTAAAAATTAATACCTTTGATGTTGGTCACGATGTAGAAAAATGATTCATTGAATTAATAACTAAAAAACTTTTAGCTTTTGATAGTTCATTAAAGTTATTTAGCTATTATCCAGATCTAAAACTAGATATTTATAAATAAATATAATTAAGCATAATAAATGCTTAATTCAAGAATTTTAACAGATGAATTAGGAACAACAGAAATTGCTTTAATCACATTAGTGGTTTTATTAGCTGTTGTTTTTGCTATTTTTTTCTTGTTATATTTTTGATATTCATTTTTAAACAACCGTTTAAAGAAAATTAAACAAAGATTTAATGAATTAAGCGCATCGAATGTTTATTCATCATTACAATATCTGCAAAGCTTATCTAACAATAATGATCAATTAAAACAAGTTTTAGATAAGCTAGTAGAGATTAATAAATTCTATCAAGCTCAACTGCAAACACTTAAAAAGAACATTATGGCTTTAACTAGCTATCATCGTTCATTTAAGTTCATCTTAGTTCATAAGATGTCAAAGAAAACAATTGATGACTTAACACGTTGTTATCAATTAAATGGAATTATTTACGATTTATATAACCATTCAACGTCTTATACCCAAGAAGCGGCTGATTTATTAGCTGAATTTAGAATTACTTACGATCAAATTAAAAGCTTCTTTATCACTAATTTACCAGATAATCAACACCATGAAGCATTTGTTGCTTTTGTTAATCGTTTAAGTAATTTAATAACTAACTCTAATGATTACCAAATTAATTTAGATCATGAGAAGTTAAGCGAAACTATTAATTTGATTAATGAGAATAATAATAACTTTGCGAAATTAGTAAATACTGCTTATGTCTATAACAAAGCGTTCTTTTATTTAAAAAGAAAACAAAGAGATCTTGATAAAAATATTAAAGAAAACTTAGATTTATTACATAAAAAAGAAATTACTGAAATCTTAAGAGTTCAAGCCAATGTTCAACACCAACTAGAAGATTTAAAAAGTAATTTACTTAATTTAAATGTTGATAAAGCTAATCATTTAATTGTTCTAGTTTCAGAAATGATTGAACCAGCAGTTAATATCTTTCAACAAAATGACTATATCAATTTATTAATTGATAACAGTATTGATTTTTTATCTAAAACATTTGAATCATTATTTTTAAGTATTGATAATTTAAATAAAGCTTTTGAGCAAATAAGAAACTACTTCAATCATTACAATAACGATGAAATTGAAAATGATTTAAATAACGCTTTTGATGAAATAAGAAAAATGCGGATGAATTATGAGCAACTATTAAACCAAAAGAATAATTCACAGTATTTTGAACGAATCGCTTTTATTAAAGATTTAATTGAATTAATTAAAAGCTTAAAGAATTGACAAAAATCAACAACTAAGATTTGTAATAGTATTCTTGATAAACACGAAGCAGCCATTAATTTAATTAATGATGTTTATGAGCTTAAATTATTATTAAACCAATTCTATCTTCTAAGCCAAGAAAACACAAGTCATAATGTTAAGAAATTAACAGTTATTAATAACGACCTAGAATTATTAAAGAAGATTGATACCTTAGTTACAGAAAACTATGTATGTAATTTTAAGGTTGCTCGTGACTATTTAGATCAAATTAAAGAAGATGTTAAATCACTTTATGATTCACATATCATGAACAAAACATTAAAACTATATGCAAAGCATTTAATCTTCTTTGCTAATAAGTATCGTTTTGAAGACGAAAACATCTATAAATCAATTGATCATGCTCAAGAACTTTACAATCTAGAACAATATGAACATGCTATTGATCATTTATTAACAACACTTGAGCATGTAAAAGGCTCAGCTAAAGCCAATAAGATTAAATTTAATTAAATAAAAAATTCACCACTAGCTAAATGGTGAACTTTTTTTATAACATGTTATATAGTTTTGCGATTTTAGCTTTGTTTAGCTTTATTAATTTGGTTTCGGAAACCATTCAACGCGAATAACCTTAAACTTCTTCTTATTTATTTGTTTTAATTCTATTCTGTTTTTAGTTAGAACTAACACATTTAAACTTAAATTCATTTAATTCTATTCAATTACTTTTTTCTTTCTTTTATTCTATTTATCATTCTGACCCAGAATAAGAATTAGATTAATTGAAATTTTAAAAAGCAAATTATCGAATAGTCACAAATTAATAAAACTTTACTCGTCTTTAATCTGCTATATTATTAAAACAAATTTTTCTTGATTTTTACTAAAAAACAATAAAAACTTTTGTAATTAAATATATTTAATTAATTTTTTAAATTAAAGGTATCTTTAAGTTTTATTAAACGGTTTCCGTTAATAAAATCACGCACTTCTATTGGTTTTTTACCAGGAAGTTGTAATCGTTTAATCACCAATGCAAAATCATGTGTTGCAACAAAAATTCCGTTTTTATTTAAATTAATAATTGTTCCTGGAACAAAATCATTTGTTTTAATGTTTGTAATTTCTGTTTTTAAGATTTTAATTGGTGTGTTATTAATAATTGAATAAGCAATTGGTTCATTCATTAATGCCCTAACAAAAGCATTAATTTCACTTGCTTTTTTATTTCAATCAATAACTTCGTCTTCTCTTTTAATCATGCCAACATAAGTAGCTTTAGTTTCATCTTGTTTAATACTTTTAACATTATTAGTTAAAAAACTAGCAAAGTACTTATGAATCATGATCGGAATCAAATTAGCTACTTTAATTCTTAATGAACTACTTGTTTCATTTAAATCACAATTAATTGTTTCTTGACAAAGAATTGGTCCATTATCTAACTCTTTAGTCATGTAAATAAAACTAATGCCAGTTACTGTATCATTATTCATTACGGCTGCTTGAATTGGACTTGCACCACGATATTTAGGTAATAATGAAGGATGAATATTAATGCATTTATATTTAGGAAAATTAATAATGCTTTCGGGAATAATTTTTCCGTATGAGCAAGTTAAAATTACTTCTGGATTAGTAGCTAAAATTTCATTAACTACTTCACTAGTAAACTTTAATGGTTGAAATAAGTTTAGCTTATGTGCTAAAGCAAGTTGTTTAACTGGAGAAAAAACAACTTGTTGTTTTCTTCCTTTTGTTGTATCAGCTCTAGTTACAACGCCAACAATATTATATCCTTGTTCAATTAATGCTTTTAAAGCACTAAAAGAAATTTCGTCAGTTCCAAAAAACAAAACTTTAGTTTTTTTCATGATTTTGCTTTTGTTTTTTTAGTAATAATTTTTGCTTTTGCTTTTCCGCTTTTTCAATGATCTTTTTTTGTTTCTTTTCTTGATCGGCTACTGCTTTAGCATTTTTTTGTAATTCGTTAGCACGCATTGGTGCAATTCATTCCATTTCTTTATCGTAATCTAATGCCCCATTAATGACAATTTTACGATCATAGTTTTTCTTATCAATTTTTTTATTGATAACTTCACATTCAATACATTGTGGTTGATTTAATTCCCCAGTTTTAATGTTTTTGGTATTAAAAACAACAACATATAGATCACGGTTCTTTGGTTTAATAAAACTAGCTTTAGAACCACTTTTTTTTGCCAGTCTTAATTCTTGTTGATATTGAAATTCTCGGATTTTATTAACATCACGGGTTTGATTACGAACAAATTTAGAAGCATTTGGATTAATGTAATCGACCGGATTACGTCGAGCAACATAAGTTTCAGTAATTTCCACACCATACTGATTAGTATCTTTTAAGTATTGTTTGACTGTTTTTCAAACTTCGTCTTTTTCTTTACGTTGACTAATTAAAGCTTTTGCTTTTTCATCACGTCTTTTTTTAATCATTGTTGGTACAACAAATACAGCCGCAGCTGCAATGATAACCAACATAATGATCATTCCGGTTGATCCCATAATTGCTAATATAAATATTATTTAAATTTTAATATAATTTATAAACATTTTCAATTATGGCAAATATCAAAGCAAATATTAAGTCAATTCGTAAAAGTGCAAAACGTAACAACCGAAACAAAATTGTTAAAACCACTTATAAAAACAAATTAAAAGACGTTAGACAAAACCCAGAAGCTAAGAAATTATCTTCTTTATATAAAGAAATTGACAAAGCTTTAGCTAAAAAAGCGATTACTAAAAATAAAGCAAATCGTTTAAAAGCCAGAGCAACTAAAACTGTAAATAAAAAGAAATAATGAAATTAAGTAAAAAACTACTTACTGCAATCACGTTAATTCCTCCAGTCGCTGGAGTAGCTTTAGCCGTAACTAGTTGTTCAACTTCAGTTAATCCGTTTAGTAAATTAACAGCTTATAGTGATGTTGATTTTAATCCTGGCAACCGTGCTAGTTTAGCAGAAGTAGCAAAAAATCATCTTAATCCAATTCCAATCGAAAAGAGTTTTACAACCCATACAGATATTTACAACGAAGCATTAAAATATGCTGATTATGGTAAAAACAAAGAATGATTCTATTGAGAAATTGTTTATTTTTTATCTAGTGATGACAAATTCAACCAAGATTCATTCTCGATTAAAATTGCTAATGAACCAAATTCATTTACTAAAAACCATAATGGTCATTCTGAACAACAAGAAGACATTTGGGAAGCTAACAATAACTTTGGCATGAAAATTTCACATAATGGAGCTGAAGCCAAAGCTATTAATAAAGTAATGCACGATTTAACTCATCAAACATTACACTTTAAATTGTTAACCACAAGTAACGAAGAAGTATACAACTTTGCTACTCGTACATTCATGAAATGAACACTAGCTTAAGTTAGACTAAATATTATTTGATATTAATTGGCACCTAATAGTGTCAATTTTTTTATTTAACAAAAAAAACTAGAAGCATTATTTACTTCTAGTTAGCTATGGTGCACCATGAGGGGATCGAACCCCCGACCCAATGATTAAGAGTCATTTGCTCTACCGGCTGAGCTAATGGTGCGAAAGTTTATATATTATATAAACAAAACCTCAACCAATTGATGAAATTGATTGAAGTTGTTAACAAATAGATTAATCTTATTTAGATTTATTTAAATTAGCAAATGCCTCTTTTAAAATCTTCTTTAATTGGTTAGCAGAAGCATTCATTTTTTCTTGTTCTTCATTTGTTAAAGGAATTTCAATAATTTGTTTAATTCCTTGAGCGTTAATGATAGCAGGAGCACCAATAAACACATCCTTAATCCCACCAAACTCACCATTTAAATAAACAGATAAAGGTAATACCGCATTTTCATTATCAAGGATTGCTTTCGTAATTCGGGCTAAAGCCACAGCAATTCCGTAATAAGTTGCACCTTTTTTAGCAATGATATGATATCCTGCATCTCTAACTAGAGTAAATAAGTTAAAAAAGTCTTCTTTCTTTACATCGTGATGCGTTTTTAATCATTCATAGATTTGTAATCCAGCAATATTAGCGTGCGATCAAACTGGGAATTCAGAATCACCATGTTCACCAAGAATATAAGCATGAACATTCCGTGGATCAACATTAACTAATTCTGATAGCATTTGACGGAATCGTGCTGTATCTAATGAAGTTCCACTACCAATAACTCGTTCTTTAGGAAAACCACTAAATTTTCAAGTAGCATAAGTTAAGATATCAACTGGGTTGGCTGCAATTAAGAAAATTCCTTTGAAACCAGATTGCACAACATTAGTTACCACTTCTTTATTAATCTTTAGATTACGATGAACTAAATCTAAACGTGTTTCACCTGGTTTTTGTGCAGCTCCAGCGGTAATAACAACTAAATCAGCGTCTTTACAGTCTTTGTAATCAGCTGAATAAATTAATTTAGGTGAAGTATAAGCTAAAGCATGTGATAAATCTAACGCATCACCATCAGCTTTATTTTTATTTAAATCAATAATCCCAATTTCTTGGGCAATATTTTGCGTAACTAAAGTAAACGCGTAGCTACTACCAACAGTTCCATCACCAATAATTACTACTTTTTGATGTTTCTTTTCTTTATAATTTACCATAACAATTAATCCTATTTCTTATTAAAGACAATTTCATAAATTTCGGGATAAGTTTTTACTAGATGGAATTTAATTTTTTCTCTAACTTCAACCGGAATATCTTTAATGTATCGTTCATCATCAATTGGTAAGAAAATTTCTTTAACTCCACCTCTAAAAGCACTAATGACTTTTTCTTTAACTCCCCCAATAATTAGTACTTTACCTCGTAAAGTAATTTCTCCGGTCATTGCTAAATTAGTTCGAACTCTTTGGTTAGTCAAAGCGGAAATAATTGCAGTTGTTAAAGTAACTCCGGCACTTGGACCATCCTTAGGAATTCCTCCGCTAGGAACGTGAATATGAATATCGTTATCTTTAAAGTTAAAGTTCTTTAAACCAAACTTATCAGCGTTAGCTTTAACATAGTCAAGTGCTACTGAAGCACTTTCTTTCATGGTTTCTTTTAAATTACCAGTAATAACAATATCACCTTTACCAGGAAAATAAGTAACTTCAATTGGTAATAAATCTCCTCCAGCAGTTGTATAAGCCATACCGTTAACAACACCAGGGATATTGTATTCTTCAGTAACGTTATATTCAAAAATTTCTTTATCTAAATATTCACTAACTTCATTAATGCCAACAGTTTGTGTTTGTAATTTTTTATGTAATTGTTTCATTACAAACTTACGGGCAATTTTATTAATTAATCGTTCTAATTCTCGCACTCCAGCTTCTTTTGTGTAACGGTTAATAATATAAGTAATTGCTTCGTCAGTGAATTTTAATTCTTTTTCATTTAAACCAGTTTGGTTAATAACTCTTGGTACTAAATGTTGTTTGGCAATGGCTAGTTTTTCACGTTCTGTATAAGAAGTTAATTCAATAATTTCTAAACGATCTAATAATGGCTCAGGGATTTGATCGATATAGTTAGCGGTTGCAACAAACATTACTTTTGATAAATCATATGGTTCTTCAATATAGTTATCCATAAAATGACCGTTTTGTTCTGGATCTAATACTTCTAATAAGGCACTAGCAGGATCACCATGTAGTCGATCATTTGTCATCTTATCAATTTCATCTAATAAGAATAATGGGTTAACCACTTCGGCTTTTTTCATTGCCTTAATGATTCTTCCTGGCATACTACCAATATAAGTTCGTCGGTGTCCACGGATTTCACTTTCATCATGAACCCCACCTAAAGACATCTTGACAAACTTTTTGCCTAAAGCATCAGCAATTGAATGTGCTAAAGTAGATTTACCTACTCCTGGAGGACCAGCTAAACAAATAATTGGTGCTTTAGAGTTTTTACTTTTAGCTCTTACAGCTAAATATTCAGTAATTCTTTCTTTAACTTTTTCTAAACCATAGTGGGTTTTATCTAAACTAGCCTCAACCTTAGTAATGTCATTATTATCAATTGTTGTTTGTCAGTATGGAATATTTAATAATCAATCCAAGTAGGTACGCGTAATTGCGTTTTCTTGGGGATTAATTGAAGATTCCATACGATTTAATTCTTCAGTTGCTCTAGTTTTAATTTCGTGTGGATAAGGACTAGATTCAATTTTGTTTCTTAATCGTTTAATATCCGATTCATTAGCTGATAATTGACCTAATTCTTCTTTAATTGCCCCCATTTTTTGGCGTAAGTAGAATTCACGTTGTTGTTTATTCAAGTCAGTATTGACTTTTTGCATGATTTCTTGGTCAATTTTCTTTGATTCTGAATCACTAGTTAAATAATGACAAATAATGTCAATTCGTTCAATAACATTATTAGTATTAATGATTTTTTGACGATCTTCATGACTTAAATTTAATAGATCAGCCAAGATATAAACAATTCGGTTAATTGAAAAACTTGATTTATTAAATAAATCATTAATTTGTTCATTACCTTCACTTAAGAATTTTGAATTATTAAGCATTGACTTTAATAATTCTTTCTTTTCTTCAAGTTTATTAGCGTTAGGTTTAGTATCTTTTAATTCACTATAACTAGCTAAAAAACAATCTTTAATTGAATCAATTTTTAAATCATTAGTTAAAACACGTTTAACACCCTTCATGATTACTGAGTATTCATAATCATCTTTCTTTTCAATACTAGTAATCTTACATAGGGTTCCAATACTAAAAATATCCTTAGTAGTTGGTTCTTCAATGTTTGGGTCTTTTTGACTAATAATTAAAATTTCGCTGTTATATTCTTTTTGGGCTAATAAAACAGCATTAATAGTTTTAATTCTTCCTACACTAATCGATTGTTTAGCGTTTGGGTATACGAATACACCTCGAGAAACGATAACTGGTTTTTGCATGAATTTAATCAATTCCTTTTCTTATTAGCACATTATACATTAGAGTGCTAATTTAATCATATTAATTTAATTAAAACGGCTAACAATGGTTTTAATTTTTTTAATGTCAATTGTGGCTAAATTAACATTAGGCTTAAAAATCACAATAGTTTTTTGTTCATCTTTAATAATTCCACATATTTTTTCTTGTTTTAATGTTAAATCATTAAGTAAATAGTTGGAATATTGGAAATTATCATTAGTTGGATAACTAATTGCCACATAATTACTACGTAATGGTAAATATTCAGTTCAATGAACCGGAACTGAATCAGAGTATCTACCTGAATAAGCAGTAATATATGTCACTCGCTCAATTCCTTCAAAATTTAAAATGTTAATTTTAAATGTTTGGTATCCCTTAAAGTTTTTAGTATCACTAATTTTAAGCAGTCCATCATTTACTTCACTATCACGAGAAGGATGGAATAAACTTTCGTATTTCGTATTTTGGTTAATAATTAATTCGTTATTTAAATCGTCCACTTCAAGGTATTTTTTATTAGTTTTTAATGGTAAATAACGTTCTTGTTGTAATGCACTACAAGAAAAGATTGGAGATCAGTATTGGTATAAGCCATAAAAGACTTTATTTAATGATGAAGCATAATCTTCATACATTGCTTGGGGATTAAAGTTTTTAAAGTTTTCACTACTTCAATTTAATTGTTTTTCATTAATTTCACTATCAACTTGAACTTCATATAAATGTTGATCAATCTTAGCAAAGCTAAAATGCTTATTTAATGTTTTAAAATGTTTAGCATTACGAATAAATTCTTCTTGGGTAAAAATGGTAAACAAAGAACGGAATTGAATTTCATCATTTCTAACTGCTGGAAATAATAAATCAAATTCAGGATTTTCCATCTTTCTTTGGTTTTTATGCTTTTTATAAAAATGATTAACTTGTCAATTTCATTTTAAGCTTGGTTCAAAATGAAACTCTAAGTTATTAAAGTTATTACTTGCTAATAACATCTTAGTTTCATACGTAAATTCAGGATAAGGTTTAGTTATACTAGCGGTAAAAGTATAAGTTTTTCCATCAATAGTTCTAGACGTTGAACCAGTATATGTTTTTTCACCCATATAATGTTTTTTCATGGTTCTAAACATAAATGGATTAGAAAAGACATAACCATGAACTAAGGAATGAAGTGATGTTTTATTATTAGTTAAGATATGGGTATGGTAAGTATTTAAATCATCGTTATCTAACACATTTTTTAGTTTCACATCCGTGAATGATCTTTCCATTAAGTTAAAAGTATTACGTCTAGAAAAATTACGGTAAATTGGTTTTAAGATGTCATAAGCTTTATTTTTTGCTTCATCTAATTCTTGTTGGATTGGTGCTATTTCTTGGTTAATTGCTTTTACTCGTGATCGACGAATAAAAAAGAAAACGGAACTAACAATCACTAATAGAATTCCAATAATTGGTAAATAAACATATTGTTTTTCTTCACCTAAAAAAACAAATAAAAATCCAATAATTGCTAAACCAAGACCAACAAAAAAACTAGTACCAATTAATAGTTTAGATCAATTACGCATTCAACCATTTTTATTTAAATGATCGATTTGTTTTTGGTGATCGTTAATTAAAACATTTAAACGTTCAACTGTTTTTTGATCATATTTAACACTAAATAATTGATCTAAATAAGCTTTGGTATTTTTATTTAAATTAGTTGCTATTATTTCATCATAATATTTAGCAACATCAAACTTGCTATTTTTATTACTTGTAGCCATAATATAAAAAAAGTTTAGATTTGGATATCTAAACTTACATCTTTTTGTTGTTCAGCATTAGCGATGAATAGCGGGAATGTACCTAGATGATTTCGTGCCGCAACAAATTCACTTGGGAAGGCAAATAATTCTTGGTTAAACATATTTACATCAGCATTATATAGTCTACGGCTTGCAGCTAGTTCACGTTCATTAATTTCAGCTGCATTCATTAATTGCACAATACTAGCCCCCGCTTTTAAATCTGGATAATTTTCAAAAGTGGCAAAAATTCTTGAACCTAACGAATCAATACTCTTTAATGCTTTATTAACTTGAGCAGGAGTCGCATTCGGATTAATATTCATATTACGTAATTTAGTAACATCAGTTAAAACTGATTTTTCATACTTCATATGACTTTTAGTCGCATCTAATAATTTCACTAATGTATCTCGTCTTTGGGCTAATTGCACCGAAATATTAGAAGCTGAAGTATTAATTTGGTTTTGCATACGGTTAAATCAATTACGTTTAGCCATATATCAAAAACCAAATAAACCTAAAGTAAAAATATAGAAAAGAACAATAAAAACTCACATTCATCCTGCGGCTTTTGGTTCTAATTTTTGGTTTTGGACATTTGGGTTAAAACCTTTTTGGTTATCAACTGATTGGTTTCTTGTATCTAATAACATAATTTATTTTCCTTAATTATAGTCTTATAAGTTATTTAAATAATGAATAACTTCATCTAATGAACTAGCATTATTGCTTCCGCCTTGGGCGTAAACTAAACTACCTCCCCCAAAACCTTTAGTAATTTCGTTAATTTTGTTAATTAATGATTTAGCATTAATGCTTTCATGTTTAAATGCTTTACCAATAACAATAATGTATTGTAATTTGCTATCAATTACATTTAAACCTACAAAAGTCCTATTTGGTTGTTCTTTAGCTAATTGATTAATAGCATTAACAATTAATTTTTGGTCTTGATTTTGATAAACATGATGTAAGACATTTTGTTTTGAATTTAGATCAAAAACTGTTTTTAATTCACTAGCTAAATTACTACGATGTTTTAAATCGTTTTGTTTAATTAATTCGTTATAAATATTTTTTAATTCAGCTAATTGATTATTAACTAAATGGTAGTTAACTCGAGTTTTATCTCATTTAATTGCGTTAGCTAAATCATTAAATTGATCATCTTGGATATTTCTTACTTTTAGTTCATTAACATATTGATCAAATGACGTTTTTAAAGCATGAAAACGTTGTTTTAAATATTCGTTAACTGTTTTATTTTTACTAATTCCTTCAATTCGATATGAACCACTACCTTTAGTTTCAAAGTTAATAATCATGAATTGTTCAATATCGCCTAAGTTACTAACATGAGTTCCACCACATACTTCACTAGTAATATCACTCATAATTACCACTCTTAATTTATTACCTAATTTCGCATATACATGTTCAAAATGAGCTTGAGCACCAATTGCTTTCGCTTCATCTAAACTCATTTCTTTAACAACAACTTCTGCTTTAGAATTAATGTATTCATTAACTTTGTTTTCAACCGCTAAAATTTGGTCTAAATTTAATTTACTAGCATAGCTAAAATCAAAAGTTAAATGCTTTTCGGTTTTATTAGCCCCTTCTTGGTGAATCTTATTACTAATAACAGTTTGCAATGCTTTTTGTAATAAATGTTCACAAGAATGGTTAGCCATAATTTGCTCGCGAATTTCAGTATTAACTTCTAATTGAGCAACTTCGTCTAAATGAATAATTGCATCTTTAGTATCAATTAAATGTAAATGTTGACCATTTGGTGCTTTAATTACATCTAAGACTTTAAAACTATGGTTATTAATGATAATTAATCCTTCATCATGTTTTTGCCCACCACTAGTGGCATAAAAACAAGTGTCATTAAATACTAATCAGCTTAAACCATTAGCTTGTTGCACTGGATTAAATTCATGGTCAAATAAAGCCACTAATTTAGCTTTTTCAATCTTATGAATACAATAATCAAATTTACTATCAACTTTTAAGTTAATTAAATGTGGATTTTGTTGCGCCATAGCTTTAGTGTTTTTACTACCACTTTGACTAATGGCTTGATGTTTAGCTAATGCTTCATAATAACCTTTTTCATCTAATTTCAAGTTATGTTCAGCTGCTAAAGTTTTAATGACTTCATAAGGAAAACCATAAGTATCAGTTAAACTAAAAATCGTTTCACCTTTAATAGTTGATTCATAATCTTTAACTTTATTAAAGATGCGAATTCCATGATTAAAAGTTTTATTAAATAAAGTAAATTCATTCCGTAGAACTTTTTTAATGTTTTCTGCGTTATCAACAAGTTCAGGATAATATTCTTTCATGGTGTTGATAATTGCATCAACTGTTGGTTCGAGGAATTTTTGATCCACTTTTAACATCCAAGCACTAACAATAGCTCTTCGGATTAATTTTCTTAATACCGCTCCTCGTTCTTTACTAGCAGGAAGTGCACCATCACTAATAGCAAATACACTTGCTTTTAAATGATCGGCAATAACAATAAAGTTTTGGTTAATCTTTTTTTGTTTTGGATCTTGTGAGAAATAGTTATTAACATCATATTTGTAACTATCAGTAAACTGATTAATACGGTTAATAATTGGTAAAAATAAATCTGAATCATAGTTTGTTGGTACATCTTGTAAAACACAAGCCATTCGTTCTAATCCACTACCCGTATCGATATTCTTTTGGGCTAATTCTTTATATTCATTTTTACCGTTATTGTTAAATTGACTAAAAACCACGTTTCAAATTTCAACATAACGATCATTTTCAATATCTTCAAAGAATAATTTTTCACCAATTTTATTAGGATCGAATTTTTCCCCACGATCAAAATAAATTTCTGTACAAGGACCACAAGGACCGTTACCAACATCTCAAAAATTACGATCACGATTACATTTGATAATGTGATGTGGATCAATGCCTAAACTAATTCAAGCATCATAAGCATCATTATCTTCTTCATAAACCGTAATATATAAACGCTCTTTAGGCATTTGATATCCATTAACCAATAAATCATAAGCAAACCAAATTGCTTCTTTTTTAAAGTAATCACCAATCGAAAAATTACCTAACATTTCAAAGAATGTATGATGTCTAGAAGTTACACCAACATTTTCAATATCGTTAGTGCGAATACATTTTTGACTACTAGTTAAACGGTTAGAAATTGGTTTAACTTGACCAGAAAAATACGGTTTTAAAGTAGCAACTCCGGAATTGACCCATAACAATGATGGATCGTTTTCAGGAATTAAACTTTTACTTGGAAGAATATAATGACCGTGTTTATGAAAGTAATTTAATCATAATGAGCGAATTTGGTTAGCGGATAGTTTTTCCATATGAGCTATATTATAAATTTCTAGAAATATATAATTTTTATTAGTTTATTAATCTTGGGAGAATAAAAATGGCTGATGTAGTTAATGCAAGAGATTTACGAGCAGGAAACTGTTTTATTTATAAAAACAATCTTTATTTGGTAATTGAAAACTCATTTAATAAAACCGCAATGCGTGAAGGAATTGTTAAATGTAAAGTAAAAAACTTAAGAACTGGTTCAATTACAATCGAAGTTTTAACTGGCGAAAAAATGGAAAAAGTGATGTTAGAAAACATCAAAATGACCTTTAGTTATGATGATGGTAATAACTATGTTTTTATGAATAATGAAACATATGAAACAGTGGAAATTCCCAAAGTAAGAATGGAAGACGAATCACGTTTCTTAGAAGAAAACACGGTCGTAACTGTAATGCGTTATGGGGATGAAATCTTAGGTATTTCTTTACCTGATCAAGTTGTTTGTACTGTTAAAGAAGCAGAAGATGCTGTGCAAGGAAATAGTGTAACTAATGCCTTAAAAAAAGCTTGATTACTTTCAGGTTATGAAATTAATGTTCCACAGTTTATTAAAACTGGGGAAAAAATCATTATTGACACAAAGACTGGTAAATATGTTGCAAGACAATAAATACACCATAACTAATGCTAAAGGCGAAATTAGTTATAGTGCTGATCGCTTAAAAGAAATTGTTTATAAATTAGCTAATCAATCAGTTAAGTTCGAAGTTAGTAAAATTGAAATTAATAACATCGAAGAATTTAAACAAATTTGTTTCAGTATTTTTCTAAAAAAAGCCGAAAACTTTTCTTTATTAACATCAACCATTGATGATTTTCAAGAGCGATTAGAATTATTAATTCGCTCATCATTAAACTTAAAAAACTTAATGACAATTTTAATTTTTGAATAATATGAAAAAATTATCACTTTGACAAAAACGGGTTTTAGTTTTAAATGTCATTTATGATGACATTATTACTAATCATGTCAGTGATAAAAATACGGTTTTAAGGGATATTTTTAGTAATGAAGATTTTGATTCTGAACAAATGAAAATCATTGAACATTATTTCAATCATTATCAAGAAGTAGATGAATTAGTAATTAAGTTACTAAAACCAACCTGAACTTACCAAAGAATTAATCCGTTAACTAAAGCAATTATCCAATGTGCTTATCATGAATTTCAAACCAAAGAAATTGCCAAAGCAATTGTGATTGATCAAGCTTTAATTACATGTTCACGAAGAGGAATCACCAGAGATAAGAAATTTATTAATGCGATTTTGGATAAAATCCTAATTAAAAAATAAATATGAATCAACCAACAGAAAATAAAAGTGTAAATATTGCTAAATGACCAAAATACTTATTTCAACTAGCTAATGTAATAGTTGTTATTGGTGCTATTTTAGCTTTAGGTATTTTTCTAAAACAAAACGACAGTCAATATATTCGTACACCGGTTTTAGTTTGTAATATTATTGGAATTGTTGCTTCAATTGTTTTCTTGTTTTTCGAAACAAGAACAATAACTCCATTAAGATTTCATACTAGAGCAAAATGATTTAAGTTAATCTTAATTGATGTTTTACTTTATTCATTAATGATTTTGGCTTCAGTGTTATTGGTTTATATTTTAAAGGTTGACACCAAAATAACATTAATCATTAATGTTGCATTAACTGCAGTATGAAGTTTAATTTTAATTGGCATTTATTCGTATGCAAGATTCCAAATTCATAAAGAAATCTTAATGCGTCGTGATGGGAAAAACAGTGTTGATCCAGAAAACACTAAAGCTTTAAATAAAGCTTATGATGATTTAACTAAACCAACTATCAAACAAACAGATGAAACTGATTTAATTGGTAAAGAAGCAACAAGTGGAATTTACGATGAATCAAAAAAGTAAAAAGTCTTTAACTTTTCATGTTGTTAATTTAGGTTGTCGGGTTAATGCTTTTGAATCAACGGTCATCACAGACATGATGATTAAAGAAGGTTATCAACTAGTTGACTTTGATCATGCTAATATTTTTATTGTTAATACATGTACAGTTACAGCTAGAGCTGATGCTAAAGTAAGAAACATCATTAATAAAATTAATCGTTCACCACAAAAACAAATTTTGGTAATTATTGGTTGTTATTCCCAAATCAATTATCAATATGCAGCATTAAAAGCTGAAATTGTTTTAGGAAATAAATTTAAAAATACGATTCCACAATTAATTAAAGAATATTTAACAAACAAAAAACCAATTGTTAAAGTTGATACATTAGCAACGGAACGAAATTTTGAAGAATTACCTGTTTATTCATTTTGTGAAAACACCAGAGCGGTAATTAAAATTCAAGATGGATGTGATTTTATGTGTTCATATTGTTTAATTCCTCATGCCCGAGGTAGACAACGAAGTCTTGATCACATTAAAATTTTAGATACCATTAAAAATTTAGTTAAAGTAGGTTTTTATGAAATTGTTTTAACCGGGGTTAATACCGCTGGATATTTAGATACAAACAACTACACTTTTTACGATTTATTAGTTGATGTTAATAAATTACCAGGTAATTTTCGCGTACGAATTTCATCAATTGAACCATTTCAAATTAATAAACAAATCATTGACTTAGTAACTAATAATAAACGTTTTGCACAAGAATTTCATTTATGTATTCAATGTGCTAATGATCAAGTTTTAAAAGACATGAACCGTAAATATACAGTTCAAGAATTTCTTGAATTGGTAAATTACATCCGTAACTTAAACCCATTAATGTCAATAACAACGGATTATATTGTCGGTTATAGTACTGAAAGCCATGAACAGTTTTTAGATTCAGTTAAGAATCTTGAAAAAATTAAATTTGCTTTTATGCATATTTTTCCTTACAGTAAAAGAGAAAAAACGGTTGGTTCGTTTCTTGAAAATATTGTGAGTGATGAACAAAAATTTAAACGGACTAAACAAATAACGATGTTAGCCAACAAACATACTAAGCAATATTTAGAACAATTTGTTAATCAAATAGTAGAAGTATATTTTGAACACTCCAAAAACCCAGAAATCCAACAAGGTCATTCCCAATACTTCTTTGTTGTTTTTGTTAAATCAAAAACTAATTTACAACATCAAGTTAAACAAGTAAGAATTACGAAAATAACTGAACAAAACGAAGTTTTTGGCGAACTTGTTAATTAGTTTCTAACGCTTTAGTTTTATTGATTGTTTTGCGATGATTAATTAATCAATAAGCTGTTAAAATACAAGCTAATAAAACACCTAAAACAATAAAACTAATACATAAATAATTAATAATCTTTTTCTCGTTTGAAAACTGATATTTAAACACTTTAGTAGTTTGGTTATAAGTTATTTTTACTTCTAGTGTTTTATTTTGATCATTGGGATTTAAAACGTATTTTACTTCATCATCACTATAGCGTGATTTAAATCCAGGCGAATATTTAATTAAATGTTCTTTAACCATTTTTAAATTAATTTCACTTGGGTTATAGTTTTTAAAAATTTGGTAATTATTGATTGGTTTTAAATAACATTGACTAAAACCTTTTATGGTAATTTCGTTATTAATATCTAATATCCCTTTTTCATCATTAGGAATTAATTGCATTTTTTGTTCGTTTCAATAATTTAAATCAAAATTAATTGCCTTTAAATATTTTTGCACTTGAAAAACATCAAAATCAGAAGCGAATAAGCCATAACTATAAGAACCAATATCTAATTCTTTAAATTGATTAATATCGAACTTCTTTAAATGGGTAACGATCTTTTGAAAATGAACATCATTTAAATTAGAAACAATATTTAATTCACCTTTAGTATCATCGGGAATTAACTTAATTCATTTTGGATCAATATGATTAAAAGGAATCTCATGATCTAATTGATCATAGAACCGAACATATCGACCAATTAATTCATTAACCTTAATATAACTTGGAAACTTATTAATTAATTCATCACTTAAAGCGTTAAACTGAATTGCTTTAACATCTAATAATTGAATGTAATAAGATTGATCACCTTCATCATATAAAAGATATTTACTGCCTTTATCATTATTAAAGTTAACAAAGTTATGCGCTAAATAAACATGCTCATCACTATTTTTTAAAACTTCAATTTGGTTTAATTTAATCCGGTAATCACCATTAATGTTTGGTTTTAATTTAATGGTTAAACCATTAGAAGCTAAATCATGAATATCACCATGAATTTGGTAAGGCTCGTATCTCTGCTTGCGAGGATCAAATAAAGAATAATGAATGTTAATCTTTAATAATTTATTTAAAGCGTTATATACCTTAATAATATGGTAGTTTTTAGCAAAACGGTATGGGTGAGCTAAATTTAAACCTCTTAAATCAATTAAATCATGTTCATCAAGTCAGTACGAAAAATTATCTTTTCGATTTAAATAATCATTTAAGATCAATTCCATAATTGGTTTAATTTCAGGATTTAACTTAAAAGTAATGGTGTGATCTCAGTAATTAACATCACTAACAACAACAAAATCATTAATATCAAAGTTGTAAGTACTACTATTATGATCAAAATCATCTGGTTGATAGATGTAGTTTTCTAAATTTTTTAGTGTTCAAACATAACGATAAACCCAATTTCAAACTACTTCAACTTCTTTAGCATCTCGCGCATAAGTTACAGCAATAGCGTCAATATCATGTAAAACATTCACTAAATCAGTAATGGTTCGGCCTTGATGAAAAGTAAAATCATGCGTAAAACGGTTATCATATTTATATGATTGGTTACCATCTTTTTCATAATAAATAAAACTATCCATTGTCGAAATTGATGTATTTAAATGTCATATCGTAGATTGATCTAAAGATAGATCACTTAAACCAATTCGTTCCCCACTTCAAGCTAAATTATGTTTAAAGGTATCATTAACTGAATTCTTTAACATTAAATAATTACGCGCATCTGGGGCTCAATTAGGAACTAAACTAATATCATCATTGTAATAAGTTTGGTAATACATTCCAGCCGGTGAACCGGTATTAGGTGTAGTTTGTTTAAAACTGGTAATTACTTCGGGATCAATAAATCATTCTGGATTATTATTTAAATTATTTTGATTGTTTGTTGTTAACAACACTTTTCTTGAATAAGCAAAATCGATTTGCTTAGCATACTCATAATTTAAATTAGCTGTAGCCCCACGCCCATGCGTATAAATAATTTGTTCACCACTAAAGTTACCTTGATATAGATCATCAAACTGATAGTCATAAATCGAAGTTTGTTCTCTAACGGCTTTTAATGGTTTATTTAAATGGTTTTTGCTATAATTCATCTGGTGAATTCAACTACAAACACAAAAACTAGTTAGTAAAACCCCTAAACTTGTAGTTAAATAACGTCAAAATCAATTAAATTTTCTAGTTTTTATTAACATTTTCATCCGATTAATAGCGTTATTTCTGGTAAATGTCACAAAATTTTTGAAAAAAGTTGTTTTGTTGAACTTTTTCATATATAATTAGTTCCACTTTTCGCGCAAAAATGGGTTTTTGGTGAAGAGTGATAGTTCTTTGAAAAGTAAATAGAATCCGTCAATTTTTGAGAGTTTGATCCTGGCTCAGGATTAACGCTAGCGGTATGCCTAATACATGCAAGTCGAGCGGAAGTAGCAATACTTTAGCGGCGAACGGGTGAGTAATACGTATCTAATCTGCCCCTTAGAAAGGAACAACAGATCGAAAGATTTGCTAATACCTTATAGGATATTGATTCGCATGAAACAATATTTAAAGTTCCGTTTGGAACGCTTTGGGATGAGGGTGCGGTTTATCAGATAGTTGGTGAGGTAATGGCTCACCAAGTCAATGACGAATAGCTATGCTGAGAGGTAGAATAGCCACAAGGGGACTGAGACACGGCCCCTACTCCTACGGGAGGCAGCAGTAGGGAATTTTTCACAATGGGCGAAAGCCTGATGGAGCAATACCGCGTGGATGATGAAGGTCTTCGGATTGTAAAATCCTTTTATTAGGGACGAATGGCACTAAGAGGAAATGCTTAGTGATTGACTGTACCTTTTGAATAAGTAACGGCAAACTATGTGCCAGCAGCCGCGGTAATACATAGGTTACAAGCGTTATCCGGATTTACTGGGCGTAAAGCGAGCGCGGGCTGATATACAAGTCTAGTGTAAAATGCAGTTGCTCAACAACTGTTTGCATTGGAAACTGTACATCTAGAGTGTGATAGGGAGTTCTGGAACTCCATATGGAGCGGTGGAATGCGTAGATATATGGAAGAACACCTGTGGCGAAAGCGAGAACTTAGTTCACAACTGACGCTTAGGCTCGAAAGTGTGGGGAGCAAATAGGATTAGATACCCTAGTAGTCCACACCGTAAACGATGGTTATTAGTTGTTGGTACGAAGTACTAGTAACAAAGCTAACGCATTAAATAACCCGCCTGGGTAGTACATTCGCAAGAATGAAACTCAAACGGAATTGACGGGGACCCGCACAAGTGGTGGAGCATGTTGTTTAATTCGACTCTACACGAAGAACCTTACCAGGGTTTGACATCCTCGGCAAAGCTATAGAAATATAGTGGAGGTTAACCGAGAGACAGGTGGTGCATGGTTGTCGTCAGCTCGTGTCGTGAGATGTTGGGTTAAGTCCCGCAACGAGCGCAACCCCTATTAATAGTTACTTGATCTATTGAGACTGCTAACGAAAGTTAGAGGAAGGTGGGGATGACGTTAAATCATCATGCCCTTTATATCCTGGGCCACAAACGTGCTACAATGGTTGGTACAAACTGTTGCCAAGCTGTAAAGCGGAGCTAATCAGAAAAAACCAATCTCAGTTCGGATTGAGGGCTGAAATTCGTCCTCATGAAGTTGGAATCACTAGTAATCGCGAATCAGACATGTCGCGGTGAATGCGTTCTCGGGTCTTGTACACACCGCCCGTCAAACTATGAGAGTCGTTAATACCTAAAACCGTTTTGTTAACCGCAAGGAAACGGACGTCTAGGGTAGGAATGATGATTGGAGTTAAGTCGTAACAAGGTACCCCTACGAGAACGTGGGGGTGGATCACCTCCTTTCTTACGGAGTAAATTTATTTACACTGTACAGAATTTGTGTACATACATTTTTTCAAAATCCTAAAAACACATTATTTATTTCACAAATCAACATTTTTAGGTCGGATTCTATTTACCTTTGAGAGAACTATGTAAATTTTTCTCTCTTGAAAAAGCTTGTTCTTTGAAAACTTTATAAAATTATCAATTCTTTCTGAATATAACAATCAAACCAAAGAAATTACCAAAGATAATAGTTTTTATTAACTGTTAGATCATTTTTAATAAGTTACTAAGGGCTTATGGTGGATGCCTTGGGACTGGATGACGATGAAGGACGTGGCAATCTGCGAAAAGCTACGGGGAGCTGATAACAAGCATTTGATCCGTAGATCTCCGAATGGGGGAACCCAGTATACCGAAACGTATACTATCATTTAATGAATACATAGTTAAATGAAGAAATACCTAGTGAAGTGAAACATCTCAGTAGCTAGAGGAAAAGAAAACAAAGTGATTCCGTAAGTAGCGGCGAGCGAAAGCGGAACAGGCCAAACCTGGATTAGTCCAGGGGTTATAGGACTACAATGTGGCATGAGAATGATGATAGTGGAAGTTGTTGGAAAGCAACACTATATAGGGTGATAGTCCCGTACACGAAATTGTTATTCCACCTAGTAGGATCCTGAGTATGACGGGACACGTGTAATCTTGTCAGAAGTCAGCCGGACCATCGGCTAAGCCTAAATACAAACCAGTCACCGATAGCGTATAGTACCGCGAGGGAAAGGTGAAAAGAACCCAGAGATGGGAGTGAAATAGAATCTGAAACCATATGCCTACAACGAGTTAGAGCACATTCATGTGTGATAACGTGCGTTTTGAAGTATGAGCCGGAGAGTTATTGTATGCATGCAAGCTTAAGTGGTAGACACGGAGGCGTAGGGAAACCGAATCTTAATAGGGTGTTTAGTATGTAACAATAGACCCGAAACGGGTTGATCTAGACATGGGCAGGTTGAAGTTAAAGTAACATTTAATGGAGGACCGAACCGACTTTCGTTGAAACGACAGCGGATGACCTGTGTCTAGTGGTGAAATTCCAATCGAAACCCGTGATAGCTGGTTCTCGTCGATATAGTTTTTCGACTAGCGTTGGATTATGAATTGGTGGAGGTAAAGCGCTGACTGACTGATGGCCCTGTCTCAGGGTACTGATTTCAATTAAACTCTGAATTCCATCAATTTTACTCCAGCAGTCAGACTGTGGGGGATAAGCTTCATAGTCGTGAGGGAAAGAGCCCAGATCATTAACTAAGGTCCCGAAAGTATACTAAGTGGAAAAGGATGTTGAATGTCACAAACACCAAGGAAGTTGGCTTAGAAGCAGCCATCTTTTAAAGAGTGCGTAACAGCTCACTTGCCGAGACATTCTGCGCCGAAGATTCAACGGGGCTAAGTATACTACCGAAGTTATGGGATTACATTTGTAATCGGTAGACGAGCGTTGTATATTGGCTGAAGGTAGAGTGTGAACACTGCTGGACGATATACAAGTGAGAATTCCGGTGTGAGTAACGTATGAAAGTGAGAATCTTTCAAGCCGATTGACTAAGGTTTCCAGAGCAAGGGTCGTCCTCTCTGGGTTAGTCGGGTCCTAAGTTCAGGCCGAAAGGCGTAGACGATGGCAAGCAGGTTAATATTCCTGCACTAAGTAATTGAATGATGGAGTAACGGAGAAGGAGCAAGCAAGCCACTTAATGGATTGTGGTGAAAGTACTAAGTTAGGGAAGTGATTAAATCCACTTCCCATCCCAAATAATTAGGTACGAGACGAAGGTATGGTACTTGTACCAAACCGAAGTTGCCCAGATCACGCTTCCTAGAAAAACTCCTAGTGTTAATCAATTATTTACCCGTACCGAGAACGAACACACGTGGTCAAGTGTTAAGGCACTAAGGCTAGCGAGTTAACTATTGTTAAGGAACTCTGCAAATTTACCCCGTAAGTTAGCGATAAGGGGAGCTTATGCAAATAAGCCGCAGCGAATGGCGAGGGGGGACTGTTTACCAAAAACACAGCTTTATGCTAAGTCGTAAGACGATGTATATGAGGTGACACCTGCCCAGTGCTGGAAGGTTAAGGAAGTGGGTTAGCATACAATGCGAAGCTTGTGACCAAAGCCCCAGTGAACGGCGGCCGTAACTATAACGGTCCTAAGGTAGCAAAATTCCTTGTCGGGCAAATTCCGTCCCGCTTGAATGGTGTAACCATCTCTTGACTGTCTCGACAATAGACTCGGTGAAATCCTGGTTGGGGTGCAGACGCCCCATAGGCGCGATTGGACGGAAAGACCCCATGAAGCTTTACTGTAGCTTGATATTGAAAAAAGCTAATATTTTTAGAGCATAGGTGGGAGACTTTGAAGTGTCGACGCTAGTTGACATGGAGTCACCCTTGTAATACCACCATTATGTTATCTTTTTTCTAACTTCTGGCCGTGAATCCGGCTAAAGGACAGTGTTAGGTGGACAGTTTGACTGGGGCGGTCGCCTCCCAAAAGGTAACGGAGGCGCGCAACGGTACACTCAGCATGTTTGGAAATCATGTTTAGAGCGTAATGGTATAAGTGTGCTTGACTGTGAGACTAACAAGTCGAACAGGGAAGAAATTCGGTCATAGTGATCCGGTGGCTCAAAATGGAATGGCCATCGCTCAACGGATAAAAGCTACTCTGGGGATAACAGGCTGATACTGACCAAGAGTTCATATCGACGTCAGTGTTTGGCACCTCGATGTCGACTCATCTTATCCTGGGGCTGTAGCAGGTCCCAAGGGTTCGGCTGTTCGCCGATTAAAAAGATACGTGAGTTGGGTTCAAACCGTCGTGAGACAGGTTGGTCCCTATCTGTCGTGCCCGTAGGAAGATTGAGAAGAGCTGCTCCTAGTACGAGAGGATCGGAGTGGAGACACCACTAATGTTTCGGTTGTATCGCCAGATGCACCGCCGGGTAGTTACGTGTCGAACGGATAAACGCTGAAAGCATATAAGCGTGAAGCCTCCTTCAAGATTAATCTTCCCCACCCGCAAGGGTGATAAGAATCGTTATAGACGATAACGTTGATAGGCCAAAGGTGGAAGTGGAGTGATCCATGCAGCTGATTGGTACTAATCATTCGAAAGACTTATACTAATGATTAATTGGTTATGCTTTCTTATTGTTTTAAAGTCATATTCATTAATGTCTTGATAATTTTATAAAGTTTTTGACTAATAAACTTTTTCAACTTTGTGTGGCGAAGATATCGTGTGTGGTAACACCTGTTCCCATCCCGAACACAGCAGTTAAGCACCATGGAGTCGAAGGTAGGCCTAATTAAGCTGAGAATAGAAAATTGCCACGCAAAACAAAAAAGAGTGATCTAGATGTTAAAGTCTAGGTCATTTTTTTATTAATTTATTATTAAAACAAGTTTTTCTCAATTCTAAATTTGATGATTTTTTTCAAAAATAGGCAAAAATGTTAAAAATCTGAAAAAAAATCTCAATGATTTAAATTTTTTCTTAAAAATTGACAAAAATACCAAAATTTTGATAAAAATTTTCAATGATTTAAGATTTTTTCTTAAAAATTGATAAAAATGCTTTTTTTTTGAAAAAAAAACTAAAATTTAACTACTAAATTTCTCGATATGATTAAGGTTATTGAAAGAAACGAATATTTAAAACAGTTAATTGATTATAAAGATAGTAATTTAATTAAAGCAATTGTCGGAATGCGTCGAGTAGGCAAATCATTCCTATTAAATAACATCTTTTATTTTTATTTAATTAACAACGGTATAGATAAAGACAATATTATTCGTTTTTCTTTTTTTAATTCATTAACTGAATTAGGAAATAAATGTTACAACAAAGAAAACAAAGTTAAAAGCTCTGTATTTAACAAATATTTACAAACCAGAATTAACCAAGCTAATAAGAAAGAAAAAATTTATATTTTCTTAGATGAAATTCAAGAATTAGAAAATTTTTATCAAGTATTAGAATATTTAGCTGGAAATCCTAATTACAGTGTTTATGTAACTGGTAGTAATTCTAATTTATTAACAAACAATGTTTTAAAACAATTCCGCGGTCGAGCACATACAATTCATGTTTATCCTTTAAGTTATCAAGAATGGGTTAGTATTAAACCAGATCCAATCAACAATCAAGAAAAATATCTAAATGAATATATGAGTTATGGTGGATTACCAGAACTTATTAATATTGAAAATGAAGAAAATAAAAAAGCTTATTTAAAAAACGTTTTACAATCAACATATTTATGCGATTTATTTGAAAAAAATAATTTAAGTGAGCAAAAACGAGAACAATGTTTATCAGTTCTTAAATATTTAGCTTCAACAGCTGGACAAGATTTCAGATATACAAAGTTTATTAATAGTTATCAAAGTATTACTAATAAAAAAATTAGTCGTAGTGCGCTAGAGAAATATTTAAGTTATTTTACTGATGCTTTTTTAATTAAAGAAATTAGCCAATATGATGTTCGTGGTAAAAAGGCTCTAAACAACGTTATTAAGTTCTATTTTGAAGATTTAGGATTAATGCATGCATTAAATGAATTTAAGTTTGCTAATAGTGGTGCAACGTTTGAAAACTTAGTATTCAATACTCTATGTTTTGAATATGATGAAATTAGTTTTGGTAAGTTCAATCGTTTTGAAAATGGAATAAACCAAAATTATGAAGTAGATTTCATTATTTCTAATATTGGTTATTTCCAAGTGTGTTGAAATGTTCACAGTATTAAAAAACTAGAACAAGAAACTAAAGTATTTAATTACATTAATACTAATTTATCTAAAGTATTAATTACTAGATACGTTGAAAATGATTTAACCATTATTAATGATGAAAAATACACATGAACCAATATTTTTACTTTTTTAAATTTTAAAAAAATTAATTCAAAAGAAAATAAAAACAACTTTACAAACTTTTTTAAAAAATAATTAAGCTTGGACAAAATGAGCTAACAACCATTTAAAGTTGTCTACTTTTTTGTCCATGTTTATAACATAAAGTTATTAGTTAGTTATTTAATAATCTCCGAAAAGTGAAATAAAAACCTCCGGAAAATGAAACAAAAAGCTCCGAAAAGTGAAATAAAAACCTCCGGAAAATGAAATAAATATATAATTTTTCTATGGAAAAATATAAGAAAAGAATAGTTGAAAATGATATTAAACATATTATTGATAAAGTCAATTCTGCTATTCAAATTGTTGGTCCTAAATGATGTGGCAAGACAACTACGGCAAGACAATACTGCAAATCTGAAATTAATTTTCAGGATCAAAAAAAAGCTAAACAATATCAATTTCTAGCAAAATCTAATATTTCTAAGTTGTTAGAGGGAAAAAAACCACTATTAATTGATGAATGACAAGTTATTAAACCTATATGAAATACAATAAAAAATGCTGCTGATAAGCAAGAAGAAGATAAGGTTTATTATTTTTTAACTGGTTCTGTTAATCCTAAAAGTCGTGATGGACAAGATTCTGGAGCTGGTAGATTTATAAAAATTAATATGTATCCTATGTCTTTATATGAAAGTGGCGATTCTACAGGAGAAGTTTCACTAAAATCATTATTAAATCCAAAAACTAAAATTGATGGAACAAATAAACTTAGTTATGATGATTTGGCATATTTAATTATTCGTGGTGGATGGCCAAAATTAATAGGTAATGATGTTAAAACTATTTCTTTGAGATTAGACACTTATTTATCAGAAATATTTGAATCAAATATTAATGATTGGGATGGGGTAAAAAAGAATCCGCTTCTAGCTAAGTTTATTGCTCAATCATTTGCTAGACAATTATGTTCTATAGATGGTAATATTGCTTATAAAGCCATTTATAATGATGTTATTAACGGTAAATATAACAAAATATCATATAAAACTGTTATTAATTACATTGAAGCTCTAATTAAATTATTTATTGTTAATGAAATTCCTTCGTGGGCTAGTGATAAAAGAAATAAAGATCGTATCCGCTTATCACCAAAAAAGATGTTTGTTGATCCTAGTTTAGCAGCTAGACTACTAAAGATTAGTGATAAATCATTATCTACTGATCCTAATATCTTTGGAATACTATTTGAAAATTTAGTAGCTCGTGATTTACAAATTTATATGCAATCATTGGGTGGAACTGTAGAAAGTTATCGTGATCGTCACCGTAATGAAGCATGTGACTTTATTCTTAATTTTGAAGATAATCAATTTGCTTTAGTTGAAGTTAAATTAACAATCGATGGATTTGATAAAGCTATTAAGTCATTAACTAAAGTTTATCAACAAATAGAAAAAGATTATGGGGTAAAACCAAAGTTTATGATGATTATTAGCAATAATGATTATCCTAGTCAGATTAAAATTAATGATGAGTGTAATCTCTATATTGTGCCAATTGGTTGCTTAAAAAATTAGGGATAAAGTAATAAAATAAATTTGTATTTTAAATTTTTATATAATTTCATAAGATATGGAAAATAGAATTATCAATATTAATAAACTTAAAAAAATATTTCTATTGTTAATAAATCACTTTGCACATATATATATATATATATAGGTTTTGTTTTATAAACATTCTTATAATTTTATTTTATGCCAAAAATTATACCTTGCTTTTTTCTGGCAAGGTTTTTAGCTATATAAACAGAAAATTTTTAATTGGTATTTTCAATATCAGAACACAATAAGTAAATAATTATGTCAGTTAAAAGAGAATTAAAAATAAATAGAAAAGAATGCAAAATTTTTGGTCCTGAAAAAATTAAAGAAGATATTAGTTCATATTTAGATTGAACTTGTATTTATTGATTAAAGAATGAAATGTTTCTTAATGCAATAAACAAAGAAGAAGATGTTTTTATTTGTATTTCTGAAAAAGAGAATACTTTAGAATTTAAAAATTTTAAAAAAAATAAATCTGCAATCAATATTAAAGACATTAACTTAAAAACAATAAAAGAAATTTTGTCTTTATTGGAACTATTAAACATTATTGAAAAAAGTAAAAATGATTACAAAATAAATCATAAATTTTTTATTAACAATAGTAAAAGAGATAAAAACTCATGATATAAAAATTTACTTGAAAAAATCTTGTCTAGAATTGATTCAATTATTAATTTAGATGACAGAAATGATTTTTTGTCGTTTACTTCAAGAAAAAATAAAAAAAATCATAATGTTTTGTATAGTTTTTTACTAGGTTTATTAAATTTATTTAAAAAAGAAGAATTAAAAGAAAAGTTTGTTAATAACGATAACTATGAATATATTAGCAAATGAACAATCAATAATTTTAATGGATTTCTTTACAACGAAAATAAAGAAAAATTAAATTATTATTGAAAAGAAATCAATAAAAATTTAAGTTTTAATTTTATTTGTTATGTTTTAGATAATTGAAAAGCAAAAGAAAAACTTCTTAAAAATAATGTTTGTTATAAACAAGAAAATAAGAATGATAAAGAAGTCAATGAAGTTAAGTCTGTAGATTTTGGTTATTCAAAATTGATGCCTTTGAAAGATTATTTTATAACTATCATGAAACATGAGTATTTTATACCTTATTTTCAACGTTCTTATGAATGAACAGAAGAGTTAGTGTTGAATTTGCTTAATGATCTTTTAGATGGTGTAAGAAATAATAAAGATCAAGCAAATTCTTCTGAAGAAAGCAATAAATATTTATCTAATTTTTTATTTTGTTCATGCAATGATGAGAACAAAATAGAAATTGTTGACGGCCAACAAAGAACTATAACATTAATATTGATATTGTTTGCTTTATATGTTTCAATGTTATCTAGAAATGTTTTTGATAGAACTGACAATAACGAAGACAAAGAAATATGCAAAATATTGAAGGAAATGTTTTATGATCAAAAAATCACAAAATATTTTGAAAAAAACACTACTGTCCCTTCATATAATTTTTTAAATGAAATTTTTCTTTTAAAGGATAAACAAACTTTTTTAAACAATATAAAGTCAAAAAAAGAAGGGAGTTTTATTTTTAAACTTTTTGAACTAATTTTAATTTCTATTGAAAATAAAAGACTAGATAAAAATTGAGACTTTTCAAAATTTTATTTTAGTGCTTGCAAAGCAATACTAGAAAAAACATTTATAACATATTCATCTATTCATTCAAAAACATTAAAAAATTTTATTGATTTAAATACTAAATCAAAACCACTTAATTTAGTTGATATTTGGCTATCTTATTATTATGATGAAAATTGTAAAAATTCCAAAAATTTATCAAAACAAAAAGAATTCGGATTAAAAATGCGAAAGTATTTTTTAGAAGTTGATTCAAAAGATGAAAAGAAGCCAAAAATTAATATTGAAAATTATTTTTATTTTTTATCTTTTTTACACAACTTTAAAAGTGATGGAACTATAAAGATGTCAGAAATTGAGGAACTTTTTAAAAAAATAAAGAATGATTATGTTCAAGATAATTTAAAAATAAAAATTGATAAACAAAAAATAACTTTTTCCAAATATTTATTAAAAACTGTATTAATTTTTGTCTATATTAATTCCTTGAAACTATTAAAAGATGAGTTAAATGATGTAAAAAACGAGTCAATCAACTATTTAGAAACAATAATCTATAAAAATTTATGAACAATTACAACATTTTCTAAAGTAAATAAGCTACCTCCATGTACTTTTCATTCAGTTATATTTACGATACTAAATAAATTTAATGTAATCAATCATTTAGTAGATGCTAGTCAGTCCTACTCAACAAAAAATGAAGAAAAGAAATATAATGCTCTAAATTCATGACTATTTAAATTGGAATTATTCTATGTCATTATAAAAGTATTTAATCGTAGTGATGCATCTATAAGAAAAGGAATAGATGATGTTGCTAATGGCATTATTAAAGGGGACATTAATGATCCAAATGATTTTTTTGATTCTTTATTTCAAAAGACTCATATTGACAAAAATATTCATAATTATGAAGACTTTAAAGAAAAACTAAGAGATAGAATTAAAGAATATAAAAATGTTGGAAAAGATAAGAAAAAATGAAGAAATTTTCAAAATTTATATAAAAACATTATTTATAGAATTTGTACTTATTTTTATTCAACAGATGATGAATTAGAGCTAGATATTCTAAGTAAAATTAAAGAACCAAAAAAGATTGAATTTGATCACATAGTTGCTTTGAACGATGAAAAATATTTGTCAATAAAAAATAACTATTTCAACTATAAAAATTCAATCGGAAACATTGCTCCTATAAGAAAAAAAGATAATCGAGCATTTAAAAACAATACAGATAAAAAAATAGAAAACCTAAATTCTAAAAAACGGAATATAAATAACTTTTTTCTTCACGAAAAGAAATTATCAATAAATGACAAAGAATTTAAATTAGAAAAAATTACTATTGAAAATAACACTGATGATGATAAACTTGCTAAAATAATTGAAGGTAGAGAAAATACAATTATTGACATTCTTGAAACTATTTATAAATATTAAAAATAAGTAAGAAAATTATGAAAAAATGAAACAAAAGAAAATGAATATATAAAGCATTAGCTATGTTTGGAGCAGTAGCTACAATATCTACTTCAACAATAGCTTTAACTAGTTGTGGAGGTAATAATCCCAGTCCCACACCAACTCCAACTGTGCATCCAACAGTTGATTTAAGTTCAATTAATAACAATGGAGGAATTGATTATTCAGACATGATAACTAGTGGAACCAATAGCAAAATGTATTACATCCAAAATGCTATTGACTGAACTAACTCAGAAGATAATTATTTAACTGGTTTATTTACCAATAGAACTAATGATTATAAAATCTCATTAATTTCTGGAGCATATAATCCAACCACTAAAAGTTGAAATGATAACCAAGAAAAAGGTCAAGATTTAAAATTAGAAGTGTCCATTATTGGAAATGAAAACAACACCCCAACAGACCCAGTAGATTTAACTATTAATTTTAATAGTTCAAAAGATACTAATCCAGGAACAAATAACTGAAAAGAAACATTAAAGTGATATGATACAGCATTAAATATTTCTGGTAGTAAAATTAAAGTTGATGATTTTACAGTTAATTCCCAAGTTGGAACAATTTTATGTAATTCAGCTTTCTATACAGGACAACCAACTGTAAGATATGGTTCATTTAATTTAAATTTAACTAACCCAAAAATAAGTTCAAATAAAGCTGAAATCAATATAGAACTAATAGGTTATGATGTAGATACTTGAAATAATGACCCCAATAGTAGAATGGCATTAAAACAAAGAAATGAAGTAAAATGAATGAATGGATTAGGAGGTTTTAGTGATAACAGACAAAGAAAAGATTATTACCAAGGAGCTTTTATTAAATATCCAAATGATGAATGAAAAACAAAAGCATGTTGATTATTAAACCCAGGGGAAATTACAAAGAAAGGAAATTACACAATAGATGATGTTTATTTAGTAAGAGTAAATAATCAAATTAAAAAACTACCAATTACTTTTTTAATTGAATGTTATGAAATCTAAATAATAAATAAATAAAAAAAAAAAAAAAAGAAAATAAAAAACTATACCTTTTGGTATAGTTTTTTTTTTAGAAAGGAGTTAAAATGCTTTTATATTGTCTCTTAAAGATACATGAATATTATATCAAAAAAAACTGAAGAAAATAAACATCAGCAAATATTATTACTATGATAGCCCCATTAAAAACAGATTGTGCTCATATTATTTTATTAGTTATTTTTACTATATGAGCACATGATTACTTTACTATGCTCCCACTATATTTACCACTTTTTTTTCATCATTTGGGAGCATTGATGACTTATTATGGGGCTATTTTTTTATTGGTGTGCTGAAAGAAGAAAAAACTGTAGCCCACCATTGATAACTGTGATTTGAGCCTACAGAAAGTCTTACTTTGAGCTATAGATTATTGATTAATGTGTTAAAAACCCCAGATTTAAGTGTTGCATTTGAACCTTAAATCTGGGGTAATTTCCTTTGATTTGGTGATTATTTATTTTTGTATTGCTTTATAACAAGTTAATTTAGTTTTTCAATCTTTATCGTATGGAACATTATATTCTTGACAAAGTTTTTTAACAGCATTATCTCATTGCTCTAAATTCATCATCAACAAAAATCCATGGTTAGGTTTAGTTGATTGATTACAAACGATTAAATAATGTAAAAAAGCATGTTCTTCAATATTACAAACAATTGCTAATTCATTGTTGTTTCGTTCTTTATCATTTTTTAAGGTTGCACCAGAAACATCAATTTCAATAATATGATGTTTTTGATAATACCAATTATCATTGTATTCCTTACATTGTTTATTAACTAAACCAAGTTTCTTAATCATGGTTTTATCTTTATAAGGAAAAGGTTTTTGACGATACTTTTCTTTTAGATGATCAATAACATTAAAATAAAATTTTTTATAGTTTTTAGTCATATACCTAATTTTATTGCTTATAGAAAAAATCGCACTATTAGTTGCTTCTAAGTGACTAAAAATGCGATTGAATCTAAATAAAAGTTACAAAAAATTATCTCTATTTTAAATGTTTTTTACGGTAAGTTACAATACCAATACTAACTAAACCAACTAGAGCAATCCCACCAAATACTCCACCTAGGATTGGGCCAACAAGATTAGTATCTGCTTCTACATCTATAGTAACATTTGTAACTGAACCAAATAGTTCTTGATATTTCTTTACTAATTCATCATGTTGTTTATTTGTATTTTTGGCATGAATAGTAATGTTACTAGTAATACCATTAAAAATATTTTCTCCTAAACTTAAAGTATTAAGTTCATCCATTGACCAACTAACATTAATATCTTTTAATGAAGTACATCCATTAAAAGCTAATTTACCAATTGTAGTAACAGTATTAGGAAGAGTAATATGTTCCAAACTTGTACAACCAGCAAATGAACTTCTAGCAAATGTTTTTAAGTTAGCACCTAAGTTAATTTCTTTTAAACTTGTATCTCCAGAAAAAGCGTCTCCTGATATTTGATTAATTTTTCCATCTAGAACAACACGTTCTAGTTTAGGACAATCTCTAAAAGCGCTTGTTGTAATTGTTTGAACTTTTGTTTCTGGTTGAAAAGTTACACTTTTTAAATCTGTACAACCCTTTATAAAATCATATTGAATTTGCTTAACATCTTCAATTTTTCCTGTTTGTCTGCTTTTTCCTCGTAAAGGAATAACAATGTCTCCTGTTATTAATGATGCATAATTATGTGGTGGCACAAGTAGCGATCCTTCAAAAATCCAATCAGGTTCGTTATTTACTTGATTTAAACTACCAACATTTTGGTTACTTAGATGAGTTTTATTATTAAAACTCATCCCTACCGGGATTAAACTAATAGAAATAGCTAACCCACATAAACATTTAAATAGAGTTTTAAGTTTCATATATTTGATTATATTATTCAAACTTATACGAATTATTTATATTAAACTCATTAACAGTAGTTCTAATTAATGAAATAATAACCCCTAATGTTTTTAATTCTTTAGCTAAATCAACACCAAAAGAACGGATATAAAAGCCTTTAGAAACATTTAAAGAAATGTTGATAATATGATTAACTTCATCATAATCATTAACTTTAAAAGAATTAATCTTAACTAGATTAGGTTTAAGGTTAATTAATTGGTTATTTCTAGCTAATTCATAAGCACGAATTCCATTAATCTTTTTAGCACTATAATTTGGCGCAGTTTGATAATAATCTTTTTTAATAAAACAATTATCAATTGTGTTTTTAATGTCATCTAACGTTAAATTAGGTATTTTAGCTATTTTAGTAATTTCTGTAGCTAAATCATATGAATTAGTATATTCGCCTAATTTAATTAAAACATCATAAGATTTATGGTCACTTAAATGATGCGTTAGTTGTTTAGTTCCATTTTCTATTCCAATAACTAACACACCACTAGCTAATGGATCAAGCGTACCGCCATGACCAACCTTTTTAAAACCAAACTGTTTTTTAATAATTTGGACAATATCATTAGAACTATAACCAATTGGTTTAATTACACTAAAAACCTGTTTGGATAATAATTGATCTTTATTAACATTTTTTAATGTTAATTGTCTATCTCTTTTTAGTTCTTTTAACATCTTTTTTAACTGCTGAACATTTCTTATTTTTACAATATTCTTTTTCTAGTCGAATACTATATTTAGTCAAAATATTTTGTTGCGTTTTAATGTATTGATTATTTGATTCGTTAATATCCATTAACATTGCTTTTGGGGTTGTTAAATAGTTATTAACTTTCATAATCGTAACTAGAATAAGAACATATAAAAATAAGATCGCAAATACATGTAATGTATTTAGAATATTCCCAGTTGAATCCTTATTAATTTCGATTTCTGTTCCAACATATCTGATATTAAAACATGCACTATTAAAGTTAGTTAATGAACCATAAACACTAACATAATAATGATCTTTTAATTGGTCAATTAAATCAGGACGGAAGATTTGTGGAGGGAGACTAATAAAATTAATTACAACTGTATAAATTGAATAAATAAAAATATAAACAATCGGAATTCAAATAAAATGTCTTGTATAGATTCGGTTTAAAGGATTTTTAATTTTTTTTAATGGATAATTAGCGCCAAAGAAAACAAAACAATTAAAGATAATTGGTGTAACTAAATGGAATAATATTGTTTGAATAACTCCGTATATTGAATTATCAAACATATCGCCCTTTAATCATTGGGGAAACATGATAAACCAATAAGAAAACATAACTAAATTAATGTATAAACAAACAATAGCAGTTAGATCTTTTCTTTTAAAAATAAAAGTTTTAAAAAAGAAGAAAAATAACAAGTAATAAATTAACAAAATTAAGTTTGTTTGGTTAGTAAAGTAATGAAAAATTCCAAACCATAAACGCGCTCAAGTAGCTTCAAAAATTGAAGCATTTTCATTACTTGGTAAAGTCATGTTTAAAATTGCTAAAGTAAAACCAATAACCCCACAGCCAAAACCAATTACTGCTAGTCAAAAAATTCAACTTTTAAAGTCATGATAACGGTAATTTTTAACAGAGTCAATAACTTTGTTTCATTCGCTATAAGGAACATTTTTAACATTAATTGGTTTCATATTTATATTGATATTAATTTTATAAATCTAGTTTTATAAATTTACTAATATATTTAGAAATATATAATTAAGAATACTTAAATTATGTCAAGATATATTAATCGTGTTTTAATTGAAGGAAAGATTATCCGTGGTAATTATTCAACTGAAAGCCATGATGTTTATTTTGCCACAGTTGAACAACAACGAAAATATATTAAATTTGGTTGAAATGATTATTTCAGCATTTATGCTTTAAGTCCTTTAAGTAAAGAATTAGCGCATTTAGTAGAACAAAATAAACAACCAATTATTACTGTTGAAGGCGAATTAAGAACACGTGCACTTAAATCATCTAAAGAAGTAATTACCAATATTTTAGTGCATAAGATTATTAATGTTCGTTATGAAGATAATCAAGTCACGGAAAATAGCAGTCAAAAAGAGTTAACTAAATAATTTTTTATTGGCTTTTGTGATAAAAACCAAAAATATTCAATTTTTAATTAAGAAAGAAAAACAATATGAAATTAAATTTAAATTTACAAATTTTAGCTAGTAAATTACTAGCTGCTGCTATTAAAAATATTTATCCTGATGCTTTAATTGCTGAAAACTATTTAATTGAAGACGGATTTCGTTATTCATTTAAATTAGATAAAAATATCTCGGCCAATGACTTTAACAAAATTAAAAGTCAAATGAAAAAGCTTTTTGACCGTAATTTAGAAGTTAAATACATTCAAAAGTCTAAAGCTGAATTAGCTAAAATCTTTTCTAATAACAAATTTAAACTACACGAAATCAATAATTATCAAAGCGATTTAGTTGATGTTATTGAATTTGGAGATTTTATTGATCTATGTTCAAATCTAGAAATTAAGAAATTACCAAACCCATTATTTTTAGAACTAGTTAATGCTTCTGGAATTTATTTCTTAAAAGACGCTAAAAATGAACAACTATTAGCAATTGATGGCTGAGCAACTGAAAATAAACAGGCACATGATGAATTTGTTGCTTATTTAACTGATAAACTAGAAAGAGATCACCGTAAGATTGGTGCTGATCTAGATTTATTCTGTTTTAATGACAACATTGGTAAAGGTTTACCGATTTGGTTAGAAAACGGAACTAATGTTAAATTTCAACTAGAAGATTTCTGTCGAGAACTACTACAAAAACATGAATATAAGTTTGTGCAAACTCCAGTATTAGGAACAACAAATCTATATAAAACTTCTGGACACTGAGATCACTATCGTGAAAATATGTTCCCAGTAATTGCTTTTGAAGACGAAGAATATGTTCTAAAACCAATGAGTTGTCCACACCATATTTGTTGTTATAAATATAAACCCCATTCATACCGTGAATTACCATTTAAAATTGCTGAATTTGGAATTCAACACCGTTATGAATCAAGTGGTTCATTAACTGGGCTTGAACGTGTAAGGCAAATGCAATTGGTTGATACTCACAGTATTTTAATGCATAAACAAATTAAATCAGTTGTTAAACAACTATTTGACATTATCCTTGAAGCACATAAAACTTTAGGAACAGAACTATACTCAATTGATTTATCTTTACATGATCCAGAAGATAAAGAAAAATTCTTTGATAACCCAAAGATGTGGGCTAATGCTGAACGTTTATTACGTGAAGCGCTTAAATCACTAAAAGTTCCTTTTAACGAAGTTAAGGGTGAAGCAGCTTTCTATGGTCCAAAGATTGATATGCAAATGAAAACTGCTACTGGTCATATCGTTACCATTTCAACTATTCAATTAGACTTCTTATTACCAGAACGATTTAATTTAGAATACATTAATGCTAAAGGTGAAAAAGAACGTCCAGTATTTATTCATGCGGGAATTATTGGTACTTTTGAACGTTATATAGCGATCTTATTGGAACAAACTAAAGGTAAATTACCTTTATGATTAAGTCCAATTCAAGTAATGATCATGCCAATTAATAATGATAAACACTACAAGAAGGCAAGAAAAATTCAAAAAGCTTTAATCATGAAAGGCATCCGAGCTAAATTAGATGATTCTGATAACCGTATTGGTAAAAAAATTAGAAGTGCGCAAATGAAGAAGATTCCTTACCAATTAGTCATTGGTGATAATGAAGTATCAAGTCGTGATATTGTTTATCGCGAATATGGTAAAACTGAAGAAGTTAAAATACCATTTAGTAAATTTAAATCAATGTTATTAAAGAAAATTAAAACTCGTGCAAAAAACTAATGAAGGCTAACTTATCTAAGCAAAAAGAACCATTAAAAACACTTGAGTTTAAAAATACTCATAGTGTTTTTAACTATAAGTCTGCGCTTAATACATTAGCTGAAATCAATGCCCAAAACCAACATAAAAAAGAAAATAACAGTAAACCAATGCTAATTTTAGATTTCGATGCTGATCGTTCTTTTTTAACTAAATCAATTATTGAAGCTAAAAACTTACATTTACGAAAATACCAAGAAGACATTAATTTAGTCTTTATCACTAGTTATTCATTAACTAGTGCCAAAGAAATGATTAAGAATAAATTAGGGATTAATCGCGCTTATATTATTAGCAATAATGGAGCACGAAGTTATTGTTTACATAAAGATCAATTTATTTCAGAACATACATTTAATGAAGAGCAAAAATCATTTTTTCAACATGCTGGAGCGATTGGTGAATTTTATACAACAGCTAGCACTTTACAAACTAACTTATCATATGCACCAAATTATGTCTTAAAACAAGATTTTTACCAAACAACATATGATGATATTCCTTTAGCTGATAGTTTTGTCACTTACGATAACTATATTCGTTTTAATAAGATCTGTTCTTTCTTGTGTTATGAAAAAAATGTTGATCGCTTAAAAAGAAATTACAATATTATCCAAAACTTAGCTTCTGATTGAAACGTGTTTGTTTCATCAATTGTTAATGACAAATTTATCGTTACTCCTGGAGGAGTAAATGCTGCTAATGCGATCTTAGAATTATTAGAAAAACTAGGCTATAAAGATTTAGAAAAAGTTTATTATTTTGCCTTAACCACTTTTGATAAAAAAATTTGGTCATTAAATAACACCAGAAGATTAATTAACCGAAGTTTATGAATTAAAAACGAACACTACCGAACCATTAAGATTAAAGATGAAGAAATGTATGATGAAACTAAAACTGTAAGCACCTTAAACGATTTTATTAGCAACATCATTAAAATTCATCACAAACAATAAGTGCGTATGATTGAACTTAAACATTTTAAACGTTATTTACGGATCAATACTTTGTTAAGTTTAATTAACTTCTTTTTATTAATTTGGTTAATCATTAACATTGTTTTAATTAATGTTAATGAAAACATTATGAAATACCAAACTAAAAATATGGCAATTTGTTTAACATTAGTTATGGCTTGTTATTTAATGCAAATGGGTTATACTGGTTTTTGGTTAAGAAGAATGCTTAAATCTAATCAATTTTTGTGTTCTTTATACAAGAAAAACATGATTATTAGTTTAATCCCATTATCAAGTTTTGTTACCTTAATTATTAATGTCACTTTAATTTATAAATTAAAACACCAGTGTGAAGATGTTGATTCACATGACGAATTAAACTTTTAAACGAAAGGAAAAGATATGGATAAAAATTTAAATCAATTAGTGATTCGTGGAGCACGCGAAAACAATTTAAAAAATATTGATGTTACTATTCCTAAAAATCAGTTAGTAGTCATTACTGGTTTAAGTGGTAGTGGTAAATCATCTTTAGCTTTTGATACGATTTATGCCGAAGGTCAAAGACGATATCTCGAATCTTTATCCACATATGCCCGTCAATTTTTAGGTGGTAATGAAAAACCGGATGTTGATTCGATTGAAGGGTTATCACCGGCTATTAGTATTAGTCAAAAAACCACTAGTCATAATCCACGTTCCACAGTAGGAACAGTTACTGAAATCTATGATTTCTTACGGGTTTTATTTGCCCGAATTGGTGTGCCATACTGTCCTAATGGTCATGGAAAAATTGAAACTTTAACCGTTAGTCAAATTGTTGATCAAATTAATGAAAACTTTAATGAAAACGACAAAATCCAAATCTTATCTGTTTTTGCCGTTAAACAAAAAGGAACATTTAAAACCGAATTTGAAAAACTAAGAGCCAATGGTTTTTTACGAGTTGAAGTTGATGGGATTATCCTTTCATTAGATGAAAAAATTGAATTAGAAAAAAACAAGTTTCACAACATTAATATTGTGATTGACCGAATTATTGGGCATCATGATCATGAAACTAAAATGCGGATCACTGATGCTGTTGAAACTGCTTTAAAACATAGTGATAATAAACAAATTATTGTTTATGTGAACGACAATAAGTTAACTTATTCTGAAGCTCATTCGTGTGCAGTTTGTGGTTTTAATATTCCCGAAATGGAACCACGTTTATTTTCTTTCAATTCACCAATTGGTGCATGTAAACGTTGTAAGGGATTAGGAGTTACATTTGAACCAGATCCAGATAAAATGCTACCTCATCCTGAATTATCAATTAATGATGGGGGAATTGAATTCTTTAAAAATACGGTTAATACTACGAACATCGATTGACAAACATTTAATTGCATGTTAAACCATTACAAGATTGATAAAGATTTACCAATCAAAAAACTAAAGAAAGAAGATATTGATCATATTCTTTATGGTAGTGATGAACCAATTAGTATTTCTTTACGTAGTAGTGGGGGAAATAAAACTGAAAAATATGACTATGTTGAAGGTGTGTTAAGTCGAGTAAAACGTTTATATTTTGAAACTACAAGTGAAATGGCCCGAAATTATTATGGTAAATTCATGGCCGAAAAAACTTGTAAAGAGTGTCATGGTAAACGTTTAAGTAAAGAAGCTTTAGCGGTTAAAATTAATGGTAAATCAATCATTGATTTAACTGATATGTCAGTTAAAAACCTATTAGATTTTTTCTTAAATCTAGAATTAACTGATTATCAAAAAACAATTGCTAATTTAGCTTTAAAAGAAATTATTAATCGTTTAACATTCTTAATGAATGTTGGCTTAGAATATTTATCTTTAAGTCGAAGTGCCAATACTTTAAGTGGTGGAGAAGCGCAACGAATTCGGTTAGCAACCCAAATTGGTTCATCATTAACTGGGGTATTATATGTTTTAGATGAACCATCAATTGGTTTACACCAAAAAGATAACGCAATGTTAATCAATACCCTAAAAGGAATGCGTGATTTAGGTAATACCATTTTAGTTGTTGAGCATGATCATGAAACCATGATGGAAAGTGATTACATCGTTGATATTGGTCCAGGAGCGGGGAATTATGGTGGAAAAGTTGTAGCAACTGGAAGTCCAAAACAAATTATGGATAATGATGAATCATTAACTGGTCAATATTTAGCTAATAAATTAAAAATAGAAACACCAAAAAAACGCCGTAGTGGAAATGGGCAAAAAATTGTTTTAAAAGGTGCTAATTTAAATAACTTAAAAAACTTAGATGTTACTTTCCCGTTAGGCAAATTTATTTGTGTAACGGGTGTTAGTGGTAGTGGTAAATCCACATTAGTTATGGATACATTAGTGCCAACCATTCAAAAGATTTTATTTCAACCATTTACAACTGCACCTAAAATTAAATCAATTACCGGAATTAATGATTTAGACAAAATCATTGTGGTTGATCAAGATCCAATTGGCCGAACCCCTAGATCTAATCCTGCTACTTATGTTGGGGTATTTGATGATATTCGTGAATTATTTGCTGAAGTGCCAGAAGCGAAAGCTCGAGGTTATAAAAAAGGTCGATTTAGCTTTAATTTACATGGGGGGAGATGTGAAAAATGTGGTGGAGATGGAGTTATTAGAATATCAATGCAATTTTTACCAGATGTATATGTCAAATGTGATCAATGTCATGGTAAGAAATATAATGAAGCGACATTAAGTATTAAATACAAAGGCAAATCGATTTATGATGTATTAGAAATGTCAGTTGATGAAGCACTAGATTTCTTTAGAAACATTCCTAACATTTACCATAAGATTTTATTGTTACATGATGTTGGTTTAGGTTATTTAAAATTGGGAGCTAATGCTAATTATCTTTCAGGGGGAGAAGCCCAAAGAATTAAGTTAGCTAAATTCTTACAAAGAAATAGTACAAAAAACAGTATTTTAATTCTTGACGAACCAACAACTGGACTTCATACTCATGATGTTAAACACTTAATCGATGTTTTAAATCGAATTGTGGATAAAGGAACCACACTAATTGTTATTGAGCATAATTTAGATTTAATTAAGTGTGCTGATTACATTATTGATATGGGACCAGACGGAGGAGATAAAGGCGGGAATATTGTTGGTACAGGAACCCCAGAACAACTAGTAGCTTCTCATCCTGAATCTTATACGGCTCAGTACTTAAAGAAAATTTTATAAGTTTCTCATTCTATTTAATTACATTAAATATAATTGGGGTATGGAATTAAGTAATGTGCGAATTATTGGGCTAAGTGGAGCGGCTGACTTAGCGAAAAAAATCTCTAAAATTTCGGGAATTAAACAAGTCGATGTCACTTGTGTAAGATTTGCTGATGGTGAAATTTTTGTTAAACATAATGATACGGTTAGACATCAAGATGTAGTAGTGATTCAATCACTCATTAAACCAGTGAACGAATCGGTGATGGAACTATTAATTTGTCTTGATGCTTTAAAAAGAGCAAGTGCCAAACGAATTACAGTTGTTTTACCTTACTATGCTTATGCGCGTCAAGACCGAAAGGCTAGTGGCCGTGAACCAATTAGTGCTAAATTATTAGCTAGTTTAATTGAAACAGCAGGTGCTGATCATGTTGTCATTCTAGATGTACATAGTGCACAATGTCAAGGATTTTTTAATGTCACTGTTGACACCTTAAGTTTAGGTAATTTATTAGTAGCTAATGCCATTAAAGGTTTAAAAGTAAAAAACATTGTGTCGGTTTCGCCAGATTATGGTGGAGTTAAAAGAGCTCGAGAAATTTCCAAATTACTTAATTGTGGATTAGCCATCTTAGATAAAAGACGTCCAAGACCAAATGAAGCTGAAATTCTTAACATCCTAGGGGAAGTTAAAAATAAAGATTGTATTATTGCTGATGATATGATTGATACAGCCGGAACTATTTGTTTAGCAGCTAAAGCATTAAAAAAAGCAGGAGCTAAATCAGTGCGTGTTTTAGCTTCGCACGGAATTTTATCGAATCCAGCAACCGAACGATTAACTCAATCATTTAAAAATAAAGAAATTGAAGCTTTATATTTAGCTAACACCATTCCTTATGTCAAAGACTTTAAAAACGAACACGTTCATGTGGTAGATATCTCACAATGATTAAGTGGAGTAATTAAAGTCTTATTAAGCCCAAACTTATCACTATCTAATTACTGTGATAATTGCACAAAAAAACAATTGAAACCTTTTTTAAATGCTCAAAAAGCAAAGAAATAAACCAACAATTAAAGAAGTAGTGGTTGTCGAAGGAAAAACTGATACTAACCGCTTAAACCAACTATTTAATGTCGTTACCATTGAAACCAATGGTAGTGATTTAAAACCCCAAACCATTAACTTAATTAAACAAGCTAGTAATAAGTCTGGTGTTATTCTTTTTTTAGATCCCGATTATCAAGGTGAAAAAATCCGGAAACAAATTATTAGTCATCTTGATCATTATACTGAAGCCTTTATTACTAATGAATCTTGAAAAACGATTAAACATGGAGTTAATGAAGCGAGTGATTTAGCTATTATTAATGCGCTAAAAAACAAAATCACTTATGACACCAAGATTAAGCAGTCATTAACTTGAAGTGAATATTTAAAACTTAATTTAAATACTTATCAAAAACGTTTTAACCTAGCAAATAAATTAAAGATTAGTTATGCTAATCATAAACAACTCTTTAAACGTTTAAATATGTTAGAGTTAACATACAATGAACTTATTAAACTAATTGATCATGAATAAACCATTAGCAGATTTAATTCGCCCACAAACATTAAGTGATTTAATTGGTCAAGAACACTTAACCAATGAAAATGGCTTAATTAAACGAATGATTAACAACAAAAAGTTATATTCATTAATTTTCTTTGGTCCTGCTGGAACCGGTAAAACTTCAACTGCATTAATTCTCATTAATGAATTTCATTTACCTTCTGGAACTTTTAATGCTGCCACCGATGATAAAAAGAAACTAATTGGTTTAATTGAAATGGCTAAAACTGCCCCAAATGGTTTTGTCATTATTCTTGAAGAAATTCACCGTTTAAATAAAGATAAACAAGATATTCTTTTACCATATTTAGAAAACGGTTTAGTTACGATTATTGCTTCAACTACGGAAAATCCTTATTTTGTGATTAATCCTGCCATTCGTAGTCGATGTCAAATTATTGAATTTAAACCTTTAGATAAACCATCTGTTTTTAATGGTGTCAAAAAGATAATTACTAAACATCAATTAAAAGTGAATATTCCCGATCGTTCGTTAGCGTTAATTTGTAATCATACTAACGGTGATTTAAGAATGACGATTAACATTCTTGATTTAATTCAAAATCTTTATCCACATCAAGAAATTAATGAAGAAATCTTAAGAATTATTTTTAATAACACTAATTTAACTCTAGATAAAGACGGCAATGAACACTATAATTTGCTTTCAGCATTGCATAAATCACTTCGCGGTAGTGATCCAGATGCTGCTGTTTATTATTTAGGACAATTATTACTTCAAGGTGATTTTAATTCACTAGACCGGAGATTAATTGCGTGTTGCTATGAAGATATTGGTTTAGCGAATCCAAATTTATGTACCAACGTTGTTAATGGAATTAATGCGGCACATTTAGTAGGTTGACCAGAAAATAAACAAATTTACAGTTCGATTGTGATTCAAATGGCTTTAAGTCCTAAATCTAATTCAGCCATTAATGCGATTGGTAATGTTCTAGATCATTTACATCAAAATGGTTCAGATCCAATTCCTTTACATTTACGTGATGCCCATTATTCTAGCGCTATTAAACTAGGGGTTAAAGGTTATAAATACCCACATGAATATGGTGGATATATCAACCAACAATACCTTCCGGATAAAATTAAAAACAAAGTTTTTTACCAACCAAACAAAAATGGAATTGAACCACAATTAAACAGTTGACTTGAATTAATTAAAAAAGCGCAAGCTAAATAAGCTAAATAAATATAATTTATATACTTTTATTAAAAATATTATATGAGTCGTTTATTAATTGATGTCGCTTATGATGTAGCGAAACAAAACTATAAAAATAAGCAATTTGCCTTTAATGACCTATGAAGTGATGTTGCGAAAAAAGTGCGTTACACTCCAAGTCAGATTAAAGAAGAAACCGGGGAATTCTACAGTGATTTAATGCAAGACCCACGTTTTATCTTTTGTGGAAAAAACAACTGACAATTAAGTGAATACTTAACTAACCAAGAAAAAGATAAAATGGTGGAAATGCTTTATGATCTTAAATCTGATGTTTATGAAGAAGGATTTGAAGATGAAAAAGACCGAAACATGGAATTGGGAGATGATGAAGAAGCGTTAAGTGCTGATGAAGAAAGAATGGAAATTAATGAAGATAACGCTACAGAATACGAAACTCAAGATGAAGAAGATGATGTATATAACAAGTTCTCTTCAATGCTAAAACCAAAAGACATTAATGAAGATGACGAAGAAGATATTTAATTAGAAATTAAATAAAGTAGAATAAGGATAAAAAAATATGAACAAATTATACTCTCCACTAGTTAGCATGAATGACATGCTACAAAAAGCCGTAAAAAATAAATATGCTGTGGCGCATATTAATGTGAATAACATGGAATGAATTAAAGCTTCATTACTAGCAGCCCAAAAAGCTAATGCCCCAATCATTTTAGGTGTTAGTGAAGGTGCAGCAAAATATATGTGTGGTTTTGATACTGTCGCTTATATGACTAAATGCATGGTAAAAAACCTAAACATTACTGTTCCTGTAGCTTTACATTTAGACCACGGTTCATATGAAGGAGCAATGAAAGCACTAGATGCAGGATTCAGTTCTGTCATGTTTGATGGTAGTCATTTACCATTTAATGAAAACTTAGCAAAATTAAAAGAAGTAATTGCTAAAGCAAAAATAATTGGTGCTTCAGTTGAAGCTGAAGTTGGGGGAATTGGCGGAAGTGAAGATGGAGTAACTTCTTCTGGTGAACAAGCTGATGTTAATGAATGTGTAACAATTGCTTCGCAACCGATTTCATGTCTAGCAGCAGGAATTGGTAATATCCATGGTATTTATCCAGCTGACTGAAAAGGTTTAAACTTTGAATTATTAACTGAAATTCACAATAAAACCAATAAAATTCCGTTAGTGCTTCATGGTGGAACTGGTATTCCAGATGCGATGATTCAAAAAGCGATTAGTTTAGGGGTTGCGAAAATTAACGTGAATACTGAATGTCAATTAGTATTTGCTGATGCGACTCGTAAATATATCGAAGCGAAAAAAGATCTAGATACTGATAAAAAAGGTTTTGACCCACGTAAATTATTAAAACCAGGAACAGACGCCATCTTTGATAAAGTAATTGAAAAGATTAACTTATTCGGTTCAAACAATAAAGCTTAATTAATATTAATTAGAAGTTAAAAGCACAACCAATTATACGGCTGTGCTTTTTTTATTTATGGTGGAGATGACGGGAATTGAACCCGTTTCCACATTGCTTTAGATTTAATATTCTACAGTTTAGTTTATGGTCATTAATGCGTAAAGAATTTAAATAATTGCGTCATAAACACCTTATTTATCTAAATCCTTCCTAGTAAACCATGTAGGGATTAAGAAACTAGGAAATTCTTAATTTACCACAAGTAAAACCCACTTGTGCAGAGTTTCAATTAGATGATATTATTTATTGTTTGTTTAACGGTTTATAAAAATACTAAAAAACAAAAAGGATAAAATACAACAATTTAGATAGCTAATTGAAGTGAAGCATTTTGTTGGTTCATTAAGAATAATGGATCAACATTTACTTCGTTTTGGTTAGACTTTGCATTTATTAAGTCTCAATTGAGCATATAAAGCGCTCATCCTACTGCCTATTAAAGCCTCAGTCAACATGTCGAATCCGTGACATCCCCAAATTACTGGGTAATTAATTTTACTAATTAAACTTATAAAAAGATAATTGCATAGGCAATTCAATAACCAATAATGGCAATGAAATAACTTGTAAATAAACCAGCAAATAGATTCATTCACATTAATTTTCATCCACCTTCTTTTTTAATGATAATGATCGTACTTGCACAAGGTAGATAAAACATTAACATTAATAAATAACTAATTCCTAATGGCATGTTTTGGTACATCCCAATGGTATTAGCAAAGCTATTTTCACCAGGGAATAATAAAGCTAAATTACTTAAAGCAATTTCTTTAGCTGGAAAGGCACTAATTAATGAAGTCATCATTTTTCATCCATTATCTTGATCACCGATCCATGAGAATTTATTGGTTCCGCCCATTGGATACATTAAATAGTTAATTCCTCTTGAAGCTTCAGCAATTAATGATGTATTAATCTCTTCATCTTTTAATAAACCAGTTGGTCCTAAATGTAATAGTAATCACACTAAAACATTAGCTAAAACAATTCAAGTTGCGGCTTTTTTAACAAAATCAACTAATTGTGCTCATACATTCTTAGTTAAAACAAACAAATCTGGTTTTCTTCAATTCACCATTTCAATAAAGAAGAACGATTTTTGTTTTCTAAACATGGTTTTGGAAAACACTAAACCAAATCCTAATGCTACTAGACCACTAAAAACCATTAATAACACCATGGCTAATCATCCAAGATGATTACCAAAGATGGCATTACATACAAATGAATAAACAATCGCTCGAGCACTACAACTAACAAATGGTGTAATTAAAATAGACACAATTCGTTCTTTTTTATTGTTACTACTTCTTGCCATCATAATGGCTGGAACGTTACAACCAAAGCCAGTCATTAAGTTAACAAAGCTTCTTCCACTTAAGCCAAAATGTTCAAATGTTTGATCTAATAAAGTACTAATTCGGCTAATAATCCCGACTTGTTGAATTAAATTAACCAGTATAAATAAGATGACAATCGGAATCGAGAAAGATAATACAGTGAAAAATCCACCTAATATCCCATCAACAAATAGACCACTAAATCAAGTAGCCACATTTCCACTACCTCATCAATTTACTAATCCATGTTGAATATTATTACCAATTCAATCAGTTAAAACAACATCATTTAGATTACTTTGTAATCAATATCCAGTTCAAGGTCCAAAAGCAATAAAATAAACAAAACTAATTAATAATAAAGTTAACGGAATTCCAATTCACTTTCTTAATAAAACCCCATCAGCCTTATATTTCTTTAATTTATTAACTTTTAAAAAAGTTAAATTCTTAGTTTCAATAATACATTCACTAATCAATTGATTAATGAATATAACTCGTTCTTTTTTAATTTCATCAGCTAATTTTGCATTAGCTAATGAAGTAAATAATTTATCTAACTTCTTATATTCTTTAGGAAAAAAATAGTTGCAATAAGAATGAACATAACCATTACCTTCTAATAACATTAAAGCAATAAAACGTTTAGAGAGATGTTGATGTGAAGGAATAACTTTAGTAATTTGGTTGATATAGTTTTCAATCTTTTTACTGTAAGTAATTGGTTTATCACTTGATAGTTTTTCACGATAAACACTATCAATTACTTTATCAACGTTATAACCTTTAAAAGCACTTGTAGGAGCAATATTAACACCATTTAGTTTTTTCGATAACTTATTAAAGTTAATAATTTGTTGATTAACTTCGTCAATGGCATTAATCACAATCGTTGATAACATGCCAGTTTCGGCACATTGAATCGCTAAATATAAATCACGTTGTAAACTAGTAGCCCCAATGACATTAACAATTGAAGAATATTTATTCTTCATTAACATATTAGTTACCACTAATTCTTCATCAATCGGATGGGATAAGTTATATAACCCAGGTAAATCAACTAAAATTTGGTCTTTATGTTTTTTGACAAAACCACAATTTGAATCAACCGTCATTCGGTCAATATTACTAACTGGGGCAATTGATGTCGTAATTTTATTAAATAAAGTCGATTTCCCAACGTTTGGTGAACCAATTAAAAGTGCCGATTTCTTCGCACTTAAATATTTTCTAGGAATGGTAACTGTATAGCCCTGACATTCTTCACAATCGCATAAATGATCAACACAAATTTTGTGTTTGATCTGATTTAGTTTAGTCTGAGTATTAGTTAGTTTTTTATGATCTAACTTCTTCAACTTCGATGGCATGACAATCTCTTTCTCTTAAGACATAGTCAACATTGCCAATATCGAGATAAAGTAATTTCTTATCTTTATTAAAGTTTAGAACTTTAACTTTCGCACCAGGAGTTAACCCGATGTTATCTAGTTTATGAACGATATGTGGATCTTTAAAGTTAATCTGTTTAATATAAACTGTTTTACCTTTGAATTGACTTGTTAAGATCATATTAGGAAAGTTAATTATACCTATTTTAGGTATAGTTAACCATAGGTTATTAATTAATATCTATATATATAATATAAAAATTAATTTTTATATAGAGGGCCAAGTGTTTTCATGTGGAATTTAATTAAAAATGCCTTTCGTTCCTTAAAAAGAAATAAACTCAATATGGTTGGGTTAACTTTCTTAGTATTTATTTCCACAACCGTGTTTACTACTTTAAATAGTACTACCACCAGTATTAACACTGAATACCAACAAGTTTCAGAACAAGGTAATATACATGATGCAACCATTAGCCAAGTTTATGATATTGGGATTGCTAAATATGCCAATAACATTGAAGAACAACATGGAACTGAAGCATTTAAATCATATTTATATAACCAAAATAAACTAGTTAAAAGTAATGACAATAGTATTGTTCCTTTTGTTAGTGCTTCTAAAAATGATAACAACTACACATTTAGTCTTTATTACTTACTAGATATTGACCAAATTGCTAATCATACAGCAATTAAAGAATTCTTCTTAAACGTTAAAGATAATGTTGAAGAATGAAATAACTTTGATCGTTTTTTAGCCCCAAGCGTAACGGTTACATTACAAGATAACTCTAATCACGATCAACAAAAGCTTTATAACTATGCAAAAACTGAACAAAAAGCATATGGTAAAGATCATGCTGATCAAATTACTAATAAAACTTCCCAAGAAATTAATGACTTAATTAAAGATGGGTTTACTGATCAAGGCGCAACAAACGAAAAACTAAAAAACGCGAGTGATGAACTTTATCAGTATGCTGCTACTAAAGATACCCCTTTAGATTTATTTCTAAAAACTAATTATCATGATCAAGTTAGTTTCCGTGATTTTAATTCATTAGAAATATCTAACTCTGCTGATAATATTTTCTATAAGGCTGTAGCTAGTGATCCAGAAGATAATATCGATAAACTAGTTAATTTAAAGATTAATAATAATCCTAACGGAATTAATTGATCTAACTTTAGTGTTAAAGATGCTACTTATGGCATTTTAAGTTATCAAGAAAACGATAACTACACATTAGGAAGAACTTTAAGTTATTTGCCAAGTAGTCTTAGTCAATATGATGTGCATTACTTTGAAAAAGTGCAATTATTAAAAAAATCACTTTGACCACAAACTGATAATAACCCAATTTATGAAAAACTAAAGGTTTTACCAAACTTATTTAGCACTGATAAAAACCAAAGAGTTGAGTACTGAAATAAAAACTTAGATAACTTAAAAGCATTATTAAGTGTCGAATTGTCTTCTCACGAAGAAGTGTTTGTTAAAGAAAACCGTGTTACAGCAACATGAATTGTTGGTAATGTTCCAGTTGCTTCTGAAATTGATAACTGAACATCATTATTTGCTAATGTAAATCCTGAATATCTAGAAGCTAATAATAAAAAAACTGTTAATGAAAATGATTTAAGAGCAATTAAGAAATTTGCTTCATATATCAAAAATCATCCAGGAATTCATGATTTAAGAATGTTATTCATTGATTGAATGAATTCATTAGATTATTTTGCTATTGACAAAATCATTAAAGAGTTTGTTCATGATCATAATGAACAAGTCATTAGTCCAGGAGGAGAAACTCCTTATTTAGTTATTGGTAGTGGCATTACTCCTGACTTTATTTATCCAATTGTTGATATATCTAGAACTACACCAAATCCTAAGAATGAATGTATTTATTTTGCTAATCAGGCTGGATATTACCGTATTTATGATTCATTCCGAGGTAATAAAACCGAAGACTACGTTGTTGCTAAATTTAAAAACAGTTTAGATAAAGCTAGTCGACAAAAGATTATTGACAAAATAAATGAATTTGCTGCAAGCGAAATGATCTTACCGCACGGAATTAAAGCAGCTTATTTTGCTGATGATATATCAAATACTTTAAATGCTTCAGCATTTAGAGTAACCTTTATTCCGAAGTTTATTCAGGATATTAACTATGTATCTTATACGTTAACCGTCTTTGTTATTATCCTAGGATTAGTTATTTGTGCAATTGTTATTAACCGATACATTACAATTAACCAATCCGTATTAGGAATTATGCAAGCGAATGGATTAAGCAAATTATCGATTGCTTTATCACTATTACCATTTGCTTTGATTCCTTCTTTAGTTGGAGCGGTTGGAGGAGTAATCTTAGGTTATGGATTACAATACTTTGTTTTAGGCTTGTTAAGTAATTATTGGATGTTACCAACTAATATCCTGGCCATTAATATCTGAAGTATTGTTTTTGCTTTTGGAATTTGCTTAAGTATCTTCATGGGCGTAATTATTGCCACTAGTTATTGAGTTTTAAACCAAAAGACTGTGGATATCATGAAGACTGATTCACAAGATAATCCAAATATTATTGCCAAATCAATGAAGTCATTAGCAGCAAAATTTGGGATTATTACAAGATTTAGAATTTCAGTAGCCTTCAGTTCAATTTGAAAACTCTTAGTTTTAGCAGTCATGAGTTCAATGGTGATGAGTTCATTAGTATTTGCCATTAGTGTTAATGGTAAGTTTGATGCGTCAATTAATGCTACTAATAACTCGAGAAACTATTCATTTGCCATTAAATTAGCCACCCCAACCAAAGCAGGAGGACAATATATTCCGACTCGTTTTGACTATAACCAAGAACAACTAGCTAATGGTGATTTATTTAAAGGTTATGGTGTTAGTGGTTTTAATACTGCTGGAAATGATAATCGTGATAATGTTTATCTGCAACCGTTGTATTGGGGAGATGGGAATAAAACAATTAAATTTGATTTAACTAGTGTTGTACCATGATGAGAACCAATTAAATCAATTACTTTAACTTATGATGGATTAGATCAACCACAATTAAATGGTTTAGTTGATGGTAAAGATCTAAATGATTTAATTGAACATGAATATTATTATTCATCTGAAGCGATTGATTTAGCTAACCACTTATCAGAACTATTTCACCCTCAAGAACACGTAAATAAATTCCGTGATGCGATGATGATTAGTAATGCTGATCAAACTAAATCACAAATGATGGGGAATTTATTTATGCCATTCATGGGTGATGCAACTGGTCAGTTATATGATTTGTTCTATTTAAAGAATCGAACCATGACTAATGCCACACTAGATTATGTGGTTGGAGCATTTGGTCAATTCTCTAACCCATGAGACATTAGTGCTTCATTAATGCCTGAAAACATTCGTGCTAGCGCGTTAAACTTTAGTCAACAATTCTTAAATTATGTTGGAACAGCATTACATGAAAACGAATTTAAAGATCCAAACCAAAAAATCCTCCATGATCGAATTGTTAATGGCTTTAATACATCTAACTTTCCTCGTTTTAGTAATTCAGATTTAGATAACTTAAAACAAGAACTAGTTAAAAACCCAAATACTGGTAATTACGAAATTGTTAAATCTAAAGCTGTAGGATCTAGTGCTGGAGTTATTTTAAATTTTGAACTAATTCATTTATTAGCAATTGCTTATAGTTTTGGTCCAGCTGCTAATTTAGATTTTCCAATTACTTATAACACCATTCCCATTAAAGATAGTGATGAAACTTATACTTATCTAGATGCTAATGAATTAAGCACTAATAATCCGGTTACGATTAATGGAATTAAAGCAAGTGAAAATCATTATTCACAATATATTTCATTAACTGATGAATCAGGGAATAACTTAATTCAAAATTTAGCTTATTCTCAACAAGATTTAGCTAACAATGTTCCTTTTCCAATTGTGATTAATGCGTATGCTGCGCATAAATATGGACTAGGAATTGGTGATACTATTAGTTTTAAGATTAATAATCGAGCCGATAATGTTGAACACCAAATTAAAGTTGATAATAAAATTCCTGATCCAGAATTTAACAACATTGCAAGATTTGTAATTAAAGGGATTAATACTTCATATGAAAATGAAGAATACTTCATTAATCAAGATGTTGCTAACTATTTATTACAACTAAAATCCCATTTAACTGATGGAGAAGATATATCATCAAGAATCCAACCAAATAGTTGATATGCTAATGAAGAAAAAACGATGGGTGTGGATTCAAATATTGGTTATCCTAAAGATTTAGTTGGTTTTAATACAGAAGATGGATTAATTGACATTAGTAAATATCAAGCAAAAGATCCAGACCAATACCAATTAACACCGTATGGATTTAATGGGGTATTTACTAAAGATCCAAATGGAGGAGTTTTATTATCAAAATCAATGGTGCTTTATTCTCCTTCTGGTTTATATTTAGCTAATGACAAAATTAATAGTGATGAATCATTTAGAACGCTAAATTTTGGGGTTAATACCTTTATGGCAGCTAAATTAACGGGAATTTTAGCTTCTAACTCAGAATTAGCAAAAAACATTCAACAAGCTTATAACACCTTAATTGCTAATAAAAATGAAGCTAACCAAAAAGCTTTAGCTAAATATTCAAACGAATTAGCCCAAACCATTATTAAGTACTACGGTAGCCAAGTCTATGAAGCTTTAGTGATTGGGGCTAATGATAAAACTTCTTCAAATTTGGTTTATACCAACATTAGTAATACTGTTAACCAAATTACCCAAGTAATTATTATTGTTATAGCTTTAATGACGATTATCATTATTGCGTTAATTACCAGCATGGTGATTAATGATTCAAAGAAACTAGCAGCGATTTTAAAAGCGTTAGGATATACAGATCACCAAAATGCGGCTACTTATTTATCGATCTATATTCCAGTAATTATCATCGGTTTATTATTAGCGGTTGGAACTTCGTTTGTTTTATTAGGAATTTATAACCAAATTATTTTTAATGGAATTGGCATTTGGTTAAACGCTTCAATTCACTGGTATTACTACTTAATTGTCATGAGTGCAGTATTAGTGGTATTTACGGTTGCCGGAATCAATGGGGTATTGTCACTAAAACGCGATCGTTTAATTGATGCTATTAAATAGGAGGACATAGTTATGGGAAAATATGCAAATAAAATTAAAAAACTCCAAGAACAAGATTTGTTATTAAAACAAACCTTAATTGGTCATGAAGATAACTATAAAGATGCTAAACATGCTTTAGCTAGTTTAAAAGTAACTGACCGTAAGAGTTATTTACAATACAAACAAGATTTAAATAAAGCTAGTAAACTAACTAAAGAACTAGATCAAGCTAAAGCAATTTATTTAAAAAATAAATATGTTTTAACTTACTATGAATTATTAGATCAATATCCTAATAAAGATAAAGCTAATCCCTTAATGAAGTATGTTAAATGGATTGAATCAAACAAACAACCAATTCTTCCCTATAACTTAATTCTTTTAATCCGTTTAAATCGTTACCACCGTTATTTAAAACGTAAACAACTACGATTAGCTTATTTACAAGATGTTGTTTTAACTAAAAAACTTAAAGAACAAAAACAAACTTGATCGTTAAAATTACAAATTAGTTATTACGAAAAGAAAATTAAAGATCTAGAAGCTAAAATTGCTAATTTAAACGAATCATTTAGTAATAAATTCCATGCTAAGTTTGTATCTAAACTAGAAAAAGCAAAAAAAGATCTAGATACAAAAGCTAATAAGAAAGTTGCGAAGAAAAAACAAAAAGATGCTAAACAAAAATCACTCGAAACAATTGAATTAGCTAATAAGCAATTAATTGAAGCAAAAAATAACTTCAATCAAACACTAAACACTTTAAAACAAAAACTAGCTAATAAAGAAATTAATCAACACGATTTTAATGATCAAAAGATTAAAGCACTAGATCAATTAGCTGAAATTAAATTTGATGTTAAAACTAAAAAGAAGAATGCTAAATACTTCTATAAAAATTATTCTGATTTCTCAGAATTAGAAAACGTGATTGAATTAAAAAACGTCTGTAAATACTACAACAACGGTTTTTTAGCAGTTAAAGTATTACAAGATGTTAATTTAAAAATTAAAAAGGGTGAATTTGTTGTTATTTTAGGTCCAAGTGGTAGCGGTAAAACCACTTTATTAAATATTATTTCCGGCATGGATAATGCTACTTATGGAGATGTATTTATTGCAGGAGAAAACTTAATTGACTATAACCAAAGTCAATTAACTAAATTCCGAAAGAATAATATTGGTTATGTCTTTCAACAATATTGTTTATTACCTAACTTAACCGTTAAAGAAAATATTCAAATTGGGCAAAACCTTCAACCTAATAAATCATTACATATTAACATTGAATCAATTCTTGATACAATTGGGATGAGTTTACAAAAAAATAAGTATCCTAATGAATTATCAGGTGGACAACAACAGCGTGTATCAATTGCCCGTTCCGTAGCCAAAAACCCAAATATTTTATTTGGTGATGAACCAACCGGTGCCATTGATGAAGAAATGAGTAAAGAAATCATGAAATTATTGGTTAAAATTAATCAAGAATATAAAACAACGATTATTATTGTTACTCATAACCCATTACTAGCACAATTAGCAACCACTGTTGTTCATGTTGGTAATGGAACGATTCAAAAAATTACCCACCACCAACCAAAAACTGTTGATGAATTAAATTGAAATAAAGGATTATAAGACTATGGCTAATCAATTAACAAAGATTCGTGCTCGTTATGCTCCCAGTCCAACTGGATATTTCCATATTGGCGGAGCTAGAACAGCTTTATTTAACTATTTATTTGCTAAACACTTTAATGGTGATTTTATTGTTCGGATTGAAGATACTGACACAGCCAGAAATGTAGAAGGGGGAATTGAATCACAACTAGAAAACTTAAAGTGAATGGGAATTATTCCTGATGAATCAATTCTAAATCCTGGTCAATTTGGACCTTATAAACAAACCGATAAACTAGAACGATATAAACAACTAGCTTATAGCTTAGTTGAAAAGAAACTAGCTTATTTCTGTTTTTGTGATGAAGCCGAATTAGAAAAACAACGAGAAATTGCTTTAGCTAATCATCAAACCCCAAAATATAACCGTCGTTGTTATGGATTAAGTGAACAACAAATTCAAGCCAATCTAGATAAAAAGATTCCTTATGTTATTCGTTTAAAAATGGTTGATAACATCAATATTGAATGAGATGATTTAATTCGTGGTCATATGAGCGTTCCAACCAGTGCATTAACTGATCCAGTAATCTTAAAGTCTAATGGGATTCCAATGTATAACTTTGCCGTTGTAGTAGATGATTATGATATGCAAATTACTCACGTTTTACGTGGTGAAGAACATATTTCGAATACCCCATACCAAATTGCCATTAAAAAAGCCTTAGGTTTTGATCACCAAGAAATTAAATATGGTCATTTATCAATTATTACTGATGAAACTGGGAAAAAGTTATCTAAACGAAATAAAGAACTAAAACAATTTATTGAAGATTACCGTAAAATGGGTTTTTTACCAATGGGTGTAAATAACTTCTTATCTCTATTAGGTTGAAGCCCAAAAAATAACCAAGAAATTATGGATTTAGAAACAATGGTTAAAAACTTTGATCTAAATTCTGTTTCTAAAGCTCCAGCTTGTTTTGACTACAAAAAGATGTTATGAATTAATTCTCAACACATTAAAGGTTTAAGTGATGAAGCATATTTAAAATTCATTAAGAATTTTGTTAATACTGAATCATTAAATAAACATTTTGATCCATCAATTCATGATTTAATTTGTTTAACGTTCAAAAATCAAATTAATTATGGTGAAGAAATTAATGACTTAATCTCTTCAACGTTCTTTAATCATGTTTTAACTCCAGAAATGGCTGAATTTATTAAATTAGATAGTTCAGTTACGGTATTAAAAGCATTAGAAGGAGAATTAATTAAACTTGATAAACTAGATTTAAATTCAGCAACTGAATTAGTTAATAAACTAAAGACATTACCAATTAAAGGTAAAAACTTATTTATGCCTTTAAGAATTGCTGCTATTTTTAAAGAACATGGACCTGAATTAAATAAAATCTTCGCCATTGTTGGTAAAGACAAAATCTTAAAAAATGTTCAAGAATTATTAAAAGTTAAATAAGAGGTGTATATACTTTCATTTATATGGACAAAAAAAAGGATTTAGTTTATAAAAAGTTAAATGAAATTGGTTTTACTCTTGCCGGATTAACTGGTAAGAATAAAAAAGATTTTTCAACTGATGCTAATTCTTATTTTATTCCTTATAACAATGTATTTAAGAATATTTATATTGACGAAAACTACTTAAGTAAAGTAAAAGTGTCAGTAGATGAAAAACAAAATCAAGTTCAATATAACGATATTTTAATTACTAATTCATCTGAAACATTAGAAGAAGTTGCTTATTGTTCTAACGTTAACTTTAAAAAAGACTTTCCAATTTATTTAAATAGCTTTTGTTTTATTTATCGTGTTAATAATCAAGAAGAAGTAAATCCCAAGTTTCTAAACTATTTATTTAAATCTGATTTATACCGTAATAAAATAATGGGTTGTAGTAATGGTGTAACTAGATATAACTTATCTAAGAAATTGTTTCTAGACTTGCAAATCCCTCTTCCCCCACTTGATATCCAAAACCAAATTGTTGGTATCTTGGATCAATTATCTTCTTATACAGCGGAGCTGTCAGCGGAGCTGTCAGCGGAGCTCGACGCTAGAAGCTCGCAGTATAAATACTGCTCGCAAAATCTTTTAGATTTAAATAAGGAAAATCATTTATTGGGAAAATTTACTATTGAATATAAAACAATAGGAGACTTGTGTGATATTAAGCGTGGCGATGTTATTTCTAAAAAGTATATAGTGGCTAATCCTGGTGAATATCCTGTTTATTCATCAGCGACTTTTAACGATGGATGTATAGGAAAAATAAACAGCTATATGTATGATGGTGAGTATGTAACATATACTACACATGGTTTTTACGCTGGAACAGTTTTTTATAGAAACGAAAAATTTAATATCACTCAAAATTGTGGTTTATTAGTTAACAAAGATAATAATAAAGTAAACACTAAGTTTCTTTTCTATATTTGCTCTTTCATAATTAAAGAACACGTAAATCCAGGAATGGGAATTGCTGTGTTAAATTCAAGTGTTGTGGAAAAAATAAAAATACCAGTTCCACCATTAAACATTCAAAATAAAATAGTGGAAATGCTAGACCAATTTGACACCATGATTAAAAATATTGAAAATGGATTACCTAGATTAATTGAACTAAACGAAAAACGCTACAAATACTATTTAAATAAACTACTAACCTTCGGAGGCCAATATGAATAAGAAGAATACTATTAATAAATCATTATTAAAACAATATTCTATTCCTTCATCTAACTTTCATCCTTATGGAACTAATTCTGGAAAAATAGATCCAGTTTTTAACTCTAAGAAAAAAGCAAAACATATTTTAGTTACAGCGATTAATCCAACAAGTGCAGGAGAGGGAAAAACTACTTGTGCCATTTGTATTGCTGATGCTTTAAATACTTTAAATAAAAAAACAATACTATGTTTACGTCAACCTTCAATTGGTCCAACACTAGGAATGAAAGGCGGAGCAACCGGAAATGGTAAAAGTGAAGTTATTCCTAGTCAATTAATTAACTATGGTTTAAATGGTGATTTCTTTATTATTGAAACCATTCATAACTTAATTGCTTCTATTATTGAAAATAATATTTATTTTGGTTCAGCTTTAAATATTGATCCCAATAAAATCTTATGAAATCGAGTTATTGATTTAAACGATCGTGGTTTAAGAGATATTCAAATCAAAATAAAAAAAGATCTTTATTATCACTCTAGTTTTGATATTACTCCAGCTAGTGAAATCATGGCAATTTTTTGTTTAAGTAAAAACATTAAAGATTTTAAAGACAGAGTAAATAATATTGTTGTTGCTTATAACAAAAAGAATAAACCAGTTAGAGTTAAAGACTTTAAACTAAATAATCAAATAGATTATTTAATTGAAAAACTATTCCAACCAAATGTAGTTAAAACAAAAGAAAATACTTTAACTTTAATGCATGGGGGGCCTTTTGCGAATATTGCTCATGGCTGTAATTCGCTTGTTGCATTACAAACTGCAGATCATTATGCTAAAACAGTCATTACTGAAGCAGGGTTTGGTGCTGATTTAGGTTGTGAAAAATACATTGATATTATCAGCTCTTTATATGCTCAACCTGATGTGATTGTTTTTGTCATCACACTAAAAGCAGTAATTAATCATGCCAAAACAAATAAGGACATTAAAAAACAAATCGATGACGGTTTAAGATTAGTTAGTCAACATATAAAAACAATTAAAAACTATGGTTATGATCCAATTGTTGTCATTAACCAATTTAAAGATGATAATTTAAATCAATTAAAATATCTTGAACAGCAAATTCAAAACAAATTTAAAGTTAATGTTTTTAAAATTGATCCAGTTAATCAAGGTAAAAAAAGTGCAACTGCTTTAGCTAAATATTTAGCTAAATTACCTTTAGTTAAAAAAGTTAAACGAATTTATCAATTAAATGAACCATTAGATATTAAAATTCAAAAGATTGTTAATAATGTCTATGGTTTAAAAACAAAAGTTAAGTATGCAAAATTAGCAGCAAGTAAATTAAAAACTTATAAAAACTTACCTTACTATGTATGTATGGCTAAAACACCATATAGTATGAGTAGTGATCAAACTAAAGTTATTTTTAACGAAAATGATGAAGTATTAATTTCTGATTTTGTTATTGCTCACGGCGCACAATTCGTTATTCCGATTACTGGTACTATCTTTAGAATGCCAGGATTACCAAAAGTTCCTAATGTTCAAAAATAAAAAATACGTAATTGGTGTTTCGGGTGGACCTGATTCAATGGCTTTACTTGATATGTATAAAGATCAAGTTAAAGTTGTTTGTCATGTTAATTACCATTTTCGTAAAGATAGTAATCTAGATCAAGAATTAGTTAAACAATATTGTTTAACTCATAATCTAGAGTTAAGAATTAAAGAAATTGATCCTAAGGTTTATAAACAATCATTTAATTTTGAAAACTTTGCTCGAAAAGAACGTTATTCATTTTTTAGACAGATTGCTAATGAATATGGTTTAAATGATTTATTATTAGCCCATCATTTAGATGATCATATTGAAACTTGCTTAATGCAATACAATAAAAAAAGTCTAACTACTTTTTATGGAATTAAACAAAATAATATTGTTAACTGCTTAAAAGTATTTCGCCCATTACTAAATAAACGTAAAAGTGAATTGATTGCTTATTGCAATCAACATAACATTAAATATGCCATTGACACCACTAATAATGATTTAAGATTTGAACGTAATAAGATTCGTTTTCAATTAAGTAAATTAACTGATCAAGAATTTAAGCAATTAGTTAATAAATTCAAACAATTAAATCAAGATTTAAATGATTTAGATCAAGCTACTAATGCTAAATATGCTGTATGAACCAATAAACAGTTTAATACTTGTTATTTATTAAATCAAAAACCCCAATTACAAATCCATTTAGTTTATCGTTTTTTAATTAACTTTATTCCCTTTAGGATTACTAAGAATAAAATCAATAGCATTATTAAATTTATTGCTTCTAATAAATCCAATACTTTTTTTCGGTTAAATAACGGATATTATTTACATAAGAAAAATAAATATTTAACAATATTAAAAAAGTAAAATTAATTTAATATGGCCTTAAAACAAAAAGATAAGTTAATTAAAGTAAGTTGCTTATTAAATCGAATTCCTCACGAAATTGTGCATAAAGGAGAACTAAATAAAAACGTGATTGCTTCTCCAACCATTAATCGTGCTGGATTAGAATTATCTTTTTGTAGTAACCCTAACCACAAATTTAAACAACTAAAATCAACGGTTTTGTTTGGTAGCAATGAATCTGATTGATTAAACTCCTTAAATTCTTTAGATCGAGTTAAAAATTCTTTAACTCATATTATTAAATTAACTCCCCCAGTCATTGTCGTTTGTGCTGGATTTGATCCAAAATTACTAGAAGTTTTAAAACAAATTGCTATTGATCAAAAATCTTCGACCACAATTGTTAGTTGTGAATGACATTCACACCAATTTTATTCTTCAATTGCGGGATGAATTAGTGAAGAATTAGCTAACTATGTTTTAATTCATGGTTCATTAATGCAAATTGATGGCATTGGTGTATTAATTCAAGGTGAAAGTGGTGTTGGTAAAAGTGAAGTTACTTTACAACTAGTACGTCAAAATGCCATCTTTATTGGTGATGATGCCATTGAAGCGACTAATTTAGGAAACCATTTATTTGCTAAATCTAGTGATATTGCTGGTAAATTCCTAGAAGTAAGAGGAATTGGATTAATTAATATGACCCAAATGTTTGGGGTAAGTAAAGTAAAAGAAAGTACCACAGTTGATGTTGTCATTACTTTAGTTAAATCTGATAATGTACAACGTCAATACTTTGAACGAGTTGGAGAAAAACAACAAACAATGGATATTTTAGGGGTAAAAATCCCCTTCTATCGCATTCCTGTTACTCTAGGACGAGATGTATCAAGCATGATTCAAGCAGCAGTTGCTGATTTGAAAATGAAAGAAGACGGATATAACTCGGCTGAACAATACATTAAAGTAACTAACGCTGTATTAGGTAAGAAATAATGAATTTTCTATTAAGTGATGTTCCTTTACCAATAGTTAACTACGATGATAAGACAACGCCATACATTTTTGGGAATATTCGTTGGTATGGGTTTTTAATTGCTATAGGTTTTGTAATTGGGATTATCTGTATCATGATAAAACTAATGAAGTTTTATCGACTTAACACAGATCCGTTTTATTACTATTGTTTAATGGTTATTCCTTGATCAATCTTTTGCGGAATGTTTTGATCTGCTTGTATTGGAGATCGAAAATGAAGTTCATTTTTTGATTTTACTCATGGTGGATTAGCGATACAAGGAGCCGTATTTGGAGCCGTATTGCTCGGGATCATATATTTCCCGTTAGTTCTAAAAAGGCCAAAATTTCAAGTTCGTGATACATTTGGTGAAAAACCAGTAATTAGAAGAGTTTCAACTTGGGTTTATGCTGATGCGATTGTTCCGGCATTGTTAATTGGTCAAGTAATTGGACGATGAGGTAATTACATGAATCAAGAAGTTTATGGGAGCGTAGTTACAAATCATAGTTTTCAAGTTTGGTTAAGTACGCACTTGCCATACATGTACATTAATGGAAATTATTATCAACCATTATTCTTATATGAATCATGTGCTAATATCGTTGGGTTTATTCTAATCTTTATTGTCTTAGAGTTTACTCCGAAGATTAAAGCAGGAACAATTGCTTGTAGCTACTTCTTATGATACGGAATATTAAGAATTATTTTTGAACCATTAAGATATCACGATGAATCGAAGACATTTACTTTCTTAGGAACTTATATCATGGATTCACTATGAATTACATTTAGTTTAGCTTTAATTGTCTTAAACCAAACAGGAATAATTCCTTCATTAAGAAAACACCGTATTTATATAAGAATGAAAGATAGCATATTTACTAATGGAATTACATTCAGTTTATTAAAGAGTAAGATGCAAAATCTAGTAAATAAACAAAAAAGAAATAGTAAGGATTTAGGTAAAGCTAAAAAACAATTATTATTGATTAAAGATAACCAAAATAAAGAAGCATTAATCGTTAAGATTAATAAACTAGAACAACAAGCTAACCAAAATGATATTAATCTAGTTGAAACTAAAAAACAATTAGAACTAAATCGCAAACAACACGAAAATAACAAAAAGTTATTTATCAGAACCAATGAAGCATTGTTGTATTATCTAGGTCGATAAGAAAATATTTGGAAAATTAATGGAATGATAGTTCATGATTATTCATAAAACATAAGTATGAGTGATCGTGAACTAGTTTATTTATTTCAATCTGAAAACTTGTCTATTGCTAAACAAATTTTATTTGATAAATACTTTGTTAAGATGCAGTTAGCATCTTTAAAATACTGAAAACAATATCCATTAGATTATCAACCATTATCTCGTAATGATTTAGCTAGTTTAAGTTATTTAACTTTTAACCAAACATTAAATACATTTGATGTTAAAAATACAAAATATGAATTTAAACAAGCATTATTTATTATTAACCGTACCATTGTTGGTCATCAATTAAAATACTATTTAAATAATAATGGCCAAAGGATTTTAAACAATGCTTTTAGTATTAGTAATGATAAATGTTTATCCAATTTAATTTCTGATTACCATGCTTATAAAACTGATGAAAGAACTAATAATAAGCTTTATTTAGAACAAATTATGTTAATTATTCATAGTTTATTCTTAAAAATTAAGAATAAAGAAAAGTTAAATTGGTATTGAGATCGCATTAATGGTATGAAACTCAACGAATTAGAAAAGAAGTATCATGTTGATCCGATTACAATTAGTAAATTTGTTTATTTCATTAATAATCAAGTTCGTAATCAATTAAAAAATCAACCCCGTTAGGAGTTGATCGATTAAGTTTTCTAATCGTAAGCCATGTTCTGTAACTGTAACTTCATTACAGCGTCAATTATTTATCTACACCAATTTTGGTGTCATAGGCTTAATTCGTATTCTCAAGCACTACATTCCCTTACCATTATTTAGGTTTCTTACTTTAGGGGTTTACCGCGTTTCACTTAGTAATTTCTTACTAACTCGTCTCTGTGGCACTTTGATTTAAGTTAAATCATAGTTATTACTAACGTTAGATCTTCCTTAATGCCGTCACAATTAAATTTAATTGTGCTAAAGTTTATTTGTTAACTTTACTAAAACACTACATTCATCACAGAATGTGTAAGCATGGACTTTCCTCTATAGTTTTAAACTACAGCAATTGACTCATAGAAAGCAAGAATAAATTATAAATAAAAATCACTATTTAATGAAGTTTTAAGTCATTTCATCAATAGTGATTAGGGAATTTAATAATGATTAATAAGTTTTAGATTTCAATACTTCCTTGTTGTAGGACATTAACAACTCCATCAATGTCCCGAACTAAAATAGCGGTAATTAAACAGTTAGGATCTTCTTCACGAATGTGATAAATTAACCGTGGTAATTCGTTATAGAAACATACTGTTCATAATACATCCCGTTCTTTTTTAGAATAAGAACCACGAATCTTACTACTACTTAATGAACGATTATATCGTGATTTTTTTAGGTTTTCAATTACTTCTTCAACTTTACTTGTATAGATTTCTACTTTACATTGTTGTGTACTTGGATATAAACGACTTAAGACAGTTTTAAACACAAATACTGCAATAATACTACTGACTAAGTTAGCACTAAAGAATCATTCTAGTTTTCAACAATGTTCACTAACGGCAATTCCACTAGGAATATAACTTCCAATAATAACCCCAGTTAGCATACTACTAAAAGCTACTAATGATAAAACATTATTAATTGACTTTTGGTGTTTTACTGAATAGTAAAACCCAATAAAATCCATACCTCCAGAGCTTCCACCAACAATGTATAAAACTGAATAAAGTGAAGCGATACCAATTCCATACACTACTCCATATAACAACAAGAACAATGATTTAAATGGATCATAATCTGGTTCATAAATAATTCATTTATTGTTATCAATATAAGTTGGTGCTTCACCGTTATATCAGAATGGAATGACACTAATATGACATTTAATTCATAGATAGTTATCAATTCTATCTCCATTGACATTTAAATGATAACTTGGACGGGTATTACCAAATAACATTACAGTTTCAATTCCCGGGATATAACTTAAACCAAATCCAGTTAATGTGGTAGATAATAAGAAAGTAAAAGTTAATTTAGTAAATAACTTACCAATCTTGTAATATCCCAGAATCATTAATGGGATATTGGCAATAAAGAATGCCACCCAGAACAATAAGTTAAAGACTAATTTAGCAACTGGTTCTGGGGCTTCATTAATTGACATGATTGTATAAATTAATCGAGCAAAACCCTGAACTATTGAACTTAATCCAGTGTTATATAACCCTGTATTTTTAATCATGAATTGCACTAAAGCTCCAGCTAAAACTCCAACAATTGCACAGATTAAATAACGCTTTCAAACCGCATTATCATCATATAAAGTTGCAAATTTTAATCCTTTAGCTTTAATTCGTTGTTGACGATAGCGACCAATGCTAAAATTCCCGTGCGAAACGGTTCTTTTAACTTTCTTTGGTTTTGTTCTTGGTTTTAAATGCATGAAAACTAGAGCAAAATTAATTATTTAGCTTTTTTATCTGTCTTTTTTACTTTTTCTTTAATTCTTGCTAATTTACCTGAACGTTTACGCATGTAGGTAATATAAGCTCTTCGTACTTTACCATGCTTATGAACATCGATCTTTACGATTAATGGTGAATGGTAAGGGAAAGATTCTTCAACACCAATTCCGTAAGATTCTTTACGAATGGTGAACATTGTTCCTAATCCACTACCATGAACACGTAAAACAACTCCATCAAAACGTTGTACACGAGTTTTAGTTCCTTCGACAATCTTAACATAAACTGAAACTGTATCACCAGTTGCAATCTTTGGTAGATCATCTCGTAGTTGCGCGCGTTGAATTGCGTTTAAGATCATTTGATCACGACTATTTTTTGCCATTTTGTTCTCCTTTTAATTCTTTTAAGTATTGTTTGTATAAATCAGGACGATTTAATTTTGTTTTTTTAATTTGTTCAGCTAAACGAAACGCTTTAATTTTTTGGTGATTACCAGATAATAATACTTCTGGGACTTTATGACCTTCAAATTCTAATGGTTTCGTATAAACTGGATAATCAAGTAAATTATTATCAAATGATTCACAATCTAATGACTGATTTTTTATCACATTATTGACTAATCGACTAATTGAATCAATGACAATCATTGCCGGGATTTCACCATTAGTTAAGATGTAATCACCAATACTAATCATTCCGTCAATATAGTGAATAATTCGTTCGTCAAATCCTTCATAATGTCCACAAATTAAGATTAAGTGTTTTACACTTTTAGCTAGATTAGAAGCTATTTTTTGATTGTATGGTATACCTTGAGGTGAAAGTAAATATACTTTTGAATTTTTAGTTTTTACTGCTTTGATGGCTTTAGTTATTGGTTCAATCCCAATAACCATGCCTCCACCTCCACCATACTGATAATCATCAACTTGTTTTAACTTATTGTTAGCATAGATCCGAAAATCAATAATTTCAAGATCAATTTTCTTACTAGCAATAGCTTTTTTAATGATTGATTGGTTAATAAACCCATCAAACATTTTTGGAAACAAAGTTAAGACTGTGAACTTCACGATGAATAATAACTACTTTTCTTCAGTTTTAGCTGGTTTAGTTGCTTTAGCTACTTTTTTCGCTTTTGGTGCAGCAGCTTTCTTAGTTTTCTTTGTTTTAACTTTTTTCGCTGGTTTTTGTAATAAGAAAGTCTTATATAAACCTTTAGCTTTTAAAAGATTTAAAACAGTATCACTACAAACTGCACCATTATTTAAGAACTTAATTACTTCTTCAGATTTAAAATTTACTTTACCAGTAAATGGTTCGTAAGTTCCTAATAATGCTAAGTATCCACCATCACGTTTATTACGTGAATCAGTGGCTACAATTCGGTAGAATGGAGCTTTATGTTTACCCATTCTTGTTAATCTAATTTTAACCAAGTTTGATTCCCTCCTATGTAAAATTATGGGATAAATTATATAAACCAAATAACTAAAAAATAAAAATATCATTATCCCCGGTGTATCGGATAACAATATTACTAGCCTATATATTTAAAATAAATATAATATTTAATAAATATTTTATTTAGTTCTTATGCTATTAAACGATTTAAATGTATTTAGTCCTGCTCGCAAAATTTTAAAAAAAGCGAAAGAATTAGCTAATCATATTAATAGCTTAGCCCCAGTTTATCGTAAGAAAACTAACCAAGAACTAAGTAATATGACTAATGTTTTTATTGAACGATTAAAACAAGGTCATAGTTTAGATGATATTCTTCCTGAAGCTTTTGCAACCGTACGAGAAGCGATTTATCGAGTGCATAAAATCTTTCCTTATTGAGTGCAATTAATTGGGGCAATTATTGCCCATAATGGTGATTTTGCTGAAATGTATACCGGTGAAGGTAAAACGGTTGTTATTATCATTGTTGCTTACTTAAATGCGTTATTAAAACGAGGGGTACATATTGTTACGGTTAACGAATATTTAGTGCAACGTGATGCGCAATATTGTGCACAATGTTTAAACCCATTAGGGATTACAGTAGGATATAACTTAGCTAGTTTTAAACCAGAGCAAAAACGAAAAATGTTTGCTTGTGATATTACTTATACCACAAATAGTGAACTAGGTTTTGATTATCTAAGAGATAATATGGTCACTAAGATGGAAGATAAAGTGATTCGGGAATTAAACTTTGCCATCATCGATGAAGCTGATTCAGTATTAATTGATGAAGCTCGAACCCCATTAATTATTTCTGGTCAACCAAAACAAGATTTAACACTTTATATCGAAGCTGATGATTTTGTTAATACTTTAGCTAAAGATGATTTTAGTGTTGATCGTGAAACTAATTCAGTAACTTTAACTGAAACCGGAATCACTAAAGCACAAAGCCACTTTAAGATTCGTAATTTATTTGATTTTAAAAACTCAGAACTATACCACAAGATTAAAAACGCTTTAATGGCTAATAAAGTTTTTGAAAACGGTGTGGAATATATCGTTCGTGAAAACAAAATCTTCTTAGTTGACCAATTTACCGGTCGGATTTTAGAAGGAAGAAGTTATAACGCTGGATTACAACAAGCCATTCAAGCTAAAGAAAAAGTTAAAATTGAACCAGAAAATATTACCGTTGCAACTATTACCTATCAATCATTCTTCCGTTTATTTAATAAATTAGCGGGAGTTTCAGGAACTGCAGCTACTGAAGCTGAAGAGTTTTTAAAGATTTATAACATGGTGGTTGTTAATATTCCAACTAATAAACCAGTTATTCGTCGTGATCTAAATGATTATGTGTTTGATAATAAAGTATCAAAATGAGCCCATGTTGTTGCTGAAATTGAACGTGTTCATAATACTGGTCAACCAATTCTTGTTGGTACTGAATCAGTCGAAGACTCAGAAGAATTAGTTTATTTCTTAAAAAACAAAGGAATTAACTTCCAATTATTAAATGCAAAGAATAATGCTAAAGAAGCACAAATTGTTGCTTTAGCTGGTCAAAAGGGTGCAGTTACTATTTCCACTAACATGGCCGGAAGAGGAACTGATATTAAATTAGGACCGGGAGTAGCTGAACTTGGGGGGCTTTATGTTATTGGTACAGCCCACCATGAAAGTCGAAGAATTGATAACCAATTACGGGGTCGAAGTGGTCGTCAAGGTGATCCTGGTGTAACTCGTTTCTTTATTTCACTAGAAGATACATTATTCAAACGTTTTGCCATTGAAAAAGAAAAGAAATCTTCTAAGAAAATTGATAACGAATACTACGATTCATGATTCTTTACTAAGTTAATTAAACATGCCCAAAAGAAAGTGGAAGCTGTTAATTACGATACAAGAAAGAACTTAATTGATTACGATAGTGTTTTATCTAATCAACGGGAATTAATTTATAAGCAACGAGACCAAATCTTATTAAATAAATCCAATATTAAGATTGCCAAAAATATGGCAAAACAAGTTGCAACTGATTTAGTTAACCATTTTAAATCAAAAGTTAATGCGCTATTTGTTGATCCAGTAGCTTTAGCTAATGTCATTAACAATGATTTATTCCGAGCAAACATTGTTTCAGCCGAATTCTTTACTAATAAAACATTACAAGAAGCTAGCGACATTATTTTGCATATTTTAAATCTAAGTATTGATCAACGTTGTGAACTATTAACCATCGAAAAAGCTAATATGTTGTTCCGTGATATTATGGTGCAACAATTAGATCGCGCTTGAACTTACCATTTAGATTTAATGTTAAGACTGCGTGAAGGGGTTAACTTACGAAGTCTAGAACAAAGAAGTCCGCTAAATATCTACGTTGAAGAAGCAGATCAGCGTTTTAAAGAAATGAAAGAAAATGTAGCACACTACGTAATTAATAGTATTAACCGGATCTATGTACCAAAGATTAATGAAGCAATCTTAAATAAATTAAGTGAAGTTTTACCAAAATTAAAAATTGACCGTGATGTCTTTGATAAAGTAAGCTCTGCATTAGCGAGTCAAAAAATTAATCAAGCTTTCACTTCTGGCAGTGATCTAAAGATTAACTTTAGATCATCTAATAGTGATGTTAATGAAGTTAAGGGTCATGAAGCTGCTAAGGCTGAATTATTAAAGAAATTTGCTCAAAACCAAGAAACTAAACCAACTAAACAACAAGAAACAAAACCAGTTAAACAAAACAATGAAAAATAAAGATCAAAACTATCTTGATCAAGAAATAATTGCTAATAGTGATTTTCATTTAACCACTAATCTAACTCCAGCCGCTGATCAAATTACAGCCATTAAGGATTTGGTAGATAACATTAAACAAGGGGTAAAATCACAAGTTTTACTTGGAGCCACCGGAACTGGAAAAACATTTACCATTGCTAATGTTATTGCCCAAACCCAAATGAAAACATTGGTGTTAGTACATAATAAAACATTAGCGGCACAATTGTATGGTGAATTAAAAGAACTATTTAAAGAAAATAGTGTGGAATACTATGTTTCTTATTTTGATTTTTATCAACCAGAAGCTTATTTACCAAAAACCGATTTATATATTGAAAAATCAGCCCAAAGAAATGATGATATTGAAATGATGCGTTTAAGTACCATCAATGCTTTATCAACTAATAAAAAAGTCATTGTGGTGGCTTCTGTTGCGGCTATTTATGCTTCAGTTGCTCCAACTGATTATGAACAATTTAAAGTCTTAGTAAGAACTCATGAAACTTTAAACTATAAACAATTTCAATATGATTTAGTGCGACTGCAATACACACGCAATGATATTGAATTAAAACCAGGAACATTCCGCATTCGTGGTGATGTCATTGAAATTGCGCCCGGAACAACCGATCAATATCATATTCGAATTAGTTTATTTGGTGATGAAGTTGAATCCATTCATACCATTGATCCCTTAACCGGAGTAGTGATTAAAAAACACCAACACTATATTATTACTCCCGCTAATGAATACATCATGAATAACGATCGAATTGAAGAATCATTAAGAAGAATTAACGATGAATTAATTGAACGGATTAAATACTTCAAGTCAAAAAACATGTTGCTTGAAGCCCAACGAATTGATACCCGAACCCGTAATGATCTTGAATCAATGAAAGAGTTAGGTTATTGTAATGGGATTGAAAACTATTCGCGTCATTTAGAATTAAGAGCTGAAGGATCAACTCCTTATACGATCTTTGATTATTTTAAAGATGAAGACTGATTGTTAGTAATTGATGAATGTCATATGACTATTCCCCAAATTAGAGGGATGTATAACACCGATCGTAACCGAAAAGAAACACTAGTTGAATATGGATTTCGTTTACCAAGCGCGTTAGATAATAGACCATTAAACTTTAAGGAGTTTAATAGCAAAATTAAACATATTATTTACTGTTCTGCTACTCCTAATGAATATGAAATTGATCAATCACATGGTTTAGTTATTCAACAAATTGTTCGACCAACAGGATTAGTTGATCCAACCATTGAAATTAGACCAACTAAATACCAAATTGATGATTTAGTAAAAACATTACAAAAGCAAGTTGAGAAAAAAGAACGAACTTTTGTTACTGTTTTAACCATTAAAATGGCTGAATCATTAACTGAATATCTGAAAAACTTAAAGTTTAAAGTGGCTTATATTCATAATGAATTAAAAACTTTACAACGAACAAAAATTATTAATGATTTACGTCGTGGTAAATATGATGTTGTGATTGGGATTAATTTATTGCGAGAAGGTTTAGATGTTCCTGAAGTTTCGTTAGTTTGTATTTTTGATGCTGATAAACCGGGAATCTTTAGAAGTGAAAAAGCTTTAATTCAAACTTTTGGTCGAGCTGCACGAAATGCTAATGGACATGTTATTATGTATGCTGATAAAGTTTCAGTTGATATGCAAAAAGCCATTGATGAAACTAACCGAAGACGAAAGATCCAATTGGCATACAATGAAAAACATGGAATTATTCCAAAAACCATTATTAAAGAAATCCACGATGATTTCATTTCTGAAGCTGATGCTAAAATTGCTGAAGCGGCATTTGCTGCTAAACGTAAAGGTGGAGTTAAACAAACTGCGGCAATTAAAAAACTAAGAAAAGAAATGTTAATTGCTGCAAAAAACCAAGAATATGAACGAGCCGCTTACTTACGTGATTTAATCTTAGAACTAGAAGGAAGTTTAAAAGAATAATATGAGCTATACTTTACCAAGTAAAATTATTGCGTTATGCCAAAAACACCAACTATCAATTAGTACATGTGAAAGTGTTACCTGTGGATTAATTGCTAGTTACTTAGGTAGTGTATCTGGAGCTAGTCATGTTTTAAAAGGTGGAATTGTGGCATATCAAACTAATGTGAAAGAAAAATTAGTTTGTGTGCAAAAATCTAGTATTACTAAATACGGAACAATTAGTGAAGTAGTTGCCCAAGAAATGGCATTAAATACTAACAAGCTATTAAAGAGTGATATTTGTATTAGTATTACTGGTAATGCTGGACCAAATCCGGCAGAAAATAAACCCATTGGCATGGCTTATGTTGGATTAGTCATTATTGATCAAGTTTATTGGAAACAAATTAAAGCTAATTCCAATGAACGGAACCAAATTCGTTTGGAATTAGTTAATGAAGCATTAGAATTTGTTTATGAAAAACTAAAAGGAGTGTGTCATGATTAATACATCAGGGTGAATTATTACTTTGACAGTGATTGGGTTTTTAATTTTATCACTAATGCTTTTTGAATTCTATATGCATATTGTGATTAATGCATGTAGTATTTTTCGAGTAAATAAAAAAGTTGATAAAGGTTTTATTGTTAATACCGTAGTATTAATCATTAGTTTAATTGCCGCAATTATTTTATTAACTGCCCATTTAGCTAAACCAGATGAAGGCTATTTATTTCATACTTTAGTTTGATGAGTTATTAGCTTTATTTTTATTTGTTTTTTAACAATTCGTGTTTTAATTACAATTCACTTTAATAAAGTGAAATTAAATCCAATTGTAATTCGTAGTCTTAATCCTAACGAATTATTAAAAATCTTTAAGATTAAAGATGAACAAGAGATCTTAAATCACCAATTTAAAAAAAGTATTTGAAAACAATACTTAACTGAAGATTTAAATAACTTAAAACAACAAATTAAAGCTATTACTCATAATTACCAAAACCAAGACATTAATAAAATCATTACTAACTTAGTTTTATTTTTAGAACAATACACAATTTCTTTCTATAGTTTTAAACGTAAATATACGGTTTGTATATTTAAAGACTTAGTAAATCAATTTCAAGCACAATTAAAAAAGAATAATTGCTAATTGTTGTCTATTTAAAGCTTGAGAGGTTTAAAAAAATGGATGAACAAAAATTATTTGAACAAGCATTAAAACAAATTGAAACCCAATTTGGTAAAGGTTATTTAAATCAATTTGCCCAACAAGAAATATCACAAGATACACCTATTATTCCTAGTGGTTCATTACAACTTGATAAAGCATTAGGTATTGGTGGATATCCTAAAGGGAGAATTATTGAAATCTTTGGGAATGAATCATGTGGGAAAACTACTTTAGCCCTGCAAGCGGTTGCTAGTTGTCAAAAGCATAATGGGCGCGTGGCTTATATTGATTTAGAACATGCACTAGATGCAAAATATTGTGAAGCTAATGGCATTGATTTAAAAAAACTATTATTAGCGCAACCTGATAGTGGGGAACAAACATTTGCTTTAATTACCGCTTTAATTAAAACTGACATGATTGATTTAATTGTCGTTGATTCAGTTGCAGCAATGGTTCCAGAAATGGAATTACAAGGTGAATTTAGCGATCAAACTGTTGGTTTACAAGCCAGAATCATGTCTAAAGGAATGCGAATTATTCAACCATTGTTAGCTAAGCACAATACGACGATTATTTTTATTAACCAAATCCGGGAAAAAATTGGCATCATGTTTGGTAATAATGAAACAACAACCGGGGGAAGAGCCTTAAAGTTTTATTCTTCAGTTAGAATTGAATTACGCCGTAGTGAATTATTAAAAGAAGGTAATAATTGTGTCGGGATTAGATCAATTGCCAAAATTGTTAAAAACAAATTAGCTCCACCTTTATATAAAACATATATTGATTTTTACTTTGATCAAGGAATTGATCATACAATGGAAATTATTGATTTTGCCCTTGAAAATCGGATTATTGAGAAAAAAGGTTCTTGATATTATTACAAGGATGAAAAAATTGGTCAAGGTAAAACCCAAGCCAAAAACTTTTTATTAGCTAATGAAGAGTTATTTGAAAAAATTAAAACTGAAGCCTTAGCTTATAAAGATCATAAAGACGCTAGCAACTAAATTAAATGGAACACCAAGATTAGAATAATCGCAGTTACACCTAATAAAATAGTTAACCAAGTTAATGTTCAAAAGAATCAAGCGGAAACATAAAATTTTGTTTTCGTTTTTTCTTTATCCACATTAAAGATAGAATTTTGCATTACTCGTTTATGGTATGGTTTTAATAAATGTTGGTTTTGTTGTTTGTTTACATCAATTTCTAATTCATCTAAATCAGCAATGATTTCGTCAATACTGTTATATCGAAATTTAATGTCTTCTTTTTTAGAAGCAATACAACGGAAAACAATATTTTCTAATCCCACGGGGATTTTAGGATTAGAACGATTCATGTCTGGTAAATCGTATTTTAGTGGTAAACCAATCACTTCTTCTTTGGAATAATCAGCGGCAATAAAAGGTTTAGAACCAACTAGCATTTCGTATAAGATCACCCCAATACTAAAGAAATCACATTGTTCATTAATAATGTTTAATTTATCACTTTCATCTTTAGCATTAAAGACTTTTAATAAATCAGGACTTAAATAAGGATAAGTACCAAATAATTGACTTTCATTACTAATTAAGCTATTCTTATGACTTTGGGCAATAATACTGGCAATCCCAAAATCAATAATTTTTAATTCCGTTCGATCCTTTGATAATAAAATGTTTTCTGGTTTTAAATCACGGTGAATTACTTTTTGTTTAAATGAGTAAAGACTTTTTAATGCTAAAAGAATTTTACGGAATAAAAATAATGATTCATTAACACTTAATGCGCCTTGTTGGTTTAAGACTTGTCTTAAACTTTTACCATTAACATATTCCATCACAATCGTTAGTGATGTTTTTTCAATGTTTTCTTTAATCCGAAATGTTTTAATGACGTTTGGACATTCACTAACACGAATCGCGGTAATACATTCATCATGGAAACGGTCTCAATCAACTTGACTCATTTCTTGCGAACGATTAATCACTTTAATTGCTACAAACCGATCAGGATGATTTTCTTCTTGAATATGGGTATCTTCAGCTAAATAAATGTAGGAATTCATTCCCCCTTTAGCAATTTGCTTAATAACTTTATATTGGTTAAAAACAAGGTCATCAACCTCGTATTTAGTCTCATTTAAGTTATTAGCAATTATTTCTTCACTCATATTACTTCTTATATTCGTTAATTACTTCATTAAGAATTAGGTTAACAACGTTTGGATTAGCTTGACCATTAGTATTTTTCATTACTAAACCAATAAACATTTTCATTACTCGCTCAGCTCTAGTATCTAATTGATCTAACATCTTGATGTTATCTGATACTATTTTTTCAATCATTGGTTTTAAAACATTAGGATCTTTAATTTGCACTAAATTTAATTCTTTAGCAACAACTGACGGATCTTTTAGTTCATCTAACATCTTGATAATTACTTGTTTAGCTTGTTTACCATTTAATTCTTCTAGTTGTAATAATTGAATTAATTTAATTAATAGATCAACTTGTTGGTCATTAATGCTATCAATTGGTTGATTAACTTTCTTTAAATAACTTAAGAATTCCACTACTACTCAAGTTAAAGTTAAATTAACATCATTAGTAGCACTATAAACTTTTTTAAAGACTTGGTATAAATGAAAGTTATCTAATAATTGATTAATGATTAATGGATTAATTTTTAAATCTTGTAGTTGTTTTTCTACTTCACCAGGAGTTTTATTAACACTAGCTAATGTTTCATGAACAAATTCTGGGTCTAATTTAATTTGAATAATATTAGGTTCAGTAAAGTAGTGATAATCAACTGAAGCTTCTTTTGAACGCATGAAAACCGTTTGGTTTAATGATTCATCCCATCTAAACGTTGCTTGTGTTCAAGGTTGGTTAGTTAAAATCATGTTATTTTGACGTTCAATTTCATAATTTATTGCTTTTTCAACGTTGGCAAATGAATTAATATTCTTTAATTCAATTCTTGTTCCTAATTGATTTGAACCCCTAGGAGCTAAAGAAATATTAATATCAGCTCTTAATGATCCATCTTCCATCTTACCATCACTAATATCTAAAAAGATTAATAATCGTTTTAAATTAGTTAAGTATTCAACTACTTCACTAGCTGAATGCATATCTGGTTTAGAAACAATTTCAATTAATGGGCAACCACAACGATTGTAATCTAAATAAATCTTGCCATTAATTGTTTGTTCTTTAGCTGTATCTTCTTCAATATGAATTCGTTCAATATTAATTTGTTGGTGTTCATTAATCTTAATTGTTCCATTTTTACCAATTGGATAGTATTGTTGTGTTAATTGAAATCCTTTTGGTAAATCTTGATAGAAATAGTTTTTTCGATCAAAGATTAGTTTATCTTCAATCTTCATGTTTAAGGCATGAGCTAAAACAATGGCTTTTTTAACAGCGTTTTTATTAACAGTTGGTAAAACTCCAGGCATGCCTAAATCCAAGGGATGAAGATTAGTATTAGGAAGATCTTTATGTTGATTAGATGAAGAAGAAAACATCTTTGATTTTGTATTCAAAGTACAATGTACTTCTACACCAATGGTGGGAATTAGATTTTTAATCATGGTGTTTCTCCTTGTTTATAATCAAATATTTCTTCTAGACTTAAAGCAATATTTAATAACTTTTGGTCATGGTTAATTCGACAATTAAGATTTAAACCAAAAGGTAAATTATTTTTGGCTTTTTGGTATGGAATGGTAATTGATGGACTAGCAGCAAAATTAGCTAATTGCAATAAATCATCAGCTAATGTTGTTTGTGCTGTTTTATTCACAGTGTCGTTAATATTATGAGCGGTTGAACTTGCTCCTGGAAGAATTAAACAGTCAACATTTTCCATTAATTGATTAAATTTTCTTGCTAAATAAGCACGACATTTACGACTTTGGAAGTAAATATTAAAGTAGTTACTTCCCTTAGTAATGTATTCACCAATAATAAAACGTCTTTTTAATTGACGACCAAAACCTTTAGAACGGTTATTAATAATAATGTTTTCATAACCTTTGATTTCGGGATTAAAATTAGTTCCAAAAGTAATGCCAGTCATATTAGCATAGCAACTTGAAGCTTCAGCATACGAAATTGCTTTATATAGTGGATCAATTACTATTGCGTTTCTTCAATCAATTGCTTTAGCTACTACTTTAAAACCATGAGCTTTAATTTGTTCAATAGCTTTTAGATATAAAGCTTTAACTGATTCATCTAAATATTGTTCAAGTCCTTCAATCACACCAAAAGTGATATTATCCAAAGTTTTTAAATTGTCATAGAATTGAGAATTTTCAATTTTTTGACTAGTTAAATCTTTTTCATCAAATTGGGTAATATTTTGTGCAACAATGGCAATGTCAGTTACGTATTGTGCAATGATTCCCACATGATCTAAACTTGGAGCATATGGATAAACACCATAACGTGATAATAAACCATAACTTGGTTTATAACCAACTACACCTGTTAATGAACTTGGTCTTCGTACTGAATCACCAGTATCAGTTCCTAATGAGAAAATTGATTCACCATAAGCTACAGCATTAACACTTCCTGACGAACTTCCACCAGTAATATGTTCATGATTATGGATGTTTTTCACTATTCCATAAGCTGAGAATGTACCAGTTCCACCTAACCCAAATTCATCAAGATTAACTTTACTTGTTAAGATGGCATTTTTAGTTTTTAGTAATTCGTAAACCGTGGCATTATATGGTGGAGTAAAGTTTTTTAAGAATAAACTTCCGCCAGTAGTAATTACATCGTCTGTAGCAATGTTATCTTTTAGAGAATAAGGAATTCCAAACAATAAATTATTTTTATTCGTAGCTAATTGTTTATTTAGTTCAGTTAAATTATTGGTTTCTAGTGCTCGATTAATAATCGTATTTGAACCTTTTAACTCATTTTGTTTTTGTCCAACTAATGACTTAATTTGTTCTAGAGTAATTTCTTGATTAACCAATTTTTGGTGTAAAGCTAAAATTTGTGACTTAGCCATGTTTAACCACCACCATTTCGTTTTCGAATTGATCAACATTCTTTAATACTTGATCATGATTAGCATTAATTGGATGATCTTCTCTTAAAGTATGAATTGAAGTATTAACTCCATAATTCATTGGTTCATAACCTTCAAGATTCATCTCATCTAATAGTTCTAATCCAGCAAAGACTGAATCAAATTCTTTAATTAGTTCTTTAACTTGATGATCATCAATATCAAAATAAAGGTTATTGGCTAATTCAATTAATTGTTCTTTAGTAATTGTTTGTTTCATACATTACTCCATAAATGCTCGTTCACGATTTTCAAGCACATCGTTTTGATAATCGTATTTAACTAGTTTATTTACCACTCGATAGGTTGGGAAAATAATTAGTAAATCAAAAATAATAATCGCTGGATAGATTAACGATCTAAAGGCTAATCATGTACTAAAACCAATGGTTGAGAAATCAGGATCAAAATGTGGTAATAAGAAACAGTTAGTTACAATTTGGGTAATGACTGATAAAATCACAACCGGAATTAAACTATCAATTCAACTTAGTTTTACTTTTTGCTGTTCTCATTGGTTAGTTTTAGCAAAAATCTTAGTTTCAATCTTGCTGATCTTTTTATAGTTCTTTGCCAATCATCGTGCGTGTTTAAGTGCCGCTTGCGATTGATTACCACCATAAAGCATCTTAAACTTATGGAATGATTTAATTCATTTATAACGGATGTTATAACGAATCATTAAGTTTAAATAAGCAATCTTTTGTCGACGCATGAAGAACATTAATAACCACAAGATAACAATGAAAAAAACAGTGACACAACCAACAAAGGTAATTAACGCTAATTTATTAAATGTTAAACCAGTTGATAAAAACTCAATGGTAAATGTATCCATTGGTTGAAACGCAACAAATAAACTAAATAGTACTGTTAAAACAGCAGAAACAATCGTTCCGATAAATAAAAATTTAGTGGTATCATTTTTAACTCAATTAGTAATTGATTTAATTAATCCAGCTAAAACTCCATAGCTTAAACAAACAAAGAAATAACCATAATGGAATACACCACTAGTTAAAGCAATGGTTAATAAGTCAGTTAATCCACCAATAAATAACCCAATTACAGGACCAAATAGTAATCCCCCTAATTGAATTAAAAACTCTTCAATATTAACTCTTCATCCTGGATAAGCTCTAAAGACAATTCCTAAAAACCCTGAAGTTAAAACGGTTAATAACAAGATAATGGCTACTGATAAAGCAATCGTCATCGCCACGTTAGTAATTCCTTTAATTCCCACTCGGGGAACTAAGTAATATCGTTTATGTCAACGAAAGTAGTATCAAATTTTTTTGATAATGGAAATTAACAAAATAGATCCCGCAAATGCTAGGAAAGTTAAGATTACTGTTAATGAACTAAACAGTGGTTTATTTTCATCCATTCCTAGTAAATTCAACATATCTTGTTAAAGTTCTTTATATTATATAGATAGTTAATATAATAAATAAACAAATGAAAAACATTCAAGATATTCTTATTGGCTCACATGTGAGCATGAAAGGACCAAAGTTTTTGGTCGGAAGTTTAACTGAAGCATTAAGTTATGGTGCTAATTGTTTTATGATTTATACCGGTCCGAATCAGTCAACTTTAAGAACTGATACCGAACGCTTAAAAATTGGTGAATTCCAGAAGTTAATTGCTAAAGCTAATATTCCGCTTGAACATGTTATTGTTCATGCTCCTTACATCTTGAATTTAGCTACTGTTGATCCTAGTAAATACCGTTTTTCAATTGAATTTTTAACTAAAGAATTATCTCGTGTTGAAGCTATTGGTGCTAAATATTTAGTGCTTCATCCTGGTAATGCCATTAATACCTCAAGAAAAGATGGCATGGATTCAATTGCTAAAGCAATTAATCAAATTTATGAAAAACATGATTTTAATGTTGTTTTATGTTTAGAAACCATGGCGGGAAAAGGGAATGAATTAGGTAATAGTTTTGAAGAAATTAGCTATATGCTAAACAACATTAAAAACAAAAAGAAAATTGGTGTTTGTTTAGATACATGTCATATTTCTGATGCTGGATATGATATTAATCAGTTTGATCAAATCTTAAATCAATTTGATAAGATTGTTGGTCTAAAATGATTAAAAGTGATGCATATTAATGATTCGATGAATCCCCGTGGCGCAAGAAAAGACCGTCACCAAAATCTAGGTTATGGTGAAATTGGTTTTGAAGTTATTAACTATGTCGTTCATCATCCTAAACTAGTTGGTATTCCTAAAATTTTAGAAACCCCTTGATATAAGGGTGTACCTTTATATAAATACGAAATCGAAATGTTACGTAAGCAAAAATGATTTGATGTTCGTCATCAATTAGGTTTAGACGAACCAAAGAAGGATTAATATATGTCTTTATACCAAAAGTATCGTCCGAAAAAATTTGCTGATGTTTTAAGTCAAAAAGTCATTATTAAAACATTAGTTAATGCCATTAAACATGACAAAATTAATCATGCTTATGTTTTTGCTGGACCTAAAGGAATTGGAAAAACAACTATAGCTAAAATTTTTGCTAAGGCTGTAAACTGTAAAGATTTTAGTGAAGATGTATGTAATCGGTGTGAATGTTGTAGTGCCATTAACAATGAAAATGTTACTGATATTGCTGAATTAGATGCAGCAAGTAATAATGGTGTTGAAGACATTCGTAATTTACTTGAATCAACACGATTTTTGCCAACCACTTTAAAGTACAAAGTTTATATTATCGATGAAGCACATATGTTATCTAATAGTGCGTGAAACTCACTATTAAAAACACTAGAAGAACCTCCTTCATACGTAATATTTATTTTTGCTACAACTGAAATTCATAAATTACCAGGAACAATTATTTCACGTTGTCAATGCTTTGAATTCTTACGTTTAGGTAATAATGAAATTGCTAATTTAATTAATAAAGTAACAACTGAACAAAAAATTAAAATCACTAAACAAGCAATTAATCTAATTGCTAATTTAGCTAGTGGTTCAGCCCGAGATTCATTAAGTATTTTAGAACAAGTAGCATTGTATAGTGATAACAATATTGAAGTTGATCACATTAATGAAATTTTTGGTTTATTAGTGAATGAAACTAAATTAGAAATTATTAAGTATTTACAAAACAAAAAAGTAGCTGAATTAATTAGCTTATTAAATGATTTAGAAACTAAAGGAATTAACTTTAATCAATTAACACTAGATTTAGCTAATTTACTATTAGATCAATTAATTTATCGTCAAACTAAGGATTTATCTTTAGTTAAATTCTTAACTAAAAAAGAATTAGAAACACTTGATATTAACGAAGATGTTTTAATTAATCTAATTAATCAATGTCAAAGTGGTTATAACCAAATTAAAAACTCTCAAGATCCACGTTTTGATTTTGAAGTATTAATGTTTAGTTTAATGCAATTGTTTGCTAATAAAACTCTTAATGTTGAAAAAGTTAAAGAAGAAATTAAATTAGCTGAACCAATTAAGAAAGAAACAAAAGAAGTTGCAATTGAAAAACCAATTCAAAAAGAGTTAGTTCCTCCTGTTTTTAACACCAAAGATTTTGTGGTTTTAAAAGAAAGAAAACTTGAAGTTAATAAAGAAGAAGTTGTTAAAAAAGTAACTAAAACTGAAACATTAAGAGAAGAAACTAATGTTGAAAAGAAAGAAATTTCTAAACCAACAACTAATAATATTGATAAATTAATTTATCAAATCATTAATTCGGCTTTAAAAATTAAAGATATTAATACGGTTAAATCATTATTAAAATCAGCCGAAGAAAACTTACAGAAAATTAAAGATAAAGCAGAAGCAATTTATGAATTTAGTTGATTCAAAAATGTTGCTAGTGTTAAAGTTGCTTCGCAAAACGGATTAATCTTAATTTTTAACGATAAAATTGATGCGCAATTTTTAAATAAGCATATTTTTAATGCAGCATTAATTCGTAATATCACTAATATTTTCCAAAAACCAATGTATGTTATTGGTTTAACTAATAAACAATTTAGTGATTATGTTAAAAATATTAATGAACATCAATCAAGCGAATTAACAACTGAACCAAATATTCAAGAACTTGAAAACGTTTTAGAGCAAGCTGATTATATTGGGCATATTGCTGATTTTACGTTTCGTAATAAAGATAAGTAATTTAATAAATTACGTATATAATATTCGCGTAAATATATAATTTAAAAACATACTAAGAAAGAAATATGTTTAGATTATTTCGTTTTTTAAAAGGTCAAGCGTTAAAACTATTTTTTCTTTCGTTATTTTTAATGATTTTAACTTCATTATTTAATGTTGTTCAACCATTATTTTTAACTTATGAAATCTCAATAGTTAAAGTTTTAACTCATGAAACCACTGGTGATATCAATATCTTATGGTTTGTGATTAATTCCGATAATGCTTGAATTTATTTCTGAGCGTTTTGTGCAATCATGTTCATTTTTTCTTTCTTTGGGATTATTTCGGGATTATTTTCATTTTGATTCTCGGCTAAAGTTTCATTATTAATTGCCCAAAACATTCGTAATGCAGCATATGATCATATCCTAAAGTATTCGTTTTCACAAATTGATAAGATTTCTTCTGGTTCCATTGTTGTTAGAATTACTAATGATGTACAACGGATTCAGTTTGCATTCTTAATGCTAATTGCTGTCTTTATTCAATCGGTGTTTGTTGTTATTGGCGGAAGCATTGTTGCTTTTACAACAGTATGACAAATTGGAATGGTTATTTTAGGCACAATTGCCTTTGCAACTTTAATTGTTGGATCAATCGGAAGACGATTAATGCCGTTGTTTGGTGCATTTCAAAGTTCATTAGATGAAGTAGCAACTGTGATGCAAGAAAATATTCTTGGCGCACGAGTGATTAAGTCATTTAATTTACAACAAAATCAAACTGAAGAATTTGATTTTTTAAATAAACGTTTACGAAATTATTCATTCCGTTCTTGAGCATGATTAATGCCAATTATGCAAATGATTCCTTGGGCTTTAAACTTTGGGATTAACTTAATCATGATGATTGGAGGGATCTTATTAAAAAGCGGTGCTGATAAAGATCCGTTATTAGCTGATCAAATATATGGAACTGTGCAAATCATGGTGATGGTTTTAGCTAGTGCTGTATCAATTATTATGTCAGTATCAAATGTTTTACGAATTCGTCCTTCAGTAAGACGGATTAATGAAATATTTGATATTAAACCTGAAATTACTGATAATAGAAAATCAGTTAATTTTCCCAAACGTTATGATATTGAATTTAAGAATGTTTCATTTAGTTACTTAAAAAACAATAACAACATTCTAAGTAATTTAAGTTTCAAAGTAAAACAAGGATCAAGTTTAGGAATTATTGGTTCAAGTGGGTGTGGAAAAACCACACTAGTAACATTAATTCCTCGTTTATATGATGTTACTGGTGGAAGTATTAAAATTGGTGGAGTTGATGTTAGTCGGATTAAGAAAAATAGCTTAAGAGATAATATTAGAATTGCCTTACAAGAACAAATTTTATTTGCGGGAAACATTGAATATAACTTACGTTATGCGAAATTAAATGCTTCACGGGAAGAAATGATGGAAGCTAGTAAAAATGCTTGTGCTTGAGAATTTATTAGTAAATTAACTAAAACTTGACAATCACCAGTTGAACAACGTGGTAGTAATTTCTCTGGTGGACAAAAACAACGTTTATGTTTAACTAGAGCATTACTTGGAAATCCAAAAATTTTAATTTTAGATGATAGTACTAGTGCTTTAGATTTATTAACTGAAAAAACAGTTAAGCAACAAATTAATGCCACTTTAAAAAATACAACAAAGATTATTGTTTCGCAACGTGTCGCTTCAATTAAAGATTGTGATCAAATTTTAGTTTTAGATGATGGTAAGATATCAGGTATTGGTAAACATGACAAACTAGTTAAAACTAATGAATTGTATCGCAACATTGTTGAATCGCAATTAAAGGTCATGAATTATGAATAAAAAGAGTTTTATTGGTAATAAGGCAGATCCGAAGGTTATTATTCGTAAACAAGATATTCATGTTGATAATAGCCAAAAGATTGCCTTAACAAAATTAACATTTAAGCGTTTATGAAAAGATTATATTTCATATGCTAAATGAAAAGTTTTTGCCATTATCTTTCTAAGTTTCATTGCCGCTTGTTTACAAACAACAGGAGTGTATTTTATTGGTCGTGTATATGATCAATTCTTTTTAGCTCCTGATCCTGCTAGTGTTTTTGCGGCTTTTATGACCACCATTACAGCAATCTTTTTAATCTTTGCTTTTAATAATGGTTTTAACTATTTAATCGCTATTATTATGTTGCGAGTTTCTGAATATAACGTCTGTTATCGGCTACGAAAAGACTTATTCTGTAAAATTCAACGTTTACCAGTTAAATTCTTTGATCAAAATGCTTCAGGAGAATTAATTACCCGTTCATCAATGGATGTGGATAATATCTCTAGTGCCATTGCTCTTAACTTTGTGCAAAATATTTATTACCAATTTTTAATTCTTTCTATTTCGATTTTAATGGTGATGATTAATTGAGCTTTAGGATTGATTGTTTTATTAATTTATCCAGTATTTACTTATGTTGCTTTTAAATTCATGATGTTTGTTGCTCCTGAATTCGGTAATCAACAAAGAGAAGTAGGAAGACTTAATAGCTTTGTTGAAGAACGGGTTAGTGGGGTAAAAATTGTTTCATTATTTAGACAAGAAGAATTAAATAAAAAAGAATTTGCCGCAATTAATGAACGATTAACTAAGCATTCGATTGTTGCTAACGCTTTTGCTAATATCTTAATGCCTTTAAATACGTTCTTTAATAACATTTCATTTGTTATTTTAACAGCATTTGGAATTTCGTTAATTATTATTGGGAAGATTCAACCAACTTGGGGAATTGTTGGTTATCAATCTCGAGCGGCTTTATTAATTGTGTTTACCATCTTTAGTCGAAACTTAACTAACCCATTAAACCAAGTGATTTCTTCTTTTGGTCAACTTACTCTAGCCTTTGTTTCTTTACAACGAGTGTTTAATATCCTTGATGAACAAGAAGAAAAAGAATATAAAGGTGCTAAGGATTTAAAAACAATTGATGGGGTTATTGAAGCAAAGCATTTATATTTTGGTTATGATCATTCCAAAATGATTTTAAAGGATATTAACTTTATTGCTAAACCAAATGAAGTAATTGCTTTAGTTGGTCCAACAGGGGCTGGAAAAACCACAATCGTTAATTTAATTACCAAGTTCTACGATATTTCTAAGGGTCAGTTATTAATTGATAATATTCCAATTAATAAGATTAAAGCTGATAGTTTAAGACGTCATATTACTGTTGTTTTACAAGATACAGTGTTATTTAATAAAACAATCAGAGAAAACATTCGCTTTGGTAGACTAGATGCTACTGATGAAGAAGTGGAAAAGGCTGCTGAATTAGCTAACGCTGATAAATTTATTAAGCACATGAAAAATGGTTATGAAACAATCTTAGAAAATAACGGTCATAACTTATCGCAAGGGCAAAGACAACTATTAGCAATTGCCAGAGCCTTTTTAGCAAATTCAAAAATTATCATTTTAGATGAAGCTAGCAGTTCTATTGATACCAAAACCGAATTAGACGTTCAGAACGCATTAAAAACGCTAATGAAAGGGCGAACAACATTCATGATTGCTCACCGTTTAAGTACAATTCGTGATGCCAATAAGATATTAGTCATTAATGATGGTAAAATAATAGAGAGCGGAACACACAAGAGCTTGTTAAAACAAAATGGTTTTTATGCTAAATTGTATAACTCTCAGTTCCAATAATAATTAACAATGATTGACGCGCAAAATGAAAAAATAAATTGGTTTGTTGGCCACATGCAAAAAAGCATGCGGGATATCCAAAACACCATCAAAAGATGTGATTTAATAATTCATATTGTGGATGCGCGTTGTGTTCATTCATCAATTAATGATGAATTAGTGGCTTTAGCTAAAGATAAACCAGTATTAAATTTAGCTCTTAAGGCTGATTTAGATGATGCTTCTAAGCGTGATCCTAACTTTAGTTATTTAAATGCTAATGATCCAAAATTCCGGATTAATTTAATTAACCTAATTAAGCAAAAACTAAAACCTAAATATTTAAAACTAAAAGAGAAAGGTTTAGTTAATCCCCATTTTTACTTATTATGTATCGGTTTACCAAATACTGGTAAAAGTACTTTAATTAATAAATTATCTGGTCAATACAAAATGAAAGTGGAAAACCGACCAGGAGTAACTCGGGCTGTGCAAGCAATTAAGATTAATAACTCAATTAGTGTTTATGATTCACCAGGAATCTTAATTAAAGATATAAGAACGATTGAAACTGGTTTAATCCTTGGAACAATTGGTTGCATTAATCCAAGAGTCTTACCAATTGAACGGATTGTTCGTTACAACTGTGATTATTATTTTAAAGTGTATGAAAAAATCATTCGTGATTATTTCAACTATCAAGAACCATATGATTTTTATAAGTTCATTGATCATGTAGCAAAAAAACAATTCTTCATTGGTAAAAATAATGTTTTAGATATTAATCGAGCTTATATCTTCTTATTTGGTTTATTCCGTGAATCAAAAATTTGTAAGTGTACATATGAAGAAAAAATCGTTGATAGTAAATAATTACTATCAATATGAAAAGCAATATTGAAAAGACCAAAAATTAGTTTTAGGTTTAGATGAAGCTGGAAGAGGTTGTTGGGCTGGACCTTTAGTTGTTGCTGGATGTATTTTACCAGTTAACTATCAAAATAATTTAATTAAAGATTCGAAGCAACTGAATGAAAAACAACGTTTTTTATTAGCAAAACAAATTAAAAAAGATGCTTTAGCTTATGAAATTGTTTGTTTTAGCCCAAAAGAAGTTGATCAACTAAATCCTAAACATGCTTCAATTCTTAGCATGGAAAAAATAACTAAAAAGATTAAATTAAAACCAGATGTTGTTTTAATTGATGCAGAAAAGATTAAAACTGATTTACCTTCCATCAGTTTAATTCATGGTGATAGTTTATCAATTTCCATTGCTGCTGCTAGTATTCTAGCTAAAACTTATCGTGATCAAATGATGATTGATTTAGATCAACAATATCCTGAATATGGATTTAGTAAACATAAAGGATATGGTACAGCATTACATAGTAATGTGCTAAATAAAAAAGGACCAATAACCAACGTACATCGTTTTAGTTATCGTCCCATTAAAAAGTTATTAGTTAAATAATTATTTACGTCCTAATAAACTAAACATTTGTTTTTTGTAGTTTTCTACCCCTGGTTGATCAAATGGGTTATGATCTAGTAAATAAGCGCTTAAAACAGCCGCATATGAATGTCAAATGAATCAATAACCATAATGATATTCATCAGCGCTAGATAATTTAACAATTAGATTGTTAATTCCTCCATCCACATGGTGCGCATAAACCGTTCCTTCAAAAGCAAACTTAGTTAAATCAGATAGTTTTTTATTATGTAGGTATTTTAAACCATCATCATTAGTTTGAATATCTAGTTTTTGGTCATATTGTGGTTTTTCCATATAAATTGTTGTTTCAAAGAAGTTTCTTGGTCCTTCTTGAAGATATTGACCAACTGAGTGTAGATCAGTTGATAAAGTAGCAATGACTGGATAAAGTGATTTATGCCCTTTACCTTCACTTTCAGCAAATAATTGTTGTGCTTGATAACTTAGCATTTGTAGATTTGGATCATACACTAAGATCATTTCCATTGGCAGTTTCTTACTTCTGTATAAATAATGACGTAAACAAGCATATAAAAAGGCAGTATTTTTACCTAAATCAGTTGTTTCTAAATCTTTTAATGCTTTCTTTGCTCCAGAAAGTACTTTCGTAATATCAAGACCAGCTAACGCCATTGGGACAATTCCCACAGGTGAAAGCGAACTGAATCTTCCCCCAACTGTATCTGGAACAACAAACATTGTATAACCTTTAGCTTTAGCATATTTATATAGTGTTCCTTTACTTCCATCAGTTGTCGCTACAATTAATTTATTTGCTTTTTGTGGTCCAACGTTTTTAATTAATAAATCACGGAATAATTTAAAACCAATGGCTGGTTCAAGCGTTGTTCCTGATTTGGACACAACCACAATCCCAAACTTCTTTTTATTTAGTTTGTTCATAATTTGCATCATATAGTTATGATTCATGTTATTGACAAAGTAAATATTTAATGGATTACCATATAAACCATTAACCATATCAATTGCTGCTTTAGTTCCAACAAAACTACCACCAATAGCAATAATTACTAAATCAGTTACTTTTTGTTTTTTTCAATCAGCAACTAGGTTTTTAATTCTTTTAATTTCTTTAGGAGGAAACATAGCATCTAGCTTTCTTCATCCTAACATGTGGCTACCTAAAGTTTTGCCTTCATTCATTCCATTAATGATTTTGGTAACTCTTTTTTGGTACTTTTTAATAATTGCATTAACTTGTATTTTTTTATCAAGATGCGAATAATCAAACTTTAACATATTTCTTAAATTGCCAATATTATAAATTTATTAATATAAATTATCACTTGATTGGTTTAAGTTTTTGACTAATTAAATAGCTATTGGTTTTACTAAAGCATTTACTATTAAAAAATGAATGACGGGCACTTAATGGCGAAGGGTGAGAAGAAGTAATAATTAAATGCTTAGAATCATTAATTAGATGTTTTTTATTAATAGCGTAATTACCCCATAAAATAAAAACAACATGAAAACATTGTTCACTAATTGTTTTAATGATTAAATCAGTTAATTTTTCTCAGCCAAAGATTTGGTGACTCATTGGTTTAGATTGTTCAACACTTAAAATACAGTTTAATAACAAAACACCTTGCGTTGCTCAATCTGTTAAATCAACATTAGTTCTTTTAATTCCAGTATCGTTTTCTAGTTCTTTAAAGATATTGATTAATGATTTAGTTGGTTTATTTCCAGGATTTAAACTAAATGATAAACCGTTAGCTTGATTCGGATTAAAATAAGGATCTTGACCTAAAATTACAACTTTAGTATCTTCGATATTAAAGAAATTTAAACAACGAAAAAGATTTTCTTGTTTTGGATAAACAACTTTAGTTTGATAAGCAAATTCAACTTTCTGCATTAAATGAATAAATCAATCTTCTTGCGAAAATTGATCTAATCACTGTTTTCAATTTGTTTTTAAATTAAATTTAAACATTATTTAAAGTATTTAAATTCTTGGTTAGTTGAACTTGTATTAACATTAGCTTGTTTATAGTTAAACATGTTTGCATCATTTCAACCAAATAATCATTCAAAAATAAAGAATTTATTTTGAGTTCAGTTATCGTATTCACTAGCTGCATTAATTGGTTTAATATCATCAAAATTAAAATTTCTTGAATCTAAATCATTCATTAACTTTTTCAAGTTCATTTTTTTATTTTTTTCAACAATCTTGTCATAGTCTAGAACTGTATGTTCATATCCAGTTTTATCTTTGTTGATCGTTGCATAGTTATTAGCATCAAATAACATATAACTTGGGAATACTGCGCTATAACCAGCAAAATAAGGAATTTTATAAGTTACATTTTGTTCTTCTTCGCCATTATGTTTTACTTTAGCATTTAAAGTAGCTAATGAAATATTAGCTAAACCAATAAATGTCCCAGGTTGAATTAGGTTGTGTTCAATATAGTATTTAACTCTTGGTTCTTTTTTAATAGTAGCTATATCATCACTACCTTTAGAAGCAAATCCAGTTAAAGAATTACTTCAATCAATATGCTTGTTAGCTTCGGTTAAACTTACTTTATCACTAACTGTTTGTTGGGTGATAATATTACTATCTAAATATTTTTCACCTTGATCTAAGTGAATTAAATTATTGTTAGTAATTGAATTTCATGTACCACTAGCAGTAATTTGATCATTAATATCTTTTAATTTATCTTTTTTATAAATTCAATCAGCTGCATGATATGAAGTGTTATTTTGAGACGGATTATAAAAACCGTTATAAATATTATTTAAACTTAATAATACTGGAACGTTGGCAATACTTAATACATCATTTGGTTCGTCTGATTTACCGTCTTTACCAAATTGGTAGTTAATGTAGTTATTTGATTTAGTGTTATCTAAATTTAGGACAAACTTAGTATTATCATTATCTCAATTATATTGACCAGTATAAGAAGTGTTGGTGTAATAGATTTGGTGATCTTTATCAATATCAATTGAATTCTTTTGGAAAACTAAATTACTATCATTGTTTTCAATTGACACATATGGAGAAATATTTTTTAGATCTTCACTTGATGCATTTTTTAATCCAAGACTTCAATCAATAGCATAAGGACCAAATTTATATTCATTATGTGAAAATGGCACACTATTAGCATATAGTGTAGTCATGTATTGTTTTCTTCATGTATTATCTCCGTCAAAGTTAAAAGCAACTGGAGCTTTAGTATTACCATTAGTTAAATTTTCATTATTACCAATAATGGTTCCTAATTTCTTATATCCATCATTATTGTCTTTATTGATATGACCAATAATGTTTTTTTGTACATCATTTAATAAACGGAATAAGTTAATTAATTCGTATGATACACGGTTATTACCAATAATTGATCCAACTGTCATTAAGTTATCAACTGAAACATCGTTATTAGTGCTATCATACGCACTTTGATAAATAGTATTTGGATCATATCATGCTTTATCATTTAAAGATTTTTTGTCATATAAGAATGGGTGATTTGGATGATTTTCATAGCTTCAATCATATTTAACATTAGCCGTATACCCATATTGCCCACCAATTTGGGGATTAAATGAATTATCGAAGTTTAACTTAAAACTATAACTACTTGGTTCAGTTCATTTGGTTTGATCCATCCCGGTGTCTGCATCACCAGTTCTTCCATTATCTCGATACGCATTGTCCACTTTTATTCCATTATTATGATTAATGGTTTCAATCGGACAAATATATTGGGAAATAGTTGAACAAGAAGATAAAGTAGTTGCTGGTAAAACAACAGCAAATAAACCTAATAAACTTAATAATGCTTTACTTTTATATTTCTTCATATTATTCTCCAATTGGTTCAATTTTGTATGGATCGTTATTATCAACAAATAAACTAATGCCTTTAATAAAACTTAATGGAACTTCTCCGGTTGGTCCATTACGGTGTTTTTCAATCGTAAATTGAATTTGCACGGTTTCGTATGGATTATCACGTTTAAGTTTAATTGGATCAACTTCTTTTTTAGCCATATCATCTAAATGTTCTTGGGCAGATGCTTCATTTGGTAAATATGGATCGCGTTTGTAATATAGAAACGTTACAATATCAGCATCTTGTTCAATTGATCCAGATTCACGAAGGTCAGAAAGTAATGGTTTAGGGTTTTCTCCATTCATTCCGCCACGACGTTCTTCAATTTTTCTGGATAATTGTGCTAAAGCTAATAATGGGGTATTAATATCTCGAGCAATAACTTTTAGCATTCTGGAAATTTCAGACACTTCTTCTTGACGACTAAAGTTACGGGAATTTTTCTTTTGTGGCCCTTTTAATAGTTGTAAGTAATCTAAAACCACAAAACTAATTTCATAAGTAGTTTCAAGTTGTTTTAGTTTTGCTTGAATATCAAGAATTGATAAACCGCTTGAATCATCAATTTTTAATGGGTAAGTTTTTAATTCTTCTAGACTCTTGTTAATGTTAATTCGGTCATCTTCATTAAAAACCCCACGTTTAATCGTTGAGATTTCAATTCGACTTAAAGCTGCTAACATTCTTTCAACGATTTGTTTTTTACCCATTTCAATTGAGAATAAAACAACAACTTTCGGTTTTTCACCTGGTTTTAGGTGTTGATTTTGACTACGAATGTTTTTGCAAACATTCATAATAAAGTTTAAAGCTAAAGCGGTTTTTCCTGTCCCAGGACGAGCAGCTAAAATGACTAAATCACCTTTTTGAAAACCGCTAGTTAAATCATTAATGCCACTAAATCCAGTATCTAAACCAGTTAATCGATCGTTATTATTAATCAATTCTTGTTCATAACGATCAAAGTCAGTAATCATTTCGTTAACAATTTCGTTAACTCCTTGCATTTTATTATCGGTGTTAGAGTGGATAATATCACTAAACTTCCGTAGATAATCAAAGTTTTCTTCTTTAAACTTATCAGAATAATTAAATGTTTTATCTAAGAAGTTACCAGTTAATTCATGCGCTTGACGATAAATTGAATATGATTTAACAAAATCAACTGAATATTCGTAATTTAAATCATTAGGATATTTAAATTCAATTTCATCATATAGTGTTTGAATTTCTTCATCACTATACATTTTTTGTAAATAACGATCATTACGAAAATAGTTATAGATGGCGTCAAAGTTAATTGGTCGACCTTCACTATTGGCATTAATGATTGCTTCGTAAAAAGCCCGGTTGTGTTGGAAATAAAAATCTTCTGGTTGCAGTTTAGTAATGGCGTGGTTAATTAAAGCGTTATTAGATAGTAAACTACCAAGAACCGTTTTTTCTAATTCTTGTAAACGTTCATTAGCAACATCGTCTTGAATTTTTTGTTCTTCAGTTAGATTATTATTTTCTTTTTTCGCTTTAATTTGATTACTCATAACTATTTTGTTTCACTAACAACAACTTTTAAAGTAGCACTTACACTAGTAAAAAGTTGTAATTGAATATGATGAATTCCGGTTTTTAATGGTTGGAAGTTTTTAGGGAAATTAAACTTCGTAATTTCAATGTTGTGTTTTTGTTTTAAAGTGGTAATGATTTCTTTGGCACTAACACTACCAAAAACATTTCCCCCATGTGATTTTAATTGGTAGTTTAATTCAATGTTTGCTAATTGCTTACCAATCGCTTTCGCTTGATCAACATTGTGAATAAATTCTTCATGAATTTTATCTAAATCAGATGCTAAAACTTTTAAACCTTGTTCAGTATAAGCGACAGCTAATTTCTTTTTGGCTAAAAAGTTTTTAAAATAACCGTCACTGACTGTAACAACTGTATTCTTTTTACCTAAATTTTTAACATCTTCTAAAAGAATAACTTTCATGAATGATATTTAACTATTCCTTTACAAATGCCATTAAAGCAGCGATTCGTGCTCTTTTAATGGCTACGGTTACCATTCGTTGGTGTTTAGCACATAACCCAGTAATTCGACGGGCTAGAATTCTTCCGTTATGACCAACGTAGTTATTTAATAATTCCACATCTTTGTAATCAACGTGTAATACACCTCGGGCACATAATGGGCAAGGACGTTTTACGTTAAATCGACGTGGTTTACGTTTTAGATTAGTTTTATTTTCTGTTTTTTGACTCATATTTATTTCTCCTTATTTGTTATTATTTTCATCTGTTTTAATTTTGATGTATCAGTCTAATTCACTATTATCTTCTTCACTGTTAGTGTTATTAGCTGGTTTAATGTTTTCTAGTGGTTCAATCTTTTGGGTTGGTTTTTCAAAATTAGTGGTTACACCAGTTTCAGGGAATAATTCATTCACATCGGTTTTAGTTTCATTCACATGATTAGTTTTGAATGAATTAGGTTTAGATAAGATTTCAATGTTTTCGACAACCACGCTAGTAAACGTGCGGTTTTCACCAGTATCGTTATTTCGTGAACGCGAAACATCTAATCGACCTTCAACACTAATTAAGAAACCTTTATGAACATAGTTTCTTAAAAAAGTGGCAGTCACAGAACTGAAAGTAACACAGTTAATAAACATCGCAGCATCGCTAGAAGCATTCATACGACGACGATCAACAGCTAGAACAAAGGTTGATCTTGTATATTGACCGTTATCAACTAATTGTGGTTCATCAACTAATCGACCAGTTAGAAAAACTTTATTCATGGTTATTATTCAGTTTTATTGTTTGCCATTGCTGTAGCGTTTTCAACAGTTTGGTTTACTTCTTCTGCTCGTTCACGTTCAGCGGCTAATGCTTCTTGACGTTTTTTAAAGATTTGGGCAGTTTTATTAGCGTGTTTAACTTTTTTCTTGTTGTTAATTGCTCGTGCTCCATAATCTTTGTCTAAGTTAATAATTAAACAACGGATAATGTTTGGATCTAGCTTAGCTAAACGGTTAAATTCAGCAACTTCACTAGGAATATTACTGGTAAAGTTAATTTGCGTATATCATCCTTTATCGTTGTGAGCAATTGGATAAGCTAAATCTTTTAATCCTCAAGGTTTAACTACACAATCAGCGTTGTGTTTTACAACCGGAACAATTTTGTCAACAACTTCATTATTTTGTTGTTCACTTAAACTTCCGTTTGTAATCATTAAGATTTCGTATTTTGGCATAATGTGCCTCCTTTATGGTTATTTTTAATTAATAGTTTAAAACTAAAGTTTTAAACAAAGAATACACTTATGCACAAATGACATAAATGTCTATATATTCTATATATTTTTAAGATTATTTTTTTTATTTAGTTTGGAAATTAAAAACTACTGAAGCAATTAGGGTTCCCAACGGAAAAATAAAGTAGTTAAGAATTAAACTGTATTGGTTAAATGTTTCACCGATAAACTTATTCACTAATAAACCAATAACTACTCCTAAAACTAAGATTATTCCTTTAATCACAAATAATAAAATGGAAATAAAATAGACTTGTTTTTTATTATGTTTACCAATCAAAAAAACAAGATTTAAAAGGTATTTATTAGTTAAAGTTACTAATAAAATAAAAGGTAAATTAATTAAAAAACCGTAAATAATCTTGTAATCATTTAACCCAATTGATACACCCAATGAGATTAAGAAACTTAGGGATATACACCCTAAGATACTTAATAACAAATAGTAGTTAAATGACTTTGGTTTTTTACTTTGTACCGAAGATTCGGTCACCAGCATCTCCTAAACCAGGAACAATATAACCGTTTTTGTTTAGTTTTTGGTCCACAGCACAAACATAAAGTTCAATATCTTTATGTGCTTTTAATAAAGCTTTAATTCCTTCAGGTGCCGCTAAAATACTACAAACACGGATTGATTTTGGTTTATATTTTTGCTTAATGATATTAATTGCTTTAACCATCGAGTTAGCAGTAGCTAACATTGGGTCAATCATAATCACATTAGCACCTTTAATGCAGTCTGGCATTTTGCAGTAGTATTGGTGTGCTTCAAGTGTTTTTTCATCACGGTATAAACCAATGAATCCAACTGGAGCTTGAGGAATCATGTTACTAAATCCTTCCACCATTCCTAATCCAGCTCTTAGAATTGGGACTAATACTACTTTTTCTTTTAGTTTATAACCAGTAGCAATACCACATGGAGTTTTGACTTTTAAAGTATTTAATTTAAGGTCTTTAGTCGCTTCATAAACCATGAATTGACTTAATTCCACTAAATTAAAACGAAAGTCACGCGAATCAGTATCAATATTACGCATTCGTGACAATTTTGTCTTAATAATTGGGTGATCAATTAGGTGATACATATTTAATTGTTCATAATAGTTTAGTATTAAATGAAAAATAATTTTAATTATTTTGAAATAAAAAAACACCATAGTTTAATCCATGGTGTTTATTGAAGTTTTTATGTTTTCAATTTAATTAAATAATGTTTACTTGAGTAATTGAATTATTTTAATTTAATTTCTCTCATAATTACCTCATTTCTGTTGGGTAATCCAACAAAGTTATTATAAGAATAAGAGAACTTATTTTGTTAGTAATTTGAAGCTAACTTTTTCAAATTTATGACACACAAGATCTTCAACTAATTTAGTTTCTTGGTTTTTGTAAGTAAAATGCATTGCTAAACTTTTTAACTCTGTTCCTGTGCTTGTGTTTTCAACAACTTTTGGTGCAGTACCAACAATTTCATATGTTGTTTTTGATCCATTAGTTAATGTTACTTCAATACTACAAAGTGGGATTGATAACCCTGATACTTTTGGTAAATTTCAATCTTTATCAACTTTAGTTGATTGTTGATCTGGATTAGTTCATTTAGTTAATGAAATATTTGCTGCTTCTTGCTTAGCAATTTTATTAGCAATGAAATAAAGAATTTCATAGTATAAAATAGCATATGGATTACCAATTGAAGCTCTAATATCAGATTTTAGTTGCTCATATTGATTAGCTTCATATTCTTTTTGTGCTAAAGGAGCTAATCAATAATTACAACGGGAAATAGCTTGGTCTTTATTATCTTTGTTAACAGTAATATCATCGTATAAATTAGGATCTGCTAAACTACAACTTGATAAAATAGCTGGAGCAACAACCGCTGGAATAATTGCTGCTAAAGGTAAAAATAGTAATTTCTTTAGTTTCATATATTTTTATTTTATATCAATAAATTATTGATGAATTTGTTTTATTTTTAAAAATAAAAGAGACTAAAATTTAGTCTCTTCTGATGAATTTTTATTGATTTAAATTAAATAATTACTTGTTTTGTGGTGTTGTTGCATAAAGTATTTTTGCAAACTTATAGCATGTTGTTTGTGCTACTCAAGCTGTATTTTCTACATATGTGAAATTAAGACCTAAGTTGTTTTTTTGTTTAATTGAATTCATAATGTTTACTACACCAACGCCTTTAAATGAATGTTTTTGTCAAGTTCCACCTGTTTCCACACTGTTAGTTTCAACAACACAGAAAGGAGTTTGTAAATTAGATACTTCAGCTAATCCTCAATCAGCATTAACATTGTCTTTGCCAAACAAATCAGTTTTTCAGTCATGTAATTTAATAAAGTTTTCATTATTTAAACCAACACGACTAGCTAATAGATAAAGCATTTCATAGTATAAAACACCTTGCGGATTACCAATTGAATTTTTAACAGTTGCTTTCGCTTGATTAAAATCTTTTGCTTCAAAAGTTTGTTCTTTTAATTGGGGAATTCATCGTTCACAACGAGCAATAATTTCTTCTTTATTCGCTTTAGTAATTTCCACATCTTTGTATAGTTCAGGATCAGCTAAACTACAGCTTGATAATACAGCTGGAGCAACAACGGCAGGAACAATTGCCATTAAAGGTAAAAATAGTAATTTTTTTAGTTTCATATTGTCTTTATTTTATATCTAATTTAACATTTGGTAATCTTTTTAACATCCTGAGCAATCATTAATTCTTCATCAGTATGAATAATATAGATTGGATAAGTAGCTTTTGGTCCAGAAACAATCTTGTAATCAGCAAAACTACTTCACATTTTTTCATCATTAACATCTGTTTTAAATAGATGAATTGAATGCAAAATTGAATGAACTGAATAACAAGAATATTCACCAATTCCCCCAGTGAAAACAATCGCATCAACTTTTCCTTTTAGTTCATTAACAAATGAAACTAAGTATTTCGCTACTCGTTTAATAAACATTCTTACAGCTAATTCGGCATTATGATCACCATTTTCAACTTTAACCATAATTTCCCGTAAATCATTAGTGCCACACATTCCTTTTAAACCGCTTTCTTTATTCAGAATGTTATCAACTTCTTCAGGTTTAAAACCTTGACGAATTAAGTAAGTAACTACGGCTGGATCAATATTTCCGGTTCTTGTCCCCATTACTAATCCTTCTAACGGTGTTAATCCCATTGAAGTATCAATGCTTTTACCATTCTTAATCGCACTAATGCTTGCCCCATTACCTAAGTGAGCCACAACTAAATTAACATCTTTCTTATTTAGAATTTTTTGCATTTTTTGTACGATATATCGATAGCTAGTACCATGGAATCCATAACGATAGATTTGGTATTTAGATGCTAATTCATGACTAATCGCATAGTGGTTAACTGGGGCAATTGTTGTATGAAAAGAAGTATCAAAAACTGTTACATTAGGAACATTGGGCAGAATCTTTTGAAATTCTTCAATGGTTTTAGTTTCTGGTGGGTTATGAAGTGGAGCAAGGACTGAATAATCTTTCAGATCTTGTAATACAGTAGGAGTTACTAATACTGAATCAGGATATTTCTTTCCACCCATTACAATTCGGTGACCAATTCCTTTAATTTGCTTTAAATCATTAATGATATGGTGTTTCATTAATTCTTTAATCATTAATTCAATCCCAAATTTATGATCAGGGATAGCAATTTCTTGTTTGAATTCATCCTTATTTACTTTTAAAGTAAAAATCCCAAGGGGGTTACCAATCTTTTCACATTGACCAGAACCTAAAACAGTCAATGTATCATTGGTAAAGACTTTAAATTTAATACTACTACTTCCAGCGTTAATAACTAAGATTACGTTTTGCATATATTCTTCTATTTCTTTCTAAATAACAAACTTAACATCTTTAATATCAGGAATTTCAGCCATAAATACTTGTTTTACTCCCGTATCAAATGTTTCACTATTAAAGGGGCATGTACTACATGCACCTGAAATCTTTAATGTTAAAACATGATCAATATAACTAACAAATTCAACATCACCACCATCATAGTTAATATAAACCCGAACAGTGGATAATAAATCATGAATTTCTTGTAAGATTTTACTTGAATTTGGATTAGACATCTTCGATTAAGTTTACTTAATAAATTATAAATATAATAAGTTAACTAAATCTACAGCATTAGCTCAATTGTATAGAGCGTTTGGCTTCGGACCAAAAGGTTAGGGGTTAGAGTCCCTTATGCTGTGCCATAAAAGATAAAGTACCAAGTAAACCCCTGGTACTTTTTTATTAATTATTTTTATCTTTTCTTGTTTTTGTGTTTTTGTTTATAGAAGAGAAATCCACCGGTTGCTAAACCAATAGTGGCAATCGAACCAAAAACTCCACCTAATATTGGACCAATAATATTATGTTTAATATTTGTTAAATGAATAGTACCTGAAGCTAAATAAATAACTTTTTCAAAATTGTTAGCACTATCTGTTAATGTAAGAATAGGAGTAAAAGTTACATCATTAGTTTTAATATTAGTATCATTGCTAGTTATCGTGGTTTTTATTGTTGATAAATTATCATCAATTGTTCCAGTTACACTAATACTATTATTACTGGTTGTATATTGGAGAGTAACGCTTCTGCTGCTTGGATTTTCATCTTTTCACACTTTAAATCCGTATGCAATTGTTGTAGTTGATGTTGTATTTAAATTATGAATATCAAATATTTCGCTAGGTGAAGTGGTTGAATTATCATATCAAGTAGAATAAGTTGCATCAATACTTACTGATACAGAAGTAATTTTGTTTTTATATTCTTTTTTTAATGTATTAATTGAATTTTGGTCTGCATGATCTAAATCTTGATGAATTTCAATTGTGTTTAATTTAGAAGACTTAGTAAATGCTCTTGTGCCAATATTTATTAAATTAGGATTTGAATTATTAAAAATTATGCTTTTTAGACTAATGCAATAACTAAAAGCACGTTCACCTATCACTATTACTGTGTCAGGGATATTTATTTTTGTAATACCTGTGCAATGGTCAAACGCTTCTGTATTAATTACAATTGCTCCAGTTAAATTAATTGACCCAATTGCTAAACAACTAGGACAAGCATATTGGTCTGTTTGATTTTTAGCAATTAAATAACCATTAGTATTATCTCCTTTTCATACATAATTATCATTGTTTTCAAAATTAATAGTTTTTAAAGGACAATCTCAAAATGCTCTATCTCCAATAGAAGTTATTGTGCTAGGAAGTGTAACACTAGTTAAAGATGTACAACCATAAAAAGCTTCTGTTTCAATCTTAGTTACACTATCTGGAATATTAATACTAGCTAATGAAGTACAATTATAAAAAGTAGCTTCACCAATACTAGTTACACTATCAGGAATATTAATACTAGTTAATGAAACACAGTTAGCAAAGGCGTTTTCACTAATACTAGTTACACTATTTGGAATATTAATACTAGTTAATGAAGAACAAAAAGCAAATGCACTATCACCAATAGTATTCAGAACACTTCCTTCTGCAAAACTTACACTAGTTAAATAATCACAATTAAAAAATGCAGCTATATCTATTTTATTTACACTACTTGGAATTTTAATGTTAACTAAACTAGTACAATGAAAAAAAGCCGCACTACCAATAATAGTTACACTATTGGGAATAGTAACACTTTCTAAATTTTGACATTCAGAAAAAGCTTCAGCTCTTATTCCGGTTACAGTTATATTATCAACAGTATTCGGAATAGTAATATCACCAGTAATTTGATCTTTATCAGTTGGATAAACATATCCATTACTATCAATGTTTCAAGCAATTTCATTACTCTGTTTTAAGTTATTAGTATTTTTACTACTTAGAGATACCTTATTAATAAAATTTGTTCCAATAGGAATTAAACTAGAACAAATAGTAAATCCAGCTAAAACATTAAAAACTTTTTTAAGTTTCATAAATTGTTAATAATTATAAAAAATATCAGCCTTAGCTGATATTAAAAAATAATGTTTTGTTAAACTGGATAATTGTTCTTTTTCTTTCACATTCAGCTTAATCCACCTAACCCTGTTTCTTTATAGTCTGAATGCATTTGTTCACCAGTATGTTTTTGCACTAGAATAACATCATCTAGATCAAATAACTCATGTTTACCATTAGTTAATAAAGCTTGACCATAACTAATAATCGCACGCATTGCTAATTGGGCATTACGTTCAATACATGGCGAATATACATGCCCTAAAATTGGATCACATGTTAAACCTAAATGATGTTCAATCGCAATAATGGCACTAGCTTCAATTAAATCTAAATCCCCATTCATTAAATAGCAATAAGCAGCTGCGGCCATACTACAAGCACTACCTTGTTCAGCTTGACATCCGCCAGTAGCTCCCGCAATTGTACCATTATGTTTAAAACAATTACCAATGACTCCAGCAACAGCTAATGCTTCAATAATTTTTTTGGATGAAAACTTTAAGTTATATTCACAATAATATAGTACCGCTGGTAAAATCCCAGCTGCACCTAGTGTTGGAGCTGTTACTAGTTTTCCATGCATCACATTAATTTCAGCAACTGCATAACCATAAGCCATCGCATAATAAATTGAATCAGTTGGTAATTTAGCTTTTTTAATATTGTTTAAAGCTAATTTAGCTTTCCGACTTAATTTAATTACACCATCAAACATTCCTGAATGGCTTAATCCATCTAATATTGATTGTTTCATCACTTCTCATACTTCATCTAGATGTTTAAAACCGTTTGGATCAAAGTGTTGGACATAATCAACTAAATTCTTTTTATTTTCCTTACATCAAGCTTTAATTTCATTAAAGTTGTGATGAGGAAAAACATTAATGGAGTTATCATATGGTTCACCTTTAATTTCAATGGCACCTCCACCAGTTGAAACCCCAGTCATTGTCCCTAAAGGTTTTTGATTTTGATCATAACCAATAACATCCATGGTATTGGGATGATCTACTTTCTTTTTAATATCATAAAAGACTTTAACTGGTTTATCTTTGCCTGCTGCTTCAATTAATGAAACATCAGTTTGATGACCTTTACCAGTTAAAGCTAATGAACCATATAAATAAACATCAAAACTTTTAGTATTAGGATATTTCTTTAAATAGTGTTTAATGATTCGGTATGGTCCAATAGTATGGCTACTACTTGGACCTAAACCAATCCGGTACAATTCACTTAAGGTTTCCATATTATTTCTTAGTTTGATTATAATTTATTTAAAACTAAAAATATATATAATTTGTATACGTTTTTGATGCCGACTTAGCTCAATCTGGCAGAGCAACTGACTTGTAATCAGTAGGTTGTTGGTTCGATTCCAATAGTCGGCACCATAAGAAAAAGTACCAAGGGAAGATTCCTGGTACTTTTTTTGTTTTATTTAACTTAATATTGTTTCTTTTTCTTAATAAATACAACTGTTCCAGTTGCTAGACCAATAGCACCAATCCCTCCAAAGACACCGCCTAGAACGGGACCAATAATATTATGTTTAACATTTGTTAAATGAATAGTACCTGAAGCTAAATGAATAACTTTTTCAAAATTGTTAGCACTATCAGTTAATGTAAGAATAGGAGTAAAAGTAATATCTAAATTTTCAATACCTTCTTTATGACCGGTAATATTAGTAATTATTTTTGAATAATCATCATTAAATTTAGCTGTTCCATTAAAATTATTGTCAGTAACTTCACATTTAATTGATAATTTTCTTGTAGAAGACCCATCTAATCAAGTTTTAAAACCTGAACCAATTATTGTTTCTATATCAGCATTTAAATTAGTAATATCATAGTCTTCACTTGGTGAATTTGTAGTATTATCTCATCAAGTAGAATATGTTGCTGCTTCAGTTAATCCAGCAGCAATTAGTTTTTCACGATATTTACTTTTTATAATCTCACTTTGATTTTTATCACTATATTCAATATCTTGACGAATTTCTATATTAATATTTTGTGTGGATCCTATAGAGAAAGAAGAAGAATCTAAATTTACATCATTTACATTTGATCAATTCAAAACAATGTTAGATAATGAAACACAACCATCAAAAACAATATTACCAATATATATTGCACTACCTGGGATATTAATACTATTTAATCTAGTACAAGTATGAAAAGCTCCTTTATTAATAATTTCTACACTATTGGGAAGCATAATATCAGTTAAAGCACTACAATTATAAAAAGCATATTCACCAATATTAGTTACACTATTTGGAATATTAATACTATTTAACAAACTACAATTACGAAAAGCATTATTTTCTATTCCGATAACGGTTTTTTCACCAACTTTAGCTGGAATAACAATATCGCCTTTAACTTGACTTTTATCATGTGGACTAATATATCCACTACTATCAATATCTCAAGTAAATTCGTTACTCGAATCTAAGTTACCAACATTTTGGTTACTTAGAGAGAGAGGTTTATTATTAAAACTCATCCCTACCGGGATTAAACTACTAGAAATAGCTAATCCACTGACACATTTAAATAGAGTTTTAAGTTTCATACTTTAATTTTAAATATTTATTGATATCTTATAACTTCTTTAATAAATCATTAATTAAGTTTTTATAAATATCAGCTTTTCCACCAAAAATGGAATAAACTGAGTTTTTACTTGGATAAGTAACTCCTTTTGCACCTAAGGCAATTAATGCTTTTTCATTAACTTTCTTACGGTCTTTAACATTAACACGTAATTTAGTAATACAAGCATTAACTAAAACAATATTATCTTTTCCACCCAAAGCTTGAAGCACTTCATAAGCTTCTTTTTCTTTCGCGTTTAATTTACTTAAAACTAAAGCATCTTTTTTATTATTATCTTGTTTAGCTAATAAGTCTTTTTTTGTAAATAAATGAGTGCTTTCTCCTCGTCCAGGAGTTAAAACATTAAATTTCACAATTAAGAATCAGAAACCAAAGAAATATAAAGGTACTAATCCTAACCCAACAATAATCGCTTTTCAACTTCCAGCTTGAGCACCAAGAATATCAGGAAGAATACCATATAAAGTAAAGTCAATCATTCCGGCAGCAAATGTCATTCCAATATGAGCGTGTCATAAACCTAGGAATAATCCACTTAATCCAGCTAAAAAAGCATGGAAGCCATAATATAGTCAAGGTGCTAAAAATAAGAAAGTAAATTCAATTGGTTCAGTAATTCCAGTTAAGAATGTCGTTAATGCCGCCCCAATTACCGCACTAAAGGCTAATTTACGTTTATTTTTCGGTGCAGCCACAACCATAGCAGCAGCAGCCGCTGGAAGACCAAAGTTCATGAATGGATAACGTCCTTCCATATATTGAGTAACATTTACCCCATTAGGGAACGATGTTCTTGCTCAATCAAAGGTAATCGTTTGTAATTCATCCATACCTTCAACTTTAACTTTTAATCCTGATAACGAATTCATGAATGATCAAATATATTGATCACCCGAAACAATGCTTGCTCCTTTTCAACCATTAGCTCTCGCAAAAGCTAATCAAGTAATCGTTTGGTTATTAACTAAAACGTTATGACCATTAAACATCATGACTGTATTTAGATCTAGACTTCCTCCGGCCGCTGTTTGTCATAATGGAATATAGAAAGCATGTTGTAATCCAAACGGAACTAAGAAACGTTCAATCACGCAAAAAATAAATGAGTTAATCCCATATGGTACTTTTCCTAAATGGTTACCAAGGAAATAAATTCCTAATCCACAATAAGGTCAAAGTAAACAAAAGATTAATGACACTCCTAACATTGAAACGAATGTTACGATTGGTACAAATCTTGCTCCATTAAAGAAACCTAAGATTTGTGGTAATTGCGTGTTTTTAAATTTACGGTAGATTTTAGCAACTAAGAATCCAACAATAATTCCCCCAAATACAGAAGTATTTAATGATTGAATTCCAACGTTATTACCAAAAATTGCATTAAATGTTGTTGCGTCAAAATCAAATCATAAGAATGTATAGCGAAGCTTATCAGGGTGAGCAAAAGATTCAGAATATGAACCAATTAATGAACTTTGAAAAGCACAAAAGACTAATCATCCTAAAAAAGCACTTAAACCTGCTACTCCAGAGTCTTCTGCAAAAACAATCGCTATCGCAATGGCAAATAATACAGCTAGATTACCAAATACAGCTTCTCCTGGAGTTTTAAGAATTGAGCCAATTACTTTTAATCATTCAATATTATTAGTTGTTCCTTGAATGTATAAAGCACTACCAATTCCTAGGAATAATCCCGCAATTGGTAACATAGCAATTGGTAACATCAATCCGCTCGATAGTTTTCCGATAAATTCTTTTACTGAGAAACTACCATCACTATTCTTTTTATTAAAAAATCTAAATTTACTAAAGAAGTTATTTTTGTTTTTAGCTTTAACAACAGTTGTTTTAACTTGTTTTTTAGCTAATAAAACAAATTCATCTTTAGCTTCTAATTGGGTTTGAAACTTAGTGTAATACATAAATTAATTACTTAGTTTTTAATGTTAGTTTGCTAGTAATATAAATAACGTTTGTAAATGAATCGTTGTTAGTACTATCAGTAATTTGATAAGCTCATTGCTTTGTTGAATTAGATGAATTAGTTTGTTCAACAATAGTAGCACTTGTATAGTTTTTACTTGTTGTTGCATTAGTTGTTTTATCACTAATACTAATCGTAAAACTATATCCAGCAATTGTTTTTGCTAAATGTGTTTTAGTATCAACATCAATCTTATCATGAGTAGTTAAGTTATTGAATGTTAATGTTTGTGAATCACTTAAAGTATTGTGATTAAGAATTGCTAAAACTAATTCATATCACATTACTGGTTGAATTTGATCTTGTTTAATGTTTTCATCTACAAGTTTTTGTGTTGCTATTTTTCAACTTGCTTCATCACTAAATTCTTGAGCATCAAAAGTACCAAGTTTTTTACTAAAAGCATTAATCAAATCTTGTTGATTAGCTTTAGTGACACTTAATGATTGATATGGAGTAACATTATCAAACTGATTAGTACTACAACTAACTGCAGCAGCACTTGTTGCTACAACTGGTGAAGTTAAGCTTACCGCTTTTAAAATTTTCTTTAATTTCATATGAAAAGTAGATAAAGTTTATAAATAAAAAAATATTCATAAAAAAATTATGGAAATTTAAAAGAAAAATAGCACTTAACCCAAATTGTTAAATGCTATTGATCAATAGAAATAATTAAAACTTAATTATTTAGTTGGAATTGGATCTAATCCTTTTAGTGGTGAGCCTTCAATTAAAGTTAATGCTGCTCCTCCACCAGTTGAAATAAAACTAAAGTCTGATTCTTTAAACCCTAGTTGGATAATGGCACTAGCTGAATCCCCACCACCAATTAAAGAATAACATCCGTTTTGAGTTGCTTCTTTAACGGCTTGGGCTACAGCACGTGTTCCTTCAGCATAATAGTTTTTAAATTCAGTTACTCCACAAGGACCATTTCAAACAATTGTTTTCGCTTGTTTAATTACTTTGACAAACGCTTCAACAGTTTTTGGACCAATATCTAATCCTTCTAAGTGATGCGGAATTCCGTCATCTAGGTTATAGATTTCTGGTTTTAAATCAGCATAATCAGGACTACATTTGCTATCAACTGTTAAAACTAATTTATCACGACTATTAGTTAGCATTTCTTTTGCTAATGGATACATATCAGGTTCATTGATTGATTTACCAATTTGTTTTCCTTCAGCTCCAGCAAAAGTAAACGCCATTCCCCCACCAATAATAATCTTGTCACACTTGGTTAATAAGTTAGTAATCACTTTAATCTTGTCACTAACTTTGGCTCCACCTAAAATGGCAACATAAGGGTGAGACGGATTATCAATGGCTTTAGAAATATTCTTAATTTCGTTTTCCACTAAGAATCCTAGACATGAATCTTTCATTAAACTAGCAATTCCTGCATTTGATGCATGTGCACGGTGTGCTGTACCAAAAGCATCATTTACAAACGCTACTCCTAAACTAGCATAGAATTTAGCTAATTCTGGATTGTTTTTTGATTCACGTTTAACCACTTCATTATTATCGTTAACATCGTAATAACGAGTGTTTTCTAGTAATAAGATTTGTTTTGGTTTTAGATTATTAGCTGAAGCACTAATCTTATTAAAGTCAGTTGAAGGTTCAAATTTAACTTCAATTCCAGGTAATAATTCACCTAAACGTTTAGCCACTGGAGCTAATGTTTTTTTATTTGATTTAATGTCTTCAATTGATTTAATTCGACTTAAGTGACTTAATGCCACAATACTACAGTTTTGGTCTAATAAATATTTAATGGTTTTAAGTGCCGCTGTAATTCGTTTATCATCAGTAATTTTTCCGTCTTTAATGGGAACGTTAAAGTCAAATCGAACTACTACACGTTTATTAGCTAAATCTAAATCAGCTAATGATTTTTTATTTAAGTATTGGTTCATTATAAACTAGCTAAATATAGAGTTGTACGCACAAGTTGGTTAACATAACTTGATTCGTTGTCGTATCAAGTAAAGATTTTGTATAAACGTTTTCCGTTTACTTCAATCATACTTGTTAATTTAGGATCAAAGATTGAACCATGAGTTTCACTAATGATGTCACATGAAACAATTTGGTCTGGGTTGTATGCTAAAGTGTCATTAACTGCGTTTTTCATTGCTTCATTAATTTCGTCAACACTTGGTGCTTTTTCTAATTCCACAGTTAAATCAACTAATGAACCAGTAATAGTTGGAACACGAATTGCTAAACCATGTAATTTACCTTTTAATTCTGGTAATACTAAACCAATTGCTTTAGCCGCTCCAGTACTAGTAGGAACCATGCTAACAGCCGCAGCACGAGCTCTTCTTAAATCACTGTGCGGTGCATCTTGTAATCTTTGGTCAGCAGTATAAGCATGAATGGTATTCATTAAACCTTTAACGATACCGAATTTTTCATGAATCACTTTTACCATTGGTGCTAAAGCATTAGTTGTACAGCTTGCACCTGAAACGATAGTATCACTAGCTTTTAGTGTTTTATGGTTTACGTTGTAAACAATTGTAGGAATTCCTTCACCTTTAGCAGGAGCTGAAATAATAACTTTTTTTGCTCCAGCAGTTAAGTGTTTTCCGGCCCCATCTTTATCAACAAATCGTCCTGTTGATTCAATAGCAATATCAACACCTAATTTACTTCAAGGTAAGTTAGCTGGATCTTTTTCAGCAAAGATAGGAATTTTTTTACCATTAACAACTAAGTTGTTGTCTTCATGGCTAACACTTCCAACAAATCGACCATGAGCTGAGTCGTATTTTAATAAATGTGCTAATGTTTTAGCATCTGTTAAATCGTTGATCGCAACAATTTCAACAGCTTTGTTTTTAATTAATTCTTTAAAAACTAATCGTCCGATTCTTCCGAATCCGTTAATTGCAATTTTTTTCATACTTTATTTATAAATAATACGCTAATTATATTAAAAATATAACTATTAAAACATGAGTTAATTGAAAAATGTTTTAGGACAAGAATTAGATAAGTTTTTAATCCCGTTTTTAGTAATTATAACTGTATCTTCAATTCGAATTCCACCTAGATTTTTGACATAAACTCCGGGTTCAATCGTAATTACTTGATTAGGTTGTAAAACTACTTGACTTAACTTATTAACACTTGGCGTTTCATGAATTTGGATTCCGACCCCATGACCTAAACCATGAATAAACTGTTTACCATATCTAGGATCTTTAGCAATAAAGTTTCTTACAACATCATCTAATTCACTACACTTAATTCCAGCTTTAGCATGTTTTAAACCTAAAACTTGGGCTTTTTTAACTAAATTAAACATTGCTAAATATTCTGGTTTTGGATTTTTTCCAAAATAAAATGTTCTAGTTAAATCAGAACAATAACCATGATAAATACAACCAATATCAATTTTGATTAAAGTTTCTTTTGTTAGTTTTTTATTTGTTGAAAGATGATGTGGATTAGCAGTATTATTTCCAAACGCCACAATTAAATCAAATGATGCACCACTTGCACCCAACTCTAGCATCCGGTTTAAAATTCAATTTTTCAGTTGGATTTCACTAATTCCCACTTTTAATTGATTTTTTCTGACTTCATTTAAGACTTGACAAGTAATTTTGGCACTTTTAGTTAAATACTTTAATTCTTGGTTAGTTTTAATACTTCTTAAATCCACTAAACTAACTGGATTAAGTTTTACTAACTTATTCAGTAAGTTAAATTCTTTAATACTAACAGTATCTTCAATTAAAACATGTTTTAATTTTAATTGCTTAATTACTAATTTTAAGTCATTTAAACTAGTTAATTTAATCAGTTTTACTTGTGGATTTTTATAGTGATTAACAAAATAGTCATAATCAAATCCCGGAATAAAGAAATATTGTTGTTTTTTAGTAATTAAATAAAACCCACTATCAGTAATTCTTAATTCATCAATTCAAAAACGATTAAAACTACTAGTTAAAATTACTCCATCAGCTTTAAAACGCTTTAAGATCTTATTTAGTTGATTTAATTTAAAACTAAAACTTGGATTCATTAAAAATAAAAAGCTAATTACTTAGCTTTTGTTTCTTTATGTACAGTGATTCTTTGACAAACTTTACAGTATTTATTTAATGTTAACTTGTCAGGAACGTTTTTTGGGTTACGTCTTGTTAAATAATTAATACTCTTACATTCTGTACATTCTAATCGAACGTTCTTTTTGTCTGCCATAATGTTATATAATCAAACATTATATATATTAAAGGAGAAAAGTATTAAGATGGAAAAATTTAGTTTTTATAAATGCAATAAATGCGGTAATGTTGTTTTAAAAGCCGTTAATGGTGGAGGGGAATTAAAATGTTGTGATACCCCAATGGTGAAACTAACAAAGAATTCAACAGAAGCGGCAACTGAAAAACATATTCCAGTTGTTAAGGATAATGAAGTTGTAATTGGTAGTGTTATTCACCCCATGACAGAAGAACATTACATTAACTTTATTGCAATTGAAAATGATAAAAGAATTAAGATTTATACTTTAAACCCAGGTGAAGAACCTAAAGTTAAAGTAAATGTAAAACATGGGGATAAAGTATCTGAATACTGTAACCTTCATGGTTTATGAGGAACTAAATAATTAATTTAGTTTTTGATTTAAGAAAAAAATAACCTTGGTTGGTTATTTTTTTTCGTCATCTTTTAATAGGAAGTTGATATAAGCTTCTAGATTATTATCAGCATCATTACGGGCTAAATCAATTTTATGGAAGTGCTTTTCAATCCGTGGTACTCCATCTTTTCATACCATGGCAAATGGCATTGAACCACTATCACTTACTTTAAATTTATCAGCCGTAAAGATACTAGTAGCAGTAGAGATGAAATCACGCATTTGGGTCGCATAAGTATCATTTCGGGCATATTTACCGACTTGATCCTTATACTTTTCTTTCATGTCATCATCTAATTTACCAATGCGATCAATATCACTATCAGTTCATTTATAGTCATAAGCGTATGGTTCTTCTAATGGACCAGGACGATTATGTTCATATAAATCTTTTGGTTCAATGTCCATGGCTAGATAAATCCCAAAGTCTTTATCACTTTGGCGGTGGGCTGCATTAACAATATTGGTTAAGATTTCATCATTAAATACTGATGGTTGATCTTTATTATCAAAATAATCAAAATAACCTAAGTCAGGGTCTCCAGCAGAACATAGGAACTTATTTGAAGCATTAGACATTTGACTGGCTAAAATCACAATATAGTTCCCATGATGGATATTCTTTCCTCCCATCATTAGATCATAAAGCGCTAAATCACTTGGTTTAACATCGTTAATTGTTTTAATTACTGATTTATCAAGTTTAGGGTTTGACAAATCAAATTCACGTAAAATGTTTTCGCTCTTAGTTGAACAAGATGTTAAAGCGATTGCCGGAACAATTCCAACAAATGAAGCTAATAAAGGAAGGAATTTTCAAATCTTTTTCATTCGGAAAATCTTTGTTTATTATATATAAAATATTATTCTATGTCAAGGTCAAAACAGATTGAAATTCGCAATCATGCTGATTTAAAAAAACAGGGATTAAGAAAAAGTAATCAACAAATAAGCCGAACTGATTTTCAAATCAATTCGCAATATAAGTTAGCTGAATATGCTAACTATAAGTTTTTTATTCGTACTTATGGTTGTCAAGCTAATGTGATTGATACCGAAAGCATGATTAAAATCTTAATTGATCTTGGTTTTAAAAGAACACATGATATTAATGACGCTGATTTAGTAATTTTAAATACTTGTGCAATTCGTGAAAACGCTGAAAAGAAAGTTTATGGGGAAATTGGTTTATTAGCTAAAAATCATCATGACCAAAACAAAAAATTTGTTCTAGGTGTAAGTGGTTGTATGCCCCAACAAGAATCAACAGTTAACATGTTAATGAAAAATAACTATGTTAATTTTGCCATTGGAACTCATAATATCTACGAATTACCAGAAATTTTATTTGATGTCTATACCAAGAATAAAAAGATTATTTCTATTCACCATGAAACTAAACATCATTTCCATAAAATGCCACGAAGAATTGATCAAATGCATAAAGCTTTTGTTTCGATTATGGATGGATGTAATCACTTTTGTACTTACTGTATTGTTCCTTTTACGCGTGGACAACAAATTAGTCGTGAACCAGAAGATATCATTAATGAAATTAATGAATTATTAGCTTCTGGAGTTAAAGAAATTACTTTAATTGGCCAAAACGTTAATGATTATGGAATTGATTTTATTGATAAGAAATACCGTTTTAGTGATTTATTAGAAACAGTGGCTAATTTACCAATTAAACGGATTCGTTTTTCAACATCTAATCCATGAAATTTTGATTATAAAACGATTGATGTGATTGCTAAACATCAAAACATTATGCCTTGTATTCATTTACCAATTCAATCCGGTGATAATGAAATCTTAAAACAAATGAAACGCTTTATGTTAATTGATGATTATTTAAAGTTAATTAACTATATGCGTAGCAAGATTAATAATTTAGCTATTACCACTGATTTAATTGTGGGTTTTCCCAATGAAACCGAAGAACAATTTGCTAATACATTAAAGTTATATGATCTTGTGCAATACGATAATGCTTATACGTTTATTTTTTCACCACGAGAAGGAACTCCAGCGGCATTAATTAATGATACAGTTGATTTAAAAACAAAACAAGAACGATTAAGTAGATTAAATGAATTAGTCAAAAAATACGCTAAACAAAATAATGAAAAATATATTGGTCAAACACTTGAAGTTTTAGTAGACGGACCTTCTAAAACTGATAAAAATGTTTTAACAGGTTATTCACCGCAATTAAAAGTAGTTAATTTTATTGGAAGTGCCAATCCTGGAGATTTAGTCCAAGTAAAAATCAATCAAGCAAATCGTTTTTCATTACTTGGTGAACTAGTTAAGTAATTACTTAATATCGTATCTTTGGTATTTAAAATAAGAACTGCCAAATAAAATAACACTAATAAAAATTCAAAATAAACTAACGCCAGTGTTTGTTAAATATGGATGACTAGTGTAGTGATATATCTTATCGATTCCATAAGAATTAGTATCTAACGATAAACACACAAAAGCATTAGATAAGTCTCGATTATCAATTTTCTTTAAAAATGTTCCATCTAAATTTAACGGATAAGTTGAACCTTTAAAACTATAACCTGGAGTTTTATAGTAAGTAGTTTGACTAAATCGCGCTACTCCGGCCATAATCATAATCATATGGACAAATTGACTGCCAGTTAAATTGAGTGAAACAAATTCTTTTGTATATGGATTAGTAATACTAGGAATACGGTAGTTAAAAAACTGATTAAAGTATTTTTCATTACCTTCATTATGGTTCATTAAATATTGCTCAATACTGATCTTTTTACTACTTAAGTATTCTGGTAAGATTTGGTTTCAATATAAATACAATAACCCTCGTAAAACTGTGTATTTATAAGTTGCTAACGCATTATTTAAATTAGCTTCATTGTTATAGCTTAATCCATAATGATTAATCTTGATTAATGAATATAAATCATTAACATAATTTAAAACTAAGTCTTCATTTTCATTAGCTTTAGATAAGTTAATGAATTGTTCGTTAGTTAAATATCTCGGGATAATGTTATTAAATACTTGTTGGTCTAATGCTCTTTGATTAAAAACACTTAAATCATTGTTAGAAGCAAATTGTGTAGGCATGAAATTAAAGATTAAATTACGGTTCGATACATAAATGGTTTGACTATTGCCTCCGGCTAATTTCAAAACTGAGATTCTTCTTTTATTTAAACCTAAATGATAAAAACCAGTATCTTCTTCATTGTTATATTCGTGATTACCATTATTTAAGATGGCAAAATATGTCGGAAAAATCATTAATGATTCACTATCTGTAATATCAGTATCATGATTTAAATGATGATAGAAATTAGCAATATAGCTAATTAAGTTATCGTTTTGACTAATATGGGTATTTAATTTAGGATTTGAACCAAAATCACTTGATTGTTCAGATCATCTTGATCAACTAAATTAAAGGAAGAATATAAATTACTTCATTGGTTATTAAAATTAATTACTTGCGCTAAAGCATTAATTTTGGGGTTATTTTCTTCATAAATTTGGTATAGATCATATCGTTCTTTTCCTTCAGAAATATAAGCAAAACTTTCGACATCTGATTTAGTGGAATTAATCGAAATACTTTCAACACTTACATTAGGATAATTACCTTCAATTCTTGATTTTAAGTTATCTAGTACTAGTGTGCTAACACTGTTATAAACTGAAAAAACCACATTAATGGTTATTAGGGTAATAATAATTTGAATACGGTTGGCAATTAATGATAAGAATATTGCGATTGAAGAAAACAAAAAGCTAATGACATATCCAGCTAAAGTCATTGCTAACATTAAAGGGAAAATCTTATCAAACGGAATTCCTTTTTCATTATTTAATGGATCGTATTGTCCTAATATTGGCGTTAAGGCAATTATGATTCAACAACCAAAAATAAGGATGCTAGTCATAATTAAAACCCAAATAAATTTAATCGTATTAATTTTTCATCTTTTAATTGGTTTAGAAATAACTAATAATTCACTTTGATCTTCAATACTTTTACGGAAAATTGTTCCTACTAATAAAGCAATAGCAACGCCAAGAATCATAATGAAGTTACTTTGTAAATTAAATAAAGTATTACTTCATACGGCAATTGGACCAATCCCACTTAATATCGGGACAAGAAATAATAAGATGATCGTATAAATTCAATATAAAGCAAAAGTAATCCAAATCGATGGACGCTTTAGTGCAATAACTCCTAAATATTGAAAATAACTACGCATGAATTTATCGGTGTAAGACTCGCATTGTCAAAGCTGATTTTAATAGTTCAATGGCAACATCGTTTTGGTTAAATCACGGAATAATTAAATCAGCATCAGCTCGTTGCTGTTGACAAAATTGTTTATACATTGGTTGAACCAATTTTCGTCAACGATTAATAATTTCTTCATCAGTTCTTTTTAATTCACATTTATCACGTAAAAACCTTCGAATAAATCGTTCATCATCAGGAGATTCAACAAAGATTTTAATGGCTGATAAATTATTAATATCAGGATTATGAATTGCTAAAATTCCTTCAAAGATAATCACATCAGCTGGTTTAATAGTTTTTGTTTGTTTTAAACGTTTACCAGTTACATAATCATAGTTAGGAATTTGAACTGTTTTTCTTTTTAACAAGTCTTTTAACGTATTAGTAATTAATTGTCAATCAAAAGCATAAGGGTGGTCATAATTAATTCTTTGGATGTTTGAATTTTTAGTATTAGTTAATTTAATCGAATTATCTAAATAACTAATATCCTTATAAAAGTTATCCATACAAATCATCACTGTTTTGACTGATTTAGGTAAGTTAGAAAGAATTAATTTAGCAGCCGTAGTTTTTCCACTAGCTGTTCCACCACTAACACAAATTAAAATTGGTTTTTTATGCTTTTTAACCATACGAAATTGTTTATAAAATTTTAGCAATTATTTCGTTAGGTAAGGTAATTACCTTATGATTTAAATAATCTAAAATATCAGCTGAAGATTTAAAGTTAAATTGAATTTGAAAAGCAACTAAGGCTTGATATTTTCTTTTTGATAAATGTTTAAATTCATTCTTAGTGTATTTTTGTTCACCAACTAGTGGATAACCTAAGTAATTAAAATGAGCTCTTATTTGGTGCGTTCTTCCCGTAATTAAATTAATTTCAATTAAGCTTTGGTTTTGCTTATGTTCAATTAACTTATATTCGGTAATAATTTCTTTGGAATTAGGGTTAATTGGTTTAGGAGTAATTAATACTTGATTCTTATCACTAAATTTAGTTAAAAAAGCTTTTTTAATTGCTTGTTTAGGATCGATAATGCCATAAACTTTGGCTAAATAAGTTTTATTAATCTCATGAAGCTTAATTTTTTCATTTAAGATATCAAGACTTTTACGATTTTTAGCAATCATCACAAGTCCAGCAGTATTCCGATCAATCCGGTTCACTAAACTAGGAGCAAATGATTGTTCTAATTTAGGATCATATTCATTCTTACTAATTAAATAATTAAGGACTTGATTAATTAAGGTATTAGTCGTTTTTTCGTGATCAATATGAACAACCAATCCAGCTGGTTTATAAACAACAAGAATGTTTTTATCTTCATAGATCACACTAAATTCTTGTTTTAAATCTTTAGTTTCAACTTGTTTAGTATAAACTTCAGCATTGAAATAACAAGTTATTTCATCATTTAAGTTTAATCGGTAATCCGGTCTTACTTTTTTATTGTTAACTTTAATCTTTTTGTTTCTTAAAAATTTATAAACTTCACTTAGTTTTAAAGATGGATAAACTTTTCGAATGAATTTATCAATTCGTCAGTTAACATCATTATCTTTAACAACTAATTTATTCATAATTACATTTGACTTAAAATAACACTAACAGCAATCGCTAAATTAAGTGAATCTACAGCTGAATTAATCGGGATAAAGATTGTTTGATCAACTAAATCAAAAACTTGTTTTTTTAAACCATTACCTTCATTACCAAAGATAATCGCTGTCGGGTGATTAAAATCAACAACTTTTATACTTTTAGCTTGCTTATTAATTCCTGTGGCATAAACTTTAATTTTATTTTGTTTTAATTTGTTAATTAAATATTCAAGGTTAGTTTCATGTTTAATGGGAATATCATAACCATAACCCATTGAGGCTTTAATGACTTTAAAGTTAAAAAGATCAACACAATTATTAACTAAGTAAATTTGATCCACATTAAAAGCTTTAGCACTTCTTAAAATTGCGCCTAAGTTGTTTGGATCTTGAATACTGTCTAGCACAATAATTTTTTGTGCATTATCATTAACAGTTTGTTTTTTAAAACTAAAAACCCCAATGATTCCATCACCATTTTGTAATTGGCTTAAATGGTGATAAACTTCTTGATTAACTAAAGTTATTAGTTCTTCATATTTCTTGTATTGGTTAAGAAATTTACTTTGATGATTAATGATTAACGCTTTTAAGTTAAATCCTTGATTAATAAAAGCATTAACAACCCGAACACTCTCAGCAACAAAACAATTACTTGAATTACGGTATTTACTATCTAAAAATAGCTTGTGAACAAACTTAATTTGTTTATTATCTTTAGAAGTAATTAAATTACTTGCCATTTTTTAAACTAATTATTGGTTTTTCATTCATATCTAATGGAATATTCACATTTAGATATGAAAGAATACTTGGAGCAATATTAGCTAACTTACCATGTTTAGCAATTTCGTAGTTATCATCAGTTAAGATAAATCATACTGGATTTGTTGTATGTTTAGTTACTGGTTTATGATCTTCGGTTAACATTTTTTCAACATTACCATGATCAGCAATAATAAACATTGTTACCCCTAATTCTTGACATTTTTCATATAGTCGACCAATTTGGACATCTAATGATTCAACTGCTTTAATTGAAGCTTCTAAATTACCAGTATGCCCAACCATATCACCATTGGCATAGTTAACAATAATAACATCAAATTTACCTAAATTAGCCACTAAATTATCGGTAATTTCGTTAGCACTCATACTTGGTTTTAAATCATATGTTGCTACTTTAGGACTTGGAATTAAAATTTTCTTTTCATTTTTATAGTCAATTTCTTTTCCGCCATCAAAAAAGAAAGTAACATGGGCATATTTTTCAGTTTCACTAATCCGCAATTGACTCATGTTATTTTTTTCAATTACTTCGCCTAAAACATTATTTAGTTTCATTGGCATGAAAGCAACATCATTTGGATGAAGACCTTCGTATTGTGACATAGTCACCATATAAATGTTTTTTAAAGTAATTTTTGGTTTGTATTCATAATAGCTACTACCAATAATGCAGTGGGTTAATTGTCTTGCTCGGTCTGGTCTAAAATTAGCAAAAATTACTGCATCATTATCACTTAAAACAATGTTTTTTGGTTCATATCTTCCATTCATTGCTGGAATAATAAACTCATCAGTAATGTTGTTTTTATATGAGTTTTCTACATACTTTGCTAAATCTTCAAATTTTTGTTTACTACGACCTAGAATAGTTTCATAAGCTTGTTCAATTCGTTCCCATCTTTGGTCTCGATCCATCGCGTAATATCGACCAGAAATTGAAGCAATTTTAACTTGATATTTCTTACATACTTTTATAAAGTCCACTAGGTCTTTTTCAAATGCATGCGGATCAACATCTCGTCCATCAGTAAAAATATGCATAATTGGTTCAAGCCCAAATTGATTTGCAGCTTTTAATAATTCGGTAATATGTTGGTAATCTGAATGCACTCCTCCGTGGGAAACTAAACCCATAATATGTAATTTCGATTTATGTTCTTTTGCTCATTTAAAAGCATTATTAAATGCTGGATTAGAGGCATAAACTTTGTCTTCAATGGCTTTGTTAATTAAACTTAAACCAGTGTAAACAATTCTTCCAGCTCCAATATTTAAGTGACCAACTTCACTATTTCCCATTTGTCCAGCTGGAAGACCAACATCTTTCCCACTAGCACTAATTAATTCATGGGGATAAATTTGCATTAATTTATCTAAATTAGGGGTTTTAGCTAAATAAACAGCATTACCTTCAACTTTTGGACTATATCCCACACCATCTAAAATGGTTAGTAAAACTTTATTACGCATAGATAATTTTTATTTATATAAATTATAATTATTTTAACTGTTAGATTATGTCAAGTCCATCAACAGAAAAAAATGTTCCAATTGCTGTACGTTTTAAAGACGTTGTTTTTGGTTATGAACAAGGAATGAATGTTCCAACCATTAACAAAATTAGCTTTGAAATTCCCACCGGCAAATACATTTGTATTGTTGGTGGTAATGGTAGTGGGAAATCAACTATTAGTAAATTACTAGTTGGTTTATTAAAACCATGAAGTGGACAAATCCAAATTTTTAATACTGTTTTGGATAACTATACAGTTAAAAGTATTCGTAATGATATTGGGATTGTTTTTCAAAACCCCGATAACCAATTTATTGGTTTAACAGCTGAAGACGATATTGCTTTTGGGTTAGAAAACCATAAGATTAATCCAACGATGATGTATGCAATTATTGAAAACGCTTCTAGTATCGTTAATGTGAAACATCTATTAGGTTTAAATGCTGGAAGACTTTCGGGTGGACAAAAACAACGAGTAGCAATTGCTAGTGTTTTAGCTTTAAATCCAAAAGTCATTATTTTTGATGAAAGTACATCAATGCTTGATCCAACAGCTAAGACTGAACTGATGGAATTAATGGTTACTTTGCGACAAAAATACCATAAAACCATTATTTCAATTACCCATAACATGGAAGAGATGCTTAATGCTGATTTAGTTATGGTGATTAAGAATGGAACACTGCAAAAATTAGATGAACCTAAAACCGTATTTGAAAACGAAGAATTTCTAGCTAACAATAAATTAAATCTGCCGTTTGCTTTAGAGTTAAGTAAAAACTTAAAAGCAAAGGATGAAAGAGTTAACCTTTCATTAGAAATTGATCAAGTCATTGAAAATATAAACAACTTATGCAAATAACTAGTAGTAATCAATTACCAATGGATAAAAAACAAGCTAAGTCATTCCAATTAGCTGATAATTTAGCCATTAAGATTGATCAATTAAAAATTATTTTCAATGAAAATAGCGATGAAGAAGTTCTAGTTTTAAACCCCTTAAGTATTGAATTTCCTAAAAACCAAATTTATTTTATTGTTGGTGATTCTGGTAGTGGAAAAACGACTTTAATTAACCATTTTAATGGTTTAATTCGCTCTAAATACGGGAATATCTTTGTTGAAAATTCCAAGATTATTGGGCAAAAAAGAACAATTCCTCAATTTAAAAAATTACGTAAATCAGTGGGTATGGTTTTCCAATTCCCGGAATACCAATTATTTAAAGACACCGTTTTAAAAGACGTGATGTTTGGGCCAATTAATTTAGGAGTTAAAAAACTTATTGCCCAAGAATTAGGTAAAAAATATCTAAAGAAATTAGGGATTAGTGAAGAGTTATTTTCACGTTCTCCATTTAACTTATCAGGTGGACAAAAAAGAAGAGTAGCCATTGCGGGAATTTTAGCAATTGAACCTAATATTGTTGTTTTTGATGAACCAACCGCAGGATTAGACCCAGTTGGAATTGAAGAAATGCTAGCAATCATTAAGGAATTAAAAACACAAAATAAAACTGTTTTTGTCATTACCCATGAAATGGATGCAGTTTTAAGATTAGCTGATCAAGTCATTGTTTTAGGTGAAAACGCTGTTTTAGGTTATGATACACCTTATAACATATTTACTAACGAAAACATCATGAGTAAAACTAGTTTAATTAAACCAAAAGTGATTCAAACGATTGATAAACTAGTTGAAAAAAACGAAAAGTTTAAAAAACTATATGACGCTAAACCAAGAAACATTGAAGAACTAGCTAATGCGATTAAGGAGATGATTTAGCTTATGAAAAACACATTTGATAAATATGTTAATCGTAAATCATTTTGACACCAATTAAATCCATTAGTGAAATTGGTAACAACGATCTTTTTAATTGTGGTAATTTTCTTACCATTAGGTTTTTTTGGTCAATTATTCTTATTTGTCGCTTTAAGTATTATTTGGTTAGTTGCTAAATTAGGGTGAAAATTATTTAAATCAATTCTCATTGCTTGGGCAATTATGCTGGTATTATTGTTTGTCATTAATTGACTAGTTTATAAATCCCCAGCCTTAGTAATAGATATTGACAGATATAGTTTTATTGGTTATTTTAACCGCAATATTTTTAACTTGAAAGAAATTGATGTTGGTCAACACCACTATACCTATATCTTTGGTGATTTATGGGGGGGAGTTATTGACCCATATGGATTAAAATTAAATAAACCATTACCAACTGATTTATTTAATAAATATATCACTAGATCAATTGATGGAATTACATATTATCTTGCTTATCAATCTTCTTGATATACGCTATCTAGTTTAGTTGTTTTTAACACTTTTAACGTTTCGTTTAAGATTATGTTAATGATTATGGTGGTAACCATTTTAGTTTCAACCACTAGTGAAATTCAATTAACTGGTGCAATTGAAGATTTATTATCACCATTAAAGTTATTTAAAATTCCGGTTAATGAATGAGCGATGATTATTTCGATTGCCATTCGGTTTGTACCTTCATTATTAACTGAAAGCCAAAACATTTTAAAAGCTCAAGCTTCGCGTGGAGTTGATTTTAAAAATGGTAATTTTAAAGACCGGATTAAATCACTAGTATCTTTAATTGTGCCGATGTTTAGTGTGGCATTCCATAAAGCTGATGATTTATCGAATGCGATGGAAGCGAGAAATTATTCACCTAGAGCAATAAGAACAAGTTATCGCAATTATTCGGTTTCTTATCGTGACTTTTTAGCTTTAGGTTTAACTGGTTTAGTCTTTGGATTTTTAATCATTTATGTTAATTACAAAATGATTATGGGTCCTTTTGGATGAATTGAAGTTATTACTACGAACTATTAATATGAATTACTTAATGAGATTAAGTTATGATGGAAGTCGTTATTTTGGATTTGGTAAACAAAATAATGTTTGTACCATTCAACAAGAACTAGAATCTTGTTTAAGTAAATTGCTAAATGAAAAAGTAAAAATAATTGGTTCAGGAAGAACTGATCGTGGGGTTCATGCTTTAAACCAGTATGTTAGTTTTAAAACTAACGCTAAGTTTGTCGATACTAATAAAATTAAAACTTTTTTAGATAAACATTTATCAAACGGAATCAAAATTATTAGTGTTAAAAAAGTTAATGATAATTTTCACGCTCAACATGATGTTAAAGTTAAAACTTATCAATACATTATTAATAACCAAACCGATAATCTCTTTGAACGTAATTATGTTTGGTTTATCAAAGATAAATTAGATTTAACAAAACTCAAACAAGGAGCAAAAGTCTTTATTGGTACCCATGATTTTAGTTCGTTTGCTTCTAGTGATTTAGACAATAAAGTTCGAACAATCTATGATATTAAAATCACTAAACAAAAAGCGTTAATCAAAATTACGATTAGTGGTAATGGCTTTTTGCGTAATATGGTCCGATTTATTGTTGGTTCTTTAGTTGCTTATAGCTTAAATCAAATTGACTTAAAACAATTGTCGTTTTGACTAAACCACCCTAAAAAAGGTTCAAGTTTATTTAAAGCTATTCCTAACGGTTTATATCTATTTCAAGTTAAGTATTAATTAATAAATTAAACGTATAATATTTTTAAATATTATGTTCAACGTTAATTTAAAACAAAAAAATCCAATTACTTTAAAAGCACTTAGTCTAACAGATAAGTTAGCTAAAGATAAAAAACCTTATAGTTTTTTTAATGAAGGTCATATCACTTATTTTGTGATTGATAAAAAAGATCTTTGTCCCAAATCATTAGATTGAAACTTGAATAAAGCAATTACTAGTTTAAAGTTTGAAGCTAATATTGATTTAGATAGTTTTATTAGTTTATTACCTAAAGAACTAGTTAAACCATTTATTATTAATGCCTTTTTTAATCATGAAGTCATTAACTTCATGCCTGTATGTTATAAAACTAAAGGATGTAAGAGTTTAAAACATAACTTTATTTTAGAAGCAAAGTTATGAAAACAAAACCAAAAAGAAATTGAGGCTATTATTGAAGGAGCTAATTTTGCGCGTAGCTTAATGCTTGAACCCAACAATGTTCTTTCTCCAAACGAATTTGCTAAACGTGTTAATAAAGCTTTTATGCCTTATAAAACAATGGTTGATATCAAAACATTGAATTATGAACAAATGGTTAAAAAAGGCATGGGTTTAATTACGGCAGTAGGAAGAGGTTCAAACAAAGAATTTAAACCAATGATGATGAGTATTTGCTTTAAAAATACTAAACCAAGCTTTACTTTAGTTGGTAAAGGAATTACTTATGATACTGGTGGACTTAATTTAAAAATTAATGGCAACATGTACAAGATGCATATGGACATGTCTGGAGCGGCAATTAGTGCTGGAATCATGCTAGCGTTATGTAAATTAAACAAAAAAGCTAACTTTGCTGTTGTTTTAGCTTTAAGTAATAATGACATTGGTCCAGATGCTTACCGCATGAATGATGTATATCGTTCATATAACGGTCAAACAGTCGAAATTACTAATACTGATGCAGAAGGTCGATTAATATTAGCTGATGCCATGACTTATGCTATTCGTGATTTAAAAACTCATTCATTAGCTACAATCGCTACTTTAACTGGAGCAATTGGAATTGCTTTAGGTAATGTGATGACTGGATATTGATCAACATGTAATTTATGCGCTAATAATATTGAACAAGCAGCAACTGAAGCTGGAGAATACATTTGACGTATGCCATTACATCAAGAATATGCCAATGGCATGATCAATAAAACATTAATTGCTGATTTTGCTAACTTCCATATGGATACTAAAGCTGGAAGTGCAGCCGCTGCTGAATTCTTACATTTCTTTAGTGAAGATAAACCATACATGCATTTTGATATTGCTTTTACTAATGAACGAATGATTAATGGTGTATTAAAACCATTCCCAACCATGCTAAGAACTTTTATTGATTTTGTAAATAACGTTCATAGCAATAAAAAGAAATAATTAAATAATATGTTATTTAAGAAAAAACAAAAACCAGTTAATGAAGAAAAACCATTAACAAACCAAAATATTGCTTTAACTCCGCAACAATTAAAAACCTTAAAAGTTAAACGAATTATCGTTTTAAGTGCTTTAAGTGTTTTGGCAGTTGTAATGGTAATTACTACGATTCTTGTTCTTGTTTTAGTTAAATAATTAATCAGTTTTAAAGCTTAAGAAGACTTGCTAGAAAATGTTAGCAAGTTTTTTTCTTTTATCTTATGAGGTAAATTTTTAGTTTTTTTATTAAAAAGCCAAAAAAACTTATATAATGTGTATCGAAGTGGGAGAAAGTGGTAATATGTTTTTAGGTACCTTCTATCACAAATTAGACGCAAAAAACCGATTAAATTTACCAACTAAGATTGTTAGTAAACTATCGGCTGATGTTGTTTTGTCTAAGGGTTTTGAAGGTTGTTTAGAACTAAGAACATTTACTGCTTTTGAAAACTATAGTGCCCAATTAATGAATTATTCAGCTAATAAGCGTGAAAGCCGGATCTTAGTGCGTCAATTATTAGCGAATGCCATTGATTTAAAGTTAGATAAAGCTAATCGAATCTTAATTCCACAAAACTTATTAGCTGAATCCAACATTAAAGATGAAGTAGTCATTATTGGAGTTGGTAACAAATTAGAAATTTGGGATAAAAAAGCATATCAATCATTTAAAGAATCAACTGATCAAATTTATGCTGATATTGCACAAAACATTGATGATGAAAAACCAATTTAATAATTTGCATACTAGTGTATTAGCTAGTGAATCAATTGCTTTATTAAACATTAAACCAGACGGAGTATATGTGGATGCTACCGCTGGTTTTGGTGGTCATAGCCAATTAATTTTAAACCAATTATCTAATCAAGGGAAACTAATTTGTTTAGATCAAGATGAAGTAGCTATTAACGCTTTAAAATCAAAATTTGCTAATGCTAATAATGTCACTATTATTAAAGCTAATTTTTCGCATTACGCGCGTGTACTAAGTGAATTAAACATTAAGCAAGTGGATGGAGTTATTGCTGATCTAGGTGTAAGTAGTCCAATGCTAGATAATGCTAGTCGTGGTTTTAGTTACCATACTGAAGCTAAGCTTGATATGCGAATGGATACTAATCAAGAACTAGATGCTTTTCAAGTTGTTAATTACTATTCATTTAAACAACTACAAGACATCTTCAGTGAATACGGCGAATGCCACTATGCTAAGACAATTGCTAATGCTATTGTTAATGCTAGACAAACTAAATTAATTGAAACAACTTTAGAACTTGTTGAGATCATTAAAAGTTGTTTACCAAATAAAGAACTTAATAAGCATAAGCATCCAGCTCGAGTTATCTTTCAAGCGATAAGAATTGAAGTTAATAATGAATTAAATGTTTTAAAATATTTTTTAATTCAAGCGATTAATTCCTTAAAACCAAACGGAGTATTAAGTGTCATTAGTTATCACTCTTTAGAAGACCGGATTGTTAAACAAACTTTTAATTCTTTTATTACTTCTGCTTTGCCAATTGAAATACCTATTAAAGAACAAATTAACTATCAACTAACAAATAAAAAACCAATATTACCAAGTCAAAACGAAATAAACAACAATCATCGTAGTCGTAGTGCTAAACTACGGGGCATTAGAAAGGTCTAGACATTATGTATCACTTAAAATCAGTTTACGGATTAATCCAATTACAAAATAACCAAATTATATTAGCAGTGTTGCAAAACGAAAACACTAATCTTCAACACTGTCTATACCATAAAGTTATTAATACTAATAACTTAACAATAGACCAAGAATTTAGTGTTAGCGAATTAGCCAAAACACTTAATAACGAATTAGTTCAAGTCGATATGTTAATGGGCATTATGGTTAAACGTTATATCTTTATCGTTGATCATACTGATTTAGCAATTGAGCAAAAGATTGATGAACTAACTAACTTATTAGGCATTAAGAAAATCGGTTTACAATCAATGGCTAAATCCTTTAGTTATGTTGATACCAACCATATTTTAATCGATATTAAAGATGACTATAGTGTAATCAATGAATATAACGACCAAAATCAATTAGTTAATACCAAGAAAACTGAATTAGGCATTAACTACTTTAAACAATTAGTTAATAACCAATTTAAATTTGCTAATGCTTTTGAAGCTTTTAAAAACTGCTTTATTAATTTTAAACACTTAAAAACTTTAGATGAAGATTTATCATTGTTTAATTATTTCCCTAACCAATTTTTATCACTACAACAAATTAAAGTGAAAGACTTTATTTTATTAGTCCAAAAATGATTTAAAACGTTTTTTAATAGTTTAGCTAACGAATTAACTCCTTATGCTAATAAAAACATTTATTGTAACTGTGAAAATGAATTTCAAGCAGTATTTGATGTAATTTTTGAAAATCATGGCGTTAGTGTTAATGAACAAAACATTAACTTAGTTAAAACTAATGTGTTTGGCTTAGAAAATGAATACACTAATACATTAATTAATTGTCTAAAAGCTAGTATCATTGAACGTAAAAATGCTAACTTAGAAAACATTTGTAGTATTGATGCTTTTATTGCTGAAGAAATTACTTCACGTAATATCCAAAAGAATTTACTGATGAAGTTTGGAATTATCAGTACCCAAATTAGTGCCAAACTTGGTCAAGGAGAATAATTTATGGCTAATGTCTTAGATCAAATTATCAATCATGAAGAGATTAAACCAAATGATAATCAACTAGAGAAAAAACCAACTAGTGAATTTATTTCTAATTTAGATGATTTAGACGATAACTTTGGTTTAATCAAAATTAAAGTGATTGGTATTGGTGGGGCGGGATGTAATGTGATTAATCACATTAACCAAAACATTAAATTACAAGATAATGTCAAACTTTATGCTTTTAATACCGATGTTGGCGCTTTAAGAAAATTACAAGGTTGTTGTAATTGTTTTTTATTAGGTAAAAAAACATTAAGAGGAGCTGGAAGTGGTGGTGATCCTCGTGTTGGAAAAAGTGCAGCCATTGATGATTTAGCTACTATTGGGGAAATTATTAAAGATACTGATTTATTAATTCTAATTGCCGGATTAGGTAAAGGAACAGGAAGTGGGGCAACTCCAGAAATTGCTAAATTAGCAAAAAATATGGGCATTACCACTATTTCGATCGTCAATTTACCAAGTATTCAAGCTGAAGGACAAAAAGTTTATCGAAATAGTATTAATAACTTTAAAGAAATTGTTGCTAACAGTAATTCTTATTGTTCAATTAGTAATGACAAGATTATTCAAGTTGCTCATGATGAATTAACTTTATTTGGTGCTTTTAAAAGAGCAAATCAAGAAGTGGGTAATTTAGTTTCGATGATTTGTGAAACAATTAATCATCCTACCCAAGTTAATATTGATTTTGCGGATGTGAGAAATTTCTTTACTAATGCTAAAGTCTTTATGCCTTTAAGCTTTAAGATTAATAGTGAAAACTATAACTATGATAATCTCTTTAAGATTATCAGTTCAACAATTAAAAATAGTTATTGTAACGTTCCTTTAACTGATGCTAATAATGTTTTAGCAAATGTGAAATTACCAATTAATACAACCAGAAACATTATTACTGATATTAAAACAGTTTTTAATCAATTAACCCAAAACAATGAATTATGATTAACTAACGGGATTGATGAAAATACTATTGATGACCAAATCATTGTTGATATCTTAGTCGCATCTAATATTGCTGATGATCAAGTATTAAATGGTTATAACGAAGAAGAATTTAATGATTATCAAAAAGCCCGTCAACGTGTTTTTGTAAATAATGATGAATTAAACAAATTTATTAATCATAACCACCAAGAACAAAAAGAAGTTAATAAGGATAAACAAATCTTTAGTGGTTTAAAAACTAGTAGTTATTTAAACGAAGAGTCATTAGAAGAAGAAAATAAAAGCGATACTGTTCATCATACCGTTAAACTAGATTCACAATCTTATACTGATTTATTAACTAAAGCAATTAAACCAGGATTTAAAAAACCAAAAGTTGAAAATTAAAAAGCACCAATCACATGGTGCCTTTTTTTTTATTTATTCTTCTTGTTGTTTTTTCTTTTATAGAAAACAATTCCACCGGCTGTTAGTCAACCAGTAGCAATTCCACCAAACACACCACCTAAGACAGGACCTAAATTGTCTTTTTCAATTGGAGCATCTTTTTTAAAACGTACAAATTCACAGCCTGCTTTTTTTTGAAATCTTTCAACATAATTATTTAATAAAACATTTTCATTATCTCAATCTCATGTTTTATAGTAAATTGTTATATTGTTAGATTCATAAAACATGTAATTGCTGGTGTCTGGATAATATCCATCATGTAATTCAAAATATGAATTTGAGTAAGACATATAAATTCTAGTTAGATTAGGACAGTTCGTAATACCTTTAGGATTGATATAACGAATACAATCATGCGCAATAATTGTTTTTAAATTAGGACAATTTGCAAAGCAATTAGTATAAATGGCAAGATTTGATCCTTGTTCAAATTCAACTGTTTTAACTAGAGGACAACCATTAAAAGCGTCACGTGCAAGTTGAAAAACAATCTTGTTTTCTGTGTTTTTTCATGGAATAATAATTTTTGTTGCAGTATCTTTATTAGTACAACCAACAACTGCGCAGAACCCTTCTCTTGATAAATCTTCAAATTTAAGATTCGCCAACACCTCTTCCTCATTTTTAGCATCACTACTTAATAAAACATGATTACTAGTATTAATACCTAAAGGAACTAAAGTACTAACTAAACCTAGTCCACATAAAAATTTTGATAAAAATTTTAACTTCATATAGTTTCATTGTATCCAGCCAAAAAAAAAAAAAAAAAAAGCATACTTTTTTTGAAAAATAAACACGGACAAAAAAAGTGGACACCCTGTATACACCAGAAAAATATCTAGGAGGTAACAAATGGGAATCCACTTTTCTTTATTAAAAATAATCTATTATTTATTCTTTCTTCTTTTAATTAAAACAACGGTTAAGGCAATTAATCCAATTAAGACAATTGCACCAAACACTCCACCTAAAATTGCACCTAAATTAAGTGTTGGTTGTCATTCGTCAGCGTTAATTTCAAATGGATTACTACTACTTGCACCAACAAAACTAAATTCAATATCTTTCTTCACTTTACCATCAAATTCTTGAGTTAGAGTAATGTGATAAGTATATCTTGGGTTAATATCGCTTTGTAAATTAGTTACTAGTTGATAAGTTAAAGTGTAAGTTTCATCATCATGTTGATATTGGAATTTATAAATTCCGGTTTCAGAAGGCACTGGCTTTCAAGTTCAAGTAGATTGACCTTCACCTTTATAAGCAAAGTTGAATTTGTTAATTAATTGTGCATCATTTTCTGGTTTTAATACTTCAGGAATGGTTAAATCAAAACTAGCAGTATCGCCTTTATCACGTAAAGATTTTTGATCTACACTTGTATAAGTTAGATTTGTGGTTGTAATATCAGTACTTGCTGCACCCAAAGTAATTGTTAAATTAGGTAAAGTAATATCTTGTCTAACTACAGTACTTCCATTCATAATATTTAGTTTTAAACCAGAAACATTAACACTAGTTTCTTGGGTTACAAATTTAGCTTGGGTAACTCCAACTTGTAATGTATTTGAGTTAACATCAAATGTTGCATTAGAGTCAAGCATAATATATTGATCACTAAATCCTTCAACTGATAAAGTATATCCCTTACTAATTGCTCACTTACATGTATTCGTATTACCTAAGTTTTTAAATTGAGTTTGATCACTATCATTTCAAACAATTGTTCCACTTCGTTGTCCACTAGTTAAGTTAATGTTATTAGCTCTAAAGTTATTGTAGTTTGGATCAAACTGATTTTTATCACAAGTATTAATAGTAAATAAATGATCTGAACCACTAGGAGCATTCTTTAAATCAAAAGTGATAGTTTGATCTAATAATTGGTAGTCAACACTATCAGGAACACTAAATCATAATTTAATTAAATAACTATTTGGATCAGTATCTTGGTCAACTCCTGTTACATTCATTTGACCAATTTTAGGGTTAGTGTAAACATTAGTGTTATCGGCGTGATTAAATTGATAAGTTTCACCATTACCACTAACATTAATATATTGATTAAAGTTATTTTTAATGTAATTAGGATTATTTCAGTTTTGACCAAAATAAGCTTTGTTAACAACTACTCTTGTATCATATGTATCACCATTAATTCATAAACCGTCTCGAGTATTAGAAATCTCGGTAGATTTGTTAAGATGGTTTTTGTTAATGCTGTGGTTATCGTTGTTAGATGCATTAACATTAAATGTTGGTAAGTTAAACTCAACATTAGCTACTCCTGATTTATAAGCAATTACTTTTAACCCACTAACATTTACATTAACTGCATTAATATTTGGCGTTCTTAAGTTAACACTAACACTAAATTGGGTTTTATCATCATTTAGAGTCAAATCATCACCGATACCAATGAATTGATTATTAAAACTACTTGCATCAAGTCTAAATGAATAACCTTGTCTTTGATATCAATCAAAATCGTTTTTAGCAATTTGCGAATCAATTGTTTGGTTATCTAAATTTCAAGTTGTTCTTTGGGTCTGATTGTTTAGAGATAAGTTAACATTGCTTCCATTGTCACTAAATGTTCGGTTTGGTTTAAATTTATTAGCACTATATGTTTGAATACTAAATATTGGTTTATTTTTAGCTCAAGGCTTTAAATAACAATTAATATTTTGATCAATAAGGGTAGCAATATCATTGCCATTACCTTTTGCAATAGCAAAAGTAACAGTATAAGTTGTAAAATTTTTTGTATTAATGTTAATAAGTATTACTCCTAATTGATTATTAAATCAATAATTATTATTTTTAATTAATGATAATTCAGTACCAGAATTATTAGTAAATTTAAAGTATGTAGATAAATTATTTTTAATATATTCTTTATCATTTCAATGTTCACCAAAATAAGCTTTGTTAATTTGTGTATTTGTTATATAAAAATCATTACCAAATCATAAACCATTATCACGACTAACATTTATACGGTTATCTTCATGGAATACTGGATCATTAGTTGTGATGTTAATATTTGCTTTTAAACGAATAATTCCTGATTCTAAACCCACAGTTTTATCAAAATTGTTAGAACTATCTCTTAGATGCAATCTTGGAGTAAAGGTTACATGCTTACCATATATATTAGGAACATTGCCAGTTATTGTGGTATTTATTATTGATAAATTATCATCAATTGTCCCAGTTACATTAATATTATTATCACTAGTTGTGTATTCTAGAGCTACAGTTCTAGTATCTGATTTTTCATCTCTTCATGCTTTAAATCCAGATCCAATAGTTGTAGTTGCTTGTGTATTAAGATTAAAAACATAAAAATACCCAGAAGGCGATGTAGTTGAATTATCATATCAAGTTGTATATTGATCAATTGTTGTTTCAAAACCAATAGAATTTAATTTATTTATAAAAGTATTAAATAAAAGAGTTTGTTGTTCGTTATCGAGATAATTAATTCCGGCGTTTATTTGGATTTTCCTTGGACTTGTTCTTCAAAAAACATGTCTAGGAGCAAAATTAATTGAATTTATGTCATCGTTTTCAAAAATAATTTTGCCTATTGTACTAAGTTGTTGTAAACATCCTTCACCAAGTGTTTTAGTTTTTTTTGGAATGGTAAAGGAATTTAAACCAGTACAAAACCTAAAAGCTTCGTATTGTATTTCTGTTATATTTTCCATTCCATAAAACATTGTTATACCACGACAAAACGAAAATGCTTCATTATGAATTATTGTTGCTCCCGTTAAATCAATTCTTCCAACGGCTAATCTAGTTGGGCAAGCATACTTATCTTCTGCGTCTTTTCTAACAATATAACCATTATTTTCTGTACCCCTTCATTCAAATGTTTGGTTATTTGAGTCTAAAGTGATATTAGTAAATGGAACTGCAAAAAAGGCATCATTTCCAATTTTTGTAGTTTGGGAAGGAATATTAATTGAACTTAAACTTCCGCATCAATAAAAAGCTCCAGAACCAATTTCTGTAACACTATCTGGAATGGTTACACTTTCTAGACCTGTTTGTTGAAACGCTGCATTTCCGATTGTTGTAACAGTGTCTGGAATTATTACACCTGTTATTTTATCGTTATTAAAAAAAGCACTATTATCAATTTTTTTAACAGTAATACCATCAAAAGCTTCTGGTATAGTTACTAATCCTGAAAAAACTTTTTTATCAATTGGTGAAATCGTACCATCATCAGTAATGCTTCACAAAACATCATTAGTTGTTTTTTTATCGCTTAAAACAACATTTTGATTTTGACTAGAATGATTAGAAAAACTTATTCCTAACGGAACAACAACTGGAGCAATTAATAACCCAGTTAATAATTTGAATTTCATAATTAAGATTATTTTTATTTATTTTAACATTTCCACCATCTAAAAAACCTTCTAATCTCAATTAGTAGACTAGAAGGAGTTTTAAATGGTTTTAAGTATTTTTAACGTTGAGATGGATCGTATGGAATTCCATCATATTCTGGTGGTTGAACTCATTTTGAGAAGAATACCAGAATTACAAGTGTAATAATGTAAGGAATTGAGTTAGCTATCGCTTTTGGTACTCCGGCATTTAATAATACGTCAGTATTAGTTAATCCGGTAAATAAAGCAAAGATTCAAGCCGCAACTATAGTTCATTCAACTTTTCATGCCCCAACAATCATAATTGCTAAAGCTAAATATCCTAACCCTTCAGTATCACCATTAAAGACATTAGTTTTAAATAAGAATAATGCTCCGGCTAATCCGGCAAAAGCTGAAGAAAGAATTACCGCTGTTCATTGGTATTTTAAAACACTAATTCCTTGTGCAGCTACAGCAAAAGGATTTTCACCAACAGCTTTGTATCTTAATCCGGTTTTTGTTTTATTTAAAACAACTCAAATTCCAACTGCAATTAAGATGGCAATAATAAAGATAATAATTGATGAACCATAAACATTATTTCCCACGAATAAGAAGTTAGTATAACCTGATTCTAATCGGGCTTTACCTTCATCTAAAACTTGGGCTAAAGGTAAATTAGCAAATTGACATAATGCCACCCCAATTAAGTTGATTGCCGTCCCACTAATAATATGGTTAGCTTTTAAGTTAATACAAGCATACCCATGTAACAGCCCAGTAATGGTCGTAGCTAACATTGTTAATAACAATACAAACGGCATTGTTCATAATCCGTGTTCGGCAATACCTACGGCTTTGGAACTGAATATTCCGTAGAATAACGCACCAAAACACATCATTCCATCAATTCCAATGTTAACAATTCCGGCTCTTTCACTTAATAATCCGCTTAATCCACCAATTAATAAAATCGCTCCGTAGATTAAAGCAAAGTCTAAAACAATTCCAGCAATCATATTACTTTTCTCCTCCAACTAATGAATAACTATGACTAAAGTTAACTAGTTTAGCATCTAACATTTCTTTTTGATTTTCTAATCTAGCTAAATGATAGTTATAAGCTAAATTATGGTTAATATTAGTTACTAAAACTTGTTTTAAAACTTTCTTCATTACTAAATAACGACTTTGGTGTGTTAAACTACGTAATAATTTAATCCGTTCATAGAACGCATGATCTTTGTGGTGATTAGCAAATGTTCTATGATTAATTTCTTTCTTTTTGTTTAAAGTAACAACATAATCATTACTAAATAATTCAATAAATTTAGTGTAGTGGTCAAATTCTGGTAATTGACTAGTATAACGGTTAAAGAAAGTTGGTTTGTGGTTAATTGGACTTTTTTTAGTTAACAATAAATAATTTGGTGAAATATCATAAATATTATGATATTGCTTTTTAAAGTTTAGGTATGAACGATGATTCATTAATACTCATTGTTCATCTAAATGACATTTATTAATTAATTGTTGTAGTTTTTTATTTTTATTACGGTTTAAGGTTCGGTTGTTTTTTTCTTTTAAACAAGCAATGGCATATTTAGTGTCTTGTTTTAATTTACTTAAACGGTAGAAACGGTATAAGTTTTTTACTACTAAATCATAGTTTTGATAAATAATTAAATCATCAACTGATTGAATCTTGTTTTCACTTAAAATTTGTTGGAATGAAGCTGAATTACCATCAAAGTAAATCTTTTCGTTTAAACGTTTAATTTGTTGTTTAGTAAAAGCAATACTTTCAAATAATGAACGACTTACTCATAACTTATTAACAGTATCGTTAAATAGTTTACGTCCTTCTTTACGAATTAACCCACGCGAATCAGTAACTCGTTCTAAAACTTCATCATAAATTTTAGCCGCATCAATACTTTTATAGTTTTCTGGAACAATCTTAATTGCTTTTAATAAACGAGTTAATTTCGCTTGTAATCTTCTTCTTTTTAGTAGACAACGACGAATATAAGCAAATGTTGATAGACGCGAATTTAATTGATCTAAATCTTGTCTTACCGCATTGACATAATCTTCATAGTTCTTTCCACCCCGTTTACCATTTAACACAATTTTTAATCAAATGTATGGTTTAAAGTAGATGAATACAGCAATAATTGCAGCTCCATAAACAATAATCCCAAAGATTAATCCAGCAAATACATCACTAACAGTCGCTGTTGTTTGAATTAATTGTTTAGACTGTTCCACCATCGCAAACAATAATGCTACTGGTAAAGCCGCTAATGAGTTATTCCCAGCAATTAAACCAATTGAGATACCATCAAATCCTCAATGGGGAATAATTTTCGAAGCAAAGATCACACTCATACCGTTTTCATATCCACCATAAACAATCGCTCCCATTAATCCAGCAACAGCTCCTGAAATTAACATGGCAATAATCCGTTGTTTACGAACACTAATTCCGGCATATTGACTAGCAGTTAAACTTTTTCCCACACTCGCAATTTTCTTACCGTAAGTTGAAATGCTTAAAACAAAGAAACTGAATAATAAAACAATTCCACCTAAAATTAAAGCAATTACTCACGCTTGGTTTTTATCGCTAGTTAAGGAAATAATTCAATTATCAGCTAATGGCTTAGTATTAATTTTTGTATCTGAGATTTGTCCATAAATTTGTCCAACTGAACTTAACATGTAAGTTCCACAGAAGAAGATAATTCAATTTAACATTATTGAACTAATAACTTCATGAATGTTAAAGTATTCTTTTAATAAGGTAATGATTAATGAAACAAATGCTCCTGCACCCATGGCAACAAAAATAAAGATAATTTGTCCTAAACCTCGTGGCACACGATCACCAAAGACTCAGGCAATAATAAAGGCCACTTGACCAGCAAATAGCATTTGTCCACTAATCCCAATATTAAATAACCCTACTTTTTGGGCAAAGATAAACGAGATGGCCGACAAGAAGACAATCGCCATAATGATTAAGGTTTTATTAATTCCTTCACCAGTAAATGAACTAGTAAAGATAATTTGTGGAATTAAATAAAATACATCAGCTCGTTGATATACAACAGCCGTAATCACTAAAGCGACAAAAGTTGCCAGAATAATCGAAATTAAAGAAACTAAAATGTTTCTTCAAATACTACTTTTACTTGGACTGTAATAAAATCGTTGTCATCAAGCTAAAGTCTTTCCACTATAAGCACCAATTGTATTTGGAACTCGTAGTTGGCTATTTAAGAAACTTTTCGCTTGGTTATTTACTTTATGCTGCTTTTTCATAAGTCTTATTTACTTCCTTTCTTACTAACACTCTTCATATTCGATCCTAAATGACGGCCAATTTCTTGACGGTTAGTTTTATGTCTTAAAGCATGGAAAGTAATTTTTCCATCATTAATAACAGCAATTCGTGAAGAGATCGCTAAGATTTCATCTAATTCGTAAGAAATTAATAATACCCCAACTCCTTTTTTGGCGTCTTCCATAATTTGTTTATGAACGTTTTGAATTGCTCCTAAATCTAGTCCTCTAGTTGGTTGAACATAAATTGAGAAACAATGTGGACGAGAGATTTCTCTTCCAATAACTAATTTTTGTTGGTTTCCCCCACTTAAACTTCTTGCTAAAGCTTTACCATTATTAGCACCTCGAACATCTCATTGGAATAATAAGTTTTTAGTATAACCATTAATTGCTTTATGGTTAAGCATTCCTAAAACAGTAAAAGGGTCTTCATTAATTCTTGGTAAAACAGTGTTAATTGCTACTGTTTCATCTAAAACTAAACCATATTTTAATCTATCTTCGGGAACATGTGTTAAACCATGGCGGTATAGTTTATCAGTTGAAGTTTTAAGTGCATCTAATTTAACATTAGTTAATTCGTTATAAATTTCAACTTTACCACGAACTTTATTTTTTAATAATCCACCAATAATTAAAGCTAATTCGGTTTGTCCATTACCTTCAATTCCTGCTAATCCGACAATTTCTCCAGCATGAATCTTTAAGTTTAAGCCTTTTAGGGCTAAAACTTTTGGTTGCGAAATTTTATTCGCATATAAGTTTTCAATATTGCATGCTACTGGACGCGTACTGTATTTTAAATCACGAACGTTATTTTTACTTAATACTAGTTTTTCACCAACCATCATATTCGCTAATTTATTTTGGTTAGTTTTCTTCATTACCACAGTATCAACTACACAACCTTTACGAATCACAGTAACTTTATCAGCTACGGCTTCAACTTCATTTAGTTTATGTGTAATTAAAATTACAGTTTTACCTAAACGCTTAAATTCTTTTAACATTTTTAAGAATCCAGCAATTTCAATATCACTTAATACTGCGGTAGGTTCATCAAAAATTAAGATATCAGCATCACGATATAGCAGTTTAACAATTTCTGTTGTTTGTTGTTCACCAACTGAAGCATAACGTACTTTAGTATCTAAATTTAGTTTTAAGTTATATGCTTTAGTAATTTTGTTAATTTTTTCAATCGCTGCAGCTCGATCAATAAAACCATTTTTAGTTTTTTCAGCACCAAGAATAATGTTATCTAGTAACGAATAAACATTGACTAATTTAAAGTGTTGGTGCACCATTCCAATCCCATTTTTAGTCGCATCATCTGGGGTTTTAATTTTTGATAATTGCCCATTAACATACACTTTTCCTTCATCAGCTGGAATTTGGCCAAATAAAATTGACATTAAAGTAGTTTTTCCGGCCCCATTTTCACCAACAATCGCATGGATTTCGTTTTTAGCTACTTTTAGTGTTACATCATCTAAAGCTAATAATTGACCTTTATGGAATGATTTAGAAATATGATGCATTTCTACAGCATAAGGAGTTTTATTTGCTTGATAGGCACTAAGTGGTTTATCTTTAGACTTAGGTTGATTTTTTAATAAGGCTTTTTGTTGGGCTAGTGCTTTTTGTTTAGCTTTAAGTTTATCTTCTTTAATCTTTAAGTTAATCTTATTAAAGGTTTGATTAACTAGTTTATCCTTATTAAGTTCTTTAGTTAAAACTGTGTTTGGCGTTTTATGACTTGATCTTTTAAACTTATGAACAATGGCTAGAACTTTTTTATTGAAAGCTAAAGTTTCTTTTTTAAATTCTAAGTTTTTTAGGATTTGGTCTTGATTGAAGATAAATACTAAGAATTTTTCTTTAACCTTAAATAAACCAATTTGTAATTTACGGTTAGCTTTTTCAATACGTTTTTGGGTTAATTCACTAATGAATTTTAAGCGTTGCTCAAAAACAAATAATGTGTTATGTTTGTTGAATTCGTAATGTTTTTGTAAATTTGCTAGTTTATTTTTACGTAATTCAACATTTGTTTCTTGTTTTTTAATTAATTCAACTTGTTTTTCGTAGTTTTTTATTAATTCAGCTAGTTTCTTATCTAGTTTTTTCTTGGTATTAGGTAATCAAGTATGAATTAATTTAACTTCTTTTTTATGACGTTCAATTAATTTAGCAACTCGTAATTCAAAGATATTGCTATATTTTTCAATTCTTGTTTTAACAAGCTTAACAATATCAATCTTTTTCTTACGTGGTTTTAGTTTTTTAACTTTAACTGGTTTAGTTTTTGTTTGTTTAGCTTCAACTTGTTGTTTAGATGATTCTTGTTTTTCAAGTTTTTCAATGCGTTCATGAACAGGTTTAACTGTTTCTTGAGTTTCTTTTTTAAAATCATCAAGATTAATATCAGAAGCAATTAAGTTAATGGTTACAGATCCAGGAGTAGTTTCAACAACAGCTGCTTCAACTTCGGTAACTTCTGTTGGTTCGTTTGGTTGCGGTTGATTTACTTTAGGTTCTTTATCTTTTTTTCTAAATGGGAATTTCATAATTAATTAAAAATAGAAGTATGGGTTTTCGTTAATCATTTCAACAAGCGTTTTATCAGCACCAGTTGTTGATTCTGGGTTTTGGCTATTAACAAGTTGTTTTGAATTTAACTTATTTAAAGCATCTTCATAAGTGCTTGCTTGTTCAGAACTTGAAAGAATATAGTTTAGTGCTTTTTTAAAGTTTTCTTGTCCGGCTGGAGATACGTTAACCCCATAGTTACTAATATCACCAATGGTTACATATCCATAAGTTCCAATAAATGAACCAGACGCTGGGTTTCCATCTCAACTAATTTCTTGGAATTTTTGGGCAAATGTAGTTGCAGTTGGATTAACTTTATAACCACGAATTCCTTTTGCTGAAGCTTGAAGCATCATACTAATTAATAATTCAGTTTCTCGAACCACTGAACATAACATAATTTTTCTTTCTTTTCCTTTTCATAAAGGACTAGTTGATAATGTTTGTCCATCTGGTGTATCTTCTTGAGCTACGTCTACACCAATAACAACAGCAGCAGAATGTTCAGATTGTACTTCTTTAATTACATCAATCGTTTGTGGTCCAGCCACTGGAAGAATAACGTCTGCACCTTTAGCTAACATTTCCCGCGTAATGGTATTAGCATCACCAATTGAGAACGAGTTAGTAAAGAACGAATCTTGTTGACCCATATCAATTAGACCAACTGTTCTTTTTTCTTTAAGTTCTTCACTTCAAGAACTGTAGTTTGGTAGTTTTGGTAACACAAGGTGGTTATAAGTTCATACGCCTAATTCAAATCCACCCATAAATGCAGTTACTGAATGAATGGCAATTCCGCCAAAAGTAGCAACCGATAATTTTCCGCCGTTTATTTTTGAGTAAACAGCATCATAGTTATCTTGTAAAAATTGACAAGCACTCATTCCAGCTAAAAATGCCCCTTGGTCACTACGAGCTTGAATCGAAGCGGCATTTAATTTTGGCACGATTGAGTCAACGATCATAAATCCTTTACTTGGATATTTGGCTGTTCCATTAAGAGCTGAATCATGGTGTAAGTATCCTGATAGGATGGCTGTTTTAACATGATCAGGATCATTGAACATAGTGTCATATGATTCTTCAAATTTTAAAGTAGTATCTCCGGTAGGACGAATGGCTTTAGCATAGTTAATTCCAGTAATATCAGCTGGTTTATCAAAACCAATTGGGTTTTCTACTTTAGTGGCAATATTAATTTTTGATTTTTCACCAACACTTCAGCCTAATCTTTTTTGATGAACTCAGTTAATTAAACCGTTATATTGTGATTGATTAAATGAATAATCTTTAACTTCATGTTTTGAACCATCAATAATTAATCCGCAATATTTAAATAATTGGTTTGGATCTTTGGCATTTAAAGTTGTATTATCCATTTTTACTTGGTTATAAATTTGGTAAGTACTTGCATTTACTGGTTCAGCTAGTTTATGACCTTGATTATCTAATGGATTGCTTCAATAACTTGAGGTGTGATCGTTTTTCTCTGGATTAGGATCACCAAAGGTACGATAAGCTAAAGCCATCGATTGATCTTTTTGTCAAGGAGTGTAGCTTAAATAACTTGTTGTTTTTGTATAAGCAGCAGTAAGACCTAAAACTAAACCGCTAGATGCACCAATAGCAGAAATACCTAGTGTACTAGCGATAATCGTTTTTAGATTCTTAAAGATGTTTGATTTAACTCTTTTGGTTAAAGCAACATGCGGCTTATTAGTTTTTTGGTTAACCGTTTTCTTTGGTTCAATTTTATTAACAGCCATATATTGATTAAATTTATTTAATCATATATATAAATAAAAAAAATCATAAATTTTTGGTTGAAATTTACGATTTTTAGTTTAAAAAGAAAGAAATAACTATTTAACTTTTAGTTCTTTAATCTTTAAGTATGTTGGATTAGATATAACAATGTTATAGAAATCAACTGGATTTAATCCAGCTCCACCAACTAAAGCACCATCAACACCTTTAATAGCTAAAATTTCTTTTGCGTTAGCTGGTTTTACACTTCCTCCATACAACACTCTAACCTTAGATGCAACTTCTTTTCCATACATTTCGCTTAAAACATTACGAATGTGTTTCATCATTTTGGCAATAAAGTCATTAGTTGCACTTTTACCTGATCCAATCGCTCAAATTGGTTCATAAGCAATAATTACTTTTAAGATTTGGTTGGAATCAACATTCGCTAAATCAGCCTTTAATTGTTTAGTAATTACCGCATCTGATTTATTTTTATTGTAGTCATTAATACTTTCACCTAAACAATATACGGGAACCATGTCATTAGCTAATAAAGTAAGAATAGTTTTATTAATTTGCTCATCACTGACATTTAACATTTGACGAGTTTCTGAATGACCAATAATTACATGGTTAATTTTGTATTCTTTAACCATATCATAACTTACTTGTCCAGTTATGGCTCCAGATTTTTCATAATGGACATGTTGACATACTGTCACAACATTATTTTTAATTAATCCGGTTGTTGGTAATAAACCTAACATAGTTGGAGCTACACCAACTAAAGTGTTACTTAATTTTAAAACTTTATCATTACCAGTTAATTTATTAAAAGTATTACAGAAGTCTTTAATATCATTAAACTTCTTATTCATTTTTCAGTTCGCAATTACTACTTTTTGATTAGCTGAATTAACAATCTTTTGAATTTCCGTTTTGATGTTATTTTTCATATTTTTAATTAATGTAGATTATATAAGAAAAAATAACTAGAAAACCTAGTTATTTCACAATTACTTTTGTTGCTTGTTTCTTATTTCTAATGATTCTAAATACTAACCAAATAAGAAAGATGATTGAACCAACAATAACACAAAAAATGACTAAATCACGAATATTCTTTTTTCGTTTAATTGTTTGAATTTCGTTAGCATCAATAATCATGTAGTTATAGAAGTTTTCAATGTTGGTTGCTCGTAAATAATTTAACAAGATTAATGTAATTTGGCTAGTTAGAATAAAGAAAATGAAAGCTACACAAGCATAGAAAACAATGATGTAAGTTACTTGACCTTTAGCATAAGCTGTATAAAAATCAGCAAAAGGCAGTCTTTGTTTTTCAATCGCAAACATCACCATAATTGAATCAACTAACATTGTTAATAACAACAACACATAACTTAAAGCACTAAATCAGTTAATATCAATATAACTTGTTTTTAATCGACGATATAATCGTTGGATGTTAGTTGATAACACTTTATCATTACGGAAATTAATATCTTTTGCTTCATTATTAAAGTTTCGGAAACGGTTAGCATTAATTACTAAAGTAACTAATGAAAAGATAAAAAACGGAATTAATAGCAATAAGCTATAAGGATCAACACCAGAAACAACTTTAGTTAATACTAAAGCACTAAAAATTCCCGCTCCAATTAAATAACTTAAAAAAATCCCTAAACAAGTAAAGAAACTAAACTTAGCATTTCTTAGTTCTTTTAAATAAAACGTTGGAATAAAACTATAAAAACGATTAATTTCACTTAAATGGCGTTTTTTCTTTTGTTTTTCTTGTGTTTGATTAACTTGAACTGAAGCTACTGTATTTTGTTCAACGCTAGAAGCAACTTGTTCATTTGTTTGCACTGAAACTTGCGGTTGATCAACTCTTAATGAATCTAAAACGCTAGTTACTTGAGAAGGCGTAACTTGAATTGTTTTCATTTGGTGGGTTGTTAACGTATCAAAACGGGTAGTTGGGGCTGTTTGATCTTGATCAAAATTATCATCAAACAAACTACTAAATGATACTGTTTGGGTTTTTAATGTTTCCGCCATGATTCACTAAAAAGATTATTTACTAATAATATATAAATTATAAAAGACGTTTTAATTTCTTTATCTTATTTATAGACATAAATAAACTTCGGCCATATTTAGCTTCTTGTTTGTTATTTAAATAAACAAGATCAGCAGTAAAATGAATATTACTTTGAATTAAAGCGCTCCCAACACCATAAAAATCAGCTGGGGTTTTTTGAATTTTAAATTGCTTAATTCTTTCATAATTCATACCTGAAGAAACAATAATCTTGGTTTTATTCATGCCATGTTTATTTAAAGTTCTTCTGGCTAAACAAATTAGTTCATGGTTAACACCGTTTTGCTTAATTCCTTGTTGTTTTAATGATTGATCTACTAAGTTCTTTGAAGTATCAATGCGTACTGCAAAAATTTTATTTTTTAAATTCGATTGAGCTAATTTAATAATTTCTTGTTCAATGTTATTATGATAATCAATTAAAGCCACTAATTGATCGTTAGGAAAACTGTGATGAAAAGCATTAAGTGCTTTAATTAAATCACCATTAAATTGTTGAATTAAAGCATGAGGCATTGTTCCTGTTACTTTACAGTCTTTTGGATCTTTAATTAATTCAATTGAAGCATCAGTAACAAATCTTCTTACTCCCCCAACATAAGCAGCATACCCATCATATGGTTGATTTAAATAACTATTTGATCGATCAGCCATATAAATCAATTCATTTTTATTAATTACTTTTAGTAACTGATAACAATTAGTCGCAACACTTGTTCTTTGTTGTAAGATTCCATCAATTAAATTTTCAAAAATACAAACAACTTCATAAGGACCAATTAAATATAAAACTGGTTGATTTTGTTTAATAATTGTTCCTTCAGCATATCCATAAACTTGGATTTGACTTAATTGTTTTTTTGTTAATGATTTTCTTAATAATCAAACAATTTCTTCAATTCCACATAACTTAATTGGTCGATCATCAAAAAAACTAAATTGCATCACCGTTAATGGATAATGCTTTTGGTTATTTAAGATCTTTTTGGTTTTGCGAAAATATAAAGCTGAATAAAACCCTTGTTTTATTCTTGGATCATATTTAAGTTTATTTGTGTTTAGTAAAGATTTTGTTTTCATTTTTATTAATTAGCCGAATAATATTTCCCTTATGACGGAAAAGAACAAGAATAAAATTGAATATTAATAAAAGGCATAAAATACCTTGATCTAATAAACTATTAAATTGAAATATGCTTCCATCATTATCAAACATATAAGCCATATACGCCATATTTAAATAGGGAATAAAGACAAAGAAAGAAATAATCAACGCACTAAGGATTGAGCCTAAACAAACATATTTAGTACTTAAAGTAATAATTGTTCAAATAGAGGCAAATAAAACTCCAATAAATGGACTAAAAGCCATTAATAACCCAAAGGTTGAGCTTACTCCTTTTCCACCAGACTTTAATTTAATGTCTTTATCTTTTTTAATTAAACCTACTAAATATTGAATTGGATAACAATGACCTAAAATGACAAAAAATCCTGGTAGATAAATTAATAGGGGAATACTTTCTTTATCATCAAATGGTTTAACACTTACAATTTGTAATAAAATTGCCGTAATTAGAACAACAAGATATGCTTTTAAAGCATCTAATAGCATAACTAAAACACCAATCTTTAAGCCTAAAGAACGTGAAACATTAGTGGCGCCAATATTCCCGCTTCCTGTTCTTCTTACATCTTTTTTAAAGGTTTTACTAATGATTGAACCAAAAACAATGTTACCGATGAAATAACCGGTTAAACACATTAAGACGGTAATAATAATTTTTGAGTTTTCACTTGTCATAAACTATTGTTTTAGTTCCTTTAAGATTTTTCATCCATCGATTGCACCATTACGTAATAATTTATATTGATTTAAATCAATAATGGTAGACGGGGTATTAGTTAGATTTTTACCTTCAACAAAAATAATTTTATCTACTTGATTTTTAAAGATTTTCGTGGCATCATTAATGTCTAAGCATGGGTTTTGCCCACTAATATTAGCACTTGAAGAATAAATTGGTCCTGTTAAAGCAATTAATTTTAATAAGTTTTCATGGTTAGGAATCCGGTAACCAACCTGATTCTTAATAATCGTCAGTGCTCCAGGAACATAATGCTTTAAAACATTAATTTCTTTAGTTGATAAACCAGGAATTTGGTTTAAATTATTAATAAATAAAACTAATTTCTTTTCACTAGGACGAAGCTTAACTTGATAAATTAAATCACTATTTAAACTAATTACACCCATCACTGTATCAGTTTCAACAACGGCTACAAAATGGTGTGATTTTAATTGTTTTACAATTAAATCAAGATCAGTTCAGTGATAAATTTTCACAACTTAGGCAGGTTTTGGTTCTTCTTTTTTAGCTTCAGGTTTTTTTAATTCAATACGGTAATTAAATCGACCAAACATTTCTTTGGAAATTTTATCAGCTAACATTAAATTACGAATGTTATCAAACTTTTGTTGATCACTTAAAAAATCACGAATTGGTTCGTTAGTTACTTTGTAATAACCATTTAGTGCTTCTTTAACTTCTTCGTCAGTAACAAAGATATCCCATAATTTAGCTAATTCAACAAACATCGCATCACGTTTAATTACGTTTTCAGCAATCATGTTTAGATTCTTTTCATCAACATCTTTGTATAGTTTTTTTAAATCAGTAATAACTCTATCTGTATCTTCTTTTTTAATATCAAAACTAAATGATGGAACAATAATGTTCATAATTGCTGCAAAAACATTATCACGAGCAACAATTTCAGTAATTTTTCTTTCTAGATCTTGTTCTTTATCGTTAGGAAACATTTGTTTTAAACGTGCTTTATGTTGTTCAACAATATTTTGGTCAGCACGTAATTCAGTAATCACAATTTTTTCGTTGTAATTAAGGGGCTTAATTTGTTTAGCAGTAGATTTTAATAGACTCATAATATTAATTCTTATTTTACTTATTAAATAGGCGTATAAATGGGTTTTTCCCCTTCTTTAATTCTTGTCCAACTGTTTCCATTTGCTTTTTAAATTGTTCTCATGTACTTAATAACTTATTAAATTCATCAGGTTTACGTCCTGAACCTTTAATAATTCGGGCTTTACGAGTTGGATGAATTTTTAATAAACGGGGATTTCTTCTTTCTTCCAAGGTCATGGAATTCATTAAAATAGTTCAAACCCGAATTCGTTCTTCAGCAGCTTCAACATCTTGATCCATTAGTTTATTAGCTCCTGGAAGCATTTTGACAATACCGCTTAATGAACCAAGTTTTTGAATTTGTTTCATTTGCATTAATAGATCTTCTAAATCCATTTTTCCACTAAGCATCTTAGTAAATGATTTTTTTGCAAAGTTTTCATCAATGACATCTTGGGCTTTTTCAGCTAAAGTCATGATGTCACCAAGACCCATGATTCGATCAGCCATTCGTTCTGGATAAAAAACATCTAAAGCTGTTAGTTTTTCACCAGTACCCATTAATTTCACTGGAACATTTAATAAGTGGGTTAAACTTAAAGCCACTCCACCTCTAGCATCTGAATCTAATTTCGTAATAATAAAACCAGTTAAATTTAGTTTGTTATTAAACTCACTAGCAACATTAATCATGTCTTGTCCAGCCATGGAGTCAACAACTAGTAAAATTTCATCAGGATTAACAGTTTTTTTAATATGAACTAGTTCATCCATTAATTCTTCGTTCGTTTGTAATCGTCCAGCAGTATCGAAGATAATAAAATCATGGTTATGTTTTTTTGCTACTTCTAGTGCTTCAGAAGCAGTTTTTTCTGGTTTTTGATTCCCTTGTTCATAAAAGCCAGATTGGGTTTGGTTAGCTAAAGTATGAAGTTGATCAATTGCAGCTGGTCGATAAATATCTAAAGCAACTAATAATGGATTAGCATTGAGTTTATTTTTAGCATAAATTGCTAATTTACCAGCAGTTGTGGTTTTCCCACTACCTTGTAGACCAACTAACATAATCTTGACTGGTTTATTTTTAGTTTTTAGTTCTGCTTTATTACTTCCTAAAATTTGTCTTAGTTCTTCTTTAATAACATTTAAAACAAATTGTTGGGGGTCCATGCCAGAGGCAATTGATTCACCAATTGTTTTAGCACGAATATTTTTTAATAAATCTTTAACAACTATTAAACTAACGTCAGCGTCTAATAAACTAATCCGAATTTCTTTTAATAATGGATTAATATCTTCTTCACTAATCGTCATTCCGATTAGTTTTTTGGACATATGCTTAGCAACTAGTGAACTAATAAACGACTTTAACATAAGCTATTTTCAATTAATGAGATAGTAATTTTTCTTCCCTTTTCTTAAGTAAGAAAATTTTTCTTGATTACCTAAAGCTTGATCTTTAGTAATAACTGCATTAAGGTCATCAATAACAACGTTATTGACACTAATTGATTTTGATGAAACTAAAGTTCTAGCATTAGATTTAGAATTACACACTTTTAAATTCACTAATAAATCTAAGATGTTATAACTGTTTTCAGTTGCCATAAAACTTGGCATAGAGCTTAAACATACTTTTAAAGTATTATGGTCTAATTGATCTAATTGATTACTAAAAAACAATTGACTAACTTTGATAACTTGATTAGCAGCATCAATTCCATGAATATCACTAACAATTGTTTTAGCTAATAATTGTTGGGCAATTCTTAAATGTGGTGTTTTTTGATGCTCTTCCATTACTTGGCTAATTTCATTAACTGGAATAAAGGTTAAAGCTAATAATAGTTTTTCTACATCTGCATCTGTTTGGTTAATTAAGAATTGGTACATTGCATAAGGACTAGTTAAATTAGGATCTAAATAAATTGCACCTGATTCACTTTTACCAAATTTAGTTCCATCGGCTTTTGTTAATAAATTTAAAGTAATTCCTAAAGCATTATTATCATCGCCAAAGTTTTTCCGTACTAATTCAATTCCGGTGGTAATATTACCTCATTGATCACTTCCACCCATTTGTAAACGAACTTTATATTGGTCATATAAGCAAACAAAGTCATAACCCTGAATTAATGGATAAGAAAATTCCGCATAACTAATTCCATTTTCTAGTCGTTTAGAAATGATTTCTTTTTCTAGTAAATAATTAACATTAATTAGTTTACCAACCTTACGTAAGAAACTAAATAAGTTCATGTCTTGATAAAATGCACGATTATTAACAATTTGGCAATTTACTAATTGTTTAATTTGTTTACTAATTCCTTGTTCATTATTCAAAACAGTTTTTTCATCTAATAAAACACGTTCAGCTTTTTTACCAGACGGATCACCAATTTGTCCGGTTGCTCCACCAATTAAAGCAATAGTGTTGTATCCAGCATTAACAAAACGTTTTAGGGTAACTAACATTAAATAATTACCTAAATGTAAAGAATGAAAAGAAGGATCAAAACCAATATATAAACCGTTGGTTTTATCTTTTAAAAACTCTTTTAATTTAGCTTCATTGGTAATGTTATTAATTACTTTACGAGCAATTAATTCTTGAATAATATCCATAAAACGTTTAACTAATCATCAATTATAAATTATTATTATTTTTTAATTTAGTAATAAAAACTAAATAACAAATCCCTAAACAAGATAAGAACAAACCTTCTTCATTACTTAAAATTTCATTTAAAGTTTTTTCACTAACTCATTTATTTTTACTAACGCTTTCAAAATAACTACCATCGTTTTGTTCTTTTCCTAGTTTTTTAAGGTTAGTTAAATCAACTAAATAATGAAAAACAATTTCATTCATTTGCGTACTAGCACTAGCACTTATCACATGTTTAATATTGTTTTGTTTAATTTTATAACCTGATTCTTCAAACACTTCTTTTAAACAATTTTGTAATGGGGTTTCATTTTGTTCAATTGAACCAGTAATACAACAAGGATAAAGGGTATTTTCCTTTTTAGTTGGATATTGATGAATAACAGGTAATGGTTGATAACGAATTAAGAATTCGTATTGACCTTTTTTATTTAACCGAAAACAAAGACTAGCAGTGGAATTTATTCCTTTTCTTTGGGCGTAAACAAAACCCTTTGGGGTTTGGTATAGACTTAATCAATAATTAGTATAAAGGGGTTTTACTTTTTTCATAAATCTTATTTCTTTAAGAAATTAATCCGTTGTTTAAATTGGTCATTAATGCTTGTTTTATTAAAGTGATAAAGCGTTTTACTAACAAAGTCTTTTTCATTAGTAAAAAATTCAATCAGTTTTAACATTTCATATAAAGTAATGGTTTTTACTTTAATGTTAAAAATGTCTTGATACAGTTTATTTAAAGCCACTGATTGGTATTTAATCTTGGCATTATAAAGACTAAAACCATGAGAGATAATGTTTCTTAGATAAATACAATTGTTAATAAAATCAATAAAACCACTTGTATTTTTTGAACCTAAACCAAATTGACTAGTAATTTGGTCAGCTAGCAACTCATCTAAAGAACAAAAAGCCGTAAAAGTAACTGAAAAAGATCAAGTTAAGCACATTAAATCTAATGGTACTTCTTTTCATCTTTCCATATCACCTTTAGCGTTTTTTACTTCATACTTTTTGGTTTCTTCATTTAACTTTAAATACTTAGTTAATTGGCCAAAAAATGTTTCATGCGTATAATCAGCACTAGTGGTGTCTAAATTCTTAAAAACTTTCTTTTTTAAGTAATCAGGATTAAGTTTTAATAAACATTTATCAGTTATTTGATAAGTATCAATAATTGTATAAGCTAAAAGCGTATTTAATTTCTTTTCGATTCTTAATAAGAATCGTAATAAGTGGTTAGAAAAGTTAATATCAAACTTATAGAAATCAATAATTTGGTTACTACTTGCATCTTTTAAATACCGATTTTGTTTTTGGCTATCTAAAAAAATATCACTATAACCATCAATTAAAGTGTGGTAGTTATAAAAATTAATATATTTTCTTAACCGTTGTTCATCATCAATCATTAATCCTTTTTGCTTTAGTGATTTAATCATTGCTTTGATATTTATTAATGAACGCATGAGTTTCAATATTTATATAGTTATAGTTTTAAAATATTTATAATATAGAAACAATTAAAAATATGCAAAATAATAATTCAACCCAAAACAAAATTTTATTATCACGTGAAGGATTAGCTAAAGTTCAAGCTGAATTAAGAGAATTAATTGATGTTAAACGTCCAGAAATTATTAAAGCAATCCAAGAAGCGCGTGAACAAGGGGACTTAAGTGAAAACGCTGATTATGATGCTGCTAAAAATCAACAAGGGGAAATTGAAAACCGAATTGCTGAATTAAAAAACATTATTAATAAAGCAGAAATCATTGAAGAAAATCACCAAGGTAAAGCAAACCGTGTTAAGGTTGGATCAAGAGTACAAATTTTAGATTTAAGTGATAATGAATATTACACTTATGATATTGTTGGTGAAGTTGAAGCTGATCCTGATAATAATAAAATTTCTAACCAATCACCATTAGCTAAAGCAATGTTAAATAAAACTGTTAGCTCGACAATTGAAGTTCATGGTGTAGAAAACCCATATAAAATTAAAATCTTAAAAATTGAAGCTTAAATTAAACTACTTTTAAATAAAACTCCTTTGATGTCTACTAATTAAGATTAGAAGGCGTTTTTTTTTTTTTTTAATATTCATGCGAATAAAATAAATAAAAGATATCTTATGAAATTTAAATTATTAACTGGATTATTAATTGCTCCAGTTGTTGTTCCGTTAGGAATAAATTTTTCTAATCACTCTAGCCAAAAGCAAAGTGTTTACTTAAATAATAAAAAATCAACAAATATTGTTGTGTGAGGTATTAGTGATGGATACATATATCCTATTAATAGAAGTGATGTTGGTGAGTCTGTGACTATCCCGGATCATGTTGCAGAAACAGCTGTAACCGGAATAAGAGATTCAGCTTTTTATCGTTGTACTTCTTTAGAAACTGTTATAGTTCCTGATAGTGTAAAAATTATAGGAAACGCTTCTTTTTCTGGTTGTACATCTCTAGCTAATATTAATATTCCAAGTAGTGTAACTAGTATTGGTCAATCGTCTTTTTATAATTGTAGTGCTTTAACTGATATTGTGCTTCCCAATAGTGTAAAAAGTATTGGTAAATCAGCTTTTGCTCTTTGTACTGGATTAACTAATATTAATATCCCAGGTAGTGTAACAAGTATTGGTGATGTTGCTTTTGCTCAATGTTCTTCATTATCTAACATTGTTTTGAATTGATCAAATGTAAATGATATAAGTTTAACTTTTTTTTCTTTCACTATAGGGTCCCCAAAAAATATTAATATAGAAATTCATCAAGATATTGAACAAGCTGATAAAGACTCTATTAATGCTTTAAAGAATCAATATCGAGAAAAATTAACTAATAATGGATTAACTAATCCTGCAACATTTAAAACATGATTTGATAGCAGTACACCTTCTCCGCCTACTGCACTTAACGTTTTTAATCTAGATACAAGAATACAAACATCAATTTCAAATGGTTTTAAAGCTTGAAAAGATGAAAAATCAGAAAGTAGAAGTGTTACTTTAGAATATACAACTAGTGATAATAGTATTAATGCAACTGGAATAATCAATAATGATTTATCAACAATAATTACAAGAATTACTAGTAATGTAAATATACCTAATATAAATGCTAAAGACGTAACTTTTACTCCAAGATTACATCTAAGAGATAGCTCTAATAATTTTGATAAAACTGTTGATTTAGAATCAGGAACTATTCGTTTAGAAGCTAACACTAACCACAGCATTAACAAAAACCATCTTAACAAATCTACTGAGATTTCTAATAACCGAGAAGGATTATGAATTAACGGTGATACATACGATACAAGAATAGTTGTTAACAAAGCTTATTTTGGTCAAAACTGGAATAATCCTAATTACATTAAAAATAACTTTAACGAATATATTAATGTTAGTGGTAACAACCAAACTTACCAATTCAATCACACTAATAACACCAATATTTACACTAACCCAAAAATTGGCCAAATGACAGTAACTGGTGTAGATCAAGACACTGATCCAAATAGTTATTTAATTAAATTATGATTTAGTGTTCCTAATAGTGTTGATTATCAACTATTAAATCAAACAGTTGCTTTTGATTTAAAGAATGCTCCTAGTGGTTCAGGTTATTTATTCACTATCAATACTTGTGATAAAAACCAATTTGATCCAAACTATAATAACTTTAGAGCTAATAACCTTAATTTAACTAGTGGAGAACGAAGTGGAACAATTGTTTGAAATGATAGTGATCAAACTCAATTTAAAAACTTAGGTAATACTAATACATGTAAGTGAGCAATTAGTAAGGGATATACATTAAGCTTAACTAACTTTACTAATGACTATATTAGTATTGATTCTAATCCGAGATTTGATGTTAATTCTAATACATTACAAGTAGGTGTTACGCAAACTAAACCAGTACCTCAACAAACTAGTGTTAATGTTTCTGGTTTAAAACTAAAAATTGTGAATGGTACTACTATTATTAGACAAGATATTACTTTACCTAGTCTAACAGTAACATTAGGCGCATCAAGTACTGATATTACAACAACAAATCTAACATATACTGGTGCAGATCAAAAATCTTTACGTGACAAAGGTGATACTGCTAGTTTTGATCTAACAATTCCTGAGATATTAAAACCACAAAGTGATGATCAATTAATTAACAAATTCAACTTTACTTATAAAGGTGAAGGTGAATCTACTTGAACTTGAAAGCCAGTGCCTTCTGAAACCGGAGTTTATAAATTCCAATATCATCATGAAGATGAAACTTATACTCTAACTTATCAACTAGTAACTAATTTACAAAGTGATATTAATCCAAGATACACTTACCACATCACCTTAACTCAAGAGTTTGATGGTAAAGTGAAAAAAGATATTGAATTTAGTTTTATTGGTGCAAGTAGTAGTAACCCATTTGAAATTAATGCTGATGAATTTGTCCCACCATCTAATAATATTCTTGGTCCAGTATTAGGCGGAGTGTTTGGTTCAATTGCTGCTATTGGTCTAGCAACCGGCGGATTTGTTTTCTATAAGAAAAGACATAATACTAAATAGAGTTAAATAACAAATAAAAAAACAGACTTACCATTTAAGGTTTGTCTGTTTTTTTATTCTTTAATACTTAAGAATAATTCATCTAAGGCTTTTGAATCAACATCGCTTGGAGATTCCATCGTTTGATCAAAGTTATGCGAATCTTTAGGAAAAGCAATAACATCACGGATTGTTTCACTATGAGTTAATAACATTAATAAACGATCAATACCTAAAGCAATTCCACCATGAATTGGTGTTCCGTAACTAAAAGCATTAATCATAAAACCAAATTTATGGTTAATTTCTTCGTCAGTTAAACCAATTGATTTAAACATTCTTCTTTGAATGTCTTGATCATGAATTCGAATGCTTCCTCCACCAATTTCATAACCATTTAAAACAATGTCATAACTTCTTGCTTTAGCTTTAGCTTGTTTTGTATCAAAAGTTTTTAAACATTTAGGTGTTGGACTAGTAAATGGATGATGCGCAGCTACAAAACGCTTTGATTCTGCATCATATTCATAAAGTGGCCAATTAACAATTCATACAAAACGATATTCATTAGGGTTTTTTAGTTTTAGAATATCACCTAAAACATTTCTCACTGCTCCTAACGCTTGATTAACTACTTGTAATTTATCAGCAATTAAATAAATTGTTCCCGTTTTTAATTGGTGGTGGTCAAAAATATTCTGAATAATTTCTTTTTCAATCACATTTTTTAATTGACCATGTAATCCATCTTCTTTAAGTTCTAAATGAATTAAATCAAAAGCTTTAGCATCTTTAGCATATTTCTTTAAAGTAGCTAAGTCATCTTTAGTAATAAATTGATTACTAATAATGTACTTAATACTTTGTTTATTATTTAAAGCATTTTGAAAGACTTTAAACTTAGTGTTTTTAAACCATTGATTACCTTCATGTAGTTTTAAATCAAAACGTAGGTCTGGTTTATCAACTCCATATTGATTTATTGCTACTTCATAATCCATACGTTCAAACGGAATCTTTAAATCAATGTTCATGTTTTTCTTAAAAACATATTTCATTAATTTTTCAATTAGTGTTTGAATTTGTTTTTCATCCACAAATGACATTTCCACATCTAATTGGGTAAATTCTGGTTGACGGTCACTTCTTAAATCCTCGTCCCGAAAACAACGGGCAATTTGAAAGTATTTTAAAAATCCCCCTACCATTAAAAGTTGTTTATAAATTTGTGGTGATTGTGGTAAGGCATAAAAGGCGTTTTTACCGTTTCTAGTAGGAACAATATAATCCCGTGCTCCTTCTGGAGTAGCTTTAGATAAATTAGGAGTTTCAACTTCAATAAAATCTTGTTTATTAAAAAATTCCCGCATTGAAAATAAAACCTGACTTCTTAGTTTTAAGTTGGCTTGTAAATTACTACGTCTTAAATCTAAATAACGGTATTTAAGTCTTGTGTTTTCATTAACATTTGAATCAGCTTCAACACTAATTGGTAAAGTATTAGCTAAATTCACTAGTTTAAAGTCTTTAACTAAGACTTCAATATCGCCATTAGCTAAACCATGGTTAATACTTTTTCTTTTAACTACCGTTCCTTTAATATAAACAACACTTTGAACTGGTAGTTTATATAGTTGATTAAAAAAATGACTATTTTCTTGATCAACCACTTGGACAATGCCATATCGATCAGATATATCTAAAAAAACTAAAGATCCTAATTTACGATTCTTTTTAATTCAACCATAAAAAGCAACATCTTTGTTTAGTAATTTATTAGTAATTTGACCACAATAAAGTTTTTTCATAAATTAATGATTTTCGTTTGTTTGTAAAAAGTTTAATAGATCTTTTAATTGCACTTCAGTTTCAGTCATTTTTTCTTGATCTTTTACAATAACTGAATGGTTATCAACTTCTTTTTGTCCATAGATTAAGATGTATTTAGTAAAGTATTGTTCACTTAATTTAAAATTAGCTTTCATCTTATTAGCTGAATAATTAGTAATTACCCTTAATCCGTTTTTTCGCAAATTATTAGCTAGTAATAATGAATAATCATTAAATGAATTATTAATTGGTGCTAAACAAACATCAACATATAGTTTATATTCAGCACTAAGTTTTTGTGCATTCATTAATACCAATAAACGTTCAATCCCGATGGCAAATCCAACACAAGATACATCGCTTCCACCAAGTTCTGCTACTAACGATCCGTATCTTCCTCCACCTAAAATAGTTGGTTGACCTTTTAATACTGGATCAATTGTATTTACTTCAAATACTAAATTAGAGTAATAATCCAATCCCCGAACTAAATTATTATCAACTTTGTATTTAATTTTTAAATTATCTAGCTGTTGACAAACGTTAGTAAAGTAATCTTTTTCTTCTTGGCTTAAAAATTGATCAATTTTCGGCGCATTAATAACAAAGTCTTTATTTCCATCCACTTTGTCATCTAAGATTCTTAATGGATTAGTATGAATTCGCGATCTTGAATCGTTAGTTAATTGATCTTGATATTTTTCAAAGTACTTAGTTAAAACATCAATTCATTGTTTGCGGCTAACTGGACTACCAATGTTATTGATACTTAAATAACAATCTTTCATATTTAGTTCATTAACTAAATCCATTGCTAAACTAATTGTCTCAACATCATCATAGTAACTATTAGTTCCTACACATTCAACTCCAAATTGATGAAATTGACGTAGTCTTCCGCTTTGGGGACGTTCATAACGAAACATTGGCGCAAAATAAAAATACTTTAAAGGTAATGGTTTAGTGTTAAGCATTTTGCTTTCAACAATTGCGCGAATGACACTAGCTGTGCCTTCGGGACGAAGCACAATATCTCTTTCGCCTTTATCTTTAAATTCATAAAATTCTTTTTTAACAATATCACTAGTATTGCCAATACTACGAATAAATAAGTTACGGTTTTCAATAACTGGGGTTTGAATATAACTATATCCGTATTGTTTTGCTAATGAACTAAATTTATTACGAATAATTTCAAACTCTGCCGCATATTGGTCAAATATGTCTTCAGTTCCTCTAATTTTCTCAATTCTTTCCATTTGTTTTTTATCTCACGTTTCACTTAAATGTTTTAAAGTCAATAATGCTAAAGCCCATAATCAATAGAATTGGCACAACTAAGTTAGCTAGCTTATCAACTGATGTTAGAATATGAGCAAGTGAATCACTAGTAGCGATTGTCTTTCCAATTAATGGAACTGTAATGTCAAAAATGCTTGATGCGTAAAGATTGTAATAGTCATCAGTAATATGAAAAAATGATTCATAACTTAATGATGATGTATATCAAAATGGGTCGATATATACAATATCAAATAACGTTGTTTGAACACCTTTTCAAAAATAAACATGGATTAAATTAATAGGTGTAGCAAATCCAGCAAAAGCAAAAGAAAAAATCACAATTACACTTGCTGTTACCCCAATTACATAGTTTCTTTTACTGAAACTTAAAATAAAAATCCCAATTGTTGCTGCTAATAAATAATTCATGGTTAGTGAATACAATAAATCACCCCAATGAATTGCACTAAAAATAAAAGTGTAATCACTGATCCGGTTACTGTAAATTACAAAACCACTAATTAACATCCATAAATAACAAATAATTGAAGCAATAAAATAATAAACAAATAAGCTAAATAAAAATGTTAGTTGGGTAATCCGGCTAGTTCCTAACCGTTTCATTACCATACTAGTTCTTAAGTTATTAACTGTTAGAGGAATACAAAATAAACCAATAAAAGTAATAACCATCGCTAGAGTGGTTGGAATTACTGCAGGAGATTTAATAATTCCTAATAGTGATCAAGTACTAGTAATCGTAAATAAATACAACGGACCAAAAATAAAAATTACTCCCGGTCCAAACATTGATTTTCAAAAGTATTTATTTATGATTTTTAGTGTTGTTCACATAATAAATATCTCGCGTTATTATATTTATATATAGATTAATATTTTAAATATAGTTCTTTAAAAGTTTTGATTGCTGTTTCTAAATTAAACTTACCGATAAACTTTTGTTGGTAATAAATCACAAAATCATTTTGGTAGCAATAAATCCCTAAATCAGCTTTTTTTGATTCTTGCACTCCGTTGACAGTGCAACCCATAACTGCTACAGTAATATTGTGTTTAGGATTTTGGTCAATAAACGGTTTAATTATTTTTAAAAGTTCAAAATATCTTTTCCCCATTCGCCCACAAGTTGGACAACCAATAAATTTAGTTAGATTTACATCTAAACCACATTCTTGTAATAAAACTTTAGCTAATTTAACTTCTTGAACAGGGTCGCCAGAAATTGAAATCCGAATGGTATCACCAATTTGTTCATTAATTAATTTGCTTAACGCTAATGTGCTACGAACACTAGATGTATATAAATCCCCCGCTTCTGTAACACCAATATGTAATGGATAAGCAAAGTTTTTTGCTAATAATTCATACAACTCTATTGTTCTTTGGTAGTCAGTATCTTTAATGCTTAGAACAATTTGGTTAAAATTGTGTTGTTCACAAATCTTAATATATTGGCCAATTAACTCAATAATTTGTTCGTTAGTATTAACTCCAAACGGTAATGAACCTGTATTCATCCCAATCCGCATCGCGGTATGGTATTTTTTACATAGTTTAATAACTTCACTAAAAGCTTTTAAATTGGGAAAATTACCTGGATTAATCCGAATTTTAGCAACGTTAGCCTTAATCGCACCAATTGCTAAACTAGGGTCATAATGAATATCAGCAACTAAGGGAACTTTAGCTAATTTAACTAATTCTTTTAATCCAACTAAATCTTCTTGATCAACAATTGCTAAACGAACAATTTCACATCCATAAGCAACTAGTTCATTAATTTGATTTAATGTTGAAACAACATCACTAGTTTTAGTATTAGTCATTGATTGAATCACAATCTTGTTTTGGTGACCAATGGTGATGTTTTTAACTTTAACTGGTTTAGTTAAATTTCGGATAAACATTAAATTAATTTTTTGTCTTTTAGGAATTTTTTAACTAATGCATCAACTTCACTAGCTTTTTGTAGTTGTAATGCTTTAGCTGCTAGTTTTTTACATTCAACTGTTGATAAACTATTAATAATTTTTCGCGCTTGGGGAATTGCGGTAGCTGACATACTAAATTCGTATAAACCAAGTCCTAATAAAACTGGGATCGATAAAATATCTCCAGCCATTTCTCCACACATTCCAACTCAACGTTTGTGTTTATTAGCGCCTTTAATCGTCATATCAACCATTCGTAATAATGCTGGGTTATTTGGTTGATATAGATACGAAACAGTTTTACTCATTCGGTCGCAAGCAAATGTATATTGCACTAAATCATTTGTTCCAATGCTAAAGAAGTCAGCATATTGGGCAAACATATCACTTAAAGCAGCTGAAGCTGGGATTTCCACCATCATTCCAATTTGGATATCTTTAGCTACTTTCTTACCTTCTTTAACTAATTCTTTTTTAACTTTTAAAACAAATTCTTTGGCAGTAATAAATTCATCAATTGTCGCAATCATGGGAAACATAATTCCTAGTTTTCCATAAACACTTGCTCTTAATAAAGCCCGGATTTGTGTTTTAAAAATATCTAAATTAGCTAAGCAGAAACGAATCGCTCGATAACCTAAAAATGGGTTCATTTCTTCTGGGAAAGTGTAGTAAGCTAATTTCTTATCTCCACCAATATCTAGTGTTCTAATTACAACTAAGTTTTTTGGTTGTTGTTCTAATACAGCTTTATATCCTGCAAGTTGTTCTTCTTCACTTGGTCAATTTGAATTTGACATATATAAGAATTCACTTCGGTATAATCCAACACCTTCAGGTCCATATTGTAAGGCTTTAGTCATGTCAGTTGGATTACCAATGTTTGCTGAAACTAAAACGTGTTTATTATCTTTAGTCTTAGTTTTTAATTTTGCATAACGTTTTAATTCAGCTTGTTCTTTTTCATAACTACTAGCTAATTTGTTTCATGTTTTTTGATCAGGATTTAATTCAACTTCACCAGTTTTACCATTAACTCCAACAATCATATTCACTTTAACACTATCAAATAAGTTTTTAATTCCTAAAACAGCTGGAATTTCTAAACTTCGTGCCATAATCGCAGCATGACTAGTTCTTCCCCCAACTTCCGAAACAATTCCCTTAATAAATTGTTTTGATAATAAAGCAGTATCACTAGGAGTTAATTCATAACAAGCTAAAATAACTGGTTGATCAATTGATAATAAGTCAGGAATACTTAAACCAAGAATATTAGCTAACAAACGGTCCTTAACATCAATTACATCAGTTGCTCGTTCTTTGAAATAAGCGTCATCCATGTTTTTAAACATTTCTGCATAGTTATTAAAAACAGTATCAATTACTTTTACTAAATTTACTTTGTCATTATTTAGTTGTTCTTTCACTTGTTTAATGATTTCAATATCATTAACCAATTGCATATGTGCATCAAAGATTTCAGCTTTTTCTTGACCTAGTTTTTTTAAAGTAATTTCCCGGATTTTAGTTAACTGTTTAACAGATGTAGCAATTCCTTGGTCTAATAAAATTAAAGCTTGTTTTTTACTAATAACATGTTTTTTGTCTTCGACATTAACTTTTGGTTTAACTAATAAAAAGGTCTTAGCATAACCAATCCCATTACTGCATCCAATTCCTTGTAATTTCTTTGCCATAAATTTACTCCTAATTTATTTTTATTCTTTGTTATTACTTACTTTCTTTTTATCAATTGCTTTTCAGACAAAATAAGTAATAATTCCAATCGTAATAAAGATTAAAGCCACACCAATAGCTAAATAATAAGCAAGTGGTGTGCCAATTTGTTCTTTTAAACTTAAAAGAATAATAATGATAATTGACCCAAGTACCGAAATAATCATTCCGATCATATTTTTCGGAGTAATGTTGATCCGGTTACTTGATTTATTATTCATAAGATGATAAAAATTATAGTTAATAATAATAAATATATTTATTAAACAAAAAAGTAGCTTGAATCATTAGCTACTTGATTAATGTTTGTATGGTGCACTTGAAGGGACTTGAACCCCCACTCATAAAGAACTAGATCCTAAGTCTAGCGCGTCTGCCAGTTCCGCCACAAGTGCATTATTTTAGTTGTTAGGAACAAGTGATTAACATTATATATAATGTTTTTAAACTCATCCTAGTTAAGTATGAAAAACACGAAGAAAAAATATCAATTTATAAAACATTTTTTAACGCTTGGAGCGGTTGTTGCTGCTAGTGGAATGGTTAGTGCAATTGTTACTAGTTGTGAAAACCAAAGTTCGAATTGAACTTATGCTGATATCATTACTTTAAATGACTTTCATGGTAATGCTGATGAATTTGATGGTAATGAACAAAATATGCCAGAAATTACCGCATTAGCTAATGAATATTCCACATTGCAAAACAGAGATATTGCTAATACTGGTAATAAAGATACAACTTATATGTTATTAAATGGTGATAATGCTCAAGGAACTGCTTTTAGTAATATTTCTAATCCAAGTGGAAAATCAGTTTATGATTTATTTCGTAATTTTCATATCGAATATTCTAGTGTTGGTAATCATGAATTTGATTGGGGTCAAAGTTATTTATCGGGCACTGATTCTAAAGGGCAATACCATGAAACGTTTAAACAAATGGGGGCTTTTAAAGACTTTTTAGCTTGTAATATCTTTGAAGTTGCTGGAAACGGAAGTAATACTCATCCCACTAATTTAGTTAATTGAGTTAAACCATGAGCGGTAACTAATATTAATGGTTTAAAAGTTGGATTAGTGGGTTATACCACTTATGAAACTTATGAAACTACTATTTCAAGTAATTTAAAGGGTTTAGCATTTGCTGATGGAAGAGACACTAAACACTTTAATCAATATTTCCCTGATGAACAAAAAACTGGAAACCAAATATTACAAAAAGCAATTGATGATTGTCGTAATTCTGATCAACACCCAGATGTTGTTTTCTTATTAGCACATGCTGGAGGAACTTGAGATTACAAAAAACAAAAATTAACAGATGATTCAGAAATTGTTAATTTAATTAAATCAACTAATGGTTTAGATGGGGTATTAAGTGCTCATACCCATAATCTATATGTTGATCACGTTAATAATAAAAACGGCAAAGAAGTAGTGGTAGCTCAAGGTGGAAAATATGGACAAAGCTATACCCAAACCATTGTGCGATTTAATAAAACACACCATGAATTACATAACGTAGAAATGTCTACTCATCATTTAGGAACTTATAATCAAGAAACTAAAAAATGAGTTTATCCTAAAAAAGATGAAATTGTTAATTACGACCAATTTGCTCAAGGTGTTAACCGTCAATTTGAATATTGAAAAGAAAAGAACGAACCAATTATTAATCATTCAGAATTTGCCTTAACATCTGATCAATTAAAAGATGATAAACCATATATTCCTAAAAGAACTAATAATAGTCCTTTTAGTCCAAGCGGAATGTTTATGGTTCAAGCCTATAACAAAGTTTTTGTTAAAGAAACTCTGGATAAAGTAAATGCATCTAACTATCCTGAAATTAACGCCGCTAAAACAACGTTAAAAACAAAATGAAGTGATTTTACTGGTATTGATTTATCGATTACTAACATTGGTGGGGTAAGAGATGATTTATTGGCTTCTAATCCAATTAATACCCAAAAAACAGCTAATGTTAATTTAGGTGATTTATACCGTTTACAATCATTTGATAATTCGACTTATGTAGTTAAATTAAAAGTGAAGTATGTTAATCAATATTTAAATAATACAGCCTTTTTAAAATACTACACTGCTAAAGAAATTGATCCAATCTTTAGCTTAAAGTATGCCATTGGTTATCGTGGCGAACAATTCCTACCAAGTACTAAACCAACACAAAAAAATTATTATGCGCTAATTGATAAAACTACTCATCAACCTGTTAATGAAGATACAATAATTTATATGTCAATTAATGAATTTTATTATCTAAATGGTGATAATAGTGAATTTAAAACTTGAGCTGATGATCCTTCTACTGGTGTACAAGCTTGTGCATTATCCCAAACTTTTGAAAATAATACAATCTTTAATGATTCACGATATGTAATTATTCAAGCTGCTAAAGTAGTTAATAACGCAACTCCAGCTATTACTTATTCCGGTGATAATATTACTCCCGGATTTGGTTTTGATCCAAGTTCATTAACTTATAAAATAAGTTAAAAAAAATAAAACCAGCCAAAATAAATGGTTGGTTTTTTTATTTAATGGGGCGTTTAATGAGATTCGAACTCACGTATCACTGAGTCACAGTCAGCTGTGTTAACCAGGCTTCACCATAAACGCCATAGTGTTTAAGTATTATACTTATTAAGTTAATACTTTATTCTTATTGCTTTCAGCCCTTATAAATTTGGTGTTTAATTTTTAAATCTTTGTAATAAATTCAGCAATGAATTAAACCAATAATTAAAAATCAATTAAAGCCAATTCATTCTAAACTCATTTTTAAATCATAGTATTCAATCTTAATTGATGAGCCAATAATTCATAAGAATCAAGTTACTAAAATTAAGAAGAATAGTAAGATCCGAAACCAAAGATAATAAGCGTCATGTTTTTGGTAACGTTGAATAACTAATTGGTTTTTATTGCGTCATTCATTGTAATCTAGTTTTTTATTTAAAAATTGTAAGACTAATCACATTACGCTAAAAAATAACAAAATTAAAAATGAAAGTAATAAAACAATGGCTTTTCCAGCTTCAATTTTAAACGTTTCTAAAAAACAACCAGCAAAGCCAAGAATTGTAAAAAAAGTAAAGAAACTAAGATGTAAATAAAAGTGAATGTTTCACACTTTTAAACTATTAAATTGCTTTTTCTTGTTTTTTTTCATTTTTTACTTTTTATATAAGATGGCATCATTACATCCGTAATAATGCTTTAAAACGGTTTGTTTTTTAAAACCAATCGTTTCATAAAAACTAATTGCATTTTCATTTTCTTCATTAACTTCAACTAGAATTGGTAAATGTTTTTGTTCCAGAATTTGAATAATTCTTTTTCCATATCCTTGTTTTTGATATGAACGATCAATAACAATTTGTAATAGATCAATATGGTCTTTTAATAAATAAGAAATGTAATAACCAATAATTTTATTTTGATCAACTAAAACCGATAAATCCATATCAGGATTAGCTAACATTTCTAATAAACAATTAGCTGAATAAAATTCATTACCTTGAAAAAACTTGGTTTGAATCAAGACAACATTTTGAATATCTTGATCAGTCATTTTACGAATTTTCATAAATTATTAAATTGGTTCTTTGATGTATAGCGGAGTTAATGATTTAGGATCTTTAACTTTACTCATATATTTTAAAATACGTTCGATTTGTTGCTTAACATTTTTTGGATAAACATCATAAATAGTTAAATGTTGGTATTTTTTAAAGATTTTTTCTAATTCATTGTTGTTAACTAAACATGGTTTAATTGGTTGTTTTGCATCAAAAATAGCTAAATAACTTTTTTTACTTTTAGCATCAATTAATCCGATCCCATATTCTTTAACAACATTAAATCGTAATGAATCACAAACATGTAAATTAACGTCTTTATAAGTTGCTATTCATGCCATTGCTACTAAATAACCCATTCGTGAACCAGTAAAACTACCTGGACCAATAATTAAATAAAGATCAGTAATTTGTTCTTTTTTTACTTTATTCTTACTTAAAAGTTTTTTAATTGAATTAACTAAAATATCAGCAATTGATCCCATCGCATATTCTTTAGTAATAGCAACAACTTTTTGATGATAAATTAAAGCCAAAACACAATACTCTTGTGTTGTATCAATAAATAAACCATATTGTTGTTGTTTTTTAGTCATATTTTATTTTGATAGTTTCTTGATTTGTTGTTTAAATGTTGCGTCTAGATCAATACTAAATTCTTTTGGGTAATTAGTAATTGGATCAAAAAAACGAATATAAAATGAAGTTAGAAATTGGCCATAATCTTGATTAATGTTTGGATCTAATTTTCCATATAATGCATCATTTCATACGGGATGTTTAATATAAGCACAATGACAACGAATTTGGTGGGTTCGACCAGTTAATAATTGACATTCAATTAAACTAGCGTTATTTAAGTTTTTTAGGACTTTAATTTGGGTTTGTGCTTCAAGTGCATCAAAATCAGAACTAACCACTCTTTTTGTACCGCTTTGTTTTGAACGTTTAATCGGTGCATCAATCAATAGTTCTTCATCTTTAAAATTACCATGAACTAAAGCTTGATATCTTCTTACTAATGACTTATTTTGTAATTGTTCAAACAAAACATCATAAGCTTGTTTGGTTTTAGCAACAACCATTAACCCATTAGTATTTTTATCTAAGCGTTGTAAAATTCCAGCACGAATATTTCTAATTTCAACGGGAAATTCATCTAATTTAATTTTGTGTTTAATTAAATTAAAAAGCGTATTTTGTTCATTAAAACTAGTAGCATGAACTAATAAGTTTTTTGGCTTATTAATTACTAAAACTGATTCATTTTCAAAAACAATTAAATCATTAAGATTGCTTTTCATTTTGTTTATTCTTTCTTTCTTTCTTTAATTGTTTCAATTGAGGTAAAAATAATGTTAATAACTACTAAACCAATAATACCAGTTAAAATCCATACATCTGGGAAATTAAAAATTGCACTTTTACCAAAAAATGAAAAGTAGTCTAAAACCACATTAGTGTAAACTTGTTCACCTAATGAAACAATTACTTTCGGAATTGCTCGATCAATTAAATTAAATAACGCTCCTGTTGAAGCTAAACCAATTAAGATTTGGTAAAACCATTTCTTACTAAAAACCAAGATGACTAATAAAAATAAAATCATAAAAGTTTGTAAGAAATAAATTAGTCCACTTTGATTAGCTAATCCACTAAAAGCAATTCCCGAATTCGTGGTAATTAAAATAACAATAAAACCATTTTCACCATATTGACTTTTTGGTGCATGCATTGCTCATACATGCATCGGAATTGCCGTTAATAAAACTACCAAAACTCCAAGCATAAAAAACAGTATTTTTAGACTAATACTTTTTTTATTACATTGTTCTTTTTTTCACTTAAGTAAAAATTCTTTAAGTTGATTACTTAGTGATTGGTTATTTCCCATAATAATCAAAGATAATTTTAATATTCTAAATTAATCAAGAATATATAATATTTAAATTATTTAAATATTTAGGCTTAATGCAATATGGCAGTGCAATATAAAGATAGTGATATAAAAGTTTTAACTGGACTTGAACCAGTTCGTAAACGACCAGGAATGTATATTGGTTCAACCGATAGTTACGGTTTACATCACTTAATATGAGAAATCTTTGACAACGCCATTGATGAAGTCATTAGTGGGAATTGTAATTTAATCAAATTAACAATTCATCCTGATAACTCCATTACCATTGAAGACAATGGTCGAGGAATTCCAACAGGAATTAATGAACAAACTAAACTATCTACTATTGACACTGTTTTTACAGTTCTTCATGCTGGAGGTAAATTTGATGATTCAGCTTATAAAACAGCTGGAGGATTACACGGGGTAGGAGCTTCGGTAGTTAATGCTTTAAGTTCGTTTTGTGAAGTAACAGTTAAACGGGGTGGAAAAGTTTTTTACTCGCGTTATGAAAACGGGGGAAAAATTGTTACTAGTACTAAAGAAATTGGTTCGACTAATAGAACTGGAACTATGGTTCGTTTTGCTCCTGATCCAACTATTTTTAAAACTACTAAATTTAATCCTTCATTAATTAAAGAACGAATTCGTGAATCTTCTTTCTTATACCAAGGATTAACCATTGAATTTAGTGATTTAATTAATAAAGATAACCAAACTTTTGTTAGTGATAAGGGTTTAATTGAATACGTTGAATACATTAATGAATCACGTCATCCAATCTTTAAAGCCGTTGGTTTTAAAGGTAAAGGTAATGACAACATTGAAGTTGATGTGGCATTACAATATACCAATGAACCTAATGAAGTAATTATTTCGTTTGCTAATAGTGTTAAAACTACAGAAGGAGGAAGCCACGAAACTGGTTTTAAAACAGCCTTAACTGAAGTAATTAATAATTATGCGCGAAAAAATAACTTACTAAAAGACCGTGATAAAAACTTTGAAGGTGATGATGTGCGTGAAGGTTTAACCGCTGTTGTTTCGGTTAGAGTACCAGAAAAAATTATTGCTTATGAAGGGCAAACTAAAAACAAGTTATTTACCCAACAAGCAACTAGTGCAGTTAAAAAAGTTTTCTTTGATCAATTTACTTATTGATTAGAAGAACATGCTAAAGATGCTAAAAATATTATTACTAAAGCTATTGCTAGTCGTGATGCACGAATTGCCGCTAAAAAAGCACGTGAAGATATTAAAAAACTAAGAAACACTAATAAGCAAACAAATGTATTATCTGGAAAATTAACTCCAGCTCAAAGTAAAACTTATTTAGAAAATGAACTATTTATTGTCGAAGGTGATAGTGCTGGAGGAAGTGCAAAATTAGCTCGTGATAAAAAACATCAGGCTATTTTACCTTTACGTGGTAAAGTATTAAACGTGGAAAAAGCTTCGATCCGTGATTTATTAAAAAATGAAGAAATTTGTACTTTAATTTCTTGTATCGGTACAGGAATTAATCCAGAATTTGATATTAGTGGTTTAAAATACGGTAAAGTAATTATTATGACTGATGCGGATGTGGATGGAGCACATATCCAAATCTTATTACTAACTTTCTTTTATCGTTTCATGAAACCGTTAATTGAAAAAGGGCATATTTATGTTGCTTTAAGTCCGTTATATAAATTAACCGATAAAATAAATAAACAAGTTTATTATGCTTGAGATAATAATGAACTAAACATGTTAAAGCAAAACTTAAAAAGTTATGAAATTCAACGTTATAAAGGTTTAGGTGAAATGAACGCTGATCAGTTATGATTAACAACGATGAATCCCCAAAACCGGAAATTAGTTAAAGTAACAATTAATGATGCAGCCATGGCTGAAAAACAAGTTTCAACATTAATGGGTGATAATGTGGAATCACGAAAAAAATGAATTAATGAAAATGTTGATTTCAATAACGAGGACTTATAGGTTATGGAAAAGATGAATCAAGACATACTAAAACTACCAATTGATGAAATCATGAGTGATGACTTTAGTAAATACGCTAAATACATCATTCAAGATCGGGCTTTACCAGATATTCGTGATGGATTAAAACCAGTTCAGCGACGAATTATTTATGCTATGCATAATCTAAAACTTTTCCATGATCAACCACATAAAAAATCAGCCCGAACCGTTGGGGAAGTAATTGGTAAATATCATCCACATGGTGATTTATCCATTTATGAAGCCATGGTGCGAATGAGTCAAGATTGAAAAAACAATGTTGCCTTATTAGACATGCATGGAAATAATGGTTCAATTGATGGTGATGGAGCTGCTGCTATGCGTTATACCGAATGTCGATTAAGTCATTTCGGGGAAACAATGGTAACTAATCTTGATAAAAACACAGTTGAATTTATCAACAACTTTGATGATAGTGAAACTGAACCTACCTTATTACCAACTTTATTACCCAACTTATTAATTAATGGTTCAAGCGGAATTGCTGCAGGATATGCCACTAATATTCCACCATTTAATCCAACCGAAGTTATTGATGCGATTATTACGAGAATTGATAGTCCTAATTGTCATTTAAAATCAATTACTAATGTAATGCCTGCACCGGATTTTCCTACTGGTGGATTAATTCTTAATCATGAAGGCATTATTAATGCTTATACTAATGGTAAAGGCAAAATTATTCTCCGTGGAGAAATTAAAGAACTAAATAAAAAACAATTAGTGATTACTTCTATTCCTTACGAAACTAATAAAGCTAATATTATTCGACAAATCGATCATTTAAAAGACAAATATGATGCTTTAAAAATTAAAGAAGTAAGAGATGAAAGTGATAAAAACGGAATTAATATCGTGATTGATACCGAAGTCAATCGAAATTTAGTTTTAATTAAAAACTTAATTTACAAAGAAACCCAATTACAAATTTCTTATAACTTAAATTTAGTTGCTATTCATAACCAAAAACCAGTGCAATTTAGTATCTTTACGGCATTAGATGCTTTTATTAATCATGCTAATGAAGTAACTATTAAAGCCAGTCAATATGATTTAGCTAAAGCGTTAAAACGTCAAGAAATTGTTAACGGTTTAATTAAAGCAGTTAATGTGATTGATGATATTATTTACATTATTCGTCATTCAACTAATAAAGAAATTGCTAAACAAAAAATTCAAGAACAATTAGCGTTTAGTGAATTACAAGCTGAAGCCATTGTTAATTTACGTTTATACCGTTTAACTAACTATGATGTTGATAGTCTTAAAAAAGAAGCTGAACAACTAGTTAATGATATTGCTAATTTAAAACTTTTAATTGAAAATAAACAAGTACGAGATCAACATATTAAGAACCAATTAAGAAGTTTTAAGAAGCAATATAGCCGTCCGCGATTAAGTATTTTAAGCGAAGAAGATAATAAAATTCAAATTAGCGATGCTGATACAATTGAAGATAAGGAAGTTATCATTAATGTTTCTTATGATGGATATTTACAATCGTTTAGTAAACAAACATTAGCTTCAGTTGATTACGAAACAATTAAAGTAAAATCTGGCGATTTACCAGTAAGCTGTTTTTATTCAAACCAACGCCATAAAGTTTGTTTAATTACTTCATTAGGTAATTGTGTTTCATTTCCAACTTACAAAGTTGAGCAAACTAAATGAAAAGATATTGGTTCGCATGTTAATAACATCGTAAGTATTGCACCTAATGAAAAAATTATTGCGGTATTTAATTTTCCGAATAATGTTAATGATAAACGGGTATTATTAATTGCAACTAAACAAGGAAAGATTAAACGGGTTAGTGTTGGTAGTTTAAACATTACTAACATCTGTAAATCTTCTACATGCATGAAGTTAGATGATAACGATACGGTTGTTTCATGTTTAATTCTTCCAGACGAAGCAACCAATTACCAAATTGCTTGCTTTAGTAAAAATGGTAATGGCTATATCTACTCATTAAATGAAGTTAGTTTACTAGGTAAAAATGCTTCAGGAATTAAAGCAATGAACTTAGCTAATAACGACTCATTATTGGGTGTAACCCTAGTAAATCCTGAGCAAAAATTACTAATTGTTGGTGATAATGGCATGAAACGTTTAGATTTTAATGAACTACCAACTTTAAAACGTCCAAGTCTAGGAAAAAGTATTTTTGCTAACACCAAATCAAACCGAGCTGAATTATTAAGTGTTTATTCAGTTAATAGCACTGATATGATTCAATATGTTAATCAAGATTTAAACTTAGCTTATATTAAAGCTAGCGAAATCCCCATTAGCGATCGTAATGCCCGATTAAGCAAAATTATTAATGGTTCATTCTCACTAGTTAATATCATGAATGTTACGAACAATATTTCTAGTAGTTTAACTTGACCAACAACTAGTATTGAACAAAATAACAATAAGGAAGAATTAAAACAAACAAGTTTATTTGATAATGAAAAAAACTAAGCATTGTAAAGGGTGTGGTTTAGTTTTAACCACTGATATTAATAACATTTGTTACACAAAGAATTTGGAAAATGATTATTGTGAACGTTGTTTTAATTTAATGCATTATAAAACTAATACCAAAGCAGTCCAAGCAATGGAAATCGCTAACCAAAATGTTAATGAATTAAAAATTGATCAAGATGATTTTGTTTTCTTAGTTAACGATATCTTAAACATTAATTTTGAATTAATTAAAAAATATAAGAACACATCGCATTTAGCTTTTATCTTTAACAAAATAGATTTAGTTTTAAATCGCAATAATTATGAAATCATTCATAATAACTTAGTTAGATTATTAACTAGTTATGGATTTACAAACCCAACAATTTTCTTAACAAGTATTAACAATAATTACGGTATTAAAAACTTAAACCAGTTTGTCATTCATTTACCATTAAAACAAAAACAATATTTTGTTGGTGACACTAATGCTGGGAAAACTTCTTTAATTAATAGATTAATGTCATTACATTATAAACACCACGAAGCACTAGTAATTAGTCCTTATTTAAATACCAGTTTAAATTACACTAAATACAAAATTAATAAACACACTGTTATTGACTGTCCAGGAGCTAATTATTTAGCTAATGTTTTAAATTATTTATCGTTAGAACAAAAAGTCAATAAATTAATGAATTTAAAAAAAGCAATTAAATGTCATTATTTAGTAAAAACTAATCAAGCTTTTATTTTTGATCGTTTTGCTAACTTAACAATTATTCCTAATGATAATTGTCAAGTTTCATTTAGCTTAAGTTTAAATATTGATATTAAACGTGCTAAACCAGATAAGTTAGCAACTAATTTAAAAAATTTAAAATCTGAATTTACTTTTGCTAAAGAACAATATCAAGAATTTAAATATGAACTGAATGATTTAGATCAAACTACTACTTTCCAAATTATGGGACTTGGTCATATTAGTATTAAGAATGCTAAAACTGTTATTATTAACACTTATCCAACTATTAGTATCGAAAACTTTAAAGGACGAATATGTTAAAACAAAAAAAACTATTGTTATATGGTGGAAGTTTTGATCCAATTCATAAGGGTCATGAAAACTTACTAAAAGCAGCCATTAAAAAAATTAAACCTGATTTAACAATTTTAATGCCTAGTAAAATTCCCCCACTAAAAGCTAATAACTGTTTTGCTAATGCTCAACAACGACTAGAAATGGTTAAACTTGTTTTTAACCATAAACCTAAAATACTTGTTAGTGATTTTGAGATTAACCAAGAAGGTAATTTTCCAAGTTTTACATATTTAACCATCAAGCATCTAAAACAACAATATCCTAATTACAAAATTTATTTATTGCTAGGTTCAGATCGTTTATATGATTTTAAACGTTGAAAAAATAGTGATTTTATTCTTGCTAATGTCACTATTGTTGCTGGAAGTCGTTATAGCAATGAAAAGATTAAGAATTTTAAGGGAATTAAAATTCATTATCAGGCTATACCAATTTCTAGTGAACAATTAAGAAGAGTTCCAAACAAAGAATTTATTAATTCAAAAGTTGTTAAATATATTGCTGCTCATGGATTATATGCGATTAACCATGTTCAATCAATTCTTTCACAAAAAAGATTTAATCATGTCTTAAGAGTTGTTGATACGGCACTTGAAATTGCTAAAGCTAATAAATATAAGAATTTAGATGAAGTGTTTTTAAGTGCAATTTACCATGATGTATGTAAAGAAACTAGTGAGCAAGAGTTATTAAAACTCGTTGGTAAATATGATAAAAAACATTATCCAACGATTCATACTACCCATGGTTTAGCTGGAGCGATTTATGCTAAAAAATACTTTAATATCACAAACAAAAAAGTATTACAAGCAATTACTAACCATGTGGTTGGAAGCAAAAACATGAGTGATCTTGATAAAATTCTTTATTGTGCTGATAAACTTGAACCAGCTAGAACAAAACAAGATGTTTCAGATCGAGTCAGATTTTTAAAACTTTGTCAAAAAGATTTAAATAAGGGATTTAATAAATTATATAAGGAAGTAACTAGTAAATATGCATAAAATTGGAATTATTGTTGCACTTAAAGAAGAAGTTAATAACGCTTTTTTAAAACAATGAAAACTAAATAAAGGCGTAATTAACTATTACACTTTTAAAAATAAAGAAACTATTTATTTTCTTGTTTTTAGTGGTGTTGGTAAGGTTAATGCCGCCATTACTACTAGTTTCTTAATTAATAACTTACAAGTTGAAAGAATTATTAATTTAGGTAGTGTTGGTGCCATTAATCATAAAGCTTTTACTACTAATACTATTTGTCTAGTTAATGAAGCTAGATATGGTGATGTGGATATTAGCTATTTTGGTTATGAAATTGGCCAAATTCCAAAATCATTAATCCAATACCATTTATGTAGTCGTCGAGTCGCTCCAATTAGACATTTACTAATTAATAAATTTGGTAGCAATCAAGTTAAATCCAAGGTTAAATTACTAACTTCTGATTACTTTATTACGCCAAAAAACAAAAACAAACTTAATCAACTAGATAAAGTTGATATTGTTGATATGGAAGCTGCATCCATTTGTCAAACAGCTCATAAGTTTAAATTTAACAATTTAATTGTGATTAAAATTGTTAGTGATAGTACTAACGATCAAAAAAACAAATGAGATAATAACATTAATCAAGTTAGTGTTACTATTGCTGATATTCTTAATTTAATTATTCACTAATCATGCATTTTGATATTAAAACCAAAAGATGAAAAATAATGTTATATGTACTATTAACATTAGTTAATTTTTTTGTTATTTGGTTGTTGGTTGGTGATTTAAATTTATTAAGTCAAAGTTGGTTAATCCCTAAAGATGGAATTTTATGACACGGAACTGTTACTAACAATAATATTGATTGGTTAGTCTTAGTTTTTGGTCGGTTTGGGCAAACAAGACAAGAACTAGAAGAACATTTAAATAAAACGGTTGATATTATTAATAACCAAATTGGTACTTATATTTTTGATGTTCAAATTTTAATTCCAGTTTTAATTAGTGTTGGTATATGATTAATCGTCCCATGAATTGGAAGAATAATTAGATTCAATAATTATGATTTAGTCCCTTTTACTTATAGTGTTATTTTCTTTAGTTTATCATGAATTTTTAGTGGATTAATTCCATATTGAGCTAATGCCCATTTATGATGATTACTATTAAGACTATTTATTAGCTTTATTATTGCAATTATTAGTTGGTACTTAATAAATTTATTTATTAAGTTCTTATTATCTAAAAGTGGTTATCAAACTAGTTATATTAATGAGTTAGTATCGATTAAAAAACAAGATGATTTAGCTAAACAGAATGCGAAAAAATTTGTTGATGAATATCACCAACGCAAATCATTAGAAAAAGATTACATTGAAGTCGATAAATAACTTTAAAAAATTAACCAGACTAAAATAATTAAAACAAATAAAGAGTTATGAAACTACAAAGGATTTGAAAAGTTGCTTTTGGCTTAGCTATTTCTACTAGTTTAATTCCTTTTTGTTAGTAACCAAACTATTACAAACTTAAAAGAAACAAATTAAAGTTTAAAAAATTTTAAATATTTTGGATTGTTATAATTATTTCCATTTATGAAATTAAAACGTTTTTTATTACCTATTTCATTAATTCTAATTGCAAGCACAATAGGTTCTGTTAGTATTTTTAGAAATCATTCAAAAGTAACTAAAGCAAACATTACTTTAAATCAAAAAAGTGATTATAATGATTGAGAAATTGTTGGTGATGGTTTAATTAAACCAAAAGATACATCAAAAGTTAAGGGCAATATTGTTATTCCAGCTAAAGTTGGTGACCAAGTTGTTAAAGGTATTTATGGTGTACCAGGAACAAGTGGTCAAGGATCTGCTTTTTATAATTGTCAAGAACTTACTTCTGTAACAATTTCTGAAGGAATTAAAACTATTGGTGACAATGCGTTTATTTATTGTCGTAATATTACCAGTATGGTTATTCCTCATACTATTACTAGTATTGGTTATAGAGGATTAGCAGGAATAAATCCTATTAATGCCGGATATAAAGGATTATTTAATATTTATACAGATTGATCAATTAAAGAGCTAAGCAATCTAATTATTGGAGAAGATTTGTTTTTTTATGTTAATAATCCAACTTTCATAGCGAAAAATCCTAATGGAGATAATCTGGATTTATTAGAAAAAAAATATATTGATGTTTTTAAACATCATGGTGAGGGTGTTGATCCAGTAGTACATTTTATTTTAGACACTAATATTCTTGGTCCAGTATTAGGTGGAGTATTTGGCGGGATTGGTGCTATTGGTCTAGCAACTGGAACAGTTTTATTTATTAAGAAAAGAAAACAAAAATAAAATTTTCATTTAATTTTTAATATGAATAAGGTTGGTATTTTTTATAATTATTACTAATTTATGAAACTTAAAACTTTATTTAAAGCTATAAGCGGGTTAGCTATTGGTTCTTGCTTAATTCCGGTAGGGATGAGTTTTAATAATAAAGCGCTCTCTCTAAGTAACCAAAATGTTGGTAACTTTCACAAAAACAAGAAGAATGATGAAGAAGTGTTAGCGAATTTTGAATACAAAAGAGAGGAATATCTAGCTGGTTATGTGGTTAAGATAGAGCAATGCAGCAACAAAAATCAAGCAACCAAAGTAATTACAAAAATATATGGCTCAAATCCTGCAACTAGTATTTTTGGAAATGAAGTTTTTGAGAATTCGCCTTTAATAAAAACAGTTGAAATAGAATGAGGGCAAACAGTTTTTGGAAAATCTTGTTTTGCTAATTGTACTTCTTTAAAAAGTGTTAATTTTACAAAAAATGGAGGATCTATTGGAACCTTTCCTAATTTTTATGAAGACGCGATAAAAGAAAGTGCTTTTAAAAATTGTGTTTCTTTAACTGATATTTATGGTTTTACTATGAATTTAAATAATTTAAATTTTGGATCTCTTGTTAATAATAAAGCTTTTTCGGGCTGTAACGATATCACCATTCACTACACTATTCAAGATGGTGATGATCCTGAACAAGTATTACAAGCATATCATAATAAATTTGATAATACCGGAGCTAAAAGTTATACATATGTAGCTACTAATCCTCCAGGACCAACTCCTGGTCCCACACCAACGCCAAGCGAAGACACTAATAATCTAGGTCCAATTTTAGGTGGAGTATTTGGTGGTATAGTGGTTGTTGGATTAACAACTGGCGGAATTACCATCTACAAGAAAAAGCGAGCAAAATAATTAACTAATCTTAGCTAAATTACCTTTAATCAGCTAATCTTAGCTGGTTATTTTTATTTATAATATATCCACTTTTTATGAAAATTATCGATAAACAAGTTGCTAATAACCAAACAACTTACTTACTAGAAGTTAATCAAGACCAATGAATTAAAGCCCAAAAGAAGCAAAGAAATAAATTAGTTGCTAATTTATCAATTCCAGGGTTTAGAAAAGGTAAAGTTCCTAGTGATATTGCTAATAAGCATATTTCTAATTTTCAAGTAATTAATGAAGCTACTAATAGCATTATTAATGATGTATTAAAAGATTTCTGAAAAGAATTTGATACTAAAAAAGATACTAGCATCATTGAAAATTCAATGCAAATTGGTTTTGATAAAGTTGATGAAAATAACTTAATCATTAAATTAACGTTTGCTAACATGCCAAATGTAACGATTGATAAATTAGATAGCATTAATGTTAAATACACTAAACCAACTGCTAGTGATAAAGAAATTGATTTTGAACTAAATAACTTAATTAGTCAAGATGCGATGATTATTCCTAAAGATAATCAAGTAATTGCTAAAGGTGATATGGTTAAATTTGACTTTAAGGGTTATTTAGATAATAAACCATTCCCAGGTGGAGAAGCTAAAGATTTTGATTTAGAAATTGGTAGTGGAAGATTTATTCCTGGATTTGAAGACCAAATGGTTGGGCTTAAAAAAGATGAATCAAAAAGAATCAAAGTAACTTTCCCTAAAGATTATCATGCTAAAGAAATGGCGGGAAAAGATGCTGAATTTGAAATTAAGATTAAAGAAATCAGCTCTATCCAAAAACCAACTTTGGACGAAAAATATCTAGCTAAATTTAACTTTAAAGATGTTAAGAATGAACAAGATTTACGAAAATATTTAGCAAACCAAATTATTCGCATGAAGAATTATTCAGCTAAACAAGAAGCTATTCAATCAATTAATGAATATTTAATTAAGAATGCTAAGTTATCTTATTTACCAGATTACTTCTTAAATACTGAAATTGAACATGCAAAAAACGATATTATTAATCGTGCTAAAGCAGCTAAAATTGATTTTAAAGATTACATTATCAATAATCTTCATTACAAAGATGAAAACGCTTTTAATGAACAATTAAAGAAAGACGCAATTAAACGGATTACCTTAATGTTAACAATTACGCATTTAGTTAAGGAATTTAAAATCCAAGTATCAGATGCAGATATTGAAAATGAATTACGAACAATGTCAGCTAATTACGGAATGAAATTAGCAGATATTAAAAATAACCCAGAATTAATTCGTAATATCAGTATGTATTTAATCAATGAGCGTTTATACGATAAGTTAATTGAATTAAACACCAAGAAATAATTACGACTCATTTTCTTTAATTATTAAAAATATCTTATTTATATTGAGTTTTTCACTATAATTAATAACACTTGTTTTTAGCAAGCAAGTAGTTTGCTGGACGGATAGCGAAGCGGCCAAACGCAGCTGACTGTAAATCAGCCACCCACGGTTTCAGTGGTTCGAATCCACTTCCGTCCACCACGTTGGGTTGTAGCCAAGCGGAAAGGCACCAGATTTTGATTCTGGCATGCACTGGTTCGAATCCAGTCTACCCAGCCAATATGTCCCACTAGCTCAGGGGTAGAGCATTTCACTTTTAATGAAGGGGTCCGGAGTTCGAATCTCCGGTGGGACACCATCTATGCTGAAGTGGCGGAATGGTAGACGCACAGGACTTAAAATCCTGTGGTAGTTAATACCGTGAGGGTTCAAGTCCCTCCTTCAGCACCATCCTTGCGGGTGTAGTTCAATGGTAGAACTATAGCCTTCCAAGCTATTAACGTCGGTTCGATTCCGATCACCCGCTCCATATCCATGATTAAGGTTTGAATTTTTATCAAACCTTTTTTTATTTATTTAAAATTAAAGTATGAAACTTAAAACTCTATTTAAATGTTTAGGTGGGTTAGCTGTTAGTTCTAGTTTAATCCCGGTAGGGATGAGTTTTAATAATAAAGCTCTCTCTCTCTCTCTAAGTAACCAAAATGTTGGTAACTTAGAACAGAATAATGAGATTGAGTGAGATATTGATAGTAGTGGCCTTATTAGTCCACATGATAAAGCTCAAGTTAAAGGGGATATTGTTATTCCAGCTAAAGTGGGTAACAAAACCGTAACTGGAATAAAAAACGGAGCTTTTGTTTCATGTAATTCATTAAAAAGCATTACTATTCCTAATAGTGCAAAAATTATTGAAACTGGTTCTTTTTTTGGTTGTATATCTCTAGTTAGTGTTAATATTTCTAATGGATTAACTAGTATTGGTAATCAAGCTTTTGAAGAATGTTGGAGCTTAGCTAGTATTACAATTCCAAATAGTGTAACTACTATTAGTTATAGAACTTTTACAAATGATAAAAACTTAACAGATATCTATTTGAATTGAAACGATGACCAATTAGAAACGGTTAAAAAGAATTCATCTAAAAATGACCATTATGGAATATTAGAAGGAATCTTTACCTTAGATAACGATGGCAAACTAACTAACAATACAAACTCAAATATTAAAGTTCATCTTCCTAAAGAAACAAGTAATGATTTACTAAGAAAATACCAAAAGTATTTTGGAGCGTTAGAAGATATAGGTAATGACAAGTATAACTGAGGTGGATTAGCTTTACAAGATAATCAATGACTAAGGGACATTGAACCAAATGGAAATACAAATATTCTTGCTCCTATTTTAGGTGGAGTGTTTGGTGGAATAACTTTAATTGGTTTAATCGTCGGTTCATTTATTTTTATTAAAAAGAAACGTAATAGTTAATTATTAAAACAACGAAAACAACAGAAGACTGATGATTGCTTCTGTTGTTTTTAATTTAACACTGGTTGGATTCTTTTTGCTTGTTCCTGATATTTCATTAGTGTTAATAAAATATCAAATCAATAACTACGTTCATATGGTGTATATTGATGACGATTAACACAATGTTGATAACATTCTTGATATAAAGACTTATAAAGTTGTTTATGATTCTTTATTAGTTTTAAATCAATCTTAGCTTCATTACTAATGACTTCAATTAAACTTTCTAAATTATCATAGTTCTTATGGTATTTAAGAATATTCTTAATAATTCTTAAAGCATAATTAAAGATTGCTTTAATAGCTTCATCTTCATTAATCTTCGCTCAAGATCCATAGCGTTCAATGATGGCATAGTCATCTTCTTCAACTTCCACAACACATTTATGTAAGAAAAGATGATTATCAATTGTCTTTTTTAAATTAGTTTCCATAATAAATATTTGCCATAGACTATAAAACAAATTTAAGGATCAATATTCTTAATATTTTCCAAAGTTTTTCCAGTTAGTAAAAAATATAATAAATATTAGTTTTTATGCAAAAAAGACAATTAGTTGCTAAACAATATGATGCCATCATTATTGGGGCTGGTAATGGTGGACTTATGGCAGCTTTAAAGTTATTACAAAATAACTATTCAGTTTTAATTCTTGAACGTCATAATGTTCCCGGAGGCGATGCTTCTTCATTTAAACGTGGTCGATTTGAATTTGATGTTAATTTAGACCATTTACATGATGTTGGTCAAGACGGAATTTTAAAGCAAATTTGAAATGAATTAGATATTTATTCCAACATTAATTGAATTGATATTAATGCTGGGTTTAAATATGTTAATGATAACTTTAATTATCAATTAGTTTTAGATCAAGAACAATTTATCATTGATATGCTTAAGTTTGATCCACAATGTGAATATGGATTAAGACAATTATTTAGTTTGGGTAATGAAGCTAATAATGCTTATAAATATCTAATTAATCATTTAGAAACAAAACAAGAAACATTAATGAATATGTTTCCTAACTTTTTTAAATATTTAAATAAAAGTGCATCTTTTGTTTTAGATAAATTAAAAATAACTGGTATTGTTCGTGATATTATTAATGCTTATTGGTTATATTTAGGTTGTGATTTAAATTTTCTTAGTTTTAATGCTTTTGCTAGTGCTTTTAGTCAATATATTAATAAGCAAACTAAAATTGCTAAAAAAAGAGCCCATGAAATTAGTGTTAAACTAGAGCAAAAAATAAGAAATATGGGCGGAGAAGTTTGATACAACACTAGTGTTAGTGAAATCTTATTTGATTTCAATAATCATGCTTGTGGAGTATTAACGGCTAATAAAAAAGAAATTAAAGCCAAAGTAATTATTGCTGATATTAATCCGCATTATGTTTTTAGCTCATTAATTGCTCCCAACCATTTAGACAAAAACATTCTTAACTTATTAAATAATCAACAATTATCTTTTAGTAATTTCCATGTTTATTTAGGTTTAAATAAAAGACCTAATGAAATGGGAATTAATCATTGTAGTTATGTTTTAAGTGATACTAGTGATTACAATAAGCAATTAATTAATCTTAAAAATCTTAATACTAATCAAACATTAACTGCTCAATGTTTAACAGTTCTAGATCCTAAAGCTAGTCAAGAAGGTTCAGCAATTGTCCGCTTAAGTACTTATTTTAATGCTCATGCATGAGATCAAGTTAAGGTTAATGAATACTTTAAAACTAAAGAAGCAATTGCTAAAGCATTAATTAAAGCGTATGAACAAAAAACAAAGGCAACATTAACACCTTACATTGAAGATGTTGAAATTGCATCTGCTATTAGTTATGCCCACTTTACTAATGCTTTAAACGGAACTAATAATGGTTATAAATTACCATTAGAAGTATTTGATAATCAATTTAGTTACAACAACTTAATTCCTAATTTATTTTTTGTTGGTAAGTCTGTGAGTTTAATTCCTACTCATGCTGGAAGTTATTTAAGTGGTTGAACAAACGGAATTAAAGTTGTTAATTATTTAAAAGGAAAAAAGTAGTTATGATTACTAAAAAAATAAAATCTAAAGCTAAGTTGTTAACTAATGAAATTAATAAACAAGCTAATAAATTAATTAAGAAAACCACTGATTTAATTTTTGATAACAATCATGATTTATTAACTTCTTTTCCCAATAATGATTTAGCCAAGCAAAATCATTATCCTGAAAGAGTAATGATTTTAAAAGAAATTATTACTTTTAATCAAGATATTAAAACATTTGTTTTTAGTCCTAAATCACCAGCTCCATTAGCTTTTTTTAATCCTGGTCAGTATGTCAGAATTTATGTTAAGAATGACCAAATTTGTGCTTCAAGGGATTATGCGTTGTCTTCTAGTCCGCTAGAAGCCATTGAAAAAAATATTTATGCCATTACAATTAAAAGAGTTCCTAATGGAACAGTAAGTAATTTCTTATTAGATCACGCTAAAGTTAATGATGAATACCGTCTAAGTGCCCCGACCGGTAATTTTTATTATTCATCAATTCGTGATCATCAACATGTAGTAGGAATTGCTGGAGGAAGTGGAATCACTCCTTTTTATTCCATTGCTAAAGCGTTAAATGATGGGACACTAAACTTTAAATTAACTTTATTTTATGGAGTTAATACTTTGTCTGAAGCAGTATTTGCTAAAGAATTAGAACAATTACAAACTAAAAACTTTAAATTAATTCTTGTTTTAGGTAAAGAACAAAATCCTAAATATGAACACGGTTTTGTTTCTCGAGCTTTAGTTGATAAATATGTTAGTCAACCTTATTCATTGTTTGTTTGTGGATCAAATGGTTTGTATGCTTTTATCTTTAAAGAATTTAAAGATTTTCCATTAAAAGATCGAAGAATGGAACCAAACCCAATGGCAGTAAGAAAGGTTTGTGAACCAAAAACATTTAATCTAACTATTCATGTTCAAGATGAAGTTTACAACATTAAAGCTAATAATGAAGAAACCATTCTAATGGCCATTGAAAAAGCCGGAATTAAAGCTCCTAGCCGTTGTAAATCAGGTTCTTGTGGGTTTTGTCGAGCACAATTACTAAAAGGCTGTGTATGTAATTGTGTTGATAAAAGAAGATATGCTGATCAAGATGTTGGGGCAATTCATGTTTGCTGTGTATATCCTGATAGTGATTTAGAAATTAAAATTAACCATAATTTTTAAATTAGCGTTTTACTATAAATTTTGTGTAAAAATACATAAAATTTCTACTAAATTGGATAAAATATTAATTTTTACTATAATTTTTGTGTAAATTTACATGAAATTTATACTAAATAGTATAATTACGGTATGTGAATTAAACGGGATTTGTATTTAGATAAATTAATTAATTCAAAACATAATGGACAAGTAAAAATTATTACTGGAATTAGACGTTGTGGTAAGTCTTTTTTATTAAACGAAATGTTTTACAAACATTTATTAGATCAAGGTATAGCAAGCGATCATATTATTAAATTTTCATTTGATAACCTTGAACATTTAAAACGAATTAATAAATCAATTAAAGATACAAATCAACTTAAGAAAAAGCTAGATGCTGAAGTTTTTTTGGATTATATTACTTTATTTTTTAATGATAAAAAGCAATATTACGTACTTTTAGACGAAATCCAAGAACTACCACAATTTGAATATTTATTAAATGCATTAATTCAAAAAGGTAACGTGGATGTTTATGTAACTGGAAGTAATTCTAAATTCTTATCTAAGGATGTGATTACTCAGTTTTCTAGTCGAGGAATGGAAATACATGTCTCGCCATTATCTTTTAAAGAATTCTATGACTTTAAAAACGGCAAAATCTCAGACCAAGATATTTTAAAGGAATATATTCTTTTCGGTGGTCTTCCTCCAGTTGTTTTACGAGATAATCCAACTGAAAAACATAACTTCTTAAAAACTATTATTGAAAAAACATATTTAACTGATATTTGTCAACGACATCGAGTTAAACATAGCGATGATTTAAATGATTTATTTCAATACATCGCAACTGTTCCTAGTGAAATTATTAATCCACTAAGAATGACTAATATCTTAAAAAGTTTGAAAAAATCTAATATTCATTGAAGTACCGTTAAAAAATATCTTGATTATTTTAGTGATAGTTACATTGTTAAACAAGTTAAGAAAATCAACTTATTTAAAAATAGAACTATTGGTCAATCATTTAAAATTTATTTCTCTGATCTTGGTTTACTTAATGCTAATAATAAAGATACTAACATACAACATATTAATGGTCATATTATTGAAAATTTAGTTCATAACGAACTACTTTATCATGGTTATGATGTGAAAAGTCTTGACATTGAAGTTAGAGAAAAAAATAAACAAGGTAAGAGTGTTCTTAAAAATCTAGAAATTGATTTCTTTGCAGAGCAATTTAATAAAAAACCATTCTATTGTCAAGTTACTAGTCAAATAAATAGTAAGGAACAATATGAACGAGAAATTAAACCATTTAGTTTTCTAAAAGATCATAATCCTTGCTATTTAATAGTCAATGATCCTAGTTATCAAATAAAACAAAACGGTGAAGGGATTATTGTTGATAACTTGATTCATTTCTTGCTAACCATTGATAAAAAATCAGAAATAGTTTAGTTAAAAATTTCATTTTTTTATTAACACTAAATTAAAAATCTACCCCGTTAAAGGTAGATTGTTTTTTTATGGAGGTGTCTGTCGGATTCGAACCGACGAATACGAAGGTTGCAGCTTCGGACCTTACCGCTTGGCTAAGACACCATTATAAGAATATGTGAATTAAATATCCACAAATAATTCCTAAACAAATAAAACTAATTAAGCTTAAAACTAATACCGCATAGTTAAAAGCATGATTAGGACCAATTTTAGCATCAGAGGTTGAACCTAATTCATATAAACTAGCAATTTGATCAATGTGATTAACTTTATTAGTTTCACTTTGATCATTGCTATCTTCTATTTTTAGTTCTTCTTGATGGTCAAGAGTCATTATTTAACTTCTAAAACTTTTTTCTTGTCGTAATATCCACAATATTTGCAAACGTGGTGGGGTTTAATTACTTTTCCACATTTAGGGCAAGTAACCATGGTTGGTTTATCTAAATGTAAGTGACTCTTACGCATTCCTTTACGAGATTTACTTACACGTCGTTGTTGAACAGCCATTAATGAACCTTCTTTCTATCTATTTAAAAAGTGTTATGATTATATATTAAATATAGATTAAGTATAATCTAACACATGAGAAAACCGAAACGGATTGGTTTTAATTTAGAAATTGTTACGGAATTGATTACTAACATCTTAAGTATTACTCCAGGTGTTGATATGAGTCAACCTATTGATATTGATTTAGTTGAAAATAAATCAATTCCAACAATTACCGTTCGTTTTTTCCCAACTAGTGACATTATTAATCTTTACGATTTATGTATTAATTTACAAGATTTAATTTATTACAAAATCGTTAAGGGGTTTGATTTAGATAAATCAAATATTAAGATTTTAGTGCAATAGCTAACTTCTTAAATTCTTTATTTTCTAGTGTTATGACATCGATAAATTTAGAACAATTGAAAAAAATGATCGTTAGTGGTGCTAATTACATTACCGCTAACTATGAATATATCAACCAACTAAATATTTTCCCAGTTCCAGATGGTGATACTGGTAGCAACTTAAGAATTACCGTTGAAGGAGCGGTAAATAATATTGAAAATAAAGAATTTAGTTCATTAGGTGAGTTTGGTAAAACATATGCCCGAGCATTATTAATGAATGCACGGGGTAACTCTGGCGTAATTTTTAGCCAAATTATGAAGGGATTTGTCGCTAATTTTAAAAATGACACAAAAGAGTTAACTTTAGGTGAAATTTCTACGGCCTTAAATGGAGCGCGTGATTTTGCTTATAAATCATTAGCTAGCCCAATCGAAGGAACAATTTTAACAGTTATTCGACTAACTGCCGAAAATTATGCTGAAAAAACCAATACATTTAAAAGTGTTGAAGAAGCGTTTAAATTTATTGTTGACGCTGCTAATGAAGCATTAAATAAAACTCCAGAAATGCTTGAAGAATTAAAACAAGCAAAAGTGGTGGATTCTGGTGGATTTGGGTTAGTTAAATTCCTTGAAGGAATGTATAACTACCTAATTGGTAAAGAAAAGATCGAATCTAAACAATTAGTTGAAGTTAAACAAATTAGTGTTTTTGACAACTTTGTTGATAACAACGAAGGGTTTGGTTATTGTTGTGAATTCATTATGCTTTTAGGTTCAAAAGTAACTTTAAACCAAAAAGAAAAAGAAGAATTTATTGAATCAAAACTTAAAAGAGAATTAGAAGCTATTGGTGATTCATTAGTTCTAGTTGTTGATGAAAATATGGTTAAGGTGCATTTACACACTATTGAACCATACCGTTTATTACAAATTGGGGCTAAATATGGGGAATTTTCAAAAATCAAAATTGAAAACATGACTTTACAATTTGCTGAAAAGAACCCGGATTCAGTTTTAGGTGCAACTTACAATAAACCAGAAACAAATAAAGAATTAAAAACAAAGCAAGTTCTATTGCCAAAGGCCAAAATTATTGCCACAGTTCCAACAACTACTTTAAGTGATTTATATAAAAATCAACTAAAAGTTGATCACATGATTAACTGTGAGGACTCTGGTAATCCATCTATTCAAGAATTTTTAGACGCCTTTAAAAAAGTCAAATCTAGTCAAATTACTTTAGTTGTTCATGATTCAAACATTGTTTTAGGTGCTAAAGAAGCTGCAGCTTTAGTGAAAAATACCATTAGAGTTACAATCATTAATGCTAAAGATATTTCAGTAAGTTATCTATGTTGTTTAGCATATAACCCATTAGATGACTATGATAACAACTTAGAAAAACTAAAGGTTATTAGTAATAAAACATTTGGTAAAGTTGCTCAAGCTAATAAAGATGTTGTTTACTTTCGGGTTAAGATTAAAGCTGGTCACTATATCGGTTTAATCAATAAAAATGTCGTTACAAGTAATAAATCAATTTTAACGACAACAAAAAATATTATTGACCAAGTTAAAAATGATCGAGCTAATAAAAGAAATAAGAGTGATAAGATCTATTTATTTGTTGGCGCTGATGTGAAAATTGAAGATATCCGTAACATGGAAAAATATGTTGCTGAAACATATCAATTAAAAACCGAAATTATTAAAACAGATCAAACCCTATATTTCTTTAATATCGTTTATTAATTAAATATTTGTTTTATATATAATAAATCCACTTGTAAAAACTACAAGTGAATTTTTATTTTAAAGGAAATACATGTCAGATACATTACTAAAAGATGAATCAGTAACTACTAAAAAAACTACCAAACGTAAACCAAAAGTTACTGAAAACGCTGAAGGTTCTGTTAAAAATACGACTAGTCGTAGCAGAACTGGAAAATTTGCTGACAAAAAAGCAAATTCATCACCACGAATGACTTCTGAAAAAGCAATGAAGAACATTGAAGCAAAAATTGATGCATTCTTTAAAGCTAATGAAGAATTCGGAATTAAAAAACTTGTAAGTCCAGCTAAATTAATGGAAGTTAATGCCAATATTGGAACTCCAGCTAAATACTGAAATCCAAAAATGAAACCTTTCATTTATACTGGTAAACATGGTCGAAACCACATTATTGATTTATTAAAGTGTATGGTTTTCTTAGACCGTGCTTATAAATTCTTAGTGGAAATTACTAAAGAAGGTGGTAAAGTCTTATTTGTTGGTACACGTGGTGAAATCATTCGTAACCATGTTAAAGAAGAAGCTAAACGTGCGAATGCTTATTATGTTAACCAACGTTGATTAGGTGGTACATTAACTAACTTTAGAACTATTAATCGTTCAATCATTAAGTTAAACAACTTAATCATGATGCAATTAAATGAAGAAATTAATAAGTATTCAAAGAAAGAACAACTACAAAAAATTAAAGAAACTGAAAAGTTAGGTAAGTTCTTTGGTGGAATTAGAACCATGAAAGGTTTACCACAAGCTTTAGTTGTTCTTGATCCAGTGGTAGAAAAAAATGCTGTCATTGAAGCTAAAAAGCTCAATATTCCAGTTGTGGCTTTAGCAAACACTAATGCCGATCCAACTTTAATTGACTTTATTATTCCATGTAACACATTCTCAATTAAAACTGTTTATTTATTAACTAGCGTTTTAACTGATGCAATTTGTGAAGGATTAGGTGAACCTAAAACGGTTGTTGGTAAACCAGATGAAGAAATTATTCTTCCTGATTTAACTCGTAAAAATCCAACTGCAGAAGTAATTAACCGTAAGTCATTTACTAAAGGCGCTAACGTTGTTGAAGAAACACCAAAAGCAACAGTAGTTGAAGAAACTAAAACAACAGAAACAAAATAATTAAGTTTATTTACATAAAACCACCATGGAGTTATTCATGGCGGTTTTTGTTTTTTTTCTTAATAACTGTAATAAAAAGTAATTATGTTTTGAATTATTAAAATTATTAATAATATGAAAATTAAAAAACTTGTTAATTTTGGATTAACTTTACTTGGTCTAAGTTCGTTAATAACAATTAGTATTAATTTAAAAAATTATTGTAATGCTTCATTAAAGCAAACATCTACTAACTACAAGCATGTTTATTCTAGTGCAGATAATTTTGTTTATGAAAATATTTCTGGTATTGGAACTGTAATTTCAGGATATAGAGATGCTAGTAAAATGTATCAAGTTACTGATTTAATTATTCCGGCCAAATCAAATTTTGGTACAGATGTTGTTGGTATTAAGGATGCTCCAGAAGTTCCTCCTGGGTCAGAAAAATGACGGTGAGAACTTGCTGTTTTTTATGGTTTACAAAATTTAAGAACTGTTAGTTTTGAAAATAAAAAAACATTCAAGAGATTAGGTTTAGGAGCGTTTGCTGGATGTCCAAATTTAGAAACAATTGATTTGCCTCTTAGTATGGATGATGTTGGAACCTATGCTTTTAGAAATGATACTAGTTTAAGAAAAATAGTTTTACCGACTGGAATCACAACAATTGGTAAGGCAACATTTTGAAAATGTTCAAATTTAGAAGAATTCAAAATATCTGGAACAGTTACTAATATTGAAGCTGGAGCATTTCAAGAATGTACAAGTTTAAGTGAAATTGATATTCCTGAATCTGTTACTACAATTGGTAAAGCTGCTTTTGCTGGATGTAACAATTTATACAAAATTCATTTAAATTGAAACACAAGAGAAATGAATGAAATTATTATTCCAAAAATTAAACATTCAGACGTTGATGAAACTTTTCTAGGTATATTTATTAATAAGATTAAAAAAAGCAAAAGTGTTAGGGTGCTTTTTGACAAACCTGATGCATGAATCTTAATTAATCCTGAATTAGAAAAAGAAGAAGGTCTTTTAGATCTTTACAAAAAGAACTTTGCAGACTGTACATGAAGTGACATTGCACCAACATATGGAGTTGGAATCGAAACAGCTAGTGCTTATTTTGGTTTCCATGAACCTAAAAATATGCTACCTATTATCTTGGGTGCAACATTTGGTGGAATTACATTAATCGGTTTAATTGGTGGATTTATTTGATACCGTAAGCGTAAGTCAATTAACGCTTAATTCAACGTTTGTTTAATTGATAATTTAAACAAAATAAACCTAAACAAACAACACTAGCAGCAATTAAAATTGCGCCAATAATTTTCATTTCATTGAGATATGCATCTATATCTTTTGAATTATATTGTCCTTTTAGCCATCCAACCAAGGTATTAGAACAAGCAATACCAATAGATAAGATTGATTGGTAAATTCCCATTGGCGTTACTTTTTTTGTTTTCTCAAAAAAATAACGCAACACAAAAATCATGATTAGGTTATATAGAATTCCATAACCTATTCCATTAAGAACATGAATCCCCATATAAACAAAAGGGTTTTCAATAAGAATGGTAGTGCTAATATAAATTATTCAAATAATAATTCCACTAGCAAAGATATATAAATCATCAAAATATTTAGTTAATACTAATCCAGTTAATACTCCAGCTAATAACTGTCCAACATTAAAGATTAATGTTAAATAAGCTTCATATGGCCCACTAGTATTTTTACTAATAGTTTGCACATGCATTTCTGCTGTTGCTCCACTATTGGCAAATTTAATAAAGATAACTAATAAACCAACAAATGATAAAAGAATAAAGTTTAAATATTCTTTTTTGTTTTTTAGTGGTGTTTTGTTTTGGTTATCTAAAAATAATAATTCGCGGTTTTCTTTAATAAATAGTGTTAAGATAAAAGCAATTAAAACGAACCCTAAACCAATTAATCATAAATACTTTAATGAGTCAGCATCGAATTGATTACTGCTTCTAAATATTGAAGAAATCGGGGCACTAATAATATCGGCTAATAATGGTGGAATCGATAGAATTGAAATCGTTAAAAAGTGTTTACTTTTTCCATATTGTTCATTAAAGAACAATTGATAAGTTCCCACACAACTTGCCCCAATTCCAACCCCTACTGATTGAATAATATTAGTTGTAAGACTTGGATAAATAATAATGGGAATATAAGTAACTAGTTGAATAAAAAAAGCAAAATAAATAAAACTTTTTCTTGATTTATTTTTAAAGCAAAATCAATCTCCCAAAGTTCTTGCAAATATTCCAATTAATCCATAACTCATTAGTGGAATTCACACATAGTAATTAGTTTTTCCTGGTTCAATAGCTCTTTCAATATTCCCAGTATTATCTCGTGTTAGCATTAACGGAACTCAAAATAATAAATAAGTAAAAAATAAAAGTTTATAACCTTTATCAGCAAACTTTATTTTTCATAGCAATAAAACACATAAAATTAAACCAAAACACAAAACACCAATATTAACATATTGGGGTGTGTAATCTATTTGTGTATCAGTTAATAAAAACATGTTTAATTTTGTTCGTAATTAGTTACAACTCATTGGATATCTTCATCATTTTCACAAGATTCCATAAATCGTTCATATTTTTCCGTTAAATCACCAATGTTATCAATGCTTGACATTGGAAATAATTTTAAATCAAATGAGTGAAGATTAATATTATTATTTTTTAATGTATCAACTACTTTGTAATAATCATTAGGATCAGTATAGATTTCAAAACAATCCTCTTGTTCAACAATATCAAGAATATTAAATTCCATTGTCTGTTCTAATAAACTATCAGCACTAACATTAAAATTGTTTTCTTTAGAAACAATAATGTATCCTTTGTTTTCAAAGAATGCCTTAACAGCATTAGGTTTAGCCATTTGTCCACCTAATTTAGATAAATAACCTCGAATATTACTTGCACTACGGTTAGAATTATTGGTTAATACACCAATAATGATTTGTAATCCGTTTGGTCCATATGCTTCATATTCATAGTTTTCTAGACTTTCTTTATCACTATTAACACCATTGATATTTTTATTAATGGAATCACGGCTTAAATTATTAGCTAAAGCTTTAGCTACTGCCGCTTTTAATCTTGGGTTGGCTTCAATATTTGGTCCACCAACATTAACAGCAGCTTTAATTTCTCGAGCTAATTTTTGTCATAGTTTAGCTTGGTTTTGTTGTTTTTTGTTAGTTTGACTAGCAATTAAATGTTTACGAGGCATATGATAAAAATTTTTATGGTGCTCAGGAAGGGACTTGAACCCTTAAGGTATTGCTACCGGTAGATTTTGAGTCTACTGCGTCTGCCATTCCGCCACCTGAGCAAATAGATAAATAATATAGATATTATCTATTTTAAATTAAATTGTTTTAAATCAAATCGTTAGAATTACATTAATTTTTTAAACAATCAATTGGAACAACGTGGATTGGAATACCATGTTTTGATTTAGTTGTATAACCTCTTTCATTAATTCCAGTAATAACAAGCATGAAATTAGGGTATGGTAATTTTTGGAATTCATTTTTAATCTTTTTATTCTTTGCAATTAATAATTCATGAATTTGTTCCATATTACTAATCGCTTTGTTAATTTCTGAATCACCTAATTTAACTTCTACTAAACCATAAAGTCCATCATTAAAATTTAAAATGAAATCACATTCTAAGCCATAATCATCACGATAGTATTGTAAGTAACCACGATTATTTAAATAGACATTTAATTCATGGGCTACAAAATTTTCAAAAAAGAAACCTAAGGTGCGAATATTTCTTTTTAAAACTGGAGGTGTTAGATTTAATAAACCGCAAGCAAAAGAAGTGTCAGAGAAGATTTTTTTACTACTCATTTTAATCTTGGTTTTACTTCTAATATTTGGTGTTCATGCATTAACATCTTCAAGAATATATAAGTTCTTGAAAATCTTAATATAGCTAGCAATGGTTTTATCTGTAACTTCAATGTTAGCTAAAGCTAAATCATTAATTAAAGTCTTATATGTTGTCTTAAAACTATCAACTGTAGAAATGTTTCTAGCATATGATAAAAGAATGTTGTGAGCTAAACTATAGCTATATCGTTTCTTAAATAATTGAAGATCATTTTGAAGTAAATATTCAATGTAATCTTTTGGCGTTGATAATAAGTCATCAAAGTCATTTTCTTCAAACAATAATTCCGGTCATCCACCTCGACAAATATAAAAAAGTAATTTATCAATATTCAATTTAGATGAACATGAAATTTTATATTTTGGATCTAATAAGTCATTTAATGAAACTTCACCAGAAGATTCGCCAGTTTCATATAGACTCATTGTTGACATCTTAATCTTAATAACTCGGCCAACAGCAGGATTAATTTTTTTGTTTTCAACAGGAATAGTAGATCCTGTTAAAATATAATCAACTTTATTTTCCTTTGCGTTGTCAACATTTCTTTTTACTACATTTCAAATAGCTGGCACTTCTTGCCATTCATCAATAAGAAGTGGTTTTGGTTTATCTAATAAAATATCGATTTCTGATCTTGATAGTTCATTATTGACAAGATTTCTAGTTTCGTCTTGTAAATCGACAAAACTATTACAAATTTGTTTTCCTGTTGTTGTTTTTCCACATCATTTTGGACCAACAATTAACAAGAATCTTTTTTTATTTAACTTCTTTTCAATGAACTCTTCAACTATTCTTTTACGATATTTATTCATGCCTTAATTATATATATTTTTCCGTTTTTTCCGCCTTTTCACTTCCGTTTTTTCCGGTAAATAAAAACAGCTTTTATTCGTTGTTTTTTAAATTTTATGGCTTTTTACTGTTATTATCTTTCCGTTTTTTCCGCCATTTCACTTCCGTTTTTTCCGGTAACTAAATACATAAAAAATAAGTACCGCAATTGGTACTTACTTCTTTAAAAATGATTAACGATATCTTTTTGATTTAAATCGTGCAGCAGCTTTTTGCTTTTCTTTCATTTTTAAACCTGGACGTAAATAATATTCATATCCACGTGCTACTTTACGAGTTTCAGCCATAATCCGACCAAACTTTTTCATTGCTTCATTTAAATCATTGTTTTTAACAACTACTTTTGCCATAGACTATTTATTCACCCCCATTCTGTTTAAATAACGTGAAACTATTGTACATTAAAAATTACTTTAGTTTTTGATAATTAAGCTTTAAGCTTTTTGCTAAATCAGCATTAGTAAGATTTCCGTTATTAGTAATTACGGCTTTAGATAATACCGGATGTTTCTTAATTTGATCAATCACATTAGTACTATTGTTTAATTCTAATAAGTATTTTTTATTTAAATTACTAAAAACTTGTGACATTGTTAAAGGAAACATTAACGGGATATTATCTAAAACAATTTGTTTTAAATTGTTAGTAATATCAGGATGTTTATTTTCTTTATTTGGTTGTTGACTAGCTTCTGAGCTTAATCCGCTTTCAGCACCTAAATCTAAATAAACTCCTCCCGGTTGGATATTGTTTAAAATTTCTAATGTTAATCTTGTTCTAGTTTTTTGGGTTAAAATTGGATTGGTTGCAATTAAAACATTAGCTTGTTTAGCATATTGTTTTAGGTTGTCAAAACTAGCAGTATCAAATTTAATTGAACCATTTAGTGTTTCAACTAATACTTTAAATTCATTATTTTTCTTTAAATCTTTTAAAGTATTAACATCGCTATCTAAATAGATTACATTAGCCCCTAACCCTAAAGCAGTTTTAGCAGCATAATATCCCGCATATGAATGATTTAAAATTAAAAAAGTTGTTTTACTTTTTAATTCACTAACTGGACAAATACTTAAACCACTAGCTTTAGGGTTTTTGTCTGTTTTAGCTAAATAATTACAAGCTAAATTAACACTATAAACACCTTTAACTTGTTCATAAGCCATACTATATGGATATAATCCATCTTCATTAATCGCTTCAGAAGAAATAATAGTGTTTTTATTTTGTAATAAATTTAATAATTCTTTCGGATGATTAACTAAAAAACCATGACATCAAAATACTTGATTGTGGTTATTAGTTTTATAAAACTTGTTGTTTAATAAATCATAACTTAAAACAACATCCATTTGCTTTAAGAAATTAGCATTTAATTTATGAACAATTTTAGCTCCTAATTTAATGTATTCATGGTCATTAATATAAATGCTATTACCAATCCCTTTAGTAAAAAAAATTTCGTGTTTATTTTCTAGTAATGTTTTGACATCACTAGGAAGTAAAGGAACTAGCGATTTATGACTATTATTAGTAACTAAAATTTTCATATTTTTATTAGTGGGCTTATTATATAAATATTAAAAAATATAATTTGAAGTAATATTCATTAAAAATATGAAGAAGAACTTAGAAAATCTAACCATTAATACCATTAGAATGCTAGGGGTTAATGCAATTACAAATGCTAATTCTGGTCATCCCGGAATTGTATTGGGCGCAGCACCCATCATGTACGCATTATTTAAATACCATTTAAATGTTGATCCAAAAAATCCCCATTTTTTTAATCGCGATCGATTTATTTTAAGTGCTGGTCATGGTAGTGCCTTACTATATTCCACTATGTATTTAGCTGGATATACATCATTACAAAAAAATGATTTGTTAAGATTTCGTCAAATTAATTCAAAAACACCAGGTCACCCTGAATCAGCTTTAGTTCCAGGAATTGAAGTTTCGACTGGTCCATTAGGTCAAGGGGTAGCAATGGGTGTAGGAATGGCAATTGCTGAAAAAAAACTAAGTGCTATTTTTAATCAACACAGTAAACTAGTTGACCACTACACTTATGTTTTGTTTGGTGATGGTTGTTTTGAAGAAGGAATCTTTGCTGAAGCAGTTGCTTTAGCAGGTAGACTTAAACTAAATAAATTAATCATGTTATATGATTCAAACCGCATTCAATTAGATGGTAAGGTTAGCGATTCAACTAACACTAATGTTAAAGCGTTTTTTAAAGCTAATCATTGAAATTACTTAAAAGTTAAAGATGGTAATGATTTTTTAGCGATTAGTCGAGCAATTAGTCGGGCTAAAATTAGTAATAAACCAACAGTAATTGAAGTTTCTACAGTGATTGGTTTTGCTAGTAATAAAGCTAATTCTTCTTCTTGTCATGGTGCACCATTTAAAGCTGAAGAAGTTGAATTAATTAAAAAGAATTTAAACTATCATATGAATGGATTTAATGTTCATAACGATGTTGAAGCTGACTTCAAAGAACCTATTGCTAAAAGAGCTGTTAAAAACACAATTAAATTTAATAAAGCTTTAGGCGTTTTAGAAAAAGCTGATGTAAAACTTTATTATCAATTTAATGATTGTTTAAAAAATAATTTTGGTTTAGATTTAAATTGATACAAAGAATTGCAAGTTAAACCTATTGATGCGACACGTAATACAATGGGTAAAGTAATTGATTTAGCATGGAACCATTTACCAACATTACTAGTTGGTTCAGCTGATTTAACTGCTTCAACTAAAGTTGGTGGTAAACATTTAGGTAATTTTGACCTTGATCCAATGAATGGACAAAACATTAATTACGGTGTACGGGAATTTGCTATGACGGCAATTAGTAACGGAATTAATGCACATGGAGGAACTCGATCAATTTGTTCAACCTTTTTAGTATTTAGTGATTATGCAAAAGCAGCGATTCGATTGGGAGCAGTTAGTGATATTCCTGGGATTCAAGTTTATTCTCATGATACGATTACGGTTGGCGAAGATGGACCAACACATGAACCAATTGAACAAATTAGTTCATTGCGTTTAATTCCTAATCATTATTTATTTAGACCATGTAATATTCATGAAGCATTATTTGCGCTTGATTTTGCTTTAAAACAACAACGTCATCCAGTAACAATTGTTACTAGTCGTGGTGAATTTAATCAACCAGAATTTAATGATTATGAACAAATATCTAAAGGGGCTTATGTTTTAAAGAAACATAAATCATATTCATTAACTTTATTAGCAACTGGTAGTGAGGTAGCTGTTGCTATGGAAGTTAGTGAATTATTAGCTAAACATAAAATTAATGCTAACGTTGTTTCTGTTCCTTGTTTAGAAGTTTTTAAAAACCAAAGACAAGAATATATTGATCAAGTATTAGGAAATAAATCTGTGATTAGTATTGAATATGGAGTAACAACACCTTGATATCAATACGTTGATTTAGCAATTGGCATTGATAGTTTTGGTAAGAGTGGTAAAGCTAAAGATGTTGTTGATTACTTTGATTTAAACCCACAACAAATTACTAACCGAATTATTGATTGAATTAAAGCAAAAAAGAAAAAATAAAATAAGAAGGAGAAAAGAAATATGTCAACTGGAGCTTGAATTGGAATTATTGTTGCCGCAGCTATTGTCGGAATTATTTTTGGGGTAATTTTAGCCTATAAAATTACTAAAAGTCAATTTAAAAAACATTTAGAAAATAATCCGCCAATTACTGAACAACAAATTCGTAGTATGTATGCCCAAATGGGACGAAAACCATCTGAAGCACAAGTACGTGCAATCATGAATAACTTTAAACGCAAAATTAAAGAATAGTTTATAAATGGCACAATTTATTAAATCAGCAGCAAATCCAAGTGATTGAATTGTTGATTCTATTCCTGAAGTTGTTTTAATTGGTCGAAGTAACGTTGGTAAAAGTTCATTAATTAATGCATTAGCTAAACAAAAAATTGCCATTACTTCCAAAACACCAGGGCGAACCCAATTAGCCAACTTTTATGATTTTGGTAATTTTCGTTTAGTTGATTTACCAGGTTATGGTTATGCTAAAGTGAAAAAACAACAACAAAACGAATTAGTGAAAATCATTGATCAAACATTAATGACTAGAGCTAATGTTTTTTGTATTTTGCATATTGTTGATGCTAATGTTATCACCCAAGAAGATTTAGCAATGGCGCAATATCTAAAAACAAGATTTGTCCATCATTATTTCTTATTAAACAAGGCTGATAAACAATCTTTAAAACACTATTTAAGTCAAAAAGCTAAATATGCTAAATATTTACAAATAAAACCAGAGCAAATTATTTTTACTTCTTCTAAAAAAGACATTAATTTAACTGAAGTTAAAAAAATAATTAATCAAGTTTTAAGTCAAATTTAGTTTTTCTTTACTATTTAAATAATAGAACATGAAAACTAGAAGTTATCTTTTTATTATTAGTTTTTGTCTATTTTTATTTAGCATTATTGTAATTTGTTGGCTTAGTGTCAAAATGAATTACTATCACATAAGCCAAATTATTAGTGATGGTAATAAAACTTTAATTAGTTTTAATGCTAAAAACCATGATTATATTACCCATCAAAAAACTAACCATATTTATCAAATAATTAACCCCGTTACTAACAAAAAAGAAAAATGCTTTTTAAGTTATGTTAATAGTCAACATAATTTTTATTTTTACTATCTTAACCTCGATTCGGGTAGCGAACTAATAAACGGTCAATATAACGCAAATTTTATTTATCCCAATATTACTTTTTGAGAGTATTTAATATATTTTAAATAGTAAAAGTAAAATTAACGCATAGATTATGTTGCATTACCAACTTAACTACTTAACTAAATCAAAATTAATTAGTTTTGACATTAATAAACTTTTTAATCAAGTGGTTAAGCTAGTGCAACAAGAAATGAAACTTGATATTGACTTATGGTTTGATGTTGTTATTGTTAATGAAAAACGAATGCAAGAAATCAATCATAAGTTTCGTCATAAAAACCAAGTAACTGATGTAATTACTTTTGCTTTTTGGGATAATCAAATGATTAAAACACAATTGCTTGGTGAAATTTATTTGTGTCCAGAATTTATTAATAAAGTTGCAATTGAACAACAAATGACTTTTAAACAAAATTTTGCTTTAAATTTTATTCATGGTTTATTACATTTGTTTCAATTTGACCATATGAACGAAAAAGATGCTAAACTAATGTTTAGTAAACAACAAAAAATCTTTGAAAGGTTAAAAATCTAAATCATGAAGAAAACCGGAAATATTGTGATTACTGGTCGACCTAATGTTGGAAAATCAACATTATTGAATTGGTTGTGTGAACGAAATGTATCAATCGTGTGCCACAAACCACAAACAACCCAAATCATGATTTCTCATGTTTTAGATAATGATCAATATAAGATTGGTTTTATTGACACTCCCGGTTTGCATAAAGGGGTTAATAAACTAAGTGATTGTATTAACGAACAAGTTAAATTAGCCTATAAAAAAGCAAATGCTGCTTTATTAGTTATTGAAGGTCATAAAGAATTAAATGAAGAAGATTTAAATGTTATTAATCTTATTAAATCAGCTAACTTTAAACATGTCATTTTAGTAGTAAACAAAATTGATTTAGATACTAATGGTCAATGTCAAACTAATGCTGAAAGAATTCAAAAATTGCTAAAGATAGATGAAATTGTTTATATTAGTGCAACAAATAAAACAAATCTTAAAAAATTATTTTCGTGTATTGATCGTGTTTTAGACAATTCAGAAGTGATTTTAACAAACACAGAAGATGATGATAATTATGTAATCTGTGAAGCAGTAAGAGAACAATTAATGATTCGTTTTCGTCAAGAAATTCCTTATTCCACCTGTTGTTATATTAACCATAAAAAATATGATGAAAAGAATAACATCTTTGATATTTATATGGATATTGTTGTGGAAAAACCATCACAACGTCCAATTATTATTGGTAAAAAAGCCCAAACGATTAAAGAAATAAGGGTTTGTGCTTTAAAGAAATTAAGAAAGATCTTTGATTGTAAAATCAACTTACATATGTTTTTAGTTGTTCGTAAAAACTGAAGAAACGATGAAAAACTACTAAAAGATTATGGCTTCAACAACCACAATTAATGGTTATTTAATAAGTACTTTAGATTTTGGTGATTTTGACCAAATCATAACTTTTCTTAGTGAAGAAGGGAATTTATATCCTTGTTTAAGTAAAGGAAGCCGTAAATTAGAAAGCAAGAATCGTAGTCAATTAAGAATTGGTAATTTTTGTCAATTTGAAGTTTTTTTAGCACGACACAAAGATAAGATGAGCCGTTTAAAAAAATGTAAGGCAATTAATGAGGCTGATTGACGTTTAGGTTTTTTTCAACCTTTTAATTTATTAGTTGAATCTATCCAAAATAGCAATTTTAAAAACAAGGCTCTTTATAACTATTTTGTTTATATTTATGAGTTATTAAAAACTGAGAAATATAGCGAAAAAGAGTTAATTCTAATTACCTTAGAAAAGTTTTGTTTATTGAATGGAATTAGTTTAGAAGTTAATAAATGTGTTGAATGTGGAACAACAAAGCAGATTCATACATTAAGCTTAAAAAAACATGGTTTTGTTTGTCATTTACATTTTGATAAAAAAACTGATTATGAATTTAGTGTTAAAGAATGTAAATTGTTTCACCACTTATTTAATGAACAATATGATGAATTAAAAAACTTTAGTAAATATTTTGACTTTATTATTAAGATTCTAAAACAATATATTAAAGATAACCTAGGGGTTAATTTTTCAACTCTAAATAACTACTAATTATTCACCCTCATTTAGTACAATTGTGTTAAATAAAAAAATACAATTATGTTAAATTTTTTAATACAATTACGTTAAATAAAAAACTACAATTATGTTAAATTTTTTAGTACAATTATGTTAAATAATTTGTTTTAAGTAATTGTTATTTTAATTAAAAAGTTATGTATAAATCGAGATTAATAGACCAAAGAATAAAGTCAATGATTAAGGAACCAGTAGCTATATTAATTAAGGGTCCTAAATGGTGTGGTAAATCTACTACTGGATTGCATTTTTCTAAGTCTTATATAAACCTTCAAGATCCCGAACAAAAAGATGCTTATAAAATTGCTTTTCATGGCACTGGATGAAAAGACATCTTTAAACTTCCTAAGCCAATTTTAATCGATGAATGACAAGAAATTAAAGAGGTTTGAAACATTATTAAGTGAAATGTAAGTCAACTTGGCTATCATACTTGTGAATATTTATTAACAGGATCTATAACTCCAAAAGACATGAAGGGACTAGATTCTGGTGCTGGAAGATATGTAACTTTTATTATGAACACAATGACTTTATATGAATTAGGTGCGTCTAGTGGAGAAATTTCATTAAAGCAGTTAGTTGATAAATTACCTAAGGAATTTCCTGTTTATAAGAAGAAAACTAATGAAAAAATTCCTTTTTTAATTTGTTCTGGTGGTTGACCAATGATTGTTAATATTAAGGATGAAAAAAATAAATTAAAAGTTGTTTCTGACTATATCAATCATATTTGTAGTAAAGAAGTTATTCGTTACTTTAAATTAGGATTAAAAGAAGAACTAGCCTTAGCTATTTTAAAAGAATATGCTAGATTAGTAGCAACACCTAATAATAAGGAAGATTCTTCTTCTGGAAAATACACAAATATTGTTAATGAACTAAAAAATAAATATCCTACTTTAACTAGACAAACCGTTTCTAAATACATTAACGTATTTAAACGTTTATATGTAATTAATGAACTTGAAGCCTGAAATGCAAATATTAGAAGTCGTGGTTATTTAAAGTTATCTAATAAAAAATATTTTTGTGATCCTTCTATTGCTCCTGCTTTATTAAATAAAAAACCAGGGGACTTAATGTGGGATCCAGAAACTTTAGGTTTATTTTTTGAAAACCTCGTTTTAAGAGATCTTAAAGTTTATATGGAGTATCATGATGGTTCAATAAATTATTATTCTGATCGTTTTAGTTATGAAAGTGATTTTGTTTTAAATTTTAGTGGTGATTCTTATGCTTTAGTTGAAGTTAAATATTCGTCTTCTGAAGAACAAATAAAACAAGCAGTTAAAAGTCTCTCATCAATTTATGATGCAATTAAAGCTAAACAAGAAAAAAGCAATAATAAAAGAAAATATCGTTTACCAAGAGCTTTAATCATTATCACTTCACACGGTTTTCCTTATCGATATAAAGAAAAAAAGGAATATCCGATTTACGTTATTCCTATTACTTTCTTAAAACCTTAAATTACTTAAATCGTTTTAATAGATTTTTAAGGATATTTTTGGCTTCTAAATAAGGTTGATTTTTATTCAAATCAATGCCTAAAATTTTAATTGTTTCTAAAGGACTTAAACTACTTCCACTAGATAAGAATTTAATAAATTGATCACGAGCTTTTGTATCACCTTGATAAATTTTATTAGCCATAATTAATCCACAAATTTGGCCAATAGCATATTTATAAACATAGAATTCACCACTATAAAAATGAGGAATTCTTAGAATTGTCGATAATGATTTGTTGTAAGGTTCAGATTGTAGTTTTTTAACGTGTTTTGGTTTTAAATCTTCATATTCTTTAATTAACTTTAAGTAGATGTCTTTAAGAGTTTTTGCATCAATTTGTTTTTTATTGTTAATCATGTCATTAACGATATATTCAAAGTTAGAAAAAATAATTTGTCTGGTTGTTGCTGCAAAAAAACCATCAAAAATTCTTTTAATATAAAAATTAACTTGTTTTTGGTCCTTTTTATATTTATCTAGTAAATATAACAGCAATAGTGTTTCAACACATATTGAAGCAATTTCAGCATAAAAGATTGCTACTTCACAATAATCTTCTTTATTGTTTTTCACACTATAGTACGAATGCATTGAATGGCCTAATTCATGAGCAATGGTTTCAACTCCATTCATACTGTAATCATAGTTAGACAAAATAAAGTATTTATCTAAACCTTTAACACCAGAAATTGAATAAGCACCTGTTTGTTTATTTTGTTTTGGTAATCAACTAATTCAATTTTCATTAAATGCTTTTTTAACTATAGTACAATATTCTTTACCTAATGGTTTAAAACTTTCAAGAATTAGTTTTTGGGCTTCAGGAATACTAATCTTAACTGGATTGCTAGCTAAATCCATTGCACCATCTCATGGTTCAAGTTTTTTTATCTTTAATTGCTTACATAATAGTTTTTTAACTTTTTTTGAATAAGCATCATAAATATCCCCAAAGTTCTTAACATGTTTATAAATGTTCTTAATAAATTCAACACTTACTTCATCATCATAAGCACTAGCTTCAACATAGTCTTTAAAGTTATAAAGTTTAGCATCTGTATTAAACTTTAAGTAGGTGTAATATAAAGTTTGGGTTAATGTGTTTTCATATTGACCATAAGCTTCATGAAAATTAATTCATGCATTCTTTCTTAAAGTACGATCTTTATTTTTTAGATAAATAAAAGCATCAGTTGCTGTTTTAATGGGATGAGCTTTTTTCTTACTATCTAAAGCATCTTTAAACTTTAAATCACTATCAGTTAGAGTAACAAATGCTTGATATACTCCTCCATCAGCATTAGAGGCTTTATCTAATGCTTTTTCTACTTCTGGAGACAAAGTATGTGGTTCATCACGAAAAATTAATTCAAAACCACGAGAATAAATTTTTAAATCCGGAGCTTTTAAATATTTACGAATAATATTTTTGTTTTTAATAATGACATTATGATAATCTGCCATTTGGTTAGATAATTCATTAAATGTTTGACTAATCTTTTGTCTTCAACCTAAAAAGGTTGGATCAATTAAGTTTTCGTGGTGTTTATTATTAACATAATTAGTCATCCGATTAGCTAAACACTTAATGTCATCTAACTTCTTAATTCAATTACGGAAGTTTTTAATTGATTTATAAAAATCAGGATAAAGCTTAATTAATTCTTTATAAGCTTTAACCGTGTGATTAAATAGTTGATCAATAGTTTGTCCTTTTAACAAACTCTCTAAATCTCAGTTGTATTTATCCATAGATTAATTAACGCTTGGACGTCTTTTAATTTTTAATAGTTTAATTGTATAAATTGATCCACTTAAAAGTGACATTGCTAAAGCAAATAACATTACTGCATTTTGGGTTCAAATGGCATTAATATATTTATCGCTATCTAATCCGTCTTTAACAGTAGGGAATAAAACAAGAATATAAAGAATTCCTAACATTTGGAAAACAGTTTTTAGTTTTCCAAAGATATTAGCAGGAATAATAATACCGTGAACTGCTTTTCAGTTACGAACTCCATCTACTACAATGTCACGAATAACCATTAAAATAGCAACTCAGGCAAATACTGAATGAATACAAGCTAAACTAATTAATGTTGAATTAATTAGAATCTTATCAGTAATAGGGTCTCATAACTTCCCAAAATTGGAAACAACTTTAAGCTTTCTAGCTAAAAAGCCATCGAAAAAATCTGTTAAACAACCTATAAAGAATAATACTGCAGCAATAATAATAAAGACATCAGTAAAGAATTTATCAGTAAAACTAACTTCAATTTTCTTTTGATGATCTGGGAATATTAATAAACAAGCAATAGCAAAAGCTAACGGAATTCTTAATAATGTTAAAAAATTAGGAATGCTTTCTTTTTTGTTAGGTACAGCAAAAGAGAAATGTTCGTTAACTCTTTTCATAAAACTTTGTTGACGAACTCTTTTTGTATCATGTCTAACTTCAGCTGTTTTATGATTAGTAACTCTTTGGGTATTACCACTACTAACACGTTGAGTATTACCATGAACTCTTTGGGTGTTGTTTACTCTTTGAGTATTATTAACTCGTTGTGCTTTATTTTCACTCATAACTATCAATTAATCTTTCCTTCATAACGTGGGAATGGAATTGTATCACGCACGTTTTCAATACCTAAAATATACATAATTAAACGTTCAAATCCTAAACCAAAGCCACAAGATTGGTAATAACCATACTTTCTTAAATCTAAATATCATTGAATTCCTTTAGTATCAATATTCATAGCTTTCGTTCTTTCTAATAGTTTGTTATAGTCATCTTCCCGTTGACTACCACCAACAATTTCTCCAACCCCAGGAACTAATAAATCACTAGCAGCTACTGTTTGTCCGTCATCGTTTTGTTTCATATAAAAAGCTTTAATATCCTTTGGATAATTCATTAAGAAAACTGGACAATTAAAGATTTTTTCACAAATATATCGTTCGTGTTCACTAGCTAAATCTTTACCAAAGAAAATGTCATCATCTTCAAATTTATGACCGTTATTTTTAGCCTCAATTAATAAATCAATTGCTTCACGATACTCTAATTTTTTAAATTCTTTATTAATTAGGTTATCTAATCGTTCTTTAACAACTGGATTTTGGTTCATAAAGAATTGAATTTCTTCATTACAGTTATCAATGACATCTTGACAAACGGATTTAATAAATTGTTCAATTAATTGAATCATTTGTGGTAATTCAATAAAGGCAATTTCTGGTTCAATCATTCAGAACTCAGCTAAATGACGGTTGGTATGACTACGATCAGCTCTAAAGGTTGGTCCAAAAGTATAAACTCGTCCAAAAGATTGACAATAAGTTTCGACATTTAGTTGTCCACTAACAGTTAAACTTGCTTTTGGTGTAAAGAATGGATTATTTGGATTTTCTTCAATACTAAAGTTTTCTCCCGCTCCTTCACAGTCATTAGAAGTTAAGATTGGGGTGGCAATTCATTTAAAATCATTAGTTTGAAAAAACTTATGAATAGCATACATTAATTGGTTTCTTACCCGCATTGTTGCTTGCATTGTTTTTGTTCGACCACGCAAGTGAGCAATATCACGTAAGAATTCCATTGTATGTTGTTTCTTTTGTAATGGAAAGTCTTCATCACTTTGTTTTAGTAGTTCAAAACTATTAGCTACTAATTCAAAACCAGAATCAGTCCGGTTATTAGGACTAATAGTTCCACTAGCTAAAATAGCCGCTCCAGTTCTGGCAGTTTTAGCTAAATCAAAATTGTTTGTACTTTCTTTTTTATAAACAATTTGGATACCATTTAAATTACTACCATCATAAGCTTCAATAAAACCAATTTTCCCACTATCACGATTGGTTCTTACTCAGCCTTTTATACTAACAACTTCTTGGCTATTTACTTTATCATTAGCTAATGATAATAGTTCTTTAATCCGGTAGATTTTCATACGCTTAAATAAATTTAATAGATATTATAATACTAAATATTATGCTATTATATATAGCCTAACATTAAGTTAATGCAGGTGTAATTCAATGGTAGAATATGGCCTTGCCAAGGCTAGTATGCGGGTTCGATTCCCGTCACCTGCTCCATAAAATGAATAAGTAGAACAGAATTTGTTGTCCGTTCTACTTATTTTTATTTAATACTATTGGTCTAATTATTTCTTATTTAACTTTTGGTAAACACCAACTCCAACTAAAGCAAGTCCACCTAATAAAGCAATAATACCAATAATTAGGATGGCTAAAGCGATAGAGTTATTAGCATAAGCTTGAGCAATAAAGAATAAATCATTCTTTAATACTCCACCAACGATAGTTAAAATTAAGCCGATTAGACCAATAATAATTCCTCACACTAGTGTTTTCATAATGTGTTGAATTATAGCGATTTCAAAAAAAAAAAAAAAAAAGCGTACTTTTTCTTAATTTTTTTGAAAATTGTGAAAATTTTAACCCTTGTTGTTAAAAAAAGAAGCACTAAATGTCGGTTATTTTCATATATATATATATATATATATATTAGTATTAATTTACTTTATAAACTTACTTATGAAATTAAAGAATTTGAAACTAATTTTAAGTGGTTTAGTTGTTAGTTCGGGATTAGTTTTTTATCCTTTACTAACTAATAAACAAGCTAATCATTTTTCATTAAATAAAGATGTTTCAGGAGTTGAAAATAAAATTCCAAGTAATGTCACTAGTGTCGATTTACGTTATCGTCTTGATTCAAGCGGAAATGCATGAATTAGTGGATTTCTACCTCAAAGAGGGGATCAATATTTATGAGTTCCTGCAAAAGATAATGAAAATCATCCTGTTGTTGGTATTGATGATGGTGTTTTTGCTAGTGGTAAAATTTCTTTAAATGGTATTGGTTTTGCTCCTAATCCTAATTTTAGACAAATTGGCTCTAATGCTTTTATTCAAAATAAGTTAACACAAAAAACTATTATAACTGGATTAGAAAATACAGGATTACAATCAATAGGTTTGCGTGCTTTTCAAGGTAATAATTTTACAAGCATAGGTCTTCCTCATACTGTTACTTTAATTAGCCCTGATGCATTTTCAAACATAACCGATTATCCTTTAGTTATTAATGCTAATTGAAACTTAGATGAAATTAATAACTTAAGATTACCTATTTCTCGTATATTCCAAGGAGTAAATCTTACTATTAATGTTAAAAACCCATATAACCAACATGATGCTTTGTTACATGCATATAAAACAAAGTTTGGTGATCAAGGTGAAGTTAGTTTAACTATTAATGTTGAAGCTGATAAGCCATTTGGAATTGATAATGATGGGTATATTTTTCATCGTGAAGGAGTCGCGGTTCCAAATGATCTTGTTATTCCACTTCAAGTTGATGGTAAGGATGTAGTAGGTATCAAAAATGATGGATTTAAAGATTTAACTAACATAAATAGTCTTAGTTTTGCTGAAGGTAGTAAAGTTAGGGAAATTCGTGAATTTGCTTTTGATGGATGTATTAATTTAATGAACATAACACTACCTGAAGGTTTATCTAGAATTGGTAACGACGCTTTTGCTTTTTGTACTTCATTAGCTAGTGTTAATATTCCAAATAGTGTAACTAGTATTAACAGAAGAACATTTTATGGTTGTAATTCATTAGCTAATGTTAATATTCCAAATAGTGTAACTAGTATTGGGGACGAGGCTTTTCGTTATTGTTCTTCTTTAACTACTATTAATATTCCAAGTAGTGTAACAACTTATGAATCAGTTTGCTTTGCTAATACCGAGTTAAGAACTATTATTTTCAATAACTCTAATCCAGATTTACTTTCTGTATATGATAATGTGTTTTTTTCATCTCCACTACAAAACGTTTACATTCATCAAGATTTAAACCATGCTAACTATACATCAATAGAATCATTAAAATTAGGTTATCTTCAAAAGTTTGATGATTTGACTGTTTTAGGCTTAAATGCATTGTCAACTTGATATGATTCAAACCCTCAAAGTCCAACTGAAGAATTAAATATTTATGATTTAAACAAGCAATATCAAACAACCTTGGGTGATGGTTTTAAAACATGAAAAGAAGCTAGTAACACTAGAAGTATTAGTCTTCAATATACAACTAGTGATAACAGTATTAATGTAACTGGAACACTTAATAGTGATAATCTATCGTTCTCTACTCTTTTAAGAAAAAACACTAGCTCAAATCCTAATATTACTAGAAAAACTTTAACCATTACTCCTGAATTAGTTTTAACTGATAGTAGCAATAATTCGACGCAAACTATTAGTCTTAAGCCGGTAAATATTACTTTATCTCCTAATGATAATATTGTTAGCCATGATCCAATATTCAATAAAGATAGCCGTATAAATGTTAGCCGTGATAATGCTTTGTGATTTGGTAATGATGCCTATACAACAACTACACAAATTAACAAAGCCTATTTTGGTGATGATTGAAATAATGTTAACAACATCAAAAATAATTTATCTACATACTTTAAATTTACTAATAATTCTGGTACTGAATTACCATTAACTAAAAATAATAATTATTGATTTAATAATCAATTAGGAGCAATAAGTGTTGATATTACTGAAGCAAATGAAACAACTTATAACGTTCGTTTTAGTATTCAAAAAGGTAGAGACAATAATATTGCTACTCTTATTGATCAAAATATTAATTGTTATTTAAAACCTAGAACTGAAAACACACCAATATTTAGCATTAAAACTTATAGTGCGAATAAGTTTAAACCAAACCTTGCATTTAATGGTAACGGAAGCAATGTTAACTTATCACTAAACAATCAAACTCAAAGAACTACTTGAAATTTAGATAACCAAATATTTGATTCGCAAATAGCCAAAAACGATTTTGATTGATATCAAAGACAAGGTTATTCATTTAAAATTGACTCTAGTAAATTTAATAACCATTTTGTTGGTATTGGGGATGATTTATCTCTAAATGATGATAAAACCCAATTTAGTGTTAGTGTTAATTTAAAAACACCAAACATTAATGCAGTTAATTTAAATGTTAGTGAATTAAAAGTAATTGCGTATAAATCCGGAGTAGCTAATGTTGAGTTTAACTTACCAACATTTAATGTTAATGCTAACGCAAATAATAACTATAGTTCAACGCAAGATTTTACTGAAAACACAACTATCGATAACAACCGTCAAGCCTTATGGATTAATGGCGATGAAACTATTGTTCGTGCTCGAATTAATAAAGCTTATTTTGGTAACAACTATAACAACTTTGCTTATATTAAAAATAATTTTGACCAGTTCATTAATGTAAGTAATGGCTCAACTACTTATTCATTTAACCATGTTACAGGAACTGATATATACACTAATAACCGGATTGGGCAAATGGAAGTAGCTAGTGTTGATCCAATTGAAGGAAGCAATGATTATCAAGTTACATTAAACTTTAGTATTCCTGATTCAGTTGATTACCAATTACTAAGCCAAAACATTAATTTCTATTTAAATAATGCTCCAACGGCTGAAGCGTTATTTACCTTAACAACACTAGATAAGAATGCATATGATCCTGATTACAATAACTTTAGTGCTAATCCTTTAAGTTTAACTAGTGGTGAACGAGATGGAACTTTAATTTGAAATGATCAAGATCAAACTAGAATTACTAATTTAGGTAATACTAACACATGTAAATGAGCAATTAGTAAAGGTTATACTTTATCAGTTGAAGGATTTACTAATGAGTACATTAGTTTAGATTCTAATGCAAATTTTAATGTTACAGCAAACACATTACATGTTAATGTTCACCAAACTAAGTCAGTAATTGAACAAACTAGTGTTAATGTAACTGGATTAAGATTAGTTATTAAAAATGGTGATGCAGTGATTAAAGCAATTGATTTACCAGATACAACAGTGACATTGGGTGCAGCAAGTACTGATATTACAACCACAAATCTAACTTATACAAGTGTAGATCAAAAATCTTTACGTGATAAAGGCGATACTGCTAGCTTTGATTTAACAATCCCTGAAGTATTAAAACCAGAAAATGATGCACAATTAATTAATAAATTTAACTTTTTTTATAAAGGTGAAAGTCAATCTACTTGAACTTGAAAGCCAGTGCCTTCTGAAACCGGAGTTTATAAATTCCAATATCAACATGAAGATGAAACATATACATTAACTTATCAACTAGTAACTAACTTACAAAGTGATAGCAATCCAAGATATACATATCACATTACTTTAACCCAAGAATTTGATGGTAAAGTAAAGAAAGATATTCATTTCACTTTTACTGGTGCAAGTAGCAGTAATCCGTTTGAAATTAACGCTGATGAATGACAACCAACACTTAATTTAGGTGCAATTTTAGGTGGAGTATTTGGCGGAATTATTTTAATTGGATTAATTGCCTTAACCATTGTTCTAGTTAAAAGAAAAAAACACAAATAAGAATAAAAAGACTTCACACGCATTAATGTGAAGTTTTTTTATTTACATCAAATAGTTACTTTTTAGCCTTAAGTTTTTTTGGTTTGTTCTTTTTATTGTGTTTACGAATTTGTCAATAAGCTAAAACTAATAATCCAATAATTAATAAGATTGCTAAAGTAATTCCCACATAAATACCAATAGTTACTGGTAAGCTAGTTGTAACAACACTAAAACTATATTGTTTAACATAGCTATCAATAACCTTTGTTTTATAAGCATTAAAGACAGCGTCATATTTTTCATTAATGTAATCACTAGGGCTTAAATGAATAACAAGATTTAACACAACATCTTCATAATACTTAAAAGGACTAACTCAATTATTTAAATTAATGTTTTGGACTTCTTCGATATTTCAATAAAAGTTAATGTCATGTAATTTAAATTCTGAAACTTTGCCTTGTTCACCATTAAATAAATTTCCTTTTATTTCTGTTAATGTTTTAGGAATATCAATTGATTCAACATTATTGCATCCATAAAAAGCATTATTACCCAATTGTTTTTAAATTACTATCCTTAAAATCAAAAATAGTTATTGAAGATGCATTTTTAAAAGCGTTGTTATTAATTACTGTGATGTTTTTATCAAGAATAACTTTATTTAATCCACTTACACCTTTAAATTGATTTTCACTAATTTGAGTCGCTGGATTAGCATTGGCTTTATTAATGTAATTAAAATCTAAAGTTCCAAAAGCAATCGTTCCAATAATTTGTGTGTTATTTGTTCAACTAGTAACATCACTACTTACTAAAGCAACATCATTAGTATTTTCACTAATTTGCACTCATTTTCAACTACGGTTTAAATTAATAAAACTGTCTTTAGTTAAATTAATACAGTTATTAAATGCACCTTTAGTAATAGTATTTACACCTTTTAAATTAACTTTAGTTAAATATTTATTGTTAGCAAATCCATTAGCTTCAATTGAAGTAACTGTATTTGGTAAAACAACTGAAGTTAATTGTAATTCATCTTTTCATGAACTTGTATCAATTGCACCAGTACCAACAGTGGTATAACCTTGCTCATAAGATAGTTCAATATTTTTACCATGAAACATACGGTTGTTAAATAAAGATTGACTAATCGTAGGGTTCATAGAATAAACTTGTGTATCAACTCCATTATTAATCACAACTTCTTTTTTAATCGTGATTTTTGTTCCATTAGCTAATTCAACAGGGGTAAACTCTTGACTTGGATTAATTTGTCAGTTACTAGTTCCTTCTTCAGAAATAATTTGAATATTATTAGCGCTACTAATTCCTTCAAATAATGCATTTAATGGAATTGTTTGGGTTGTAGCATTTAAATCATTAGTATTACTAACATTGCTAGCTTTATTTACTACATTAGTAGTAACATTACTACTAATAAAATTACTCACAATCGGTGTAACTACACTAATAGTTCCTAATCCTATTAATGTTATTAGCTTCTTTAGTTTTAATTTCATAAAAGCCTTAAATATATGTCTCTAATTATATAAACTAGGAAATATATAATAATTCTTATCGTTTGCGCTTGTAGCTCAGTTGGATAGAGCACACGCCTTCTAAGCGTGTGGTCGTGAGTTCGAATCTCGCCAAGCGCGCCATACTAATCAGTCCGATTAAGGATTGATTTTTTTATTTAAATGATTCTTCAATTTGGCTAATAATGTTTTGGGCTAATTCATTAGCTGAAAACTTAGGCTTAGTACCAAAGCAATTAACATAGTATTGATTTAATCAATTTAGTCCAATATTACTTAAAGATGGTGTTTTAAAAAAGTGATTTTCAATGATTTGGACTACTTCTTGATAAAAGGGGTTTAAATCTAGTAATTCATGAAAATCTTTTAAGAAAAAAGTAAATTGTTTGTTTTCATGATTAGTTACACTAACTTGTTTATCTAAATAATTGCTCTTTTTTAACAAGAATAAAATCATAAATTTATTAAGGTTAGAGATATTTTTATTATTTAATCAACTTAAAATTAAATAAAAATCTTGATCAGTTAAACAATTAATGAAACGATCACAAAAGTACTCAAAAACTTCAATATGAAAAACATTATGATTAAAACATTCATGAATTAATTGTTCTTGATCTAAACTATTCAAATACTTTTTATAGTTTTCGTCCTTTAGTAATAAAGAACAAATGTCATATAGTTCATCAATTAGTTTAGTTTCTCTTAAAGTTAAAAATTGTTCTTGTTTGATTTGTTCAATTTCTTTAACAACAATCGCAAAATTACCACTTTTTTTATAGTTGGTTAGTTTATTAAATGTTGCATCAAAATCAAACTGTTTTTTCATATTTATGAATAATAGTAATTTTATATTTATATAAAATATATTTAACGATTATGAACCTAAATAACTTAATGCAACAAGCACAAAAAATGCAAAAGGAATATAGTAAAAAACTAGCAGAATTTGAAGCTAAAGAATTTGAATATGATTATTCTAATGGTTCGGTTGTAGTTAAGATGTCTGGAGCACTTAAAATAGTTAGTTTAAAAATTAATCCTACTTTAATTGATCCAGAAGATCCATTAACATTAGAAGAAATGGTTTCAGAAGCAATTAATAATGCGATGGAACTAGTTTCTGAACAAAAAGACGATTTATTACCTAAAAATCCCGGAATGTTTTAATTAACTTTATGACTTCGCTACATGATTTAGAAGTATTAACATCTCAATTAAAAAGTTTACCAGGTGTCACAACTAAACAAGCTGAGAAAATAGCTCAGTATTTATTACGTAGTGAAGAAGATAAAATTGAAGAATTAATCCAACAAATTAAGAATGTTAGAAATAACATTAAGTTTTGTAGTCAATGTAATACAATTTGTCTAAGTGAATTATGCAATATTTGTGCTAATAATGAACGAATTCAAAATCAGTTATGTATTGTTACAACTCCTAATGATTTAGACAAAATTGAAAATACACATACCTTCTTTGGTTTATATTTTGTTTTGCATGATGAAATTAACGTTCGTTCTAAAACACCATTAGATAAAGAAATTACTAAGAAATTAATTAAGTTATTAAAGACAAAGGATTTTAAAGAAATTATTATTGCCACTAATTGAACACCTAATGGTGAAGCTACTGCTTATTTCATTAAACAAATTATTAATGAAATGTTTCCTAACATTAAAATCTTTCGTTTAGCTGTTGGTTTACCAATTAACTCAGCTTTAAATTATGCTGATAACGAAACTTTAACCCAAGCACTTAAAAATAAAACTATTTACTAACAATGAAAAATAACGAACTAATTCAACAACTAGAACAAAACACTAATAGTGTTAGTTATTATTTTGATGTTAGTAGTTTAGATAAAGAACTAGTTAAAGAAACTAAAATTATTTCTTTAATTAAAAAACGTATTAGTAATTTAAGAACTTGGTTAAGACAATGAGAATATGAGTACTATGGGTTAGAAAAACCAACAGTTACCGATGCTCAATATGACCAAACCTTAAAAGAACTAAATGCTTGAGAATCATTAATTCCTAGTTTAAAAACTAAAGATTCACCAACTAACAATGTTGGAGGAACAATTGATAACAAATTTGCTAAAGTAGCTCATATCTTGCCAATGCTATCACTATCAAATGTGTTTAATCAAGATGAATTAAATAAGTTTGATAATACTATTGGTAAAGCTACTAAAAAAATAGCAAATGAATATGTTATTGAGCCTAAATTTGATGGTTTAAGTATTTCTTTAATTTACGCACATGGTAAATTAGTTAGTGGAATTACTCGAGGTGACGGGAAGATTGGTGAAGATGTAACCAAAAACATTTTAATGATTCAAAATATACCTCATCAAATTGATAATGATTTAGATCGTTTTGAAATCCGAGGAGAAGTCTTTTTAGATTTTGAACAATTTAACTTAATTAATAATGAAATTATTGATGAAGATAAAAAGTTTGCTAATCCAAGAAATGCTGCTAGCGGAACTTTAAGAAGATTAAATCCGGAATTAGTTAAAAAACGTAATTTAAAAATCGTTGCTTACTATATTCCTGATCCTAATAACCTTAAGGCTTTAGGTTTAAAAACTCAAAATGAAGTTATTAATAAATTAAAGAGTTATGGTTTTTTTACAGGCGAAAATACTTTTTTAGTAAAAAACATAACTGAAGCTTATAACAAAATTAATTGACTAGAAACTAACCAAGAAAAATTAGATTATCCAATCGATGGCGCTGTAATTAAGCTAAATGATATTAGCTTTTATAATGCTTTAGGTAAAACTAGTAAATTTCCCCATTGAGCTACTGCTTATAAATTTACTCCAAAAGAAGCTAAAACCAAAGTTTTAAACATTACTGCTAATGTTGGTAGAACCGGAAAAATTACTTATGTAGCTAATTTAACTCCTGTTTTTTTAAGTGGATCAACGATATCTAACGCCACTTTAAATAATGCTGATTGAATTATTGAAAAAGATATTCGCATTGGTGATTATGTTTTAATTTATAAAGCAGCTGAAATTATTCCTTATGTTAAAGAAGTGGTTTTAGCTGATCGACCAAAAAATACTACTAAATTTAAACCAATTACCCATTGTCCGGTTTGTGGTTCAACTCTAGAAAAAAATGAAGACGAAGTTGATCAATACTGTATTAATACTTCTTGTCCTGCAAGAATCTTAAACTCCATTATTCATTTTTGTTCTAAACCAGCGATGAATATTGAAGGTTTAAGTGATAAAACAATTACGAAATACTTTAATTTAGGTTTTATTAAATCAATTAGTGATATTTATCGTTTAAATAATCATCGTGTAGATATTATTGAAAAAACTGCTAATGGTAAATTTAAAGTTTTTAACAAAATCATTGATGCAATTATTGCATCGAAAAATCGGTCATTAGAAAAATTACTGATTGGTTTAGGAATTAGAAATGTTGGAGCTGTTAGTGCCTTAAATTTAGCTAAACATTTTAAAAATATCGATAATTTAGCTAATGCTAGTATTGAAGAATTAACAAATTTAAATGATGTTGGTTTAATTGTCGCTAACTCTATTTATCATTTTTTTCATGATGTAAATAATCAAAAATTGATTAGTGAATTAAAAGAACTTGGTTTAAATACTAATTATTTGGGTAATAACAACATTAAACAAAGTGATAAAGATTCCCCATATTATCAAAAAACATTTTGTATTACCGGTTCATTTGATATTAGCCGAAATGAAATTAGTGATTTATTAATTAAAAAGTTTGATGCTAAAGTCGTTAATAGCGTTTCTAAATCATTAGATTATTTAATTGTTGGTGAAAACGCCGGAAGTAAAGAACAAAAGGCTAAAGATCTAGGAATCAAAATCATTAATAATAAAATATGAGAAGATTAAATATGCTAAAAATTAAAGATAGTTCTTCAGGGTTATTAAAACCATTAAACGATCCAGAAATTAGTATCTATAACTGTGGTCCGACTGTATATAACGATGTTCATGTTGGTAATATTCGTCCTGTTATTACCCTTGATGTTTTATATCGTTATTTAACTTTAAATAAAATTCCCGTTAAATATGTTCATAACATTACTGATATTGATGATAAGATTATTAATAAGGCCATTGAAACTAAACAAGAAGAACTAACTTTAAGTGAACACTATTTTCAAGAATATTTAAAGATTCTTAATATTTTAAATATTAAACCAATGACGGTTTTACCAAAAGTCTCAGACAACATTAATGGCATTATTGAGTTCGTTAAACAATTAATTGATCATAAAAAAGCTTATGTAGTTGATGGTGATGTTTATTTTGATTTAGGTCAAGTAAATAATTACGGAATTGTTTCAGGACAAAAGAAAGAACAATTATTAAAAGGTGTTAGAAAAGAAATTGATCAAAAGAAACATCATCCTTTAGATTTTGTTTTATGAAAGAAAACTGATTTAGGCATTAATTGAAAAACCGAATGAAATAATCATGGTCGACCAGGATGACATACTGAATGTGTTTATTTAATTAATAAATTCATTGGTAAATCAGTAACAATTCACGGTGGAGGGGTTGATTTAAAGTTTCCTCATCACGAAAATGAAAATGCCCAAAATTTAGCTTTAAATAATTTACCATTAGCTAAGATTTGAATGCATGTTGGTCATATTAATGTTAATGGCGAGAAAATGTCAAAATCTTTAGGTAACTTTACTTTAGCTAAAGATATCTTAAAAGTTCATGACGCTAATAGTGTTAGATGATTTTTCTATCAAACCAAATACCAAGCACCATTAAACTATAGTAATGATGCAATAATTCAAGCTAAAACTGATTTAATTAAGATTTTTAAAGCTATTAACTTAGCTTTAATTAACTACTACTGATTAAGTAATAACATTAATGTTGAAATTAATCCGTTATTATTAAGTAATAACTTTATTAATGCCATTGAAGATGATTTAAACTTTCCTAATATGGTGCAAGCTATTTATGAATACACAAAGGAGTTATCATCTTTAATTAGGAATAAAGATCAAAACAAACTAGAATTTTATCTAAATTCATTAGTTAATATGTTTAATGTTTTAGGTCTAAAATGAATTAATATTCTAGAAAATGCTGAAACATTAAATCTTGTTAAAGAATGAAAAATTGCTTTAAATAATAAAGATTATCATAGTGCTGATCAAGTAAGAAAACAACTTCAAGAATTAGATGTAATTAACTAAATTTTGTTGTTTTTGAAAAAGGCCTTTGGCGCTTTTTTTTTTTTTTGTTTTTTACTATTTAAAATAATTAAATAAATATTTATATGAAGTTCAAGTTATTAACTGGGTTATTAATTGCTCCAGTTGTTGTTCCGTTAGGAATAAGTTTTTCTAATCGTCCAACACAAGTTACAAATTTAAAAAACTCTGGTAACGAGGTTGTGGCTCAATTAACATATACCCATATGTCTATTTCGGTTGATGGCGAAACATTTGAGGGACAAGTAGTTACAGGATATGATGCTGCTAATAAAGACACTATCACTTCAATTGTTATTCCTGATACTTATAACAATGAACCAGTAATTTCTGTTGGAGATGGTTTATTTGAAGGCTTAAATGAACTTAACCATGTGAGTTTAGGACAAAATATAGTTTATATTGGATTAAGAAATTTTAGTTTAGCTCCGAAATTAACTCAGGTAACTATTCCTGATGCATGTATTCAAATTGCCCAATTTGCTTTTCAATTAAATAACGAATTAAGACATGTAGTTATTTCTCATAATTCGAAATTACGAATTATCGATGATCAAGCTTTTAGTGGTAGATGAAATACTAGTGAGAAATACCACGGTAAAATTGAATCAATTTATATTCCAAAAGGAGTTAAGTCTATTGGCGATAGTGCTTTTATTTATCAACCAAACTTCAGAAGTATTGAAGTTGATCCACTTAATACACATTACACTTTAATTAACTCAACCAATGTTAGTGGTTCTGTTGTTGGTAAGTATGTGATGAAAGCAAGTACTGAAGACAAAACTTATGATCTAAGCAATACTGCCGTGGTTGGTGGATTAGCCTATGGTGATATTTATGTTCGTTCATTAACTAATCAACCAATAACAGAAATAGTTAATCGAGCTTTTTATGGTTGTTGAGGAATTAGAACAGTTGATATTCCTAACACAGTAACAAAACTAGGTAATGCTGCATTCCAACGAATTGAATTTGCTACTTCATTAACTTTTCATTGGGAAAATTTAGAAAATTTAACTGTTCCTGACACCAGTACACGAGGAAATAGATTATTTAATAATGATAATTTCCAAAATATCTTTATTAAACCAGATGATTTAAGTTACCTTGAACCAACTCAAGCTAGCGCTTTGATTGAAGCGTATAAAGCTAAGTTTGCTAATCAATCAATGAATGCAAGTGCAGTTTGACAAATTGATTCCAGCGAATTATCAACTAATTCAATTACTATCACTGATCCAGCTACACAAGTTAAAGATAATATTATTACCACATTAACGCAAACTTATATTGATTATTTTAACCGTCATCCTAATGCACAAGTAAGTTTTAGTTATGTTGTTAATCCAGAACATAATGAATTTAGTTTTTCATCACAACTACGTAAAAATGAACAACGAATTGTAACAACTTGAAATACAACTCAAGAAATATTTGACTCAAACTTTGATTTTAATGTCACTATTAAAATGACTGTTAATAATGGTGGTACACCTTTTACACTTAACATTTCTACTTTTACTGTTCATGTTAAGAAAAATAACTTTATTGATGAACCAACTTTTACTTTTAGTAAAGATAGTAGTTATACACAAAATCGACCTGAAGAACTATGAGCACCAAGAGATCAACTAACTTGACATTTTGTCATTGATAAAAGCTATTTTGGTGGAGCTACTGCCTTTGTTGTTGAAAGAAATATTAGTAGGTGATTTGATTTTAGTTCAGATGGTTCAGTTCTTATATTTAGAAGAGCACAAAATAACTATTATACCTTCGATAATCTTGCGATTGAAATGGTTGCGGATGTTGCACAATCTGAAAGCAAACCAGACAGATACAATATTGATTTATCGTTTGTTTTTCAACCAATTCGTACTGCAACTATTGATACCGAAACAATACAAATCAATTTAATAGGGTCAGGTGAATTAACAACTTTTCAAATTCATAATGGTTATGATTTTGATCCTGAAAAATCTGAAATTCAATCTATTGAACGATGAACTTCAATAAATTATTTTCAAAATAATACAGGCGTGCTAAGATGAAATTTACAAACAAGTACTTCTCCTTATGATTATATTGCAGTAAACACTTTTGATTGATTAGTAGCTAAAGGATATCAATTAAGTTTAGATACAAGTAGATTTGAGGATGAAAATGCTGTTGTTTCTAATCCGCGTCTTTCAGATGACAAAACACAATTATTAGCAGATATAACTATCAATAAACCAAATATTCAACAACATAATTTACTTGCTACTAATTTAAAATTAATAGCTTCTAAAAATAACGATCGTCGTGAATATAGTATTCCGGCTGCTAGTTATATATTAACAAAGAACGATAATTTAGATACTAATAATGATTTTTTATACAACGAACAATATCACGTTACAAGAGAAGAAGGTTTGTGAGCAGGAAGCACTAATAATAAATTCACTGATAGTTACACTATAGAGTTTAAAGTTAATAAAGCTTATTTTGGTGAACATTGAAACGATAAAGAATATATTAGAAATCACTTAGAAGATTACTTCTTGTTTTATGGAGCTAACGATGTTTTTTATCAACAACAAGCAACAACGTTTAAAAATAGTAGAGCTTTATTTAATGAAAAGACTGGTTTAAGCATTATTGCTAATATTCAAGACCAACCACAAGAACATTCATATGTAATAGTCTTGGGAATTTTTAAACCTATCAATTGAAATGGTTTAACTGCTCATTTTGATAATCAAAGAATTAATATTAAATTTAGATCACCTTCAGGTATTTTGAAAGATGTAGCAAATTATCAAACGTTCTCAGCTGATGCATTTAAACCCGAAGTTAATACAATTAATAACCCAAATAACGTTTCATTATCTTGAGACGGAAATAAAAATGGCAGAATTGTTTGAAATCTAGATAAGAATACAACCGATCCACAAATCGCACATAATGATTTTGCTTGATACCAAGCTAAAGGATATAGTTTTAGTATTGATAAAAATGGCTATAGTAATCCATATATTGCTTTAAGTGATAATATTACTTTGGATAATAATGGCGATTCATTTAGTTTACCAGTTGGTTTAATTAGACCTAATAATAACGCTACTAATATTGATGTTGGTGGATTAAAGTTAGTTGTATCTAAAGATAGTGAACGTCTAGAATTTGCTTTACCAACCGCTCATATTAATTCATCTGCTAATACTCATGTAGCAAAAATTTCATCAGTTAATACATACAGTGATGTAATTAACAATGCTCGGGATGGATTATGAATTAATGGTGATAATACATCTGTGGTTATTGATATTAATAAAGCTTATTTTGGTGAAAATTGAAATAATCCTGCTTTTATCGCAAGACATATAGACCAATATTTAAAAGTTACATCACAAGATGAAAGAACTGTTTATTCTTTCCCAAGTCACTCACAAACAAGTATTGATTATTTCAATGAATATCTTGGTTTAATGAGTGTAACTAATATTATTAATTCTCCAAGTTCACCAAATGACTATAGAATTAGTCTTTCATTTGCTGTTCCAAACGAAACATTAAAATTTTCAACCCAAAATATTAAATTCTTTGTTAAAAATAATCCTAACCAAAACCCATTATTTACAGTTAAAACTATTGCACCTAATGATTTTGATCCAGAAGCTAATAACTTAAGTAGTAATAACGTTATTCTTAATACAAATGCTCGTAGTGCTGATGTTATTTGAAATGATCAAGATCAAACTCGTTTTGCTAACTTAGGTAATACTAATACATGTAAATGAGCAGCTAGTAAAGGTTACACTTTAGAAACTAATGGTTTTAATAATGAATATATTAATGTTTCTACATCTGTTACTTTTGATCCAACAACTAATATCTTAAAAACTACAGTTACGCAAAATAAAGCGGTTAGTGAAGCTAAAACAATTACTGTTAGCGGATTAAAGTTATTAATTAAAAATGGTAATCAAAAAATTAGTGAATTATCACTACCTGATTTTAATGTAACTTTATCGGCTGCAAGTACTGAAGCATCTATTCAAAATCTAACTTATGCTGGTTCAAATACAACTTCACTACGTGATAAAGGTGATAAAGCAACTTTTAATTTAGTTGTTCCAGAAGTATTATTACCAGATAACGATGAACAATTAATCAATAAATTTAATTTTGCTTATAAAGGTGAAGGCGAGTCTACTTGAACTTGAGTTTTAGTACCTTCTGAAGGTGGAGTTTATACATTCCAATATAACAACGAAGAAACAAAAGAAATATATACCTTAACTTATCAACGTATAAGTAATTTAGAAAGTGATATTAATCCAAGAATTACTTATCTTGTTACCTTAACACAAGAGTTTGATGGTAAAACTAAAAAAGATATTGAATTTAGTTTTATCGGAGCAAGTAGTGGTGGTAATATTGAAATTAATGCTGATGAGTGAATTGCTCCTAATAACAATATTGTTGGTCCAGTATTAGGTGGAATCTTTGGTGGAATTATTCTTATTGGTCTATTAGCATTACTAATTGTCCTTGCTAAAAGAAGAAAAGAAAAGAGAAAATAAATAATAGCTTTTAATATCAACCGTTTGGTTGGTATTTTTTTACAAATATTAATAATTTATGAAACTTAAAACTCTATTTAAATGTTTAGGTGGATTAGCTATTTCCTCTATTTAGAAAACTAAATAAATAGTAAATTTGTTGTTAACAAATAAAAAGAGCACAACCCGAAATGGAAGTGCTCATTTTATTTTGATATGTACTTAACTAATTACTTAATATCTTGTTTTAAGCTCTTAGTTGGAACAAACTTAACTTTACGGCAAGCTGGAATAGTAATTGCTTTACCAGTTGCTGGACTTACACCTTTACGAGCTTTACGGTGAACAATTTTGAATTTTCCCAATCCTAATACACTTACTGAATCTTCTTTTTTAAGTTCAGCAACAATTAGATCAGCATAAGCATCTAAGATTTCACCTAATTCACGTTTAGAAATTTGGTGTTCTTGAGCTAAAGCTGTAAGTTTTTCTTTAAATTTATTAGACATATTAAATGTATTCCTTTCAATAAATACTTGCTAAGAGTATACATGAAATCGGCTATTTTTCGAAAAATCTTTATTTTTTAGCAATCTTTTAATTTTTGGATCCAAAAGAAAAATAGCACTCACATGTTAAGAGTGCCAATTTTTTACTATAATTATGCTAACTAATAAATATTAACGATAAGAAAGAAGGTTAAATATGAGTAGTAAGAAAAACATTATTATTGGAATCGATTTAGGAACAACTAACTCTTGTGTTAGTGCCATTGAAGGCGATAAACCAAGAGTACTGGAAACTCCCGAAGGAAAAAGAACTGTTCCTTCAGTAGTTTCATTTAAAAATGGGGAATTTATTGTCGGAGAAGCAGCAAAAAGACAAATGATTACTAACCCAAATACCATTTATTCAATTAAACGTAAAATGGGTACAAGTGAAAAAGTAAAGTTAGGTGATAAACAATTTACTCCTGAAGAAATTAGTGCTAAGATCCTAGCTTATATTAAATCATATGCTGAACAAAAATTGGGTCATCCAGTTTCACGTGCGGTAATTACCGTTCCAGCATATTTTAATGATGCTCAAAGAACTGCCACTAAAAACGCAGGAAAAATTGCTGGACTAACAGTAGAGCGAATTATTAATGAACCAACTGCAGCAGCATTAGCTTATGGTTTAGATAAAAATGATAAAGCCCATAAATTATTAGTTTGTGACCTAGGGGGAGGAACATTTGACGTTTCTTTACTAGAAATTGCTGATGGAACTTTTGAAGTATTAGCTACTAGTGGTGATACTTTCCTAGGAGGAGATGACTGAGATAATAAGATTACTAACTGAATTGTTGAAGAAGTTAAAAAAGACCATGGTGTTGATTTAACAAAAGATAAAATGGCAATGCAACGATTAAAAGAAGCTAGTGAAAAGGCCAAAATTGATTTATCTGGATCAAAAGAGACACAAATCTTATTACCTTATATTTCAATGACTGAAAATGGTCCAATTAACGTTGAAAAAACTTTATCACGAGCTACTTTTGAAAAAATTTCTAGCGATTTAATTGCCCGTTGTGAAAAACCAATTTTAGATGTAATGAAAGACGCTAAACTAGACTTTAACCAAATTGACCAAGTATTAATGGTTGGAGGTAGTAGTCGTATGCCAATGTTCCAAGATTTAGTTAAAAAGTTAACTAAAAAAGAGCTAAATATGACTATTAACCCAGATGAAGTAGTAGCTGTTGGCGCCGCTATTCAAGGTGGAGTGTTGACTGGTGATGTTAATGATATTCTTTTATTAGATGTTACACCATTAACTTTAAGTATTGAAACTCTTGGGGGAATTGCCACTCCTTTAATTAAAAGAAATACGACTATTCCAGTAAGTCAATCACAAGTCTTTAGTACAGCCGTTGATAACCAACCAGCTGTTGATGTTCATGTTGTTCAAGGTGAACGTCCAATGGCTAAAGATAACAAATCATTAGGAACATTTAATTTATCTGGAATTGATCCAGCTCCTCGTGGTGTACCTCAAATCCAAATTACTTTTAATATTGATGCAAATGGAATTATTAATGTTACTGCTAAAGATCTAAAAAATAATAAAGAAGCAAGTATTACCATTAAAGATTCTGGTAACTTAAAAGAAGATGAAATTAACCGCATGGTTAAAGAAGCTGAAGAAAATAAAGAAAAAGACCAAAAACTAAAAGAAGAAGCTGAAACTCGTTATCGTGCTCAAACTTTAATTGATCAACTAGAAAAAGCTAAAGAAGATCCTAAATATAAAGAACTTCCAGAAGATCAAAGAAAAAACGCTGAAAAGGAATTAGAAGAATTAAAAACATTAATGAAGGATCAAAAGTGAAGCGAACTAAAAACTAAAGTTGATATGTTCGAACAAATATTCTCACAATTCGCTAAAGGTGGATTTAACCCAGGTAATAATCCAAATAATCCAGATCCAAATAAACCAAAAAACTAATTCACTAAACAGGAAGTTAATTCCTGTTTTTTTTATTGTTCTTAAACTAAATAATAATTAAATCTTTATAATATAGAACCTTTTTTAAATTATCTAAATGCGAAAGTTTAAATTATCTTGATTGGTTTTATTATCTAGTTTAGTAACCATCCCTAGTGGGGTTTTAGTATCTAAACAAAGTTTTACTCCATCATTAAGTGTAAAAAGAAATGTTAATTTAACTCAAGCTCAATATTCTTTTAATCCACTTAGTGATACAACTTGTGAAGTAAGATTAGTAAATAAAGATGCTTGCCAAGAAGCAATTATTCCTGATACTGATAATGAACAAAGAATTGTAACAAAAGTTAGTGGGTTTGATGGTGCTAAACTTTTAGAACATGTAAAATTTTCTAGTAATGTTATTGAAACTGGCTATCGTTCGTTTGCTGGTTGTACTAAATTAGCTAATGTTGAATTTAATGATAATTTAGAAACAATTGGTTATTCTTCTTTTTATCAATGCATTAACTTACGAACAATTAATTTTAATAACAAACTAAAAACAATTGGTAATGAAGCTTTTCGTAGTTGCACTGGTTTAACCAGTATTACTTTACCTAATAGTATTGAAACGATAAAAGAGAGTGCATTTCACAATTGTACTTCATTACAGTTTTTAAGTTTTGGTGAAGGGCTACAAGCAAAACATATTGGGTCTAATATAGTTTATGGTTGTAGTAAATTAAAAACATTAGTTTTCCCTACTGCTCCATTGACTTTAGATTCTAATGCTTTTAGTTATGCTACTGCTTTAGAAGAAGTAAGACTACCAGAAGGTTTAACAATAGTTCCTTACTATGCTTTTTATGGTTGTTCTAGCTTAAAAACATTAGTATTACCAAAATCGGTAAACCGTATGTATCACGGATCTTTATCTAATACTAATATTCAGAAACTATATTGTCCATGAGATACAATTGAACAAACGCAAAACGTTTTATTTGACCAAATTTTCTTTTATGATTCTAGACCAAGTATTAGTTTTGAAATTGATGTTCCTAATATTAGTTTAATCGATGAATATCAAAACATTTTAAGAAATAGTATTGAACCAGGTAAAACAAATATTACCTATAAAGAAGGCACCACTCCTGTTCCTGCCCCAACTTTAGCTGACATTAATTTTTTATATGATGATTCTAATAACACTTATACAGCTAATGAAGTAACTAATAAGCAAACTGCTGAGGTTGGAATTATTCCAGATTATTATGAAGCTCCTTCAAGGAAAGTTAATAAAATAGCTGATAACTTATTCCAAAACTCAACTAAATTAAGAACAATCACTGTGGGACGAAATGTTAATTATTTTGGAGCTAACGCTTTTAGAGATTGTACTAGTTTAGAAACAATTAACTTTAATAATACCAATATTGACAATATTACTTTTGGTAATAATGTATTAACTAATACTAATAGATTAACAACAGTTAATATTGTTAATAATAAAACCGTTATTGATCCAGTAACGCAAGAATCATTAGTTAGCAAATATAAAGCTAAGTTAGTAGCGGCTGGAATGAATGAAAATGTTAATGTTTTATTGACATCTTGGTCAATTAATTTTAAAGATAATCAAGTATTAGGTTTAAATGATGAATATGTTAATGATATTCATACTTTAATTATTCCTTCAATGCATTTAAACAATAAAATTACTAATATTGGTGCTAATGCTTTTGCTAATAATAAAAACTTAGAAGAAGTTTATTTACCTAGTACAATTTCACAAATTGAAGCTAATGCTTTTAGTAATTTAACTAATAACACCAGAATTTATTTAAATAACACTAATGTTAATGAAATTAATACTTTAAATATTAGTGAAAGTTCTTTTTTTCGTGATAACCCAGGAACTAATGTTCGTTATTTGTTTATTACACCAGTTGTAGATAATTTACAAACAACAATGCAAATATTTAATGCATATAAGCAAAAACTAAATAATGTGATTAATCCAATTGATATTCCAACTGTTAATTGAACAGGAATTAAATTTAATGAAACACCGATTAAAGATATAAATAATGAAATATTTAATAACGATTATCAACCTTGAAGTTTAAACGATTCATTAGTTTATACAACTGATCAATTTGATGGATCTCATTTAGAAAAAAACCAATATCACTTTGAATTAGTTGATCGTAATGGACAAAACGTTAATTTACCAAATTGGTTAATCTTTAATCAAGATACTGCTTCAATTACTAAAGCTGATCATTTACCTTTAGGTGCTAAATATGAAAATACTGATTTACATATTAAAGTCACTGATCATAATTTAAATTTAAGCTATGTTAGTACTAAATCATTTAGTATTAAGACTAATAACCGTAATTTAACTGTTAACCAAAAAATTAATAACTTTAATTCTATTGGAACAAGCGATAGTCAAACTGTTGTTGACAAAATTGATTTTAACAACATTATTTACAATAATGAACCAATTCCAAGCGATGTTAAATTAGTCTTCTATTTATATTTAGGTGATGAAGATGTTACTAATGATGCTAATAGTAAATATCATTTAGACTTTAACCAACAAACTGGCGCATTAAAAACTATTAGTGGTTATGAAATTAATCTAAATAATTTAAGTATTCGTATGCGTAATGATTCAACCAGTCATGTTGAGTTACAAGGAACAACTAATACATTTAGTATTACTATTAAAAGTTCACCTTTTCCAATCTGAATTCCAATTGTTGCATCATTAGTTGTTATTGGTCTAATTGCTGGAAGTGGTTTTGGGATTTATAAGTTAAAAAATAAGAAGAAATAAATTAACTGAATTATTTTTAATATCAACCATATGGTTGGTATTTTTTTATAATTATTACTAATTTATGAAACTTAAAACTCTATTTAAATGTTTAGGTGGGTTAGCTGTTTGTTCTAGTTTAATCCCGGTAGGGATGAGTTTTAATAATAAAGCTCTCTCTAAGTAACCAAAATGTTGGTAACTTAAAGAGTGATTACAATGATTGAGAGATTGTTGGTGATGGACTAATTAAGCCAAAAGATAAATCAAAGGTAAGTGGCAATATTGTAATTCCTGCTAAAGTAGGAGATCAAGTTGTTAAAGGAATTTATGGTGATATTTTAGCTGGTCATGCTGCTTTTGAAGAGTGTACCAATTTAACTGGTTTGTCTTTTGAAGAAGGAAGTCAAATAACAGAAATTGGTGAGAACGCTTTTTTTAAATGTCAATCACTTAATAATGTTATTTTTCCTAAAAAATTAAAATTTATTAATAATTATGCTTTTGGAAATTGTACTTCATTAACTACTTTAAATATACCTTCAACCGTAAATATTTTGAACATTCGCTGCTTTCAGGAATGTAAGAATTTAAAAAACATTAACACTTTTTGAACTACTGAAGAAGTTAATAATTTACGTCCTTTACGTGCTTCTTTTGCTGATATTGAATCCTTAACAATTAATTATTTTGTTAATGAAAACGATGATGCTGATAAATTATTAGAAGTGTATAAAGCTAAATTTACTTTAGAAAGAACACTTGCAAAACATGTTGAATTTAGAAGAGCTAATCCAAATATAAATATTGGGGCAATATTAGGTGGAGTTTTTGGTTTAATTGCAGCTATTGGCTTAATAGCCGGAGGAGTTGTCTTTTATAATAAAAAACATAATAAGAAATAAAATAAGAATAAATAAAATTTTCTCGTAAAATTATTAATTTTTACGTGAAAAATAGTCTAATTACGGGATTATTCTCGTAATTTTTTCTATAATTACGGGAATATGAAACAATTTAATTATCTAATTCTTAAAAATAAACAATGGGATAATGAAGTGATTAATTTAATTAGCGCAATTAAAAATAATCAAACTAAATTATCTTTTTTTCAAAATAACTTTAAGAATTTAGAAGTAATTAAACAAAAAATAGATATTCAATCTTCTGTTAGTTCTAACACAATTGAAGGTATTGTTACAACATTATCACGTGTTAAAACAATAATAGATAAAGATATTCAACCTGTAACTAAAGATGAAAAAGCTGTTTTAGGTTACCTAGAAGTAAGAAAAACAATTTTAGATAACTATCAAGATATCAAGATTAATACTAACCACATCTTACAAATCCATCGTGATTTATTTAAATACACTGATGTTAGTTTTAAAGGTAAATTTAAAGATAGTAATAACAGTATTGTTAAAGTTGAAAATAATAAAACTAAAGTTATCTTTACTCCCTTAGAATCTTTTTTAGTTAAAGATGCAATTGACCAATTAACTAATCAATTTAATATTATTCGTAATACTAAAGAAGTTGATGATTTATTATTAATTCCTATTTTTATTCATGACTTTTTATGTATTCATCCTTTTAACGATGGCAATGGAAGAATGAGTCGATTATTAACTGATTTATTACTATATCAAGCTGGATATTTTATTGGTCAATTTATTAGTATTGATCAAAGGATTGAAATGACTAAAGATCAATATTATTTAGCATTAGAACAATCTAGTGATGAGTGGCATGAAAATAAAAATAATAATATTTGTTTCATCAAATATTTCTTAAGAATTATTGATGCTTGTTATTGTGAATTAATTAATCAGTGATCAAGTTGAATGAATTCTAAAAATAGTGGTGAATTAATTAATGAAGTAATTAAAAATAGTTATCAAAAGATTACTAAAAAATTAATTAAAGATAAATTACCTAATTTATCTAGTTCATCTATTGAAAAACATTTAAAGAAATTAGTTAATGAGAAAAAATTAATTAAAGTTGGTAATGGTAAAAACACTTATTACCAAAAACAAGTTTAAGAAAACAAATTAGACATTGTTTTATATGAATATAATAAGTTAACTAACTTATGAGCCGAGAGAGAGAGAGAGAGAGAGTAACGAAACAGTTACTGATATCTGAGTAAGTAATTTATTAGAAGATGCTGATATTAAGTATTTTCCACAAGGTAGTAATATTAAAGAAGTGGATCATGCGCTAAAATCAGCAAGTAAATCAAAATCCGGAAATATAGGTAAACCTGATTTTGTTGCAAAAGTTAAAGATTGTTTAATTGTTATTGAATGTAAAGCAAATATCAAAAATCACGTTAAACAAGATGAAAATTCATTAATTGATTTTATTAACGATCAAACTGCCATTAAAAATTATGCTGTTAATGGTGCTCTGTTTTATGCTGCTCATTTAGCTAAAAACACAACCTTTAAAAAGATTTTTGCTATTGGTGTTTCTGGACAAGAAAAAATCCATAAAATTAGCCCTTATTTTATCGATGATCGTTGTGAACCAAAAGAATTAAAAGAATTAGAAACTTTCTTTCATTTCAGCGAAGAAAATATTGATGAATATTACAGAACTGAAGTTTTAGATATTAAAAAAGATACCGAAGCTAATATTCAAAAAATATTAGAAGACGCTAAAAAATTAAATGAATATTTAAGAGATTATGGAAATATTGAAAACAATAAAAAACCTTTAATTGTTTCTGGTATTTTATTAGCTCTAAATGAAATTGAACATCATGATTTTAATATCGAAAGTTTGGTGGGTGATACAAAAATTACTGATGGTCAAAAAATTTATGATGCCATTGAAAATAATTTAAAACGGGCTAGTGTCGATCCACAAACTAAAAAAGATAAATTACTATCACAATTTTCTGTAATTCGTGATATGGTGTCAATTAACGAAATTCATAGATCTTTAGGCAAAACACCACTTAAATATTTCACTGAGTTTATTTACAACAACATTTTTAAGAAAATCAAAAATTCTGAAACATCAGAAGATTACCTTGGTAGATTCTATGGCGAATTTATTAGTTTTGGTGGTGGTGATGGACAAAGTTTAGGGATTGTTCTAACTCCAAAACACATATGTGACTTGTTTTGTGATTTAGTTGAACTTAAACCAACCGATCGTGTTATTGATCCTTGTTGTGGAACCGGAGGATTTTTAGTAGCTGCCATGCATTACATGCTAAAAAGAGCTAGAAAGGAAGAATTTCTAGATATTAAAAGAAACAATCTTCATGGTATTGAATTACAACCATTTATGTTTACCATTGCAACCACAAACATGATTTTAAGAGGAGATGGAAAGAGTAATTTATTTACTGACGATTTCTTAAAACAAAACCCTAGTAAATTACAAAGAGATAAACATTGTAACATTGGTTTTATTAATCCTCCATATTCAATGGGTTCAAAAACTAAAAATAATGATTTATATGAAATTAATTTTATTAGTCACTTATTAGATTCTGTTACAAAAAGTAATGGAAAAGTTGTTGCTATTGTTCCTCTTTCTGTTGTTGTGGGTAAAACTGAATACGAAAAACAAGTTCGAAATAATATTTTAAAAAGACATACTTTAGAAGCTGTTATAACATTAAATAAAAACACTTTCTATGGTGTTGGAACTTCTACTTGTATTGTTATTTTTACTGCTTGAACTCCTCATGATCTTAAGAATCATAAGGTTAAATTTATTGATTTTCAAGATGATGGATATAAGGTTTTAAAACACAGAGGTTTAGTTAAAACAGAAAGAGCAGAGGATAGAAAGCAATATTTACTAGAAGTCTATAGAAACAAAATTAAAGCACCAAATAAGTTTTGTATTGAAACAACAATTACTGAAGAAGATGAATGACTACATGGATTTTATTATTTTAACGAAGAGCCTCCAACAGAAGAAGAATTTAGTCAATACATTGGTGATGCTTTAACCTTTGAAGTTAACATGATAACTCATGATAGAGGTTATATTTTCGATGAGGAAAAGAAATATGATTAGTTGAGATAAAATTTCATGAAGAACTTTTTTTATCGAAGAATTTTTTGATGTAAAAAGAGGAAACGCAAATAATACAACTGATAGAACTATTGAATATTCAAAAAATCAAGTAGCTATTGCTTCAGCTAAAAAAAATAATAATTCTATTTGCGGTTTTGCTATTCCTAAAAGAAATGAAACTATTTATAAAGACATATTGACTGTGAATAATACAGGAGATGGTGGTGCTGGATATTCATATTACCATAACTATAAAGTAATAGTTTCATCTACAGTAAGTGTTTTATTGCCAAAAACAAAAATAAATCCATCTTCATTAAAGTTTCTTTCTGTGTGTATTCAAAATGTGACAAGACCAAAATTTTCTTTTGCGTATTCTGCTTCAGATGAAAGATTACTAAAAACGAAAATTCTTCTTCCGGTTGATAACGACGGAAAACCTAATTGATCTTTTATGGAAAACTATATTAGAGAATTAGAAAAGAAAAAGATTAATGAAATATTAAGCCATCTAAACCACACACACACACACACAATAAGTAAAAATGTTGAAAACTTATCATGTTTACAATGAAGACTATTTAATGTTTGTAATTTCTTCAGTGTAAAAAGAGGTTCTTTTTTTGATATTAACAATAAAAACAATAATTGTCTTTTTGGGGTTCCTGTGGCTTCTGCAAGAGATAAAAATAATCCTATCACTGGCTTTTTTGATTTAAGAGATAAAAAAGTTTACAAAAACAAATTAACGATAAATAATAATGGAAGTATTGGTTACTGTTTTTTCCGTAATTATTATTTTCAGTGTACAACAGATGTTACTGTGATAATTGAAAAACAAAATATAAGTGATTATTGTTTAAAATTCATTGGGAGTGCTTTGCAAAAAACAACTCTTAATAAGTTTTCTTACTCATATAAAATAAGCAATGATCGCCTATTATATAACACGAAAATTCTTTTACCTGTCGATAAAAATAACAATCCTTATTGAGAATACATGGAGAATTACATAAGAAATCTAGAAAACATTAAGATTAAAAAAGTTATTGACCATTTAGAAAGAAAAATAAAACTTAATTTTATGTATTAAAAAAAACAGGACCTAAATCCTGCTTTTTTTTATTATTGATTGTTATTTTCTTCACTTGGATTTTCAACTACTGGAGTTTCGTTAATACTAGGGTTTTGTTCTTGAATTTCTTCTTCACTCATTCCTAATTCTTTTTTAAAGGCAGTAATGTCTTTAACTTTGTCACCATCATCTAAGTTAACCAACTTAACTCCTTGGGTATTACGGCTAGTTTCACTAATTTGGTTAACATTAAATCTAATTACTTTATTCTTAGAAGTAATAATTAAGATATCGTCTGTTAATTCCACACTAATAGTTGCTACTAATGGACCAGTTTTTGGCGTTACTTTTAATGTTTTAACCCCTTTAGCTTTACGCTTAGTTAATCGGTATTCACTAACTGGTGTTAATTTACCAATACCTTTAGTACCGATTGATAAGATGTATTGACCTTGACGGTTTGTACTTACACCAACCACTTCATCATTGTTAGAATCAAAAGTTATACCAGTAATCCCTTGACTTGTTCTTCCGGTTGGACGGACTTCAGCATTAGCAAATCGGACTAATTTACCATTTGAACCTGATAAAAGAATTTCATCATCATTTTCAACTTGAATAACATCAAATAAATTATCATTTTCTAATAAGCTAATGCAAATCTTACCGTTACTATTAATTCGTTCATATTCATCCATTCTGGTTTTTTTCACTAAACCTTGTTTAGTTGTTAAGAATAAATATGAGTTAGCATTGTATTCATTAACTGGTAATAAAGTCACAACCCGTTCATCTTTTTCAATTGAAGGAATAATTTCAATCGCTGGATAACCTTTAGCAGTTCGACTACCTAATGGGAATTGATGACCTCGTAGTCGATATACTTTTCCTTTATTAGTAAAGACTAAAATATCAGTATGGGTGTTAGCCACAATAATTCGGCTAACATCGTCATCTTCATAAGTTGTTGTTCCAATAACACCAACCCCTCCACGACGTTGTGGTCGATATGTATCAACTGGTAAACGTTTTAAATAACCACGGTTTGATAGAGTTAATAGAATATCAGTTGGTTTAATTAAATCTTCATCACTAATATCAACATTAACATCAGCATCAATTTGGGTTAATCGTTCATCACCATATTTCTTGTTTAAGTTTTCTAATCGTTCAATAATATCATCAATTTGTTTATTTTTATCAGCTAACAATTCTTTGAATGATTGAATTTCGACACCTAAAGCATTTAATTCTTGATCTAGTTTTTCTCGTTCTAATCGACTTAAAGTTCGTAAACGCATATCAAGAATAGCTTTAGTTTGACGATCTGATAAATTAAACTTTTGTTTTAAACCATTAGATGCTTGTTCATCACTAGAAGCATTACGAATAATCTTAATTACTTCATCAATATTTTTATTAGCAATTGCTAATCCTTCTAAAACATGTTGACGTTCTAAATCAGCATTTAAATCAAAGTTTACTCGTTTATTTAAAACTTCAATTTGGTGTTTTAGATAAATTTCTAATACTTGTTTAATGTTTAATAATTGTGGTTGATTATCCACAAGGGCTAACATGTTAACTGGGAATGAAGTTTGTAATTGGGTTTTCTTATACAATTGGTTAATTAAAACTTCAGGAGATACATCTCGTTTAGTTTCAACTACAATTCTTATTCCTTCACGGTTTGATTCATCACGTAAATCGGCAATTCCATTAATTGCTTGGGCTGGATTATCTTTTTCTTGAGCTAAATCACTAATTTTTAATAATAAATTCTTTTTATTAACTTGGTAAGGAATTTCATTAAAGATAATGGTTGATTTACCAGTACTTTCATTCGTTGTATAAGTATAACGAGCACGAACAATAACACTACCACGACCCGTATTAAAGTAATCATCAATTCCTTTGGCACCAACAATTTGGGCTTTGGTAGGAAAATCTGGTCCTTTTAATACTTGTTTAATATCGTTAATGCTACATTCGGGATTTTTAGCTACTAATTTAATTGCAGCAACTAATTCACCTAAATTGTGTGGCGGAATATTTGTTGCCATCCCGACCGCAATCCCATTTGAACCATTAGCTAATAAGTTTGGAAATAAACTTGGTAGTACTGTTGGTTCGGTTTCACTACCATCATAGTTGTCAGCAAACTTAACCGTATCCTTATTAATGTCTTGTAACATTGTTTCCGCAATTCGGCTCATTCGGATTTCGGTATAACGCATTGCTGCTGCATTATCACCATCAATTGAACCAAAGTTTCCGTGTCCATCCATTAATGGATAACGCATTGAGAAATCTTGGGCCATACGCACCATCGTTCCGTATACTGCTAAATCGCCATGTGGGTGAAACTTCCCAATAACTTCCCCGACTAAACGTGCTGATTTTTTATATGGTCTAGTTGGTGTCATTCCTAAACCGTGAGCAGCAAATAATACTCTTCGGTGAACGGGTTTAAATCCGTCTCTTGCATCTGGTAACGCTCGAGCGACAATAACTGACATCGAATATTCAAGGAACGAGCTTTTTAATTCGCTAACAATAGGACGATCAATAATCTTCGTTTTTAATAATTCATCTTTTACTTGGTTTTCTTCTTTAATTGGATTGTGTGCCATAATCTATTTTTTCCTTTCGCTCCCTAAATATCTAAGTTCTTAACAAACTTAGCGTTTTGGCTAATAAATTCTTTTCGTGGTAATACATCATCACCCATTAAGAAACTAAATTGTTTGTCAGCTTCAATTGCATCTATAATTGAGAAACGGTTTAGTTTACGGATAGATGGATCCATCGTTGTTTCTCATAATTGATCAGGATTCATTTCCCCTAAACCTTTATAACGTTGAATATCATATTTCACGTTTGGTTTAGCATTCTTCTTTAAGTTTTCTAGTTCTTCATCACTATATGCGTATTCAGTTTTCTTGTCTTGGGTAAATTTATATAGTGGTGGAATGGCTGCATATACATGACCGTGTTCAACTAATTGACGCATGTAACGATAGAAGAAAGTTAATAACAAGATTCGGATGTGCGCGCCATCAACATCCGCATCGGTCATAATCACAATTTTGTTATAACGGATTTTATTAACATCAAATTCTACTCCCGCTCCTGCACCAATTACCGTAATTAGTGAGTTAATTTCTTCGGATTTATAAATTTGGTCAATCTTCGCTTTTTCGACATTTAAGATTTTTCCACGTAGTGGTAAAATGGCTTGATAGAATCGTTCTCGACCTAATTTTGCACTTCCTCCCGCTGAGTCACCTTCGACAATATACAATTCACTAATCGTATGGTCTTTAGTTGTACAGTCAGCTAATTTACCAGGTAAAGAATTAGAGTTAAATGGTGATTTACGACGAATTAATTCTTTAGCATGCATTGAATCAATTCGGGCTTTACGTGCTTGTGAAACCTTGGTTAAGATAATCTTCGCTTGATCTGGATTTTCATTTAAGAATTTTTCAACTACATAACTAGTAATATCTTTAACTACTTTTCTAACTTCGGTATTTCCTAGTTTTTGTTTAGTTTGTCCATCATATTGTGGATCAGGGTGTTTTACACTAACAATGGCTGCAAGACCTTCAATTACATCGTCTTTGGTAAATTCTTCTTCTTTTGATTTAATGAATTTAGTTCTTAAAGCATAAGTGTTTAGTTCATTAACTAAAGCAGCTTTAAATCCTTCTTCATGCGTTCCTCCTTCATCAGTTGAGATGTTATTACAGAATGTATAAAGCGAAGAAGAATAATTAGCGTTATATTGTAAAGCTAATTCCACACGGATATTAAAAATTAATGGTTTAGTTGGATCTTTTGGATCAACCCGGTTAGCACTTTTGGCATTAGCGGCTTTTTCACCAAAGATCACTTCTTCAAATAATTTATTTTTATCCTTGTTGATATCTTCAACATAGGCAATAATTCCTTTAGGGAAATGGTAAGTAATTGTTGAACCAATGATTTCATCATTAAAAGTAATTTTTGCTTTTTTATTTAAATAAGCTAAATTACGTAATCGTGCTTCAATCACATCATGATCAAAAGGAACACGTTCCATAACTGTATAGTCGGGCTTAAATTCCACTGTTGTTCCTTGTTTTTTATTAGTTTTTCCAATTGTTTTTAATGGTACAGCTAATTTACCACCATTTTTAAATTCAATATAGTGTTCGGTATAATCTCGTGTGACTCATACTTTCATGTATTCACTTAAAGCGTTAGTAACCGAAGCCCCTACCCCGTGTAATCCACCTGAAGTTTTATAAGCTTCATTGTCAAATTTACCTCCAGCATGAAGGACAGTTAAAACAACTTCAACAGTTGGTCTTTTCGCTTTTGGGTGGATATCAATCGGGATTCCTCGTCCATTATCTTCAACTCTTACTGATCCTTCTTTAGTTAAAGTAACAGTAATTTCATCCCCAAATCCAGAAGCAATTTCATCAATTGAGTTATCCACAATTTCTCATATCATGTGGTGTAATCCATTAATCCCACTACTTCCGATATACATTCCAGGACGTTTACGAACTGGTTCAAGACCTTCTAGAATATCAATGCTTTGGGCATTATATTCTTTAATTTGGTCTTGAATTTGTTCATCTTCAATATCCATCAACTCTAAATCACTGTTAATTGTTTCTTCATCAGTAAATTCGGTTGTTTGTTTTAATTCTTTATTTTCAGCCATATTTATTCCATTTCTATTACATAACTAACACCATTAATCGATATTTGATCGTGTGGATAAAGTTTTTTACCACGTCGATACTCTTGATATCCATTAACTAAGATTTCATGACTAGCAATAAAATTTTTTGCCATTGCTCCTGAATCAATTAAATTAACTAGTTTTAATAACTGTTGTAATTGAATATATTCAGTATGAATTTTGACTTTTATTGCCTTCGTCATGAACTAGTGATTATATATTATGTAATAATATATAAATTCTACATATAAAATACTGATTTTAGCTAACAAAATAAAAGCTAACCACACAGTCATGGTTAGCAATTAAAATTAACAAAATTATTGGTATTAATTAACACTTAAAATAGGAGTTTTAGCTTCTAGTTTACCTTTGGTTAAAACTTTAACGACTCGGTCAACTACTGATTCAGATAATACCACAACTGAAGTAATAGTATTAAACCCTAATTTTTCAATAGCAGCTAAATCAACTTCCACAATTGGTTGACCTGCTTTAACACTATTACCTTTTTTCTTTAAGTATTTAAAGATTTTTTTCTTCACTTTAGGATCAATTTCCACAGTATCAATACCAATGTGAACTAAAACTTGTGTTTTATCTTTGTTTTCAATACTATAGGCATGGCCATCAGCAATTAAGATTTTGCCATCAATTGGTGCAACAAATTTATTATCGGTTGGCATAACCCCAATTGTTGTTCCCATCATTTCTTTAGCAAATGTTGGATCTTTATTTTTTTTTGCTTTAACAACTTTGCCATTAACTGGATTTAATATTTCTAACATCTGAATTTAATTCCTTTCATTTATTTAGTTCCAATACTAATGTTAAATATCCCTAAAATTAAGGAAATTGTGGCTAATAATAACATTATGGTGACCATAAACAAAATTAGTTTAATATTGGCTTTGATTAGTCGTTTAAATCAACTTCTTGTGTTTTGAATATCAAAACTAGAGTAAGGATTTTGACAACGTCTAATTAAAAAAAAGAGACTAACTAAAAATAGTAGTCCCATAATAATACCACCAATTAGAAAACCAATTTGAGTTGGTGTCATATAAGTTTTAGTTTACTAAAACTTTGCTTAGATAAGTTTAGTTTCTTTTAAAACTTTTTCAATTCCTGCTAAAGCGTCGTCTTCATCAACACCTTTAGCTTGAATTTCAATCTTATTGTTTGTTTTTGCTCCTAATGCCATTAAGTTAATTAATGATTTTGCATTAGCAGTACGACCATCGATAACGAAAGTAATTTCACTTGCGTACTTAGAAGCTTCGTTAGCAATTTTACTAGCTGGACGAGCATGGATTCCGATCGGATCAATAATTTTTACAATAGTTGATTTCATAAATTTGAATATTAACATTATATATAATCAAAAGCCTAAATTTTTGAATATTTTATGAAGCAAAAACAGTTCAAAAAGAACCAACCAACAATGAATAAACAACAGAAGAAAATTTCGTTTTTTTCTGCTATTTTATTAGTTGTTGGTTCAAGTATTGGGGCTGGAATCTTCTTAAAAAATCAAGAAATTCTAGATAATTCGTTTGGCTCGATTATCATGGTTTTAATTTCTTGAGCTTTATCAATTATTGCGGTTATTTGTATGGGAATTTCATTAATTGAAATTGCCGGAGCAAGTAAAAACAATAATTTAGGAATTGTGGAATGAGTAAAAGACTTTGGTAATAAATTCTTTTTTCATGCGGCTAAATTCTTTATGGCATTTATTTATTTACCAATCAATTTCTTTATCATGCCATATTATGTTGTTCAAACCATTCAAGATGCATTTGGATGAAATAACGCACCATGATGAATTAGTTTTTTAATTGCCTTTGGAATTGCCATATGGTTTTTAATTATTAGTGGATATTCAGCTAAAGCCACTAATATTCAAAACTGAATTATTACTAGTGTTAAGTTTATTCCAATTGTTTTTGCAATTTTAATTGGATTTATTTTAATTGCTTCAGGCCATGGGGGAAACGGCGATAGAACTCCTGGTTGAATTCCACAACAAGACTGAAATGAAACAAAACATAATTTATTAACTAGATTAATTCCATGATTAGGGATTATTGGGTCATTGCCATCAATTATTTTTTCATTTGATGGATTTTATTCAGCTGCGGGAATCCAAACTGAAATGCAAAAACCAGAAAAAACTGGTTTGGCATTAGTTTCTGGTTTAGTGATTGTTTCGGTTATTGATGTTTTAATAACTATTTCGTTGTTATTATGTAGTGACGGAAGGGTTGTTGGGATTAGTTTTATTAAAAATAATTACCAATGAATTAATACTGTTATTAACATTTTAATTGCTTTTGGGATTTTAGGTATTATTAATGGTTTTAGTTCATATAACCCACGATACTATGAAGGGTTAATTGGTATTAATGGAATTTATTGTCCAAAACGATTTAAAAATAAATTAAACCACACTAAACCTGTTGTTGGTATTGTTTATGCATCCATTATTTGTGGGGGAATATTTATTCTAGGAACAATTATCGGTAGGTTTGGTTTTATGGATGCTTCTGGTTATGGCGAAGCTTATGGAAATGATTTAGCTAAGCTATATTCATTCTGTGATCTAATGGCTAATTGAACTAGTATCTTAGTGTTTGGATTAATTGTAATTGCCATGGTTGGTGGATTAATTAACCGAAAAACTAATAAGATTAAAACTAATCATGTTCGTGGTTTTAGAACATGCACTATTATTAGTGCATCGATTATCTTATTGGCCATTGCTTATTTAATTGTTAGTGTTTTTGTTAATATTGCTATTATTGCTAGTTGAAAAAATGATATTGGTTTAGATATTGGCTCATTTGCAAAACCTCACTGATATACTGAGCCAGAATGAATTAACGATCTTACTGCAGCAATAATTTCATTAGGTGTATTAATTATTTTTATTTCTGGTTCAATGCTTCCGGCTTGAATAATTACTCGTAAAGAAAACAAAAAGAATTAATGTTTAGGTTTTAACATTAAGTTAATAGCAATAAATTGTTGATTAAAATCAATTGGACTTTGTTCATGAATTAAAGTTTGAAGTTTTTTAATTCAATCTAATTCAATTAAAAATAAATCTAAATTTTCTTGGTAATTTTCGCGATATTTATTTAAACCAATATTCTTTTCTTTAAATTGGTCAATATAACCATCAATTAAATAAACTAAGTAATTTAAGTCAAAAACTTTAATAAATAAGTCTAATTTTTCTTCGTGCTTAATACTACGGATTAGATTAGTTAATCTTTGATTAAAATCTTTAGTTTTATTTTTAATTACTTCTGGTAGTTTATCGGTTCAAAAGTTTTTGTTTTGTCAGTTATTACTGACTAAATCTAATAATTCTTTGTCATGAACTAGTAATTTATATTGTTTAAAAAAATCTTGTTCTTTTAACTTATAAATTAAGTCATTTTCGCTATAGTTTAGTTTTTGACTAATTAAAAAGAGATTAATTGTTAAAGATACTAACAAACTATTTTGTAATGGAAAAGATGTTTTAGCTTTAATTAAAAAATTAATCTTCTTTTTCAGAATAGTTAAATGTACTTTTAAAACGATATTTTTAAAAACCATAAATTATCTTTTTTCTAATTTATCTTTTAAAAATTGTAAAAGACCTTTAACTTCAGCGTAATTCATTCGGTTTGGCCCAACAATTGATATTTGTTTTGTTTCTTTACCAGTATTAATAACAGTTGAAGCAATAGTTACATCTTTTACCCCAACATCACTATTAAAAGTAATTTGGTTCTGTCCACTTTGTTCTTGTTGATAAGCAATTTGTTTTCACACACTAGAATTTTCTAACATACTTAACACCTTTTCTAAGTGTTCCACATTTTTAAATTCTGGTTGGAGTGCTAAATTCTTTAAACCATAGATATTAGGACGGTTAGGAATTTTGTTGTAAGCAAAAATCTTTTTAATAATTTCTTGCACAACAAATTCGTATTGGTGAACTGATTTACGAATTAGTTCTTTAATAACATTCATCTTTTGTTCAATTTCACTTAATTTAGTATCAATTAAACGGTCATTAAAGATTCGCACACAAATCATTACATCTTCTAATTGTTTTTTCTTTTCAATCCGAATATCATTTTTAATGATTTCTCCATCACTAGTAATTAAAAGCACAATGACTTTATCACTACTAATTGGAATTAAGTCAAATCGTTTTAAAGTTGCAGATGAATTAACATTATGAATTACAGTTGGTAATTTTAAAAATTCTTCAATTAATGATGCGCTTTCATTAACAATTTCATCAATCGAAGCATTTCGTTGTGAAAAAATCATCTGTAATTTAGCCTTAACATCATTATTGATTAATGGTTTAAGAATATTTTCTTCATAGTATTTATATCCAGCAGCACTAGGCACACGACCACTAGAAGTATGTGTTTTTTCTAATAACCCTAATTGTTCTAATTTAAACAAATCATTACGAATGGTTTGTGGCGAGAGATCCTTCATGTATTTTTTACAAATTAAGGAACTGGGAACCGGTTGAACAGACAATGTATATTCGTCAACAATAATTCGTAATAATTCAATTTGTCTTTGGCTAATTTCCATGATTAATATTTTATGTTAAAAAGATGTTAAATATTAATAAATATTTTTTATAATTTTTCGTATTAAAATTTCTGAGTAATTTAGGAGTCAAAAAGTGGATTACAAATTATTGGCAATTGATCTTGATGGAACGTTGTTAACAAAAGTTAAAACAATTGATCCAATCGATTTAAAAGCGATTAAGAAGTTTAGTGATGCTAAAGCTATTCCGTTCATCGCAACTGGTAGAGCTTGAGCAAGCGCTAAACGTTATGTGGAAGAAGTAGAAAAAATAACTGGTAAAAAATCACCTTTTACTGTTTGTTTTTCAGGGGCTTTAATCCTTGACGAAAATCGCAAAGCGGTTTATCATAAGCTTGTTCCAACTAATATCGTGCAAAATATTGTGGCTTATTGTGAACGTCATGGTTTAAAAGTTTGAGTTTATACTAAAAGCGCTGTACAACGTGATGGAGTTTTAATTAATAGTGCTCTATTCCGTTTATGATGTCGTTTGGTTGAAAGAATGAACGCTTATAAACTTAATGAAAACGATCAAGATTTTAGTTCATTTAAACTAAATGTATGGAGTAGTTCAAAAACTAAATTTCGTACTTTTGTAAATTGACTAAAACAAAAATATAGCAATAATATTGATTTCTTTATCACCGGTAAACGTGATATGGAAATTGTTGCTAAGGGTTTAAGTAAGGGTGAAGCAATTGGTTATGTTGCAAAACAACTAAACATTAATCTACGTGAAACAGCAGCAATTGGTGATAGCGGTAACGATGTTTCAATGACAAAATTTGCCCGAACCAGCGCTTCAGTTGGTAATAGTTCTAAAGAATTGGTTGCTGAAGCTTCAATTAATTTAAAAAGTCATCGTCATGCAGTTGCAGATTTCATTAACAATCATTTGATGAAAACATCTTATCACAAAATTAAAGTCTTAGCAACTGATTTAGATGGAACGCTTTTAAATGACGATAAAGTAATTGATAAAAAAACCATTTTAAAAATCCAAGACCATTTGGGTAAAACTTTTGACTACTTTGTTATTTCTACTGGTAGAAATGTTCCGATTTGTGATTCAATTCTTAAAAAATTAGGATTAAAGAGTAATAAAAACTGTTTCTTTGTTTCTAACAACGGAATGATTGTTTATGACATTAATCAACATCAAACAATTCATTTTAAACCAATTAATCATGCTGTAGCAACAACAATTTTTAACTTTATTGTTAACTCACATAAGAAAATTGAAATTGCTACTTCAATTCACCACTTTGATCAAGTTAAACTAGCTAAATTACTAAAAGCTAATCGCCATACTGAATATAACATTAGCACTTATAACAAAGACTTCTTTATTAAGCAAATTAAAAAATGAGCTCCTAAATTCTTTAATGAATATAATCCCGAAACTGTTTATAACAACATTGATACGATGGAGGGAATTAATAACGTTTCTAAGTTTGTTGTTTACTTTAATTCAAAAACAGAACGTGATAATTGAATTAAAGAATTTGAACAATTAAATTTACCAGTTACGGTAACTAGTTCTGGAGATCTAAATCTAGAAATTAATAAAAAAGGTGTAAGTAAAGCAACTGGTTTAAAGAATTTAGCTCAATATTTAAATATTGACCAAAACCAAATCTTAGCTGTTGGAGACGAAAGAAACGATATATCAATGTTAAAAATGACAGATTGATCTTATACATTAACAGACTCAAAAGAAATTGTTAAACAAATGGCTAAACATGTTTTAGAATCAAAGCCTTCACAAATTGTTAGTGATGCAATAGATGATTACATTAAATTAACTAAAGGTAAAAATAAGTAAAAATGATTAAAAAAGGTTTTATTAAGTTTGAAAATATTAACAAAACTTATGATGATGGTTATACTGCGGTAGAAAATATTAATTTTTCTATTAATCGCGGTGATTTTATTACTATTTTAGGTCCTAGTGGTTGTGGGAAAACAACATTATTAAAAATGTTGGCAGGATTTGAAAATCCAACAAGTGGAAGAATTTTAGTTGATGGGGTTGATATTCAAAATTTACCAATTAACCAAAGACCAACAGCAACAGTTTTTCAAGACTACGCTTTATTTCCTAACATGAATGTTTATCAAAACATTGCTTATGGATTAAAAGTAATGCGTAAGCCTTTAAAAAACTTATCTGATATTGATAAAAAAGAAGAAGAAAAAGTTTATAAAGCTGCAGTTAGAAAAGCAAAACACGAAATTAAAGATTTAGATAAAAATATTAAACGACTAAACTTTAAACGTTTTAAATTTGAACAAAAAATTGGTGAACTAGTTAATAATGAAGCAATTGCTAAAATCAAGAACCAAAAAAACTTTGATGATGCAATTAAATCATTAAAAAACAAAATGGATAAAAGTATTGGTGGAGATTATCCAATCCTTAAGATTGATTTAGGAAATAGATATAAACAATGATTGCACCGAATTGAAAACCACTTTACTGATGAATGAAAACCAATTAATTATTCGTTTAGTGGTTTAAATGAATGACAAAAAAGTGCTTTAAACTTATTGAAGTGATATGAATTTCGTGAAGAATTTAGAGATGAATTAGCTAAGTTTGATAAGAAAATTAATGATTTAGTTAGTCAACGTTCATTTTGAGAAAACTATCCAGAATTAAAACTTGATCAATACCAAACACGATTTACTACACGTAAACTAACTAAAAAAGAAATTGATCAACGTGTTAAAAATGTTATTAACATGGTTGGGTTAGAAGGTAATGAGGAAAAATATCCAAGTGATTTATCAGGCGGGATGCAACAACGTGTTGCTTTAGCGCGTTCAGTTGTTATTGAACCAGATATTTTATTACTTGATGAACCTTTAAGTGCCCTAGACGCTAAAGTTCGTCAACAAATGCAAGTAGAATTAAAACAAATTCATGATAAATTAAAGTTAACCTTTATCTTTGTTACTCACGATCAAGAAGAAGCATTACATTTATCAAATAAAGTTGTTGTTATGTCTAAAGGTCATGTTCAACAATTTGATTCACCAAAGAAAATTTATGATGCCCCAAATAACATGTGAATTGCCAAATTTATTGGTCAAGCTAATTTCTTAACATGTGAATATACTAATGCAAAATATTTAAGTTATGAAAACTTAAAGTTTGATATTCCTAAAACTTTATCTTTAAAGAAATTTAAAGTTGGTGAATTATTAAACTTAATGATTCGTCCTGAAGATATTGATATTGTTGATCTTAAAGATTCACCATATAAAGGTAAGATTTTGAGTTCAAGTTATATGGGTGAATCATTCAATGTGCGTGTGAAATTTGCGGATAAAATTTTAAAGGTAAAAACATATGATATGCATGAAGTTGGTAAAGAAGTAGGTTTACAATTTGACATGCATTATGCACATTGTTTACCTTATAGCGAGGAGGAGTTTAACAATGTTGTTAAGAACTAACACTCCTAGCATAAAAAGATATTCAGCAAAAACTAAGAAAGTTTTATTGTTATTACCTTTTGTAATTATTACTTTATTATTTGTTGCTGTGCCACTAGTATTAATGGTTGTTAAATCATTTGTTCCGGTTGAAGGCGCAACAGTGGCAGATAACTGAAAATTTATTGATGGTTTTATCTTCTATAAGATTATTCAATCTTTAATTATTGCTTTTTTAGCAACTTTTATTTGTGTTTTAATTGCTTATCCTTTTAGTTATTTCTTAGTTTTTAATACTAAGAAAAAAAGTACAAAAGCCATTGTCATTTTACTAGTAACTGCACCTATTTGAATGAGTTTTCTAGTAAAGATTGTTGGTTTAAAAACAATGTTTGATGTGCTTAATGGAACACAAAACTCAACATACGGTAATATCTATACCGTTATTGGTTTAGTTTATATCTATATTCCGTTCATGATCTTACCGATCTATAACGTTTTAAGTGATATGCCTAAAAACCTAATTTATGCTAGTCGTGATTTAGGGCGAAATGGAACCCAAGCTTTTTTTAGTGTTGTTTTACCATACACTAAAAGTGCTTTTGCTAGTGGAATTACTTTAGTATTTCTGCCAGCATTAACAACAGTAGCTGTTCCACAATTTATGAATGGTGATTCATCAGGAAGTATGATCGGAGATATTATTATGTCTTGAGGTCAAGATGCCCAAACTAGTGAATTATCATTAGCTCGAGCTAGCACGTTATCATTATTAATCTTAATCTTGATTTTTGGAACTTATGTCTTTTACTTAATTGGTAATAAGATTTACAAAAAATCGAAGTTCTATTATCAACATCGTAATGGAGGTATTTATGCTCGTAGTTAAGAATACTCATAAAAAACGATTAACTAAGTTTGCTAACTTCCTAAAACACTGATACATCTTGTTGGTATTAGTCTTAATTTATATTCCATTAGTACTAATTATCTTCTTAAGTTTTAATGGTCAAAATAAATGAGGTTCAGTCAAAATTAATTTTGGTGTTCCAACCACAATTAATTGAATTAAAATATGGGGCGAAGAGACTTTTACTGATGCTCTAATTAATACCATTATTATTAGTCTTATTGTTGTTCCTGTTACTTTATTGATTGCGGTTTTTGCTTGTTATGGAATTTGAAAAGCAAAAGTAAGTACTAAATTTATAGTACTTAACTCATCACGATTATCAATTGTAACTCCTGATTCAATTACGGGGGTTAGTCTAATCTTATTATTTGGGGCAACTTGAATTCCCATTGGTTTTGATTACGGATTCTTTACGGTTGTTTTAGCTCATATTTCATTCTGTGTCCCATATGCATTAATTGCCATATATCCTCGAATTAACAAAATGAATCCTAATTGAGTATTAGCAAGTTATGATTTAGGTAATGGTAAATTTAATACTTTTTTTAAAGTTATTATTCCTTATTTAATGCCTTCTATCTTAAGTGCATTAGCAATTGTTTTAGCCATGAGTTGAGACGATTTCATTATTACTAATCTAGTAAATGGGTCATTCCAAACAATTGGTACAGCCATTTATACTACTCGTAAAGGAATTAAAGCTTGGGTAGTTACATTTGGAGCTATTATGGTTATTGGTGTTTTCTTTACGGTTTTAATGATTCATTTATTAAAAACTTATAAAGAACACAAGCGAAATATTAGAAATGGTAAAAAGTAATGAAAAAGTTAGTTCAATTATTTTCATTATTAACGATTGGAACAGGAATTGTTCCTAGTTTAACTTCTTGTGCTAATAAAAGTATTGTCATTGCTAACTTCGAATCTTATATGGCTGAAGATTTAATTGATGCTGTTGAAAAAGAATTTGATCATCAAACCCAATTTCTATATTATGGAACTAATGAAGAAATTGATCGTAAGTTCCCCATGAATTACGATGTAGCAACCCCAAGTAGTTATCAAGCAATTAACATGCTAAATAATGGTTGATTAAAGAAGATTGATTGATCTAAATTTGATTTACATGATCCTGATCATCCTGAAAATGCGATTACCAACGGTCATGAAGCTCTAAGTTTATTTACTGAACCAGTTCAACAAATCATTACTGAATGAAGTGTTGGTTTAAAAATTGCAGATGATGAAAACTTATTAGATTACTGTATTCCTTACTTCTTACAAACTTGAGTGTTTGCTTATAAAGGAAATAAAATTAATGGTTTAGAAAATAATACTTCATGAAATCAAACATTAAGTTATATTTCAAATAAAAGCGATCAAGGTGATGAAAGATTTAAAAAACCGGGGGTAAAATTAGCTTGTGTGGATGATAACCGGTCTGTATATGGAATTAGTCATCTAATTCAAGATGAAAGAAAGCATCCAAATAATCCAGATGCATGAACATTAAACCCAGAAGCAGGAGCAAGTTCTGATGACTACATCAATACTTACAATAATTTAAAAAATAGTTTTAATCATAATAGCTTTTGATTAAATAGTGACTCAGGTTCTGTATTAAACTCATTTAGTGATCCTAACGGAAATATTGGTGCTTTTGCTTATAACGGTGATATTCTTTATGCTGCTCAAGGTGCAGATACATATGATGTTGATTATGATGTTGACAACATGCAATGTGTCACTCCAGATAAAACATTATTTGCTTTAGATATGATGGTTGTTAATGAAAAAGAGCAAGGAGAGAAACTAGATAAAATCTATGACATCTTAAAATATATGCTTCTTGACCATGTTGATAGTTATGAAGACATTAAAGATGTTGATGAAAAAGACAACTATAAATACGGTCCAATGTATAACTTTGAATTCATTCAATATACTGATGTCTTTAAAACAATTGATAAATATGTCAATGCACCTGATGAAGAAACTTTATATAGTGATGAATCTTATTTTGGAGCAGGTTTTGCTGATAAGGAACATTATGGTGAAGATGATACGGGATGAAATCAAAGAAAGGGTGAAACTGACGAAGAATTTGCTGCAAGAATTGCGGAACAAAAAAAGAAAATTAATTTATATCTAGACATTTATAATGTTCCTACTCCTAGTCAAGAAGAAATTGCTAATGGTTATTACCAAAAAGTAATTGAACGACCGATTAATGGTATTGAAAAATCAAATATGACTGGAGCATATCTTAAAACAATTAAAGATGGATTATAAAGACATAGTAATTTTAGCCATTGAAACTTCTTGTGATGACACTTCAATTGCCATTTTAAAAAATGGTAAAGTTGTTGCTAACCAAACTTATACTAAGTTTGAAGATCACAAAAAATATGGGGGGATTATTCCAGAATTAGCTAGTCGTAACCACGCTAATCATTTGGCTTTAGTTTTAGAAGATGCTTTTCATCAAGCAAAGTTAAGTTGAAAAGAAATTACTCATATTGCTTATACGGCTAATCCTGGTTTATTAGGTTCTTTATTAACTGGTAAAGTATTTGCCCAAACTTTGGCATATCTATATAAAAAACCATTAATTAAGATCAACCATATGATTGCTCATGCTTTTAGTTTTAGTATTGAACAACATCAAGAAGTTGACTATCCATTTTTATGTCTCGATGCTTCTGGTGGGCATACCATTATTTATTTATTCCGTGGTTTAAATAAATACCGAATTGTCAATCAATCACATGATGATGCAGTTGGTGAATGCTTAGATAAAATTGGTCGAATTTTAAATCTTCCTTATCCTGGAGGAATTAGTTTAGATCAACAATATAATGAAACTAAAACTAATTTTCCATTAATTAAACACGCTAAGGCTAATAAGAATTTTAGTTTTAGTGGTTTAAAAACTCATATAACTAATAAGGTTCATCAACTAAAACAAAAACATCAACCAATTGACCCAGTATTAATTGGTTCATCAGTACTAAAATGATGCATTGATGATTTAATTATTAAGTTGCAATACTATATTGCTAAATTTAATCCCAAGTTTGTTGCGATTGGAGGAGGAGTTGCTGCTAACTCTTTATTAAGACAATCAATTAAACAAATCAAAATACCAGTAAAAATTGCAGAAAAAAAATATTGCGGTGATAACGCCGCAATGATTGCTCATTTAGCTTATCTAAAACTTAAGCGTTAATAATGTTGATAAAGCAAGTTGTTGGTGAAACACTTGTATTGATTAACATACTTAAACAATAATAAGCAATAAAAACAAAAGAAATTGAATCTAATCGGTCTAATATTCCTCCATGTCCTGGAAGGATATTTCCAAAGTCTTTTATTTTCATACTACGCTTAAAAATACTAAAGCTTAAATCACCAGCAACACTAATAATTGCTAAAACAATTAATGTAAAGAAGCAAACAATTCAAAAGTTGCTATTAACATTAAAATTACTTAAACTATCAATTTGTCATCCTAAAAATTCATAACTTAACGCATTAGCTAAACTTACTAATTTAAATGGTTCAAGAACCGATGCTGCTTTAAATAATTGGACTAAACCAAAAACTGCTAGGATGACTAATGAAGAAATAATAACTCCACCAATAAAACCTTCAATTGTTTTTTTGGGACTAATCTTTGGACATAACTTATGTTTACCAAATAAAACCCCAACAAAATAACCAAAAACATCAGTTAACATTGCTAATAAAATTAAGATAAATAAATCTAATCAACTACGATAAAAAGCAAGATAATAAAGCGCAATAAAAAATAAGATAGTAATAATTGTTACTAACGAAAAATAAACTGATTGTTTTTTATTCTTAATTTTGTTATTACTAACAATTGTTCAACCAATAAACGTTACTAAAATAAATAGTCCACTAAAAGGAACAAAGTAGTAACTAGGTCAAGTTTGTTTATCACTCAAAATTCTGCTTAAATTTAATTTAGTAATTAAAAAGAAAATAAAAACAACACTAACAAAAAAGAAAATAGTAGCTAATAATTTTCAATTCACTTTTTCTTCTTTTCAGAATGTTCTTGTAATTTCTTTACTAATAAATCAAACTAAACCAATAGTGGATAAATAAAACAAAACACCAAAAACACCAATAAAGATTTGAAAGTTATTTAGATAAATATCTCTAAAAGTATTAGTTAATATTCCGTGTGAATCAAAAAATAAACTAAAAAACAAAACAAGAAATAAATAACCACTAATGTAAAGGGTGGATTTTAATCTTGTTTTTAAATTAGCATTCAATAGTTTTTGATTCATCATAAAAAATAAATTAATGACTAAAGTGTCATTAATTCTTTTTCTTTAGCGTTATAACGACTTTCTAAATCGCTATTATATTTCTTTGTGATCTTATTTAATTCATCTTCAAAGTAACGAATTAAATCTTCACTAACGCTATCAAGCTTTTTGTACATTGCTTGTACATCTTGACGGACAGAACGAATTTTAATTTTTGCGTCTTCTAATAATTTTTTAGCTTGTTTAACTGAAGCTTTACGACTTTCTTCAGTTTGTGGAGGAAAGTTAATGCGAATTGAATCAGGATTAACAATCGGATTAACATTTAAGTTAGCTACTGTAATTCCTTTTAAAATTTCTTGGGTTTGACTTTTATCGTATGGTTTAATAATAACTTGAGTCGCATTCACAATTTGAATGTTAGCCACTTGATTTAATTTCATTTCTGAACCATAGGCATTAACACGAACTTTATCAAAGATTGATAAAGAAACTCTTCCAGTACGGATTAAACCATATTCTTGATTTAATCAGTTAGTAACTTTATTAGCAGCAGTTTCAAATTCTTGTTTTAAAGTATTTCATTCCATAATCTTGAATTCTTTCTATTTAGTAATTTTGGTAAATAAAATCTTTTTATTCATTGCTTTAATAAAGCAATTTGTTTCATCAGCATTAAATACTAAGATTTCTACATCTGAATCTTTTAATAATTGGGTAGCAGTAATATCCATTACCATTAAATTCTTTTGAATAATTTCGTTATAAGTTAATTTACTTAAACGCTTTGCTTTTTTATTTTTGCGTGGATCATCACTATAAACTCCATCCACTCCGTTTTTAGCCATTAGAATTGTTTTGGCATTATTTTCTAGTGCTCGTAAGGCAATTCCGGTGTCAGTTGAGAAATAAGGATTACCGGTTCCGCCAGTAAAAATAACAACTTTACCTTTATTTAATGCTCGTTTAGCTTCATTAATGTTGTAAACGTGAGCAATTGTTGGCATTGGAATTAATGAAAACATTTTGTTTTTAATACCATTAGCTGTTAAACTATCTCGTAATGCTAAGCAATTAATTGTGGTGCTAAGCATTCCCATTTGGTCAGCCGAGGTTCTAGCAACATTAGGAATGTTAGTCATTCCCCCACGAATAATATTACCGCCACCTAAAACAATCCCAATGTTATATTTTTTTGATAATTGACCAATTTGACTAACAATGTTTTTTAGTTTCGTTGGACAGATAATGGTTTTTTCACCTTTAAGGAATTCACCACTAATCTTTAATAAAATTGTTTGTTTATTATTCATTATTATTTAGCCATTTGTTCTGCAACTTCAGCAGCAAAATCAGTTACTTTCTTTTCAACACCTTCACCAACTTCATAACGGATGAACTTTAATAAGTTAACACCGTTTTCTTTTAAGTAATTAGCCACAGTTTTACCTGGATCTTTAAAGAATTTTTGTTCAAATAAACAAACTTCAGCCATTGATTTGTTAATTCTTCCCTTAACAATCATTTCCACACGATCAGCTGGTTTACCTTCAGCTAATGTTTGTTTAGTTAAAATTTCTTTTTCTTTTTCAATTCAATCTTTAGATACATCAGTGATGCTCATGAACTTAGGGTTTAAAGCAGCAATATGCATTGCCACACCTTTAGCTACTTCTTCTTTTAAGTTATCAACTAAAAGAATAACAGCAATTTTGTTGTTAAAGTGTTCATAAACTTGGAAGAATTGTTCTTTTTGTTTGTTTAAAACACTAATTCTTCGTACTACAATCTTTTCACCAGTTTTTGCTGTTAAATCAACACAAGCATCAGCAATTGTTACACCATTACTTGTTTTTAATTTATTTAGGTGATCTAAATCTTTTGGTTGGTGTGAAGAAACTAGTGATTTAATTTCTTTAACTAAATTAATAAATCCTTCGTTGCTTGCTACGAAGTCGGTTTGTGAATTGATTTCCACTAAAGCAGCATAGTTATCATTAACAATTGCTTTAACTACCCCTTCAGTTACAATTGCCCCAGCTTTTTTAGAAGCTTTAGCAATTCCTTTTTCACGTAATCATTGTGCTGCTTTTTCTAAATTATCATTGCATTCTTTTAACGCTTTCATTGCATCCATAACTCCAGCTTGAGTCATGTCTCTTAATTTTTTAATTAATTCGGTATTGGCCATATATAAAAATAAATTATTTAAATTATATAAATAAAAGAAAAATAAAGCGCTAGTAGGCGTTATTCACTAATTAAAATAAATGATTTTATTTTGAATAAATTTGTGTTTTTACTCGACGTAATTGATCGATAATTTTACTGCAAGCATTATTAATAGCTGTTAAAACATCAGTTTCATTAGCTTCGGCTCTTAATTGTCCTTTGTGTGGAACATTAACGTTGATTCTAACAGTAAATGATTTATTTTTAGCGTAGTAAACGATTTCTACTTTAAATCCGTCTTGTACAAATTCAAAATCATAGAATTTACTTAATTTTTCTTCTAGAAAATTAACAACAGCATCTGATTTTGAACAATCTTTTCATCTAACTGTATAGTTCATCATTAAATTTTTCCTTTATATAAGATTTTGCTTGCTACCTCATTAGCTAATTTATCGCCTTCAAGTTGTTTAATCACTGTTAAAGCAAATTCAACAGCGGCAGCTGGGCCATTAGCAGTAATAAAGTTCTTATCAACTACAACATCTTTTTTCACATAAGTTTTCTTAAATGATGATTGACATCCTGGATAACAAGTAGCTTTAACGTTATCTAGCATTCCTAATCCACCATAAACTTGTGTGGCTGCACAAATTGATAAGAAATTAATTTTCTTTTCATTACCATGACGTTTTAAGAAGTTAATTAATCGTGGTGCATCCACATCATTAAACTTCATATGTCCTTCTCCACCTGGAAGGAAGATCGCGTTATACTTAGTTAAATTTTCTTTCATTAAGATTTCATCACATGAAATCTTTGTTCCGCGAGCTAAAATTAAATTTTTCTTTTTTTCTACCGAGATTAACTTAACAAAAAAACCGGCACGGCGTCATAAGTCTAATGGAACAATTACTTCCATATCTTCTGACTTATTAGCGACAATAATTGCAATTCTTAACATGAGTTATTATTATACCCGAAATGAAGGTTTTTGATTAATTTAATGGCTTATTAGAAACATTAACTTTGGCAAAAACAACTACCCGATCATGAAGTTTATAACCAGATTCAAGTACTTTTACGACATGAAATGGTCGAGTTGATTTTTCATCTTTATCAGCTTCAATTGCTTCCATATATTTTGGATCAAATTCCATACCATGAGTAATTTCGATTTTGTTAATATTTAACGATCTTAATCAATTGTGAATCATGCTCACAAACATATTTAAACCTTTTAAATAGTTTTTTACTTTTTCATCATTAATTGGAGCATTAATCGCGTTTTCTAATTGATTTAAAATACTAATAAATTCTTTGATGGAATCGCTTAAAGCATATTTTTTATTTTCTTTAGCTTCAGATTCAAATTTAGTTTGTAATTCTTTAATTTTTTGATCAACTAAAGCTTGCGCTTGAGATGCTTTTTCTCTTACTTTAGTCATATATTCATTATTGATATCTTGAACTTGTTTTTTTAATTGTTCAATTTGGTGATTTTTATCATTTAAATCAACAATAGCTTGATCATATTTCTTTTTTAATTCAACTAATTCTTGGTTGGGTTGATCTTTTTTATTTTCAACTTTTTTTTGTTCTTGTTGTTTATTGTTTTTTTTATCCATAAATTACTCCACCTCTTTAGCAACATCTTTTAAAAAGCGATTTACTTCACTATTTTCTTTTTTAGCTAATTCATCTAGCTTCTTTAATTCACTACTTGAATAACTATTTGGTTTAGCATAAATAATTTGCACTTCTAAATCACCATTAGTATTTTTTAATATTCCGCGTTTAATATCTTTAATTCCAAAACCAGAAACACTAATCCATTCACCATTAGGTGTTGAACCATTTAATTTAATGGTTTTCATTCCATAAGGAGTAGGAATTTCTACGTTTCCACCAACTATTGCACGTAGCGGATCAACTAAAACTTTGGTTTTAATTGTGTTGCCTTCACGATAAAAGACTTTTGATTTTTGCACATAAAAGACAATATTTAAATCACCTTGTTTACCATTTAGTGTATTTCCTTGTCCTTTAAGTTTCATCATCATGCCGGTATCAACTCCTGGAGGAATATCAAATTCGACATGTTGTTTAACTTCTTCATATCCTTTACCATGACATTTAGGACATTTAGAATTAATAATTTTTCCAGTTCCTTTACATTTAGGGCATGTATGAATTTGGGTAAAATAACCAAACCCACCAACTGATTTTTGACTAACTACTTGACCAGTTCCATTACATTGATCACATGTTTTAATATCCTTACCGTGATCTCCAGCTCCAGTTCCTTTACATTCATCACAAATCTTTTTAACATTAATGTCAAAACTTTGGTATCCACCAATAACAGATTCTAAGAATGTTAAATTAACTTGTAAAGTAATATCTGATTCAAATAGTTCTTGTTTTTGTGTTTTTGTTTTTCTTCTTTGTCCACCAAACCCAAATCCACTAAATCCACCAAAATCTTCCTCGTCCATAAATGAACCAAATGGTCCAGCGTTTCCGCCAGAAAAGAAATTCCGGAATTGGTTAATAATATCTTGGATATTAATGTCACTAGCATTAAACCCTTGTTGGTTTAATCCATCAAAACCATATTGGTCATAAATCTGACGCTTTTTATCATCAGATAAAACTTGATAGGCTTCATTAACTTCTTTAAATTTAGCTTCAGCATCCTTTTCTTTATTTCGATCCGGATGATATTTCATTGCTAACTTTCGAAATGCTCTTTTTATTTCATCAGTTGTTGCATTTCTTTGAACACCTAAAACTTCGTAATAATCGCGTTTGTTGGTTGAAGACATACACTAATTATACTTATAAATTAGCACACTAATGGTTAAAGTGCTAATGAAGAAAATTGGGTTTCTAATTTTTACAAATTAGTGTAATCAAGAATGTAAGGAATTTGGTTATTACTTACTCATGAATCAACATGATCAATAAAGTATTTGTAGATTGGATCAATATTAGCAAGTTGACCATTCCTTTTAATTGGTTTAAATTGTTCAAATCCTAAATAACGGTGTAATCCAAATAAATTATTGGTTGTGCTTGTTCCTCAATAAATACCTTCGGCTTTATATGTTGATGGATCATTAGGATTTGCAACACTAATCATTAAACTTCCTGAAGCTCCACCACCAAAATAACGGTTTTCAGTATTATGATCATCTACATAAAATGCTCTTCGATAGTTGCTTAGTTTAACCGAGTTTTTTGCAGCATCACTTCATTCTTCTGGCTTTTTCGGATCATAAAAGTAGTTTTGATAATCATTAAAACCATAGTGTTCTTGACCGTATGCCATATCAAAATTTTGAATTGCTAAACGGTTAGAAAAATCACCATATGGTTGTTGCTCGTCAGTTGATACCAATGGATAACCAGCTGTATAAATATTGCTTAAATTTTGTTTTGATGAAGCGTCATCAAATTGTAATAATCATTTATTATGACTATTAGCATAAGTGTTTAAATGGTTTAATCTCGGTGCAATATTATTTCATCCTGATTGATTTTTTCAACTATTTAAATTTAGTCTCCCAACACTAATGTCATTATAACTTCTTCTGGTTGTTGGTGTATCAACAAAACCATCATAATTAAAGTATTGGTTGTAATAAATTTTTAGTTTATCATTCCCAATTTGATTAGTATTTAAACTTGTTAATTCATTATAGTGGCATGAAGCAATAAAAGTTCGACCAACTTCTTGATTATTTCCAATTAGCGTTTTATTAACTACATCATTATCGTTTTCAAATGCTAAAGCTAATTTTACAGGTCCAGCTTGGTTAAACCGAATTAATGGTGAAGTTACATGCATATTAGTCATGAAATAATATGAATAATCATTAGCATCATTATTCAATTTATAGAACAACCAAATAGTTCCATAATTAAAGTAATTTGTTGATTGAATTCTTAATGAAAACGTTCTTTCATTAATAAATCTATGGGGTGCATCATATGATGCGCTTTCTTTTGTTGAACCATCATCAAAATGAATAAAACCACATGAAGTAGTAAAAATAGTAGGTACAACAATGGCTGGAATTGCCCCTAATAATGAAATTAATTTTAAACGCATAGTTATTTGGGTTTATTTTATATTAAGGGATGAATTAAATTAACTAATAGATTAGTAAACTTAAATTTTAAGGTTGTAAAGGTTTTTATGTCTGTTTCATTAATCATTTTGCAATGGCTTAAATTATGATTAAAAACATCGTTCATTTGCTTGGTAAATAACTGATCATGAATTAATAAAGCGTTTTCAAAATTAATTCATAATGAACGATAGTCTAAGTTATTGCTACCAGTAAAAACAAGGTTATTATCAATAATCATGTATTTCGAATGAATAAAACCTTGGTATTCATAAATCTTTACTCCTGATTTTTTTAATTCTTCATAGTGTTTGCGGTTGGTAATAATGACAAATTCTTTTTCATTATTATGACTTGGAAGAATTAAATCAATTTCAATACCACTATAAGCCTTTAATTGTAAAGCATGAAGAATTTCATCACTTGGAAAAAAATAAGGCGTGGTAATCTTAATCGATTTTTTAGCACTATAAATTAAACTTAAAATCGTTTTTTCAATGGTTTTTTCTTCGTAATCAGGAGAAGATTTAACTAATTGCATTAATTGTTCGTTTTGTAATTTATGCAACTGGTCAATCATTGGACTAAATTTAGGGTTTTTATAAGCTTGATCACTAAAAGTTTTTCAGTTATAAATAAAGTTTAAATTAATCGAATTAACAATAGCTCCACTAACAAGGTAATTTAAATCTTGATAAGAAGTGTATTGAGCTGAAATCCCTAAATATTCATCACCCGTATTACTTCCACCATAATAACAAGTATGGTTATCAATAATTAAGCATTTTTGGTGACTACGATAGTTAGTCACTCCTTTAAACATATTAATCCCTTTGGGATTAAACACCCCAACCTTCACATAGTTTTGTTTTAGTTTTTTTAATAATTTACGATTAACTAAATGATATGAACCAACTCAGTCATATAACAAACAAACTTCAATTCCTTTTTTAGCTTGATTAATTAATTCTTCACAAACAATTCGAAATCAAGCTCCATCATGAATAATATAAGTTTGGTAATGAATAAATTTCTTGGCACTACGAATTAATTTAATTGTTGTTTCTAGCGAGTTAGTAATATGATCAATAATTTCAATTTTGTTATTTTCATATACAGCACTTAATCCGGCATTAAAGTTGTAATTAAACGCTGAATGTAAATTAGTTTTTTCACTTAAGATTTTCTTCGTCTGATTAAAATCTTCATGAACTAAAAATGGTTTTCATTTTTCTTGATAGGTATCTAGGTTTTTTTGGGTATAGGGTTGAAAACCAAAAATTAAAAAACTTAAAACACCAATTAACGGAATTGCTGAAATAAAAAAGACTCAGCACAATTTAATACTAGTTTGTCTTTTTGAATTAATTACTCCAATGGCAAAACATAAATCAAATAAAATGACAAAAATTGAAGTAGTAATGATGATGTATGGTGTGTGGTATGAATAAAAAAGAATTAAGGCCACAACGGTAATCACCATCATTGTGACACATGCTAAAATCCCACTAATCAAAACCCGGAAATAGTTCATGTAATGTTAATAATTTTATTATTAATAAGATTAATAACTTATTCTTTTATTAATTAATATAATAAATAACACTTTTAAAACCAAGAATACAAGGAAAGATTAATTCTTATGAATAAAAACATTCAACCAAAAACACATAACGTTACTTTTAAATGTGCTTCATGTGGAAGTGAATATGTTATTGAATCAACTTATAAACAAGATTCAGTAAGTATTGACGTATGTAGCAATTGTCACCCTTTCTATAAAGGTAAATCTTTAAACCAAAAAGTAAAAGGTCGTGCTGAAAAATTATCTGATAAATTTGCTGCTGGTAAAAACACAATGAATACTAAACCTACAGCTAAACAACCTAAACCAGCTAAAGCAAAAAAATCTAACCTTGTTAAATCACTTGATGATTTAAAATAACTTTAAATTTTTCTTAAAAGACGATTTATCTTACTCAGATGAGTTGTCTTTTTTTCTTAAATAAATTATGGAATACGATAAAAATCTCTATACATCTCTGCAAGCCATTGCTAACCAATATGAATCGCTTAACCAAAAACTAGAAAGTGGTTCATTATCCATTCATGAATTAAAAGAAGTTAATCGGGCAATTAAACATAATCGTCCAATTTATGATAAATTTAATGAATATAAAAAACTAATTGAAAATGGTTTACAGGATGAAAAAGTCCTAAATGAAGGTGGAGAAGCTGAATTAATTGAATTAGCTAAATTAGAACTTGATGATATTAAAGGTCAATTACCTAATTTAGAAGAAGAATTAAAAATTCTTTTAATACCTCAAGACCCTAATAATGATAAAGACGTTATTGTTGAAATGCGCCCAGGTGTAGGAGGCGATGAATCGTGTATCTTTGTTGTTGATTTATTTGAATGCTACAAACGTTATTGTGATTCCCAAGGGTGAAAAATTCAAGTTAATAGTAGTTCATATAACGCTCATGGGTGTGACTATATCTTCTTTACAATTAAAGGTGAAGAAGTGTATTCTAAATTCAAATTTGAATCAGGTGTTCATCGTGTACAACGTGTCCCTTTAACTGAAACTAAAGGTCGAGTTCATACTTCAACAATTACTGTTGCAGTATTACCAGAAATTGATCAAGTAGAATTAACCATTAATCCTAGTGATTTACGAATTGATACGTATCGAGCAGGAGGAGCTGGGGGACAACACGTTAATCGAACTGAATCAGCAGTAAGAATTACTCATATGCCTACTGGCGTAGTGGTTGCTTGCCAAGACGGAAGAAGTCAAATTGAAAACCGGGAAACTGCCATGAACTTACTAAGAGCTAAGTTATGACAAAAAGCACAAGAAGAACAAGAAAAGAATGTTTCAGATTTACGAAAATCACAAGTTGGTTCTGGTGAACGTAGTGAAAAAATTCGTACTTATAACTACCCACAAAACCGGGTAACTGATCACCGGATTGGTTTAACCTTAAATAAACTAGATTACATTATGCAAGGTAATTTAGACGAAGTAATTAATCCATTAATTGCAAACGAACAAGAAGAAAAACTAGCAAAACTAAAAGAACAAGCATAATGACTTTTTTTGACTTATTTAAATCAATTAAAAAAGAATATAACAACCAAGCAGTAAATTTAGCCATTCTTTTTTCATTAAGTAAAAAAGTTAAATCTTCTAAAGATTTATTAATGAGCCATAAACATGAAATTGATTTTGACTCTAATGATTTTTATAAAGATTTAGATGATTATTATTTACATCATAAGCCATTAGCCCATATCACTCACAACACTAGATTTTGTGATTTAGATTTTATTGTTCATGATACTGTTCACTGCCCACGTAATGATACAGAAGTATGAGTTAATCAATTATTAGTTTTATTTTTATTAGATTTTCAATCAACTAAATTAATTGATTTATGTGCAGGAAGTGGATGTATTGGGATTACTTTAAAAAAGTATTTTAATCAATTTGATTTAAGTTTATTAGAAATTGATGAAAAAGCTATTAATAACATTAAAGCTAATTTAGCTTTTCATCATCTAGATCAAACCAAAATTATTCAAGATGATTTTTTTAATTGAATTAAAAATACTAATGAAAAATATGATGTCATTGTCATGAATCCACCATACGTTGATTTAAAAGACTTAGATCAACAAATGATTAAATATGAAAATAAAATTAGTTTTAACAATTCATCCGATCCATTAGCTTTCTATAAAACTTTAATCCCTAATCTGAAAAAACTAATTAAAGATCCTAATCATTTTTTAGTTGCTTGCGAATTTGGTCATGATCAAAAACAAGCATTAGAAAAATTAATTAATGAAAATGGTTATAAAGAATTAACTACCTTTTATCAAGATTTAAACCATAAAGACCGTTACTTTATTATTAAAAAGTAATTCTTTATAATTAGCATTAATTTTATGTCCCAAAACGTTAAACAAATAAACAATCCCCATACATTAACAACAAAAGATGTAATTAAAAAATTACATACTGATCCTATTAAAGGATTAGACAACAAAGTTGTTATTAAAAATCAACAACGTTTTGGGATTAACCAATTAATTGAGAAAAAACCAGAATCAATTCTTAAAAAATTTATTAAGCAATTTAAAGATTTAATGATTATCATTCTTTTAATTTCGTCTTTAATTGCTTTTGTTCCCATTATTTATAAGAAGGTTGTTAATCAAGATATTGAAGCCGCTGAATGAGCTCAACCTTTTATTATTCTTGGTGTTGTGGTCATTAACGCAATTATTGGCACCATCCAAGAAACTAAGGCTAATCAAGCCATTGCTGCTTTAAAACAATTAACTGTTAATAAAACAAGAGTAATTCGTAATGGTGAAATAATTTTAATTGATAGTAAAGAGTTAACTATTGGTGACATTTTATTCTTTGAAGCTGGTGATAGTATTTATGCAGATTCTAGAATCATTGATGCTAATAACTTACAAACTATTGAAGGAACATTAACAGGCGAAAGTTTACCAGTTATTAAAAATGAAAATAAAGTTTATGGATTATCTACTAAAGTAGCTGATCAGGCTAATATGGTGTTTGCTGGAACTTATGTTGCTACTGGAAGTGGTAAAGCAATTGTTACTGCAATTGGCATGAATACGCAGTTGGGTCAAGTGGCTAAATTATTAAATGAGACTAAAGTTGAAAAAACACCATTACAAAAACAAATTAGCAAGTTTGGCAAATGATTGTCAATTTTATGTATTGCTATTTGTTTATTAGTTTTAGTTATTGAATTTATTCATTTAGCTTTTTTTGGCGATAAGAAAATTGGCTTTGATAATTCAATTGCTGCGATTATGTTAGCAGTTAGTTTAGCCGTAGCTGCTATTCCTGAAGGTTTACCAATCGTCATTACCATTAATATGTCAATCGGTGTTACCCGGATGGCTAAACAACATGCAATTGTAAAAAACTTATTAGCTGTTGAAGTCTTAGGTAGTGCTGCAGTTATTTGTACTGATAAAACCGGAACATTAACAATGAACCAAATGACTTTAGAACATCTATATGATTTAAAGTCTAATCAAGAAATAAATTTAAAGAATAAGATTAATAATAAAACTATTAATAATTTATTAACACTATCTTCATTGTGTACTAATGCTTCCATTTATTATCAAAATAATAAATTAATAACAAATGGTGATCCAACCGAAATTGCTTTAATTCAAGCATATGAAAAACATTTAAAACAAGATCAAACTGATTTAATCAATAAATTTAAACGAATTGAAGAAATTCCTTTTGATTCTAAAAGAAAATTAATGTCAGTTATTATTAATCAAAATAAATACCAAACTGTTATTACTAAAGGTGCGTTTGATCAATTAATTAAAGTTTGTCATTGTTCACAAAAAGAAATTAAGTTATTAAATAAGATTAATGAAAAATATTCATCACAAGGTTATCGAGTTTTAGGTTTAGCTACAAAAAAACTAAAACCTAATAATAAAAACTTTAAACCAAGTTTTATTGAAAACAATTTAACTTTTGTTGGTTTGTTAATCATGATTGATCCACCAAGAAAAGAAGTTAAAAAATCAATTCTTGAAGCTAAACAAGCTGGCATTAATGTAGTGATGATTACTGGTGATCATGTTTTAACAGCTACTAGTATTGCTAAACAAATTGGCATCTATGAAAAAAATAGTTTAGCTATTGACGGGATAACTTTATCACAAATGTCTAATCAAGAACTAATTAGCAAAATTAGTAAGATTAAAGTTTTTGCACGAGTAAGTCCAAGTGATAAATTAAGAATTATTAATGCTTGAAAATCATTAGATCAAGTGGTTGCTATGATTGGAGACGGAGTTAATGATGCTCCAGCATTAAAAGCAACAGACATTGGTTGTGTGATGGGTACAAGTACTGATGTTGCTAAAGATGCTAGTGATATTATTCTGCAAGATGATAACTTCCATACTATTCTTAAATCAGTTAAACAAGGAAGAAACATCTTTAATAACATTGTTCGGGTAATTAGTTTTTTAATTGCTACTAATATTGCCGAAATTATTATTATTCTTGGACTAATTATTGCTGGATTCTTTTTAGATATTGATCAACCTTTAAGTGCTATTCAAATTCTTTGAATTAACTTAATTGGTGATTCGTTTCCTGCAATTGCTTTAAGTTTAGAAAAACCAACTAATAAAGTAATGCTACAAAAACCCCGAAATGCTAAACTGGGAATTTTTGCTAATGGATTATGATTACAAGTTGCTTATCAAAGTTTTACCAACGCCATAATTACATTAGCTGCTTATTTTATTGGTTATATTGTATTTAGTCAAACTACAAACGATCAACAAGACTTAATTAATGATGCAGCTAGTACTTGTGCTTTTATTACTTTAGGGATTAGCCAATTATCACTAACGTTCAATTTAAGAAATAATAAATCAATATTTAAAACTAATTTTTATTCTAACCAATGGTTAATCATAGCCAACGCTTTATCATTAGTTCTAATTTTATTAGTAACTTTAATTCCTTCGATTGCAAATGTTTTTAATATGACTACTTTCTATCAAAGTAATCATTGGTATTTATATTTAGTAACTATTAGTATGGGTTGTTTATTGCCAACCTTCTTTAGTGAAAGTTATAAATTTTTAAGACATTATCAGTAACTTAGACTATTAAAAGTATGAACAAATAAAATTATGTATTCATACTTATATGGTCAAGTAGTTTCTACTAATAAGAAAACTATTACTTTCGAATGTAACCGTGTTGGTTACGTGATTAACGTTGCAAATCCTAGCACTTTTGTTGTTGGGGATAAAATAAGAATTTTTGTTTATGATCAGTTTACTACTAATAATAAAAATGCTTTTTTACAAGATTTTTATGGTTTTAGTGCTTATAACCAAAAAGAACTATTTTTATCTTTATTAAGATGTAATGGGATTGGTCCACGAACTGCTTTAAACGTCTTAAAAAGTGAAGTGTCATTAATTAAACAATTAATTGCTTCCAAAGACATTGAAGGCTTAAGTGCTTTACCAAATATTAATGAAAAATTAGCTAGAGTAATTATTGATACTTTACATTCTCATTATCTAAATGATACTGAACAACATTTAGATAATGCCATGGTTAATTTATACAGTTCTTTAACTAATTTAGGTTATGATCAAAACCAAATTCAATATGCAATTGATCATTTACCTAAAAATGGATCAGGTGATCAAAGCGAAACTATTGCTGAAGCAATAAAGTTAATTATTAATAAAGATTTAAATCATGAACCTGCTTAGTTCATTAGATGAATTTGTTGGTAAAGATCAAATTAAAAATAACTTAAGTGTTTTTCTAGATAGTGCAAAAAAGCAAAACCGTCCTTTAGAACATTGTCTATTTTATGGTTTACCAGGAACTGGAAAAACAACTTTAGCTAAATTAATTGCTATTGAATTAGGAACAAAAATCCGAATTCTCCAAGGAACATCAATTCAAAAACCAATTGATGTTATTAATTTATTACTTTCATGTAATGATCGTGATGTTATTTTTATTGATGAAATTCATGCTATTAATAAAACATGTTTTGAATTATTTTATTCAGCCATGGAAGAACAAGTTCTAGATTTAAATATTGGTAAGGATTTTAACACTAAAATTACACGAATTAAATTACCAAATTTTACTTTAATTGGGGCAACAACCTCCTTAGGGAAAATTCCTCAACCGCTAGAAGATCGTTTTGGCATTACATTTAATTTAAATGAGTATACCGAACAGGAAATGAACGAGATTGTTGATTTATATGCAAACAAATTAAAAGTTAATTTATCTAAAGATGACATTCAATTAATAAATCGTGCTTCTAAAGGAATTCCCCGAATTTGTTATCGCCTAATTCGCCGAATTAAAGATTTTCAAACTAGCCATAATCAAATAAATATTAATGAAATTTTAAAGCGGTTAGGATATATTTATCATGAATATGACATTAATGATCTTCATTATTTACAATTACTAGCTAAAAATCCTAATGGCGTGGGTCTAAAAACTATTAGTCAAATAATTAATATTGATCTACTTAGTATTGAATTAAAAATTGAACCTTATTTATTACAAAAAGGTTTGGTTAATAAACAAGCTAAAGGAAGAGTTATTACTAAACAAGGATTAGAGTTATTAAATTTAATAAGTTCAAAAAGCAACTAAAGTTTTTTGTCAGCAAACTGTAGGATTTCTAAATTCATTTTTTTATTAACTGTTTCTTTAACTTTTTCTAAATCTGTTTTTTCAACAATTTCAGGAATATGTCCAGTTGGATTAAAAATTGAAGGATTTAAATCTGTTTTTTCAGTTATGCTACTTAAGTTGTTTAAACCAACTCCAACTAATCTAATTTTTTGATTTTTAAAATTTTCAAGAAATATTTTTATTGCTTTGTCAACAATTTCTTCGTAATCTTTAAAAGGTTTGTTAAATGTTTGTGATTTACTAACTGTTTTGAAATCTGGATATTTAACATAAACACTAATTGTCTTTGTTTTTAAATCATAATACTGTAAACGTTCAACTGCATCTTGCGTTAAATGTTTAAGTGTTTTTAAAATATCTTCTGGTTCATCTGCATCTTCTAGAAAAGTTCTGCTATTGCTAATCGATTTAGGAATATTTTTTGAGTTATCTAATTTATATTCACCTTTACCGTTAGCGTGAAGGTAATGAACATATCAATTTTTATTTAATACTTTAGCAAGAATTTTATTATTATCACGGTTAGCAATATCACCAATAGTATTAATATTGTTTTCTTTTAATGTTTTAGCTGATGCGCTACCAATAAAAAGCATATCATCAACTGGTAGATTTCATAATTTATTTTTAATGTCTTCTAAATTAAGGATTGCGGATATGCCTAATGGTTTTTTTAAATCACTAGCCATCTTGGCTAAAAACTTGTTGTAACTAATACCAATTGAAACAGGGAGTTGTAATTCTCTATATATTCTTTTTTGGATTGTGTGTGCTAGCTTAATTGCTGAGTCGTTATCCTTGCATAAGTGCGTAACATCAATTCAACATTCATCAATTGAAAATTGTTCAATTTTATTAGTGAAATGGCTGCTAATAAAATTATGAAATTTTATTGAATGCTCTTCATATGCCTTAAAATGCGGATCAACGACTTCAAGATACGGGCATAACTTTTTAGCCATAAAAATAGGCATAGCGGCTTTAATTCCTAAGTTGCGTGCAAGATAATTGGCACTTGAAACAACTGACCTTTTTGTTCTTCCTCCAACAACAATAGGAAGATTTTTTAATTTAGGATTTAAAATTTCTTCTACCGTAGCATAAAAGGCATTAATATCAATATGAAAAATATAGTGCATTATTGTTTTTTACAATACACTAAAAATTCGGTATTGCCCTCACTACCTTTAATAGGTGATTCAATTACACCAATAACTTGGAAGTTGTTTTGCATTAAATGTTGTTTAACTTTATTAATTGCTTTGTTCCATAATTTTGGATCTTTAATAACACCATTAAATTTACTAGCAATTTCTTTCCCTAATTCAAATTGTGGCTTAATTAAGAAAATTGCTTCATATTGATAATTAAATAGTTGAATTAAATAGTCAATTAAAGTTGTTAATGAAATAAAAGATAAATCAGCAACAATTAAATCTATTTGTTCATTGAACATCAATAAATTTAAATCTTTAAAATTGGTTTTTTCATAACTAATCAATCTTTTGTTTTTAATTAAAGATGAATCAATTTGATTGCTACCAACATCAATAGCATAAACTTTTTTAGCGTTGGCATTTAAACATACTTGACTAAATCCACCAGTAGATGCACCAATATCTAAAACAATTTTATTACTAATATCTATTTTTCAATTTTCTATTGCAGCTAATAATTTATAAGCTCCACGACTAACATACTGTTGAACTTGTTTAACTTCAACAACATCATAATCAGAAACTTCATGATGGTTGTTAGTAATAATAAAAGAATTAATAGAAACAACACCTTTTTTTATTAGGTTTTGAGCTTTGTTTCTACTGGTTACTAAATGTTTTTCAACTAAGTATTTATCTAGTCGCATTACTATAATCTTATAGTAATTCTTATACAAATGAGATTAAAAATAGTTTGTTCGCTTTTAAGTTTTGTATCAGCTGCTTCACCAATATTTTTAACGTCTTGTGGAAGTAAACATGTTCCTGAACATACAGACATTATTTTCACTGAAAACATTAATGACTTTGATAGTAGTTATTATGACCATGGTGTTAATTTAGATTTAACAGGAAAAATCACTTTTGAAAACAACGTTGTTATTGAAAAACTAGACCGGTTAACCTTATCTTTAGTTGACCAAGGAAACAATAAATTAGATCCTATTTTTTATCATTACAGTTTTAGTGAACAACATTTTCAACTATTATCTAAAACCGAATATCAAATTAATGATGTTAGAATTCAAGCACAATATATCTTAAATGATGGAACATTATTAATTGGGCATAGTAATTTATTTAACATTAATATAACCAAAACCCCTGAACCTTATGTTCCGATCTACACTGATATTAGACAATTTATTAATGATCGAACATTTATGTTTACTTCTTATACGTATAAAAGAGGTAAACCTAGCTTGGGTGCTGGAACTTATTGCTTGTTTTATCATGAAACCAATAATAATATAACCAATAACAGTGATTATTGTTATTATGCATTAACTAATCTACACGTTACAGATGGTTATTGACGAAATCTAATTAATAATAAAGACGCAGAAAAGAAACACGTTTTATTTACTTTTAATAATAATTATGATGATCAAGAAATAGTTTCATACTTTCCTTCTGTTGCTGGTTATCATTTAGATAATTGACAACCACATGAATGAAATTCATTGGTTCAAAATCCAACTAATGATCAAAGCGAAAATTTTCAAGTTCTTTATTGTGATTATTGAACAAGTTCTTATTATCAAAGAAATCGTTACAACGATTTAGCAATTGTCAAAATCAATTTCACTAATCAACAAGTAAATGATTCGCCAGTTTTAAAACAAAGATTAGATCGAGTTAATGCTTATGCTAATCGTTTTAATAATTTTGCAATTCAATTTGATTTAAATGAAATTCCAGATAATATTACCTTAAGTTCTGGTGGGTATCCATGACAAATTGGTGCTGGATCATTTATTTATCAAGATGGATTTCATTATCAAGATCCAGTACAAAATATTACAGCACAAAAATTTAGTAATTGAACTCGTTGAAACAAACAATTTAATGGTGGTGATCAACCATATGGTCCAAACGGGGAATTATTACCTAGTGGTGATGTTAGTCAACAAAGTGTTTTTTTCACAATGGCTCCAGATGCTAAATGGGGTCGAGGTGCTTCTGGTTCGGTTGGCTATCATATTTTAGGTAATGATGAACGTGAATGATTAGCTTTTGGTCTATATGATGGAACTGATAACACAGAAACAAACACACAACATTGATATTCAACATGGTTTTTTAATAACAATCATGATGAAATTAAACCTTGACAATATTTCTTAAACGATAAGTTGGAATATATTAATAATCCACACGCTAATTATCGTGGGAATTAATTAGTTTTTATATCTATTTATGAATAGATATGAATATTCATAGTAATAAGGGGATGTATTTAGAAGAACTGATTAATCGCACGATTAGTTATTTATCACTTAATCATTTAGCTTTTATTGAAAAAAGAAATGTTCCTTTTTGTATTGTAAAGAAGATTAATGACGCTTTATTTGTTGGTAAATTAAAAAGTAAAAGTTTTGTCGATTATACTGGTAACTATAATGGTTATCATCTAGAGTTTGAAGCTAAACAAACTAATAAAGATTACTTTGATTTACATAACCTTAAAGACCATCAATGAGACTTTTTAAATAAATTTCTAAAAGTGAAAAATAGCTTAGCTTTTGTTGTTGTTTGTTTTGATAAAAATAATGAAACATATTTAGTTCCTATTAAAACTATTAATGAACAAATTAAAAATAAAAAGTGCTTCCGTTTTCATTATCATGATCTTAAAGAAAAAAGTATTCCTTTAGATGTAATTTATCCAGGAATACTTAATTTAATTAATGGTTTAAACCAATTAATTAAAACTTAACTTCTTTAAAAATGCTATAAACAAATTTTTTAGCATCTTCATTTTTATACAACACGTTATAAACATGTTCAATAACTGGAGCATGTAATTTATATTTTTTAATTATTTCGTGTGCTGTTTGTGTAGCTCAGTAACCTTCAACAGTATGAATTTTTAGTTCCTTACAAATTTGCTTAAAACCTTTTTGACCAATAGCTTGACCAAAACTAAAGTTTCTTGATTTAGAATCAGTACAAGTTAAAAAGATATCACCAATTCCACAATATTGATAAACGGTTTCTGTTTTTCCACCTAAAACTTTAACAATTAAAGAAATTTCTTTAGTCATTTGCGCTAAGATAGCTGAACGAGTATTAATTGATGTATGTTGTGAATAAAGAATTCCACTACCAATTGCCATCACATTTTTTAAAGCACTAATTGTTTCAGCACCAATCACATCATTAATTGCTACACATTTAAAATAATTGTTTTGAAAAATTTTGGCAACTTTTGTTGCTAACGTTTTATTTTTACTAACAGTATTAACAATGGTAATTTCCTTATTAAAAACTTCAATAGCAAAACTTGGACCAATTAAAGTTACTAATCCTTTTGCTTTATTCTTAATTAACTTTTCAATGGTAATTGATCATGTCTTTTTTGTTTTTTGATCAAATCCTTTTGCTACATTGATAAAAACTGGTTTATTAGTTAAATATTTTAAAGCTAATTGAATTGTGTTTTCAATATGAATTGAAGGAACAGCAATAATTACATAATCTGGATTAAATTGTAAAACTTCATGGATATTACAACCAACAACATCTAATTTATTAATTAGTTTATGTTGCCCATAATATTTAGCATTAACACCATGTTTTAGATCATTAATTTCATTTTGATCAATTCCCCACATGAAAACATTATTGCTATTGGTTAATAACACATTAGCTAACGCTGTTCCTCATGCTCCTGTTCCTAATATTGCAATCTTAGCCATTTTCTTTTATCCCCCTTATTCTAGAGTTTTTATCTTTGTAATAAATTGTTATTGGTACTATATCAATGCCAAATGAACTACGAATTAAATTTTCAATCATTCGGGCATATGAAAAATGTAAATATTTAGGATCATTAGTAAAAATAACAAATGTTGGAATCTGGCCAGGAACTTGAGTAGCATAAGCAATATTAAGTCTTCCACCTTTAAATAAACTTGGTGGATTATGTGCTTGGGCTTTTAAAACAATTTCATTTAATAAAGAAGTATTAACTTTTTTATTTAATTGTTCTTGAATCTTTTTAATAGTTTCAAAAATTAAGTGTAAACGTTTTTTGTTTTTCGCACTAATAAAAACAATTGGTGCTCAATTTAAGTACTTAAATTGACTTCTAATTCTTTTGGTTAATTCAACCATTGTTTTTTCGTCTTTATTAACTGCGTCTCATTTATTCACAATAATGATTGTAGGAATGTTGGCTTTATAAGCGATTCCGCCAATTACTTCATCTTGTTCGTTAAACTCTTCTGATCCATCTAAAACAAGAAGAATCATTCTTGCTTTTTCAACAGCTGCTTGTGTTCTTAATAAAGCATATTTTTCCACTTCATCAACAATCTTTCCCTTACGTCTAATTCCAGCAGTATCAATAATGGTGTATTTTTCATTATTGTAAGTAAAATCACAATCAACACTATCTCTAGTGGTGTTAGGAATTGGTGAAACTAAAACTCGTTCTTCATTTAAAATAGCATTAACTAAAGTTGATTTCCCAACATTAGGTCGACCAATAATACAAAAACTTAATCGATCGCTTTCTTCTTTAATCTTTTTATTAAAGTTTAATTTACTAGTAATTTCTTGTAATAAGTCACCAGTTCCTAAACCGTGTTCGCTTGAAACATAATATGGTTTACCAAACCCTAATGAATAAAATAAATTTTCATTATCTATTATTTGTTTCTTTTCAGCTTTATTAACTACTAAAACAATATTTTTAGCTCTATGTTTTTTTAGTAATTTACTAATAAAGTAATCATCACTATCAATACCTTCTTTAAATGAAACCATAAAAAGAATTAAATCTGCTTCATCAATGGCATATTCAACTTGTAATTGAATATTTTCTTGAAATGGTGCTTTTTTAATGGTTAAACCACCAGTGTCAATTAAAGTAAACTTATTATTTAATCAATCAACTTCTCCATATAATCGATCTCTTGTTACTCCAGGTTCATCTTTAACAATGGCTTTTTTTGTTCTAATTAAACGATTAAAAAAAGTTGATTTACCCACGTTTGGTTTACCAACAATGGCCACTTTATTCATCTAGCTTACTCGTTTCTTGAACTCAGCAATAATGATATCGCTAACTTCTTCAATTGTTTTGTTTTTATCATAAACCACAAAAGCGTCTTTTACCTTAGTTAATGGTGAAAAAGCACGATTCATGTCTTGGTGATCTCGCTCAATAATTTTTTTACGAACAACATCAAGTGGTTCAGCTTCATTAATTTGTTTAAAACGTCTTAAAGCTCGTAGTTCCACATCAGCATCTAAATAAACTTTTAATGTGGCATTAGGTAAAACAACACTAGTTGTATCCCTTCCTTCCATCACACAATTGATTCCTGATGCTAGTTTTTGTTGTTCAGCTACACATTTTTCTCTTACTTCTTTAAAAGTCCCGATTTTACTAGCCATTAAAGCAACAGTATTATCATGTAGTTGATCAGTAACATTTTCAATATTAATAAAGTATTGATCTTTATCAATTTTAATGTGTGTGTTATTAATGACACTCATTACTTGATCAATATTATTAAGATCTACATTTTGTCTAATTAATGCTAAAGCATAACAACGGTACATAGCTCCAGTATTAATAAATGTAAAACCAAGTTTATCACAAATGCATTTAGCAATTGAACTTTTTCCAGCACCACTTGGTCCGTCAATAGCAATTTGGTATGTTTTTTGATTATTAGACATGCTCACTTACTCCAATCACAATAAAAATTAAAATGGTAACAATTAATAAGATTAATGCACCAGCGCTATAGAAATAAAAGTATTTTCAACTACGGTTATGACCTTTTTCTTGTAATAAATTAACTTGGTAATTATTTAATCATTCATAATTATTGTCTGCTGAAGACTGAATGGCTTCTTGTAATTTATTAATTTTATTTTGACTAACCCCATGAAAAGCCATTAAATGCTTTTGGTCATTAACTAGTTTATTGCTAATCTGATTTAAAAATTCACTACCTTCTAGATTATTAGCTCATTCTAATGAGATATTTCCACTTTTTTTATCAATAATGCTATTAGCATTATAAGTAGTTAAAAAATCACTAATTTGATTAATTAATTGTTCTTGCTTAACATCATTAACTAAAGCAATATATGACTTTACTGTATTAATTGGTTCAAGATCAAAAGCATCTTGTTTCACTAATCCAATAATTTCATTTTTCTGATCTAATTGTTCATTACGAGGAATAATGTTGGGGTTTAAATCATTAATCTTTTGGCGATAACCACTTAAGATTTTTGATTGGTTATCAATAGCGTTAAAAAAACGCTCCTCATTTAGGATTCGTTCACGATAAGCAGCATATTTTTGCATTCGTGTTGTTTCCATAATATTGGAAATATTATATATTACACTCTGGGTTTTTTCTTTATTGGCACTCTATTAGTAAGAGTGCTAATTTAATGCTATAATGTAGTCACATTTAAACTTTTTTAGGAGGTAAATTTATGGAAATGAACTTTAATCCTGCAGAAAACGAAAAAGATGCATTAAATAAATATGGACGTAACCTTAACCAAGATGTAATCAATAACAAGATTGATCCCATTATTGGTCGCGATGAAGAAATTCGTCGGGTAATTGAAATTATTTCTCGTAAAAATAAAAATAATCCGGTTTTAATTGGTGAACCAGGAGTAGGAAAAACAGCAATTGTTGAGGGTTTAGCCCAAAGAATAGTTAATAACGACGTTCCTAGTAATTTAAAAGATAAAGTGATCTATGAATTATCTTTAGCTAGTTTAATTGCTGGGGCTAGTTATCAAGGACAATTTGAACAAAGATTAAATAACGTTATTAAACAAGTTAAAGAATCTAATGGGCAAATTATTCTTTTTATTGATGAAGTTCATCAATTAGTTGGTACTGGACGAGCTGGGGGTGGTAGTATGGATGCTGCTAATATCTTTAAACCAATGATGGCTCGAGGCGATATTAAGATTATTGGAGCTACTACTTTAAATGAATATCGCCAATATATTGAAAAAGACGCAGCACTAGAAAGAAGAATGCAAAAAGTCTTTGTTAAAGAACCTTCTAAAGCTGAAGCATTAACCATTATGCGTGGTTTAAAAAAACGTTGGGAAATTTTTCATCAAGTTAAAATCCATGACTCAGCATTAGTAGCAGCTGTTAATTTATCTGATCGCTATATTAATGATCGTTTCTTACCAGATAAAGCAATTGATTTAATTGATGAAGCTGCAGCTAAAGTTAAAACAAGAATGTTCTCCATTCCTGTTGATCTAGATAAGATTAACCGGGAAATTATTTATCTAGAAACTGAAAAAGCAGCTTTAAGTTCTGAAAGTGATACTAAATCAAAAGATTTATTAAAAAAAGCAGAAACTAAACTAGAAGAACTAAAAAAACAACAAGTTAAGTTGAATAATGAATGACAAAGTCAAAAACAAGAACACGATCAATTAAATAAACTTAAAAAAGAATTAGAAGATTCGTCAATTAAAGTTGATCGTTATCAAACTGATGGCGACTTTGTTAAAGCAAGTAAATTACTTTATAGTGAGATCCCTGAATTAAAGAAAAAAATTGCTAGCTTAGAAAAGAAATTTACTGAAAAAAACTTCTTAATTCATGATTCAGTTACTGAAAACGATGTTAATGAAGTAATTGCTAAAGCTACCGGCATTCCATTAGAACGTTTAATGGAAAGTGAAAAATATAAATTACTAAATCTTCATGATGAATTAACTAAACGTGTTAAAGGCCAAGAAGTAGCAGTAGAAAAAGTAAGTCAAGCAGTATTAAGAAATCGTGCAGGAATTAACGATCCTAATCGCCCTATTGGTTCATTCTTATTTATAGGTCCAACCGGAGTAGGTAAGACTGAATTAGCTAAAGCATTAGCTTTTGCTTTATTTGATAGCGAAAAAGCCATGGTACGATTCGATATGAGTGAATTTATGGAAAAACACTCAGTGTCTAAATTAATTGGCGCTCCTCCTGGATATGTTGGATATGAACAAGCTGGAGAATTAACTGAAGCAATTAGAAGAAGACCTTATAGTGTTATTCTTTTAGATGAAATTGAAAAAGCTCATCCTGATGTTTTAAATTTATTTTTGCAAGTATTAGACGATGGTCAACTAAGTGATTCACAAGGAAGAAAAGTTAACTTTAAAAACACTATTATCATTATGACTACTAATATTGGTGGGGATTTAATCATTGATAACAAAAAAGACGAAGCAGTTAAAGAACTAAATCGCTTTATGAAAAAAGAGTTTATTAATCGGATTGATGAAATTATTGTCTTTAATGCTTTAAATAAAGATGTTCTAAATAAAATTATTGATAAATTCTTAAGTGACTTAAAGGTTCGATTAGCTAACAATGATATTAAAATCTCATTCCATAAGTCATTAAACCAATTTATTATTGATAAAGCATATGATCCAGTTTATGGAGCAAGACCAATAAAACGTTTTATCCAAAAAGAAATTGAAAATTTATTAGCTTTAAAAATTATTGATAACGAAATTAAGAAAAACGTCAATACAACAGTTAAGGTTGAAAAAGACAAAATCATTATTGATATTGAAAGAAAAAATTAATTCTTTGTTTGCAGCAGTCGTTGCTGCATTTTTCTTTAATATTATTAATCTTGTTATAATTTCTATTAATTATTTATGAAGTTTAATAAGTTATTTAAAGTATTAACACCGTTAGTAATAACTCCTAGTGCAATTACTCCACTAGTTTGTTGTACTAACAATAACAATGTTAAACTTCATGACCAAACTAGTTATCAACTACAATTTACTAAAGCAGAAGATCAAAAATCATATTTAGTTTCTGCAGCAACTTCTTCTAATCCAGAAGATATTAATGAGATTAGCATACCTGGTACATATGATGGTTTACCTGTTAGTGGAGTAGTTGATGGAAATGAAACAACTAGAAAAGGTGTTTTTAGTAACTTTGTTAACTTGGATAAAATCAATTTTCCAACTAATAGTGAATTTAAATATATTGGTAAATTTGCTTTTAGTGGGATTAGAATTATGGTAATTGATATCCCTAGTAATATTCAATTATTAGGAATGGGGGCGTTCTATAATTGTCCGGAATTAAACAAAATTAAATTATATTGAAATGATGAAGAAATTGCTGATATTAAAAATTTTGTAGGTAAGGATGAAAATCCTCATCGTTATTTTGCTGGTTGTTTTGCTAATTATCAAAACCAAGAAAATGTTTATGTTAATAAATATCGTGTGGTTGTGGAATTACCAGAAAATTTTAGTGATGTGGCTTTACACAATTTAGAGCCCGATGTTATTGACAAACTAAAATTTGATGAAGCAAACCATAAATTATTACGTGGGTCAGGACTAGCAGAATGAATTGCAATAAGAAGAGGCGAATCAATTCATAGCCAAATTGTTATTGTTGTTATTGGAATATTAGCCTTTAGTATTATTTGTGCTAATACTTACTTTATTGCGCGTTTAATTCAAAAGAAAGAAAGAAAGAACAAGGACTAATTAGAGTCAATTTCTTAGTTTATTATCAAATTCTTTATAATTTGGACAAAACTCTTTAACTTTAAACCAAAATAGTTTAGAGTGATTTTGATAATAATGATGGGCTAATTCATGAATGATTAAGTAATCAATAGTCTCTAATTCAAAACTTAAGCTCATAATGGAAAAAGTAATACTACTTTCTTTTGGTTTAAAATAAGCAAAACAAGTTTCAAGTTCTTTAAAGATAATTTTCTTTAAGGGAACTTGCATTTTTTTAGCTCAGTAATTACATCTTTTGTTTAAATAGTTGCTAGCAATATTAACAATCGCTTGATTAATTACCTCTATTTTTTTATTTTCATTAACTAAATGCAAGTAAATCTTTTTATCAATAACTTCAAAATAGTTACGTTTGGATTTACTGGGCATAAGTTTAATTAAGTATTTTTGATTAAACACCTTAACAAAAGAAGTTTTTTCATTAACTAATCCTTTATTGTTTTTTAAATTACTTAATTGCACATAATATTGCAATTGTTTTTCAAAAAAATAATCTCAACTATTTTCATCTAAACCATTAGCTAATAATAAAATCACTTCATTGTTTTCATCTAATTTAAAACGCGAATGTTTATTATTAGAAAAATAAACCTTAAAGGTGTAAGGAACTTTATCAATATATTTAGTAATAAATTTATATGGATAAGTAATTGATCGCATTAATAATTAGTGTCTTGGCGATTGTGATTAATAGCGTTTTTTCTGTTATATGCTGTTTTAATTTCATCAATATTAAAACCTAAAGCATAACCTAAAGAAAGATATTGTTCATATCATTCTTTAACATGTTCTGCATCATATAAATAGTTTAGTTGACTATATAACTGATTAAAAATTTTCGTAATTGCTTTTTTATCATTAGCAAATTGCGTATCATTAACAATGAATTCGCCAGGAGCAAGGTGTTTAGCAATGGCAATGGAAGTAATAAAATGAATTCCATCTACATATTCTTCTAAGATTACATCTTTATCACTAGGTTTTTTATTTGATCAAAATTTAAAACAACGAATTTCATTCGCTAGTTCACTTAATTCAACAGCTAATGCTAATACTAGTTCGTCTTCAACATCTTTGTAAGTAAGATGATGGTTTTGGTGAATATGTTGATCTAGTTGTTCTTGTTTAGCAAATAGATCACTAAGATTGATTTCTAACATAGGAATATTTTAGTTTTAATTAAAAAGAACTAATGTAAAATATTGAGAATAAAACTAAAATATTTTTATTTATTTAAGTTTAAGATAAAAGCTATGACAAGTTATCAAACCGCCACTCCTATATATATATATATATAGCTCACTAAATCTTTTACTTATAAATTACTTTGCAAAGGAGTACAAGTCTTACATCATGTAAGACTTTTTTGTCATGAAAAAGACATTAAGGGTTTTTGAAGCTTTTGCTGGAATTGGCGCACAACACAAGGTTATTCAAAAACTAAATGACTCTAACAACTTAAAATTTAAAGTTGTGGGAACAAGTGATTGAGACGCTCGTTCAAATATTGTTTATTCAATTCTTCATCATGGCATGACTTTAGAAAATGTTAAAAGCTTTTTTAAAAATAGACCTGATTTAAAGAAAAATTTAAATGAATTAGTTTTGAAAAAAGGTTTTTCTTTAAATTCTAAAACGTTAGCTAAAAACATGAAAATGAAAGATGAACTTTTTAAAGAATCGTTAGTTTATAGCAATGTTTTGTCAAATAATCATCCAAACATTAAAGATATTAATGGAGACTTAATCAATAAATTAAAGGTTGATCTATTAACTTATTCATTCCCTTGTCAAGGTCTTAGTGTTGCTAACATGGGTAGAGATAAAGGAATATTAAATGAAGAAAGTACATCTCATTTAGTCTGAGAAATAGAAAGAATTTTAAAAGATTGTAAAAATAAACCAAAAATTTTAATACTAGAAAATGTTAGACAACTTGTATTGAAATATAAAGATCAATATGAACAATGAAAGAGTTCATTGAAGAAATTGGGTTATAAAACATTTACTGCTATCTTAACTGCTTCAGAACACGGTTCTTTGCAAAAACGTCAAAGAGTTTATGCTATTTCAATACCTAAAAATTGGAAAACTCCTTTTAAACAAAATGATTTAGATTATGAAAAATATCTAATTCAAAAAGGTAGTGAAAGGGCAATTCTAAATAGAGAAGAGCAATTAAAAGAATACCTAAGAATTTACGATTTAGATAATCGTTATTTTAAAGAAAGTAAATGAAGCAGTATTAAAATGACAAAATCACGATTGAAATATAAAGATGGAAAACAAATAACAAGAGAACCAGAATCTTATCTTATTAACACTTTAACAACTAGACAGGATCGTTATCCAAATAACGGAATTATTAAATTTAAAAAAGGAAATCCACATATGTCTGACTATAGATTAATAACACCACGAGAAGCGTATAAAATTATGGGTTTTGAGGATAGTGATTACGAAAAATTAATTCCTTTTATTAAAAAAGGAATTTTAACAAAAGAATCTTTATATAGACAAGCAGGAAATTCCATTGATGTCAAACCATTACAATCCGTTTTTGAAACGGCATATGACATCTTTGAATTAAATGGAGGAAATAAATAATGGCTAAAAAAGTAACAAAACAAAATTCGTTTTTTGAAACGTGAAAAATAGGAACAAACATAAAATCATATCTTGAAAAAGTACCGTTATTTTGATTAAAAAATAATGAGTTTTTAGAAAAAATTAACAACAACGATGAAGTTATTCTAGAGGTTGATAAAGATTACACTTTTAATTTTAGAGGATTTAGTTCAGAAAACAAGAAAGCTAATGACATCTTCTCTGGTATGTCTGAATCTTCTACTAATCAACGTTTAAATTGTTTTATTGGTCTTGGAATTTTAAAAGAAATAGAACAATATTCAGTTTATAAGATAAATAATGACCTGTTTAACGGAGTTAATGATTCTGATGATTTTTATTTAAGGCTTTTAGGAATAAGCATTGAAAGAATTCATGCATTAATTAATAAGTCGCAGGGAGATATTGAAGCTGCTTTTAAAATTCAAGAAAATGATAATAATGAAGAAAGATATACAAAAGAAACTTTAAAACCTTTATTATTGTGTTTGATTAAAACCATAAAAAATAATGAAATTAAATTGAAAATCAAAAGAGAAGGAACTTTATCATACTGAGATCTTAAAGAGTTTTCAAACATTATTAAAAACAACAAGGATATAAAAGAAGAGATAAACACATTATGAGAAAAGGTTGATAAAAAATTTCAACTTAAAACTTTTCTTAATGTTGTTTCTTGTTCTTATGATGTTATTACTGAAGACAAAGATGAAGAATTTACTAATGATGCTGATGAAAAAAATTGAAGAGAAGATAATACAACAGAGTTTTGCCTTCTTAATCAATATTTTTCTAAATTGCTTAAAAAACCTTTTGAAATTCCTGTTTTTCAAAGATCATATGCTTGAGATGAAAACTTAGTATCTAAATTATTAGATGATTTATTTATTGTTTCCTTTGATTACAAATACTTAAATAACCGTCGAGAAAGAAAACATTTATCAACAATTGTTTTTAACGAAAAGCGTGATAGTTGTCAAATACTAGATGGACAACAACGTACCATAACTTTATTGTTAATTTTATTTGCGATATATAAGTTAATGATTCAAAATTGCAATAGAGTCCCTAGATTTTTGTGTGAATTATTCAAGAACAACAATATACTTAATTCTTTTAAAAATTATCAACTATCAGAATCATATAGATATTTAAATGAATTACTTTCGTTAAAATCTTTAGAACAATATAAAAGCATTCAAAAAAAATCTACTAATGAATCGTTTCATATATTTAAAATTTTTGAATTCATAGTAAATACTATTGAAATAAGAAGATTAGATTATTACAGTAGCAAAAATGATTTTTACAAAGAATTTTATGTGGGCATTATGGAAAGAACGTTTATTACTCTTTCTAGAATTTCTATGGAGAATTCTTTAGATTATTTTTTAAGAGTTAATACAACAGCAAAGCCATTATCTTTATTGGATATTTGATTAGTTCAATGTTATGAAATTTTTGACTATAGAGAATCAGAAGAACAAAAGAATAAACACAAAAATGAAATGAAGGAGTGTTTTTCAAATGGTGCTAAAGGTAAAAACGAAATAAATTCAGAAGATGTTAAAAATTATTTTTACTTTTTAGCTTTTCTTCATGATTATGAATTAAAGAATTTAGATAACTCTGTTGTTATTTCTCTATTTACAAAAGTAAAAGAAGATTACGACGATAATGAAATAGAATTAAAAATTGGCTTTGAAAGAAAGGAGAAAAAGTTTTTTAATTATCTTTTAAAAACAATAAACATATACATGTTTATAAGCTTGTTTAAAATTGATATTAATGGATTTACTGATAAAAAATTAAAGGACTTTTTAGACAAAATAGTTTATAAAAATTTAGCTACTATCAATACCTTTGTAGATTTATGAAAACCTAGTTTAAAAACTGTTTTTCATTCTACTGTTTTTTCCTTATTAAATAAATTTGGAGTTATTAAATGTCTTGTTGATGACTATTTTTATGAAAATGAAGTTGAATATGAAAAATTAGAAAGATGACTTTTTAAATTAGAGTTATTTAATTCAATTTGAACAATTAGTTCTTTCTCTGGACAATCTATTCGAGAAAAAATGAATAATGTTGCTTTATTAATTTATGATAACCAAATAAAAAATGAAAGTCAGTTTTTTAACATTTTATTTTCAGAAACCAATATTGAAAAACCTAATTTTGATGACTTCATTAATAAATTAACAAAAGATAAATTTTATAAGTACAAGAGTTTACCAGCTTTAGGTGAAAAAGAATTAAGAGAAGAATCAAAATCTTTTCAAAATTTATATAAAAATATTGAATATAAGATTTCCACTTTAGCTTATAACGATGAAATGGCAACAACAATTCTTAAAAAAATAAAAAGCGAAGATTTTGAAGGTGATCATGTTGTTGCTTTAAAAGATGAAAGTTTATTAAAAGAAAGTCAAAATATTAAATTATCTATCGGTAATTTTGGTCTTTTAGGTAAAAAATCAAATAGAAAAGGAAGTAAAAACACCAAAGAAAAATTACAAGAAATATTAGCACAATCAATTCATAATGTTTTCTATGAAAATAGAATCATTAATCTAAATGACAAATCGTTTTCTATAGATCCAATTACTAATAACGATATTAAAGAAACAGATCAATTTTTAATCGATAAAATTAACAAACGAGAGCAACAAATTGTTGATATTGTAAAAGAAATTTATAAATACGAAGATTAATAAATTTTTATTTAATCTAAATAAAAAGTAGAAACTATCATTAGTATAAACATTAAAGATAAAGATTGTTGTTATTATTGTTTTAAGCTAAAATATAAACAACTTGTAAAAACATTATTTTATGGCAAACAAAGAATTAAAACAATGAATTATCGAAACACTTCAAGCACCTAACATTGGTTCACACCAAGAAGTTCGTGTTGGTAACACTAGACAAAAAGCAGATTTCTTATGAACATATCCAAGTGGTAAGGCAATTATTATTGAAGATAAAGAATCTGGAGATTCATCTATCGATAATGCCACTGAACAAGTTTTTCGTTATTCAGACATTTTAAAGGATGAGGGATATGATGATATTATTCAAATTGCCATAAAAGATAACAACGGAATTAAAGAAGTTCGTCAATATCGCAACAAACAATTTCAAAGTAATAGTCTTGAATCTTTTATCTTTTATGAACAAAAGTTAGGGGCCAAACCAGTAGTTGATTTAGCAAACGATATATATATATATATATAAGATCAATAATTTACTACACTTTGATTTTCAAATTACTAAATATGAAGACCGGATGATTTTTACCGGTGTTGTCTTAGTAGCAGCTAAATATTCCAATGGTTGTTTTGAAAACTATGCAGGTATTCAAGGATTTAAAACATGTGTAGTTAATAAAATAACTAGTTTATTCCATAAAGAAGAACTAAAAAATAAAAAGATTAATGATTTAACTAATAAATTTACTTCTATTAGTGTTGGAGTAAATCCTAGTAATTATCAAATTGATCAACTATGTGAATACTGTAAGAAGGTAAATGAAATAATTACCCAAAACCCTTTAAGTAGCATTGACATCATGAACATCTTCTTTACGGAATTTAATCGTTACCGTGGTAAGAGTGAACATGGTCAAGTTTTTACTCCAGACCATATTGCAGACTTAATGGCTAATCTTTTAGATATTAAAGAAAATGATGTTATTTTAGATCCAACATGTGGTTCTGGTTCATTATTAGTTAAGGCTCATAATTTATTAGCTAAAGTTACTAATCCAAATAAGAATCCTTGAGAAAATATTTATGGGAATGATTTTGACCAAAACATTTTATTCTTAGCTTATATTAACATGCTTTTACACAATGATGGGATTACTAATTTAGTTCAATACAATTGTGTTTCAGATAAAAAGTTTAATGAGTGAGTAAAAGAAAAGAAAATTACTAAAGTAATTGCTAATCCTCCATATGAAAAATCAAACGCAATCAATATTCTTGATGAAGTATTAAAAAGTGTTGAACCTGGTTGTCGTGTTTGTTGGTTAATGCCAAACACAAAAATGGATAAGATTAAAAAGTCAAAATTACTTCTTAAAAAACATTCATTAACTGATATTATTCTTTTACCAGATGTATTTGCAAAAGTAGGTTGTGGAACTGTTTCTTTGTTTATGTATACAGCTAAAGTTCCACATGATAGTAAACCTATTAAATGTTGATCAATTTTAGATGACGGATTTGAAACTGTAAAAAACCAAGGACGTCAAGATACTAAACATAAATGACAGAAAATAAAAGAAGAATTCTTAGATAAATGAGAAAGTGGTAAATGTGATTTTGAAATAAATCCTAATGATTGTTTATCTTATCCAAGAGATATTAAATCTAAAGAGGTAACTAAAGAAGATTTCACTATTACTCTACTTCAATATATGTTGTTTAAGCAAGGCAATATATCTCAAAAAGATACGGTTGCATCTACTCTTAAACTTTTGTTAAAGTTTATGGATATTAACAATCTAGATGACAAATTAGAATTTTTAAAAGAAATTTCACGTAGTAAAAATGAAAAGTAAAGAATTTTTAATTAAAGATTTATTTGACGTTTATGGTTCTGGTTTTATTTCTCCTTCTCAATTTGAAGAAGGTGACGTCCCTTTTTTAAATAAATCAAATATTAACAACGGAGTTACTAAATGAATTGATCCAAAAGGACATGAACTATATAAAGGTAATTGCATTGTTTGCGGGGAACATTCAGCTAAAGCTTTTTATCAAGAAAGAGATTTTTTAACATCAAATCAATTAAACAGAATGTATTTAAAGGATTCATGAAATTATAACTTAAATGAATTTTCTGCACTTTATATTTGTTCAGTTTTTAACAAATTAATTGATGGTGAATATAGTTATGACTATCTTTTATCAAAAGGAAAGTTAGAAAAATTAAAAATTTCTTTACCTGTTGCTCCTAACGGAAGTCCGGATTGGGGTTTTATGGAACAATCAGTTAGGGAATTGGAACAATCAGTTAGGGAACAATTATTAAAAACTATACCAAAGCTTGATGATATTGATACAAGCAATTGAAAAACTTTTAATTTGAAAGATTTATTCACTATTTCTAAATGCAAGGGAACTTCAAAACAAAAATTAAAACCTGGTAATATTCCTTGAATTACGAGAAGTGTTATTAATAATGGTTTAACTGGTTATTGTGGGAATATAGATTTAGTAAATAAAGGAAACTCAATTACTATTCACGCTGAATGAAAAGATATTTATTGTGCTTTCTATCAAAAAGAAGATTTTGTCACAGACAAAATGATTGCCATGTTAGAAAATCCTCATTTAACTGAAAACGTTGGCTTGTTTATCAGTACTATTCTTTCTCATACTCCTTATAACCAAAAAGGTTTATTAGATAGTTTAAAAGATGTAAAAATTTCTTTACCTGTTGCTCCTGACGGAAGTCCGGATTGGGGTTTTATGGAACAATATATGGTTCCTAAAAATTAATGCTCTAAATAACAAGAAAAAACTACAACCGAACATTGTAGTTTTTCTTTTTAAATTCCTAGTAGTTTAAATTATTCAATAATATCAACTACTGTACCAGCACCAACAGTGTGTCCACCTTCACGTACTGAGAATTTAGATCCTTGTTCAATTGCGATTGGAGCAATTAATTCAACAGTAATTTCTGTATTATCTCCAGGCATTACCATTTCTACACCATCTTTTAATTTAATTGAACCAGTTACGTCAGTTGTACGGAAGTAGAATTGAGGACGGTAACCATTTAAGAATGGAGTGTGACGTCCACCTTCTTCTTTTTTAAGAACATACAATTGAGCAGTAAATTTCTTGTAAGGTTTAATTGAACCTGGTTTAGCTAATACTTGTCCACGTTGTATATCTTCACGGTTAATACCTCTTAATAATACCCCAGCGTTATCTCCCGCTTCTGCGTAGTCTAACATTTTGTGGAACATTTCTAATCCAGTTACAACAGATTTAACTGTTGGTTTAATACCTACGATTTCAACTTCATCATTTAATTTGATTGAACCACGTTCTACACGACCAGTTACTACAGTACCTCGACCAGAGATTGTGAATACGTCTTCGATTGGTAATAAGAATGGTTTTTGTGTGTCATGAGTAGGAGTTGGAATTCAAGTATCAACAGCGTTTAATAATTCAGCCATTGATTCTTCTCATTTCGCTTCACCTTTAAGTGCTCCTAATGCTGAACCCTTAATAGCTGGAGAGTTATCTCCGTCAAATCCATATTTATTTAATAAATCACGGATTTCCATTTCTACTAATTCGATAATTTCCGCATCTGGAACCATATCACATTTGTTGATGAATACAACGATCTTAGGAACTCCTACTTGACGAGCTAATAAGATGTGTTCACGAGTTTGTGGCATAACCCCATCAGTTGCCGCCACTACTAGAATTGCTCCATCCATTTGAGCAGCTCCAGTAATCATGTTTTTAATGTAATCTGCGTGACCAGGGCAGTCTACGTGGGCGTAGTGTCTTGCAGTTGTAGTATATTCTACGTGTGCAGTGTTAATAGTAATTCCACGTGCTTTTTCTTCTGGTGCACTATCAATTGAAGCATAATCACGAGCTTCAGCACTACCTTTGTCAGCGTGCTTTGATAAGTAAGTACAGATTGCAGCTGTTAACGTTGTTTTACCATGGTCGATATGTCCGATGGTACCAATGTTAACGTGTGGTTTACTACGGTCAAATTTTGCTTTTGCCATAATGTTTCTCCTTGTTTAAATAATAAAGATAATGGATTAAATTATATATAAAAACAATTTTATTTACTTTAGTTTAGTTCAATTAATTTTTAAATAAATTAATTTTGCAAATAAATTTGATTAATTCAAGCTATTTTTGACACCTTGTTCTTAAAATTCCTTTTTGGAATATAATAAGAGCATTAATTTATTAAAAGGAGAAATTTTCTATGGAAAAGAAAAAAGATTATAAATGTTGCGGTATTCCCGGATGTGATTGCAAAGAAAAACACGAAAAGAAAATGGCTGCTAAAAAAGCTAAAGGTGAATGTTGTGGAATCCCAGGATGTGATTGTGCAACTAAAAATGCCAAGAAAAAATCAGCAGCTTGTAAAAACGATAACTGCCAATGTGATCCTTGCGAATGCACAGAAGATGATTGCTGCAGTACTAAAACCTGTGCAGATGGCAAATGTAAATAATTAATCGTTATTTTTTAAAAAAGAAGACACTAGATTCGTATCTCGTGCCTTTTTTATTTCAGTTTAATGTTAATTTGGTAATGCTTGGCGTGAGCTAATGATTTTAATTTACTAATTACGGGGCTGATTTTTGATAACTCAATTAACTTATTAGTATTTTCATCAAAAATATATAGCGGTTCATGATTATTCTTATAAACCTTAATACATGCAGAACTAGTAATTACTTTAGTGTATTTTTCATTGTCATTAACTTTCGCTTTTTTATAAGTTTTATAGTCAATTTCCTTAACTTCAAAATAACTATGGTTATAAAATGCTCTTAATAAACCTTTAATATATGGATCTTTTTCATATTCCATTGATTCAACTAAAGTCCCAAAGACATTATCATCTAACTTTAGAAATTCATTAACCGTAAATTCTTTATTGTCTAATCATGGTTTAATTACACTTAATAAATTAAAGTGATCAACAAACTGATAACCTTGTTGATATAATTCTTTAATTCGTTCAAACATTAGTTTTAAGATTGATTCATATGCTAATCCGTTTTTGTTATTACAAATATTAACATGCATATGGTATCGACCTAATAACATATTTTCTATTTCTTCTAAACCTTTTTTAAGAAAACAAATTTTGTTATTCACAATTCTTAAACTGTTAAGAATCATTGAGATGGTAATATGACCATAGGCTGCACCAGTATGGAAACTATCTCTTAGTAAATAATCCATTCGGTCAGTATCTAATTGTGATTCAATAATACTACTAATTCATGGGGTTTTACTTTTGCCTTCTAGAATATTAACCACATCCATTGGTTTAACTTTATTTTTTCTTAAGACTTTATTAATTTGGGTCTTTGGATCAAGAATAATTCTTTTGGTATATACTTCATGACTAATGCCTGTATAAGCTTCAAAAGAATGTGAATTAGGGCCATGACCTAAATCATGTAATAATGCAGCACAAAGTAATGGTTTAAATTCTTTATTTTCAATTCCTTGTGAACGTAAACGTTTAATAAATTGGTTTGTTAATTCATAAACTCCTAAACTATGAGCTAATCTTGTATGAGTGGCACAAGGAAAAGTTCGATAGCTAGTTCCCAGTTGGCGAATTCGACTTAAACGTTGGAATTCAGGTGCGGTCACTAATTCATAAATTCAACGATTTTCATCATCAAAAGTAATTTCTTTATGAATGACATCAGTTAGATGTTTATTTTTTAAAATCATGAGTGAAATAATTATAAAGATTTAATACACTTTAAACGCTTTAATAAACTTTATTTATTAAATATAATCTAACTAATATAAATCATGAAAGATTACCAAGCGCTTTTAAGTCAATTCAGTAATGAATTAACTAACATTAAAACTGCCACCGAAGCAATTATTGCTAAAAATAAGTTTGTTAATACGCATTTAGCACCTTTATATAACGAATTAAAAACAGTTAGTAAAGATCAAAAAGCTAAATTTGGGGCGGAAATTAATCAATTTAAAAACCAAATTAATACTTTATTTGATCGTTTTTATACAGAATTAGAAAACCGAATTTTAAATCAAGACCATGAAACTAAAGCTGATCTAAATATTGATAGTGTCATTATTAACAAAGGAGCTTTAAATCCCTTAACCTTAATGGCTAATGAAATTATTAGTTTCTTTCGTCAATTAGACTTTCAAATTGAAACTGGTAATGAAGTTACTAAAGTTGCATATAACTTTGATTATCTAAACATTCCTTTAGATCATCCCGGAAGACAAACTAGTGAAACATTCTATTTTAATCAAGATTTAATGCTTCGGGCTCATAATACCGCAGTTACTGCTGAATTAATGCACCAAAACAATAAATCTAAAGACTTAAGAATTTTAACTTACGGTAATGTTTATCGTAATGATGATGATGATTTAAGTCATTCACATCAATTTAACCAAATTGATTTAGTGTGAGTTAAAGAAGGATTAAGTGTTAGTAATTTAAAGTGATTAATTAATTCGTTATTACAACATCTATATGGTAACGATGTTGAAGTTAGATACCGATTAAGTTATTTTCCTTTTACTGAACCATCAATGGAAGTGGATGTACGTTGTCCAAGTTGTCATGGTAAAGGTTGTTCATTATGTAAGAAATCTGGTTGATTAGAAATCCTTGGAGCGGGAATGTTACATAAAAAAGTATTAAGTGATGCTGGATTTGAAATTAATACAGCCATTGCTGCAGGAATTGGCATTGACCGACTAGCAATGATTAAATACAAGATTAGTGATATTCGTCAACTTTATACTAATGACTTTAAATTTTTAACCCAATTTGCTAAGGAGAACCGTTAGTTATGTTAATTAGTAAAAAAACATTATTAAGTTTCTTACCAAACTTAAAAGATAAAAGTTTTGATGAATTTAATCACGCTTGTTTTAATTTAGGTTTAGAAATTGAACAAGTTTTAACTCATCCAAGCAATGAAGGATTTTGTGTTGGGCAAATCCAACATATTGGTAATGTTCCTAATAGTGATAAATTACATTTAGTAACAGTACTAGTTAATGAAACAACTAATACAACCAAAGAAATTGTTTGTGGTGCTAAAGAATTAGCAGTTGGATGAAAGGTAGTTGTTGCTAATGTTGGTACAAAACTATATGATGGGAGAATCATTGAAGAAAAAACGTTAATGGGTGTTAAATCCCAAGGCATGCTTTGTGGTTATAATGAACTTACACCATTAAACCATGATTATCTAGATGAATATAACCAAAACGGAATTGTGGTATTAGATCCTAACACACCAATTGGTGCAACTAACATTAATGAGTTATTAGGTTTTGATGATGAAATTTATGATTTATCATTACCAACTAACCGTAATGATTACACTGGAGCGTTATTTGTCATTAATGATTTATCACGATTCTTTAATCAAGAATTTACTATTGCTGAATCACAATTAGATGTTGAAATTGATAATAAATTGCCTGATTTTTATTGTTCGGCTGTATTTAAAACCAATAATGACGTTAATGGTTCGTGAGAAGTTAATAAAAATTTATTAAACGATGGAATTAAATTATCAACTCCAACACTAAATTATGTTAATTACTTCTCTTATTTAACTGGTGTTTATCCATTAATCTTTGATTACGATAAAGTTAAAAATAAAAAAATTACTTTAGGAAAACATAATGGTTTATTAACAATTAATAACCAACAATATGATTTAAATAACGATCAATGTTTAATGATGGATCAAACTGTTATTGCCATTGACAAAATTGGTGTTGTTGATCAATTTCGTCCTGATTTAAATACCAAAACATTTTTATTAATCTTAACTAAGGCTGATCCAAAATCTATTCGTGAAGCAGCAGTTAGATTAAATTTACTAACAAGCTACACTAAAGCTAATTTAAAACTTCCTAGCGAATTACAGCTTAACCTATTTTTAAAAATGTTAAGTAATAACTTTAAGGTTAAAGTTCATAGCTTACCAAAAATTGAAGAACCAACTAAGAAAATTCCTTTTGACATTAAAGCTTGCTTAAAATTTATTGGAATTAGAAAAGAAGATGTTGTTTTTGATATCTTAAAACAATGAAATTATGTTTTAAGTGCCAACAAGAAATCAGTTTTAGTTCCAAGTTACCGTAGTGATTTAATTAATGATCATGATTTGTATGAAGAAATTTTAAAACTTTATACCTTTGCTAGTCTTGAACCTAAACCTATTAGTGCTAATATCTTAATTCATCAAGGTTTTGATCAATATGCATTTATTAATAAATTAGAAAAACTGTTAACAAGTAACTACATCAATCAAGTTAAAACTTATAACTTAACTAGTGAAGAAGAAGTTGATAAGTTAAATTATCATAATCTTTCTCCTTTATTAAGAGTTGTTCCTTGTTCTAATAACGCTCGTGAATTTATGCGTTTATCTTTAGCACATAATTTATTAAAAGTTATGAGCTATAATGCTAATCATAAGAACGATCTATTGCCAATTTTTGAAATTCAAAAAATTTACAATCAAGACATCTTTACTGATTTAACTGTTATTGCCCCAAGTACAATAACTATCGATCCAATCAATGATATTAAAGCAAATTTTAATACTTTGGGATTAAAAAATTTAGCTCGTGAAATTGCTAATTTATTAAAAATTGAGTTAACTTTTCAAAAAAGCGAATCAAAATACCTTTATGACAACGATAATTTAGAAATTTTTTCTGAAGGTAAAAAAGTCGGATTTTGCGGATGCATTCGCGCAAATATATTAAAAGACTATAAATTAAATCAATTTAATTTATTTATCCTTAATATAAATCTAAAAAATATTGTAGAACATACCAATAGCACTGTTTGTGAAATTAAAGAGTTTGACGAAGTGCCTTTAGTTTATCGAGATATTACCTTTAATGTTGATAAAACTAAAGATCTAAAGGAGTTAATTAACAATTTAGATAACTTAAAATTCATTAACAATTATCATTTCACTAAAGCCTATAAGCTTAATCCAACTGAAATTGCTTACACTATTCATTTGGCTTTAGCTAGTGAAAACAAAGTTACTTTAACTAAAGAAGATATTGATAGTTATATTGAACAAGTCAACTCGGTAATTAAAAACAGTCTATAGTTAAAAATTGAACTTACTATTGACTTATGAAACGTAAAAACTACATTAGTTGAGACCAATATTTTATGGGTGTAGCTAAACTTTCAGCCCTACGTTCAAAAGATCCTAATACCCAAGTTGGTTGTTGTATTGTTGACCAAAACAACCATATCGTATCACTTGGTTATAATGGATTTCCTTCTGGATGTTCTGATGATGAATATCCATGAGCAAGAAAAGCTGATAATATTTTAGATACGAAATACCTATATGTATGTCATTCAGAAATTAATGCTTTATTAAATGCTAACTTACGTTCATTAAAAGGGTGTAAATTGTATGTCACGCTATTTCCTTGTAATGAATGTGCTAAAGCTTTAATTCAAGCAGGAATAACTGAAGTAATTTATGAACAAGATTTATATCCTAATGAACCAATTATTATTGCTTCAAAGAAAATGTTTAAATCAGCTAATGTTAAAGTACGTCAATATATTAGTAGTAAGCAATCAATCAATTTAACTATTTAATTTATATTTTCGGGGTAAATTTATATGCGTTATATTATTAAACGAGATAACAGAAGAGCAGTCTTTAACATTATTAAAATTCAAGATGCAATTATTAAAGCTGCTAGTAGTAATCAAATTGATTTAACTTTAAAAGAACTAAAAGCCATTGTTGGGAAGATTGAAGATCATTTAATTAAATTAGATATCGATGGGATTGAAGTTGAAAAAGTCCAAGATATTGTTGTTAAAACATTAAATGAACTTGGCTATACAAAATTAGCTAATTTATACCAAGCTTACCGAGAAGAAAGAACAATCATTCGTGAAGGTAAGAGTGATTTAATGAAAAAGATTATTTCGATTGGGGTAGAAACTGACCGAGATAATGCTAACGTTGGTAATAACTTTAGTGCAAAATTATTACGAATTGCATCAGAAGCCAATAAATGACATATTTTAAATACATTATTACCACGTCGATTAGCTAAATTACATGAAAATGGTGATATCTACATTCATGACTTAGATAGTTATAACTTAACTTTAAATTGTTTACATTTACCAACTGGTAAAATTCTAAAACGTGGTTTTAATACTGGTTATGGAACAATTAATCCTCCACATAGTATTGGTGTAGCCGCTGAACTAATTTGCATTATGCTTCAAGCTAGTCAAAACGATATGTTTGGTGGTCAATCTCACCCTAACTTTGATAATGATTTAGCTCCATATGTTGCTTTAACACGTAAACAAATCCGTAAACAATTGATGGAAGAAGGTGTTAAAGATAAAGATCTAGAAGACTTAACTGAAAAAAGAACTATTCGCGCAGTACGTCAAGCAATGCAAGGAGTTATTTATAACTTAAATACGATGCATTCACGTGCGGGAAGCCAAGTTCCTTTTAGTTCTTTAAACTTAGGTATTCCCTTTAGTAGTGATGCTGCTTTAGTTTGTCAATATTTCTTAGAAGAATATGTTAAAGGTTTAGGAGGAGGAGAACAACCAATCTTCCCTAACATTATCTTTAGAGTTAAAGCTGGAGTTAACCGTGATGAAGGTGATCCATATAACTATTTATTTAAATTAGCTTGTAAAGTAGCTGCTGAAAGAATGAACCCTACATTCATGAATATTGATGCTGATTTTAATAAAGAACACTTTGAAAAAGGTGTTTTACCAGCAACAATGGGTTGTCGTACTTATTTAATTACTGATTGTAATGGTCCGGCTGCTGTTGAAGGACGAGGTAATAACGCACCAAGTACCATTAATTTACCACGATTAGGAATTTTAGCTAAAGGTAATGTTGATACTTTCTTTAGTTTATTAGACCAAAGAATTAATGATGTTGTTGAATGTTTAATGCATCGAGCTGAAGTATTAAAGAAACTAAAAGTTAAAGATTTACCATTTGTTGCTGGACAAGGATTAATGGTTGGTAGTGAAAAACTAGGACCTAATGATTCAATTGCTCCAATTATGGAACACGGAACTTGAGGAATTGGTTATATTGGTTTAGCTGAAACTTTAATTGCTTTAACTGGTAAACATCATGGTGAAGATGAAAAGTCTCGTGAATTAGGTTTAAAAATTGTTACTCATATTCGTAACCGTTGTGATGAATTAAAAGCTCAATACAAAATGAACTTTGGTTGCTATGCAACTCCAGCTGAAGGTTTAAGTGGTAAGTTCGTTATTGTTGACCGTAAAAAGTTTGGTGAAATTCCAGGAGTAACTGATAAAGATTACTACACTAACTCTTACCACGTTCCCGTATATTACCCAATTTCATTTGCTGAAAAAATGAAAATTGAAGCACCATACCATAAACTATCTAATGGTGGACATATTTCATATATTGAATTCGATTCATACCCAACCGGAGAAAACGTTGAAAAGATTTTACAATGATGCTATAAAAACACTAACATCAACTATATCGGTATTAACTTCCATATCCGTTATTGTTTAGATTGTGCTGAAAAAGCACGTCAAGAATTAAGTGATAAAAGAGCAGCGGAAATCGCTTCAAGTCAAAATAACTAACTGTTATGAGCTCAAATCACCAAATTCGTTTAGCAGGAATTGCTGATAATAGTTTAGTTAATGGTCCTGGGTTAAGAAAAGTTTTCTTTTCCCAAGGTTGTAGCCACCATTGTCACAATTGCTTTAATCCAACCACTTGAACTTTTAATGCTGGTAAATATGTCGATATGGATGAACTGATTGCTACTGTTAAAAATGAAACATTTTTAGATGGAGTAACTTTTAGCGGTGGAGATCCTTTCCAACAACCAGAAGCCTTTGCTTACTTAGGTAAACAATTACATGCGACTAAAATTAACATCTGAATCTATACTGGTTATACATGAGAACAATTGTTAGATTTAGCTAAAAAAGATGTTAATGTTAAAACCATGATTGAAAACTGTGATGTTATTGTTGATGGACGATACATGGAAGAATACATGGATGACCATCTAAAATACCGTGGTAGTGCTAATCAAAGAATTATTAATGTTCCTGAATCATTAAAACAAAATAAATTAGTTCTATGTCACTATGATGATGTGCCCCGACCAAAAGATAGTGATGAAAAACAAATTCGTTATTGAAACGAAACAAGAGATAAATAATTTAGTTTAAGATCAATAATCAGTCTTTTAATTAAGGCTGATTTTTTATTAATTCTGTTTACTACTTCAAAAATCGTTCTGCAAAATCATGATTGTCTTTACCAACAACTTCTTCGGTTTTCATTAAAAATGGAAAAATATCTATTAATTGGTATGACTCGCTTTTGTAGATACTAACTTTTTCTGAAATTCTATTAGTAATTAATATCTTTTTTCATATCGTATTAATTTCATTAAATACTTTTGTTTCATTAAATAATTTTTCATCACTATGTAGAAATCAAGAAACTTGGAAATAACCAATGTTATTAACCACAAAATCTACTTCTAATTTATTTTCTTCTGCTATATTGTCTGACCCAATTTTGTCAAAACTAACACTGTTATATACAAATCGTAATTGATTGAAAACTGTATTTTCAAATGTGCCACCATTACTAGAAAATTGGAAATCATTTATGGCATTCATTAATCCGTTATCTTCAAAGTAAATTTTAAATGGGGATTTTCTTTCATCAAGAAGTTTCTTTCCTTTAAGACCATGACGATAAACCCTTTTAATTAAATATGCTTGTTCAAAATAATTTAAATAGTTTTGTAATCTGCTTCTAGTGATTAATTTTGTTTTAATCTTTTCGTTATAGGCCTTTTGAAGTGAATTGTAATTAAAGTCTTTGCCTGCTGTTTGTGCTAAAAACTTTAAAAATAATAAACATTGTTCTTTTTCTTCTTCATCTAATCTATAGATATTAAATAGATCCTTAATATAAGTTGTATGTAATAGTTGAACTAAATAATCTTTTTTAATTTCTTCATGTGAATAATCATTACTATCGTTTTGAACATTAGTTAATTCTGGTAAACCACCATAAGCTAAATATTCACCAAGATATTTTTCTTTATTTTTTTCAAAGTCTTTTTTATTTGAAACTCATTCACTAAAAGTTAGTGGATAAACTTTAATAACTTTTGCTCGACCACCAAATTTTTTAGGAACATTATCTACTAGTAAATTTGAATTGCTTCCTGTTACATAAACACTATATCTACTATTACCAACATATTTTTCTAAAGTAGAATGAAAATTTTCTAATTCTTGAATTTCATCTAAAAAAATAAAAATTTTGTCGTTATTTTTTATTTCGTTGATTTCTTTATCTAAATATTTTTCAAATGCATCATTCTTAATTTTTCTTTTTGATGTGTAAGCTTTACTGCCTAATTTACTTGAAGATGAAAAAAAGGAAAAATAAATGATGTTTTCTTTTTTAACACCTTCATTAATTAGTTTGAAATAAAAAAGATTTTTTAAAAGTGTAGACTTTCCACTTCTGCGAAGTCCAACAATAACTTTAATTAAATTAAAATCTCTATATGCATAAAGTTTTTGTAAATATTTATCTCTTTGAATTAAGTTGCTCATATTGCTGGTTTTATTAATATTTAAAATTTATAATACTTCCTAAAACAAGGATATTTTTTTAATTTTTAACTATTTTTATTCAAATTTTTGAAAATATTCCTGTTTTTTTTGGGATTTTTTTAAATTTTACTTAAATTTTTGCATTTTTTTGAAAATATTCCTGTTTTTTTGGGATTTTTTTTAAAATTTATTAGTTTTTATTGATGTTTTTGAAAATTTTCCTGTTTTTTAGGTAATTTTTTTAAATTTTTGATGTTTTTTAATTAATTTTTGAAAATTTAATAGGTTTATTTACAAATGTAACTTTTTACTTATATTTAATAAAAAACTGCAACATACCTTTAATAGTAGTTGCAATTTATTTTTTATATCTTTACTTTTTACTTATTTTATTAACTGTGTTTATTAAAGTTAAAAGTAAATGTTTTAGTGAATGTTGCTGTTACTGGATCAGCGTTTGATTGTGCTTGATCAGAAACGGTAATTTTTAAATCAATAGTTACTGTACTTGGAAGTGATGATATTAATGCATCTGCTAAATCAACATCAACCATTAATGTTGTAGCTGTATCTGGGTTTGGAGCAAATGTAATAGAATCAAAATATTTAGCATTGTCTCCTAACGCTTTAACAGAAGTAAAACTTTTAAAGTTTCCTCATGTTAATTCATCTGAAACTTGTGCAGTCGCTGTTCCACCACTACTACCAACATCTAAGTTAAATGTTGTTTTAGCAAATTTAACTGGATCATTAGCAAAACAGCTTGTAGCAGCTACTGTAACTCCAGCAGCAGCACCAGTTAAAGCAACTGGAGCTGAAATTAATTTAAATAGTTTTTTCATATTTTTTTAGGATAAAAATTATATAGAAGAATCCAATAAAACGTTATTTTTTTAGAAGATCTGCCAAAAATTTCCTTTATATAAGAATAAAAAAGCACCTGTACGGTACTTTTATTATTAGTTGTTATTGAAAATAACTAAGCTTTTTTAAATGTAAATGTGTGGTCAAATGTTTTATCGGCTTTTCCATCATTTACAGTAATTGTTAAAGTAACTATAACTGGAGTGTCTAAGTTTTTACCACTTTTTAAAGTTAGATTTATTGTTAAATCACCAGCTGCATTTGTAGTAGCTTTAGATGCACTAAAAGTAGATACATCATTAATAATTTCACTTGTACCATTTACTCTAGCAGATTTAATTGAAGTAAATGTTCCTCAATCAGTAATTTCATTGCTAAATGTACCGCTTGCATTAGTTCCAGAAACAGTTAAAGCAAATGTACTATCTTTAAATTTAACTAGATCACTAGATGCACAGCTAGTTGCTGCTACTGCAACACCAGCTGCTGCTCCAGCTAATGCTACTGGAGCTGAGAATAATTTCATAAACTTTTTCATAATTTTAAGCTTCGATTATATACTGCGCAAAAAAAAAAAAAAAAAGCGTACTTTTTCTGATAAATTAAAGTAGGACATTTTTGGTGGATACTATAAAAACTTAAACAGGAGTTATTTTCTCCTGTTTAAGTTCAATAAATTCAAGTAATTAAATTTCAAATAATGGTTGATTAACTTTAACTGCTGCTTTAGCTAGTAAGTTAATTGCACCTTCTCGGTGTTCATTATCAGTAATGACAATAATTACATCAGTAGCAACTTTGTGTTTACGAATCTTATCTAAATCAATAGTTGCTAATACTTCACCTTGATTAACTTTATCACCTTGTTTTAAAGATGAATCAAATCCTTCACCATTTAAATTAACGGTATTAATACCAATGTGAACTAAAACTTCAATTCCATTACTTGTTTGGATTCCATAAGCATGTTTAGTTGGATAAGCAGCTACTAATTTACCACTAACTGGTGCAACAATATCTACTTTTCCTTTTAAACTATCTACATTAACAGCACATCCAACTCCTAGATAACTAAAAGCCACGTCGCTTAATTTATCTAAAGCAACTGTTTTTCCATCACATGGAGCAACTAAAACTGTTTTGCTGTTTTTATCTTTTTTCTTGAAAAATAACATATTAATTTAACTTCAAAATATAGTGTAATTCTATATTTTATTTAAGTTTTAAATGAACAAAAAATAAAAACCTACCAAACTAAGATGGTAGATTCTTATTTAAACTAAATTAATTTAATTAAAGCTTAGTTCCTTTATGGGTTTCAATTTCGTAATTTAAGCTTTCCGCTTGTGTTCCAATGATAATTTGGATATCATGTTGAGAAATTTTAATTACTCCCATGGCTCCAGCTTTTTTAAGATCGGCTTCATTTACTTTCTTCATATCTTTAACTGAATAACGAAGTCTTGTTGCACAGTTATTGAATAAAGTAATATTTTCATATCCCCCAAGTGCTTTAATTACCTTAATTGCTTTTGGACTTAAACCACTAGCAGAGTTAGTATTATCACTAGATTCATTTTCATCTTGAGCTACTAATAAGTTTTTACCACGTCCCGGAGTTTCTAAGTTAAATTTCTTAATTAATAAGTAGCCAACTGAGAAATATGTTGCTGAACAAACTAAACCAATTGGAATAATTCATCCTGGATTAGCTAATACTTTTTCAAATCCATTAGTAAATCGGTCTGGAGATTTAGCAATAATTTCTAATGATTTAGGAATTGAAAGTAAATAGTCCATAAATCCAGCTGAGAATCCAAATCCTAATTGAATACCAAATGCACCAGTAATAAAGCCAAAGATTCCAGTTAATACCGCATGGATGAAGTATAGTAATGGACTAACAAACATAAAAGCAAATTCAATTGGTTCAGTAATTCCAGTTAAGAATGAAACAATTGCTGCTGAACCAAAGATAGCAAATACTCTTCTTTTTTGTTCTTGCCCTTCAGCTGTAAAGTAGAATAATGCTGCTAAAGTAGGTAAACCAAACATCATTACTGGGAAGAATCCAGATTGGAAGATTCCTCCAGGGTTATTAGCTGCATCCCCATTTAAGAAGATGGAAATATCTCCATAAATAGCTTTACCAGCTGCATCATGTCATTCTCCTAATTGAAATCAGAATAAGTTGTTAGGAATATGGTGCAAACCAAATGGTAATAATAAACGATTAATAAAACCATAAATACCCATAATTGCACTTCTTCCTCAACGGTTAGTTCCCGCAGAGCTGTATAGTCAATCAGAGAATAAATAGAATAGGTATCCAACTCAAGGGAAAACAACTGCATAAATAACAGCTCAAACTCCAGTTGTTAGAATTACAATTGAAGGGATTAGACGTCTTCCTGAGAAGAATCCTAAAATTTTCGGAATTTCAACATCAGTAAACTTGTTATAGATATATGCTGAAATTGATCCCACAATAATACCGTTAAGAACGTTTGAACTTAAAGCAGCATTATATTTGTTTCCAAAAATACCAGCAAAACCTTTAGCAATTGCTAATGGGTCGCTTGTAGCTGCACCATTAATATCAAATTGTGCTCCAGCTATATAGAAATTACCATAGATAATATCAACAAAGCTACCTTTAGCCATTAAAGCCATTAGCAATAACATACTAATCCCAGCACTAAAAGCTGCTTCACCACGATTATCTTTAGCAAATCCGAAACCAATCGCAATGGCAAATAGTAAAGGTAAATAGTCAAAAACTATTCCCCCACTCTTAGACATGATGATGCTAACAAAATTCATGAATTGAATTGATGCATCACTTAATCCAGAATTTTTAATTTCATCAACTCCTGATATAACTGGCATTTGTGCACCAATTCTTAATAAGATAGCCGCAATTGGTAATACCGCAATTGGAAACATTAATACTTTCCCAATTTTGCCCAATCGGCTCATCGCACGGCTAAAGAAATCACTTCAGCTCCGAGATTTAGTTGTTTGTAAACGCATTACTTTAATTCTCCTTTACTACTAGTAGAACTACCACGTTTTTTCTTTTCTAAATAACCAACAATGACTGTGGTCATTACCGCAGTTACTAGTGAGATAAAAAATAGAAAACCAATAATTGAAATCATTAGTTTTCCGTTACCGCTTTGTAAAAAGTCAGAGAAAGAAGTAACTGAAGCTAAAACAACAGTGACAAGTAATAAAACTGAGAAGATTGCTCAAGCAATACAAATTGCTCATTTATTTCTTGTCATATTTTTCATTCAGTTTTTCATATTAGATCTTAAATAAATGTGAACTTCTCACTTACCTATAGTTTAATATTATTTAGTAATAATCTTTATAATATTTGCAAAATATGAAAATAGTCCCTGAAGTTTGTATTGATTCATTTGAATCAGCACTAGAAGTTAAAAAAACTAAAGCAAAAAGAATTGAATTATGTAGTGCACTAGAAGTTGGTGGATTAACTCCTAGTGTTGGTTTAGTTAATCTAATTAAAAAGCATACTAATTTAGTTATTTTTCCGTTAATTAGACCAAGAACTGGTAATTTTGTTTATAACAAGGCAGAAAAAGAAACAATTTTAAGTGAAATTAAAACACTAAAAACTGCTAAAGTAGATGGCTTTGTTGTTGGAGCATTAACCCAAAATTTTGAAATTGATTTACCTTTTATGAAGGAAATTAAAAAAGTTGTTGGTAAATTGCCTTTAGTCTTTCACCGTGCTTTTGATCAAGTTAAAGACCCATTTAAAAGTACAGAAGAATTAATTAAATTAGGTTTTATTCGGATTCTTACTTCTGGACAAAATGGTAAAGCTATTAATGGTAAACAACTATTAAGAGATTTAAATAATAAATATGGTAAGCAAATTACCATTATGCCAGGAAGTGGTATTAATAAAGACAATATTAAGGAATTAATTAAATTTACTAAATGTAAAGAATATCACTTTAGTGCTAAAACTAGTTATTTAAATAATAAAAAAGTTAGTACTAAGGTTCCTTTTAATACTTATTCTACTCCTGAAAACCAAATTAGTATCTCTAAACAAAAAGATATTAATAAGGTTTTAAAAGTAATGAGTAAGAAGTAATAGGTGTGGCTTTTATGGGAAATAATCTGTAAAATTACATAAAATTTCCACTCTAATTAATAAAAACAGCCATTTTATGGGAAATAATATGTAAATTTACATAAATTTTCCCGTTAAACTAATAAAAATATGTTTTTTATAGGAAATAATTTGTATAATTACATAAAATTTCCCGTTAAACTAATAAAAATGTGTGTTTTATGGGAAATAACATGTAAAAATACATAAAATTTCCATTAAAACTACTATGTTAATCAAACGTGATAAATATTTAAAAGAACTAATTTCATGAATGCACGAACCATATATTAAGGTAATTACTGGTGTTAGAAGATGTGGTAAGTCGTTCCTATTAAATGAAATATTCTATAGCTATTTAATTTCTAAAGGTGTAGCCGAAGATCACATTATTAAGTTTGATCTTGATAATTACCAAAATTATGATAAATTAGGAAAAAAACTAAATGTAGTTTCATTAGGAAAATTTATTGAAGGAAAAATAAAAGACGATAAAAAGTATTACATCTTATTAGATGAAATTCAAATTTTAAAAAACTTTTATTTACTACTAAATGGATTATTAAAGAATAGAAATCTAGATGTTTATGTTACGGGTAGTAACTCTAAATTCTTATCTAGAGATATACTTACCGAATTTGCTGGTCGAGGTAAAGAAATTAGATTGTATCCTTTATCTTTTAGTGAATACTATGAAGCCTTTAAAAGTTCAGATAAAACCAAAGATAAATTATTAGATGATTATGTAATCTCTGGTGGTTTACCTAGTGTTGTTTTAAAAACAAATGCTGAAAATAAAGAAAGTGAAATTAAAAATATTCTTAATGAAATTTATTTAAAAGATATTGAAAAAAGACATCGAGTTAAACACTTTCAAGAACTTAAAAATCTTTTTGAATACCTGCGTTATAATCCCGGAACACTAGTTAGTCCTTATGGTTTATCACAATACATAAGTAATCAAAAAGGTAAAAAGATTAAACCAGAAACTGTTGATCGTTATCTAAGTTATTTTGAAGATTCGTTTTTAATTAGTCGTATTTATCGTCAAAAAGCTGGTAAAGAAATAATTTTAAGTTCTCCTTACAAGGTTTATTTAGAAGATATTGGTTTTTTTAAAGATCTAAATCATTTATCTATTTTATCTGGTGCTAAAATGGAAAACCTAGTCTATAACGAATTAAGATATCGTGGTTTTGAAGATATTAATGTTGTTAAAATTGATATTAGGGAAATAAATAGATTAGGTAAAAGCAAAGAAAAACATTTAGAAGTAGATTTTGTTGCTACTAGCAAGAGTAAAAAAACATTTTATTTTCAATCATCTCTAGATGTTAGTAATGATAAAACTCTAGATCGTGAACTAAGATCATTTGAACATCTAAAAGATCATCATGAAAAAGTTCTAATTTATAAACAAGGTCTTTTAGCTAACGGAGTAAGTAATCGAGGAATTTTTTGCATTAGCCTTGTTGACTTCTTATTAGATCCAGATTGAAGCAAATAATTAATAATGAAAAAAAGAGAGGTGTTGTCCTCTTTTTTTCTTTGTTTTTTTATGTTTATAGCAAACTTAAAATATTATTAATATTTTTGTCTTGTTCTTTTGTTATCTCTTTTTCTTTTTAAAACAAATATTAAAGCAGTTAATAAACCAATAACTGCGATTGAGCCAAAGATCGAACCGATAATTAAACCTAACAATGATGCTTTTTCTTCATCATTAATAAAGTTAAGTTCTTGTGCTCCTGTTTGGGTAAATTTGGTTTCATAGGCTGTTTTTAATTCTGCTTCATTTTCGCCTTCATGAACAGTATAGTGAATATTAATTGAGTTACAACCTTGAAAAATAGTAGTTTTAATATCTAGTTTATCTACTTCTTCTTTTGTTCATTCAGTTATAAAATCAGTTAAATTATCATTATGAGCAAAACAACGAATTCCAAGAGAAGTTACACTATGAGGAATAAAAATTGAAGTCAATGGAGTACATTGATAAAACGCGCCTTCACCAATACTAGTTACTGTATTAGGAATATTTATTTTTGTAACACCCGTACAATGATCAAATGCTTCTCTATTAATTACAGTTGCTCCAGTTAAATCAATTGTTCCAATTGCTAAACAACTAGGACAAGCATAT